>JBJOHO010000037.1:0-57738 GCA_046047615.1 Pseudomonadota bacterium
CGACCACGCCCTTCCTGCGCAGCATCTCGGTGATCGTCAGCACCAGGTCCGTGGCGGTGGCGCCGGCCGGCAGCCGACCGGTCAGCCTGAAGCCGATGACCTGCGGAATGAGCATCGTGACCGGCTGGCCGAGCATGGCGGCCTCGGCCTCGATGCCACCCACGCCCCAGCCGAGCACGCCGAGGGCATTCACCATGGTCGTGTGCGAATCGGTTCCGACCAGCGTGTCCGGGTAGGCCGTGCCGTCGCGCTCGTTGTGGAACACCACGCGCGCGAGGTGCTCGATGTTGACCTGGTGAACGATGCCGGTGTTCGGCGGCACGACCTTGAAGTTGTCGAAGGCGGTCTGGCCCCAGCGCAGGAAGGCGTAGCGCTCACCGTTGCGCTCGAACTCGATGCGGTTGTTCTCGGCGAGCGCGGCCGGCGTGCCGTAGGCGTCGACCTGCACCGAGTGGTCGATCACGAGCTCGGCCGGGGCCAGCGGGTTGACGCGGGCCGGGTCGCCGCCGAGCCGGCCGATGGCCTCGCGCATGGCGGCGAGGTCGACGACGCAGGGTACGCCGGTGAAGTCCTGCATGATCACGCGTGCCGGCGTGAAGGAGATCTCGTGGGAGGGGGTTGCCTTGGCGTCCCAGTCAAGCACGGCCTGGATGTCGGCACGGGTGACGTTGACGCCATCCTCGTAGCGCAGCAGGTTCTCCAGGAGGATCTTCAGCGAGTAAGGCAGCCGCGCGAGCTTGTCCGCCGGCAGGGCCTTCAGGCTCCAGATGTCGTAGTCCGTGTTGCCGGAGCGCAGCGAAGTGCGCGCCTTGAAGCTGTCCGTCATGAGACCTCCAGGAAAATTGCGCGCGATTATACATCCGTTTCCACGATGACCCCGCCGCCAAGGCAGCGTTCGCCGGCGTAGAAGACCGCCGATTGCCCAGGGGTCACGGCACGTTGCGGCTCTTCGGCGGTGACCATGACCTCGCCGCCCTCAAGCACTTCGACCCATGCGCGCTGGTCCGGCTGGCGGTAGCGGTAACGGACGCCAGCCGGGAATCCCTGCGCCGCCACCGGGCACAGCCAGTTGGCCTGTGCCACCCGGGCCCGACGGCTGAACAGCGCCGGGTGGTTTTCGCCCTGCGCCACCACCAGGACGTTGCGCGCGCGATCCTTTGCCACGACATACCACGGCGCCTCGGCATGGCCTTTGCGGCCCCCGAGTGCGAGGCCTGAACGCTGCCCGAGCGTGTAGAAACTCAAGCCCTGGTGCTCCCCAAGCCTTTCCCCGTCCAGCGTCTGGATCGGGCCCGCCGAGGTCGAAAGATACCCTTCCAGGAACTGGCGGAACGGCCGCTCGCCGATGAAGCAGATGCCGGTGCTGTCACGCTTGGCATGGACAGGCAAGCCGGCGGAGCGCGCCAGATCCCGGACCTCGCTCTTGTGGAACCCGCCGAGCGGCATGAGCACTTGTGCGAAGTCCGGGCGCCGCACGGCGTGGAGGAAATAGGACTGGTCCTTGCCGGAATCGACACCCTTGAGCAGGACGGGCCCTTCCGGCCACTGTTCGATGCGGGCGTAGTGGCCCGTCGCCAGATACTGCATTCCCAAGCGACGTGCATGGGCCAGGCAGTCGCCGAACTTGATTTCCCGGTTGCACAGGATGTCGGGGTTGGGCGTGCGGCCGGCGGCGTATTCATCCAGAAAATGGCGGAACACCCGCTGCCGGTAGGCTTCGGAAAGGTCAACGCGATGCAGCGGGATGCCCAGCTCGGCGGCCACGGCGCGCGCATCCTGGTAATCCTGCGCGCTCGTGCAGTACGCGCTGTCGTCCTCTTCCCAGTTGTTCATGAAGAGGCCCTCGACCTCGTAGCCCTGGCGCCGCAGCAGCAAGGCAGCAACGGCCGAGTCCACGCCGCCGGACAGCGCAACGATGACCTTGCCGGTCTTGCGCATCAGCCTGGAACGTGGGAGAGCAGGTCGAGTTCGTACCGGCGTCCGGCAAGGAAATCCTCGGCACACTGCAGCACGAGCGGGCTGCGCAGCGGCATCTCCGGCCGGCGCAGGACGGCGGGCTCGAGCCAATGCGCCGCCACGATGCCCCGGTCCAACGGACGCTGCTCATCCTTGCCGGTGATGTCACCGGCAATGGCAAACCGCAGCGTGGTCCGGCCGTCGTCCGGGTTCCGCCACAGGTAGGTGCCGACCACGAAACGCGGGAGGAAATGGTAGGCCGTCTCCTCGAGGGTCTCGCGCACCACGGCCTCGAGGATCGACTCGCCGTCCTCGACGTGGCCCGCAGGCTGGTTCAGGACGCGCACGCCACGGATGAGTTCCTCGACCACGAGCAGACGCTCCTGGTGCAGGGCCAGCGCGGCGACGGTGAGATGCGGACGCCAAGTCATCGCCGGATTATACGGGAGGCTGGCAGGTCCACAGGCGGTCGAACTGCGCGAGGCAGATGCGCAATTTTGTCGGCGCGTCATAGCCGGCCACCCCGTCCCAAGCACCGTTGCGGACCTGGTAGACGATGACGCTGTCGTCACCGATCAGGTACTGGGTCGCGTCGGCGATTTCGCTGGCCGGTACGGTACGGAACTCGACGTTCGCGGTCAGGCGCCGCGCCATTCCCACGAAGCGTCCGGCACGCCCCATCAGCCGCGGTGGCCGCCGCAGCAGGACGCGCAGGCGGGAGTAGCGGCGCGAGATGAGGAAGCGTTTGGCGGACTCGAGCACTGCCGGATCATCGTAAAGCGCTGGATCCAGCTGGTCGGCGAGCACGGAAACCAGACGCTGGGACTGGTCGAAAGCGCGCCGCGTGGCACGGCGGAACTCCTCGAGGGAGGTCAGGACCTGCAGGGAGGGTTCGTGGCTTGGCGGCGGCAACACGCTGTGACGTCCGGATGGGTCCGGGGTCGCGGCCCACCAGACCGGTGTCTTGCCACTGCCACCCTGCATCAACGCCACTCCCGGAAGTTTCCCGGGAGCAAGCCTAGGCATGCAGCGCAATGGCCACCATGGCGGCGGTCACAGTTCCCGCAGCGCCAGTTCCGCGGCAGCACCGGTGTACGTGGCTGGCGTCAGCCGCGCCAACCGCTCACGCTGCTCTTCCGACAGCGGCAGGCTGTTGATGAGGCCTGCCAGCAGCGTACGGTCCATCGGCCTGCCGCGGGTGAAATCCTTGAGCAGCTCATAGCCGTCCGGAACACCGGCCGCCCGCAGCACGGTCTGGACGGCCTCGCCCAACACCTCCCAGGCTCCATCCAGATCGGCTGCCAGGCGCGCCTCGTCCGCGGCGATCTTGCCCAAGCCACGCTGCAGGGACTTCCAGGCCAGCAGCGTGTGCCCGAGGGCCACCCCCAGGTTGCGCAGCACCGTGGAGTCGGTGAGGTCCCGCTGCCAGCGGGAGACCGGCAACTTCTCCGCAAAGTGGCGCAACAGCGCGTTGGCAACCCCGAGGTTGCCCTCGGCGTTCTCGAAGTCGATCGGATTGACCTTGTGGGGCATCGTCGAGCTGCCGACCTCGCCCGCCACCGGCCGCTGCCTGAGATAGCCCAGCGAGATGTAGCCCCAGATGTCGCGTGCCGCATCGATGAGGACCACGTTGGCCGCGGCCACGGCATCGCAGTATTCGGCAATGCAGTCGTGAGGCTCGATCTGCGTGGTATGGGGGTTCCACTGCAGCCCGGCAACGCCGACGAAATCCCGCGACACCGCGAGCCAATCCGTGCCCGGCGCAGCGACGCGGTGCGCATTGAGGTTGCCTACCGCCCCGTTCCACTTGCCCAACAGCGCAACGCCAAGCAGCCGCTGCCGGGCCCGTGCCAACCGGGCCGCGATATTGGCGAACTCCTTGCCCAGGGTCGTCGGCGTCGCGGTCTGGCCGTGGGTACGCGACAACATCGGCAAATCGGCATATTGCGTGGCGAACTGACGGAGTGCGGCGAGCACGGCATCAAGTTGCGGGAGCAGTACATCCTGCCGAGCCCTCGACAGCAAACGGCCGTGGCTCAGGTTGTTGATGTCCTCGGAGGTGCAGCCGAAATGGACCCGCTCCAGCGTTGCAGCGTCAGCCCCGGCCGCAGCCAGGCGCTCACGAACCAGATACTCGACGGCCTTGACGTCGTGATTGATGCGGCGCTCGATCTCCTTGACCCGCGGCGCCGCATCCTCGCCCGGTTCTTCGGCAAGCTGCACGATGGCCGCAAGGACCGCTGCCGGCAACGGGAGCGGACAGACTTCCGGCACATGGTCCGCGAGATGGCGCAGCCACAGGGCCTCGACCCGGATCCGTTCCCGGATCAGCGCCGCTTCCGAGAACAGCTGCGCCAGAGGCGCGGCAGCGAGCCGGTAGCGGCCATCAAGAGGCGAGAGGGCGTGCAGGGCAGGGTCATCCATGTGGGGGCCGTAGGGGGTGGCGGGTGCTAGACTCGCGATGATATCCCAGCCCCTGGCAGCTGCAGCCTCTGTCATGAGCCTTTCCCGAGCACATCCGTCCGACAGGCACTTATCGTCCCTGACGCCGCTCTGGGAGCGGCTGGCACAGACGCGGCCGGATGTCCGCTCGCCGGCGCGTCCTGGTTCGCCCGGGACACTGCTGCCTGCAGCCGTGCTGGTGGGCATCATCGATGCCGCCCCCGAGCCCGCGGTGCTGCTGACCGTGCGGGCGCAGGGGCTGCGGCGCCACGCCGGGCAGATCGCTTTTCCTGGTGGACGCATGGATGCCGGCGACAGGGACATGGTGGACACGGCGCTGCGTGAGGCCCGCGAGGAGACTGGACTGGCCCCCGGAACAGTGCAGGTCGTGGGCTTCCTGCCGGAGCAGGCCATCATCAGCGGCTACCGGGTCACCCCCGTGGTTGCGCGACTCGAGTCCCTGCCGCCGCTGACGCCCGATCCCGTTGAAGTTGCCGAATGCTTCCTGTTGCCGTGGCGCCATGTGATGGACGACCGGCATCATGTGCCGGCCGAGCGCCCTGCTTCCCATGGCACATCGCGCCCCTATGACATCCTCTACGGGGAACGCAGGATCTGGGGCGCCACTGCGAGGATCCTCCAGAGCCTGCGCGAGCAGGCCTTGGCCCCCACACCACGGAGCGCCGGGACTTGAACACTTCATCGGTTGAGCGGCTGGTCGAAGTCATGCGCGCGCTGCGGGATCCGCAGGGCGGGTGCCCATGGGACCTCGCGCAGGACTTCCGTTCGCTCGCGCCCTACACCTTGGAGGAGGCCGCCGAAGTGGTTGATGCGCTGGAGCACGGCGACATGGCGGCCTTGCGTGGCGAACTGGGAGATCTGCTGTTCCAGGTCGTGTTCCTTTCACAGCTCGCTGCCGAGCGTGGCGCCTTCGACTTCGGCGACGTCGCCAATGGCATTGCCGACAAGCTGGTGGCCAGGCACCCCCATGTGTTCGGGAGCGCCGGCCCGGAGCAGGCGCTCGATGCGGCCTGGGACGCGCGCAAGGCCGAGGAACGGCGTGCCCGGGGCGTGGAGGGCGTGTTGGCCGACATACCGCGGGCCTTGCCTGCGCTGATGCGTGCCGCCAAGCTCGGACGCCGGGCGGCGCGCGTGGGCTTCGACTGGCCAGATCCGGATGGCGCCTCCCGCAAGGTGGAGGAAGAGATCCGCGAAGTCCGTGCCGCCGGGCAGCAGGCAAACCCTGCCGCGCTGGAGGAAGAACTCGGCGACCTGTTGTTCGCGACCTGCAGCTGGGCGCGGCTGCTGAAAGTGGAGCCGGAATCCGCGCTGCGCCGGGCCTGTGCGAAGTTCGAGCGCCGGTTCGGCTTCATGGAAGGCCTGGCCGCCGCGCGGGGAATCCCCTTGGAGAGTCTGGACGCGGCGCACTGGGACGCCCTGTGGAACGAGGCCAAGGCATTCAGTGGCGATTCATCCCCACTTCCCTAGCGTGCAGCCGTATGTCAACCCCTGCCCACCGGCCGTGACTTCACAGCAGGCACCCACGCACCGCCGGCGACAGCACCCGGTTGCCGCAGCGACCTTGTGCGGCCTGGCGCTCTGGACGGTCGGTCCCGCAGCGGCGGCGCCGGTGCGGGCACAGACCATGGCCGTGTTCGCCGGCCAAGCCATCAGCCTTGAACGGGCGATCGCGCTCGTGGAGCGGCGCTTCCAGGCGCGGGTGGTGCGTGCCGCCGTCACTGGCGCAGCCTCGCGCCCGGTGTATGAACTCAAGCTGCTGTCCGAGGATGGTCGCGTCTGGACCGTCCGCGTCGATGCCCGTACGGGGGAGGTCCGCTGATGCGCGTGCTGGTCGTCGAGGATGAACAGGACCTTCGTGAAGGCCTCCGCCGTCATCTGGGCGAGGCCGGCTTCACCGTCGACGTCGCGGCCGACGGCGAGGAGGGGCTGTACGCCGGCAGCGAATATCCCGTGGACGTGGCCATCATTGATCTCGGTTTGCCGAAGCTCCCCGGCCTCGACTTGATCCGGAAGTTGCGCGCTGCAGGCCGCCACTTCCCCATCCTGGTACTGACGGCCCGTGACCAGTGGCAGGACAAGGTTCAGGGACTGGAGGCCGGCGCGGACGACTACGTCACCAAGCCGTTCCGCCTTGAGGAGGTTCTGGCGCGGGTGCAGGCGCTCCTGCGCCGTGCCGGCGGCTGGTCCAGTGCCGTTCTGGCCTGCGGGCCGATCCGGCTCGACACGCGCTCCCAGACGGTGACGGTGGAGGGGCGCAACGTCGACCTCACGACTTTCGAGTACCGCATCCTTGAGCATCTGATGCTCAAGGCCGGCGAGGTGATCTCGAAAACCGACCTCACCGAGCACCTGTACGAGCAGGATTTCGAGCGCGACAGCAACGTCATCGAGGTCTTCGTCGGCCGCTTGCGCCGCAAGCTCGACCCCGAGGACCGCCTGCACCCCATCGAGACGCTGCGCGGCCGCGGCTACCGCTTCGCGCTGCCCCGTACTCCGGCCTGACCGGCCGTGGCGGCCGATTCCGTCTCGCGTCGGCTGCTGCTGTCGGTGGCGGCACCGCTGCTGCTGTTCCTGGGGGTCACCACGGCGCTGCTCGACCAACGTTTCCGCCGTGTCGCCGATGATGCCGTGCGGAGCCAGCTCGACGGCCAGATGGTCGCGTTGATCGCCGCGTCGGATCCGGATGAGGCCGGCGCCGTGAAGCCAAGCCTGCAAAGCGCCGAAGAGCGGTTGCGCATCGCTGGCTCCGGTCTCTACGCGCGGATCATCAACCGCCGTGGGCTGTTGGTCTGGCGCTCGCCGTCCAGCGTCGGCACCGACATTCCGTTCGGTGGTCCGCTGCCGCCCGGCGAGAGCCTGTTCAGTTACCAGCCGGGACCCGATGGCAGCACCCTGGCGATCGTGAGCCGCGGGCTGCGTTTCGAGGACGACCGTCGCCGCCGCATCGACCTGACGTTCACGGTGGTGATGAGCCTGGACCCATACCAGGCACAGCTGCGGCAATTCCGTCAGGACCTGTTCAGCGGTTTTGCGGCACTCGCTGCCGCGCTTCTGGTGACCCTGGGGTTGCTGCTGCACTGGGCACTGCGCCCGCTGCGCACGCTGGGCAACCAGATCCTGGAACTTGAATCCGGCGCGCGGACGGAACTTGACGACGCCTGGCCGCGCGAACTGGCGCGCGTGGTCGCAAACCTCAACGGCCTGCTGCGTGCCGAACGCGACCGCATCACCCGCTACCGCAACACGCTGGGCAACCTCGCGCACAGCCTCAAGACGCCGCTGGCCGTGATGCGCAGCAGTCTCGGCGGCGACAGCGCGCGCGTTGCCGAGACCGTGGACCAGCAGGTGGACCGCATGTCGGCCATCATCGATCACCAGCTCAAGCGCGCCGCCCGCGGCGCGTCCGGCGGCAGCAACGAAGCTGTTGCAGTACTGCCCGTGGTGCAGGACCTGCGCGGTGCGGTGATGCGTGCGTTCGGCCGCAAGGATTTTCTGATCGAGTTGCAGGTGGAGGAGGGCGCCAGCTTCCTGGGCGACCGCGACGACCTGCTTGAAACGCTGGGCAACCTGATGGAGAACGGCGCAAAGTGGTGCCGCAGCACGGTACGCGTCTCAGCCGGCGTCCACTGGGATGTCGGCAAGGGACGCCGCCTGCTGCTGCGTGTCGAGGACGATGGTCCCGGCATCGCGACCCCGGACCGGGACCGTGTGTTGCAACGTGGCGTGCGCGCAGACGAACACACGCCGGGTCACGGCCTCGGGCTGGCGATGGTGCAGGACGTGGTGCGGCACTACGGCGGCAGCGTGCGCATCAACGGATCGGCGTTGGGCGGCGCCTGCCTTGAGCTCGACCTGCCAGCCCCCTGAACCAACTGGTTACTTTGCGGCTTGGACCTGCGGCCGGTAGCATCCCGCGGATGAGTTCAACCGACCTTGCTTCCTGGACACCGGCGAGCTGGCAGGCCCTCAAGGCCCTGCAGCAGCCCCACTACCGTGACCCCGCGGCGCTCGAAGCCGCGGCCGCCCAGTTGGCGCGCCTGCCACCGCTGGTGGTGTCCTGGGAAATCGACTCCCTGCGGGAACGCCTCGCTGCCGCACAGCGGGGCGAGCAGTTCCTGTTGCAGGCCGGAGACTGCGCCGAGAGTTTCGCCGAGTGCGAATCCGACCGCATCGCCAAGCAGCTCAAGGTCATCCTGCAGCTGAGCCTGGTGCTGCTGCATGGCCTGAAAAAGCCGGTGATCCGCGTGGGACGCATGGCAGGGCAGTATGCCAAGCCGCGCTCGGCAGACGTCGAGACGCGCGACGGCGTGACCTTGCCGTGCTACCGCGGCGACACGGTCAACCGCCCGGAGTTCACGGCAGAGGCGCGTGAGCCCGATCCGCTGCTGTTGCTGCGCGGCTATGAGCGCGCTGCACTCACGCTCAATTTCGTGCGCTCGCTGATTGATGGCGGTTTCGCCGACCTGCACCACCCCGAGTACTGGGATCTGGGCTTCCTGCGGCATTCGCCGCTCAAGGAGGCGTACGAGGCCATCGTGCGGCAGATCGGCGACTCGCTGGACTTCTTCGAGTCGCTGACCGGCAGCCCGGTGCATGAGGCCAGCCGCGTCGACTTCTACGCCAGCCACGAAGGACTGCACCTGCATTACGAGCAGGCACAGACGCGCTTCATCCCGCGTGCGCAGGGCTGGTACAACCTGTCCACGCACATGCCCTGGATCGGCCTGCGCACCGCACAGCTGGACGGCGCGCATGTCGAGTACTTCCGTGGCATCAGCAATCCCGTGGCCGTGAAGGTCGGCGCCGCCATGGACGATCCCTGGCTGCAGCGGCTCGTCACCACGCTCAACCCACGCAACATTCCCGGGCGCCTCACGCTCATCCACCGCTTTGGCGCCCGCGACATCGAGCAACACCTGCCGCGGCTCATCAAGGCTGTACAGGCGACAGGCCACCAGGTCCTGTGGGTCTGCGATCCGATGCACGGCAACACAGAGACCACTGCGCAGGGCTTCAAGACGCGCCGCCTGGAGAACATCCAGCGGGAGCTGGAACTGGCGTTCCGCGTGCATGCGGACAACGGTTCGCGGCTGGGTGGCGTGCACCTGGAAATGACCGGCGAGGACGTCACCGAGTGCACCGGTGGTGCACGCGGCCTGTCCGACACCGACCTTGCGCGGGCCTACCGATCCCAGGTCGATCCGCGGCTCAATTATGAGCAGGCACTCGAACTGGGCATGATGATCGCCGAACGCAGCAAACAGGCCAGACCACGCTGAATTTCGACGGCAAATCCTTTGCGGCGGCCTTGCCGCGCCGGCCGGGCGTCTACCGCATGTACGGCGAGGCCGCGGCTGACCTTGCGTCGCTGTTGTATGTCGGGAAGGCCGCCAGCCTGCGGGACCGCGTCGGCAGCTACTTCTCGCAGTCGCGGCAGGCGCCGAAGGTCGAAGCCCTCGTGCGGCAGATCCGTCATATCGAGGTCACGGTCACGGCGTCCGAGACCGAGGCGCTGCTGCTCGAGTACAACCTCATCAAGGAGCACCGGCCGCGCTTCAACGTGATCCTGCGCGACGACAAGAGCTTTCCCTACATCCAGTTCCAGCCGCATGCCTTCCCGCGCCCGGCCTTCTACCGCGGACCGCGCTCGCCGGGCGGCCGCTATTTCGGCCCGTTCCCGGACGGCGGCGCCGTGCGGGCGACGCTGCAGCAGTTGCAGAAGCTGTTCCGCCTGCGCAACTGCCGCGACACGTTCTTCGCGAACCGGTCGCGGCCCTGCCTGCAGCACCAGATCGGCCGCTGCAGCGCGCCTTGCGTCGGCCTGGTCAGTCGCGAGCAGTATGCACAGGACATTGCCGCCGCCGTGCTTGTTCTCGAAGGCCGCAGCACGGAACTCAACCGGCTGCTGGAGGAACGCATGCATGCCGCTGCGGCGCGCCTGGATTTCGAGGACGCCGCGCGTCTGCGCGACCAGCTGGCAGACCTGCGCAAGATCCAGGCCACGCAAGTGGCAGCCGCCGATGATGACCGCGACGTCGACGTGGTCGCCATCGAGGGAGAGCCCGGCGACTATGCCATCAGCCTGCTGGTGGTCCGGGGCGGCCGGATGCTGGGCACGACGACCTACTTTCCGCGCAATCCGGGGACGCCCGAAGAGACGCTGGCGAGCTTCCTGCTGCAGCACTATGGGCGCGAGGACACGCCACCGCTGGTCGTCACCGACCGTGGGCTACCCGATGCCGACGCAGTCCAGCAGGCCCTGTGCCGTCCCGGGCAGCGGACACTGCGGCTGCAGCTGGCCCACCGTGGCCTGTTGCGCCGCTGGCTCGAAGCGGCAGTGCGCAACGCGTCCGAGGCGCGCGCCATCCGGGCTGCGCGCAAGGAAGACGCCAGCAGCTTGCTGGAGGCGCTGGGTGTGCTGCTGGAGCTGGCGGAGCCACCGGCGCGGGTCGAGTGTTTCGACATCAGCCACACGGGGGGCGAGGGCACCGTGGCGTCCTGCGTCGTATTCGGCGCCGAGGGCGCGTTGCGCAAGGAATACCGGCGTTTCAACATCGAGGGTATCGCGGCTGGCGATGACTATGCCGCCCTTGCGCAAGCGGTGCGGCGCCGCTACACGCGGATCAAGGAGGGCGAGTTTCCTGCACCGGATGTGCTGCTGATCGACGGCGGGGCCGGACAGCTGGCGGCGGTGCAGCCCGAACTGGACGCCCTCGGCTTCGAGGACCTGTGCGTCATTGGCGTTTCCAAGGGCGCAGACCGCCGGGTCGGCCAGGAGCGGCTGCACCGCCCGGGTGGCAGCGCACCACTCCTGCCCGCCGCGGACTCCCCCGCGCTGCACCTCATACAGCGGGTGCGCGATGAGGCACACCGCTTTGCCATTGCCGGACACCGCAAGCGTCGGGCACGCCGTTTCCAGGAGTCCATCCTCGAGACCATCCCGGGTCTGGGCCCAGCGCGGCGACGCGCCCTGCTGCAGCAGTTTGGCGGCCTGCAGGGCGTCATGCGTGCCGGCGTGGCAGACCTGGCCAGCATCCGCGGTATCGGCAACGCGCTCGCGCAGGTGATCTATGATCACTTGCACCCCGGCGCCTGAGGACAGGGGAGGAGTCTTGTGACCATGCTCTGGAACCTTCCCAACATTCTGACGTGGTTGCGCATCCTGGCCATTCCCCTGGTGGTCGTGCTGTTCCACCTGCCCACGCCGTGGGCCGACCCAGCGGCCGGCCTGCTGTTTGCCGCGGCCTCGATCACCGACTCCCTGGACGGCTATCTGGCGCGTCGCATGGGACTGACATCGCGCCTTGGCGCCTTCCTCGATCCCGTGGCCGACAAGCTGGTCGTGGCCGTGGCGCTGGTCCTGTTGGTCAGCAAGGACCCTTCACTGCCCGTCGTCCTGGTCGCAGTGGTCATCATCGGCCGCGAAATAGCGATCTCCGCATTGCGCGAATGGATGGCCGAAATCGGCGAACGCGCACGGGTTGCTGTTTCCGGGCTTGGCAAGACCAAGACCATCGTGCAGATGACGGGCCTCTCGCTGATGCTGTACCGCCAGCCGCTGTTTGGCCTGCCGACGTACGAGCTTGGCCTCGTGCTCAGTGTGGTGGCCGCAGTGCTGACACTGGCCTCAATGATTGTTTACCTGAAAGCCGCGTGGCCGGTGCTCACAAAGGCTTGACACGAGGCGCGCGATGCCTAAAATGCGCGTCTCCCAAGCGGGAATAGCTCAGTTGGTAGAGCGCAACCTTGCCAAGGTTGAGGTCGCGAGTTCGAGCCTCGTTTCCCGCTCCATTTTTCTCCTGTTCGTGCCACCCGGGTCCATCGGGTCTTCGCGCGAAGCAGCGCAGGCTAGGTGGCAGAGTGGTCATGCAGCGGCCTGCAAAGCCGTGTACGCCGGTTCGATTCCGACCCTAGCCTCCAGTCCGTCGCCCTTGCCATCTGGCGTGGAATTTCCTCCCAATCCGGTTCATTTTTACCATGTGACATATGTCGCCGCAGCGTAACGTCGGTGGACCGTTTCACGGAACGGGAACCGGGGGCAAAGAGGATCCAGCCATGAACGCTGCAATCATGAAGTACAGGGCCCGAGGCAGCACTGACGCTGCGGCGCCATCGCTGAAGCGCACAACCGATGACCGCTCGTCAGGCACCGCCATCGACCTGCTGTCCTCCACGCAGACGGTACGCATCCTGGAAACGGGAGAGCGCTTTGAGAGGCGCGGCGAGCTTGTGCTGGTCGTCGATGACGAACTGCAGCAGCCTCAGTTGGCTCCGGAACTGTTGCGACGGCTTGCGCACCCGCGACTGCCAACCCACCTCCAGTCCGTGGCCCGCGTCAGCCGTCCTGTCGCCGGCTTGGGCTGGGTCGCCGCCACGTCCTTGGTGGCTTGGGCCACCGTGCTGTTGACGGCAGGTCTTGACTGACCCACCCTTGCGACCGCGTTGCGGCGCGGATGTGGCGAAACTGGTAGACGCAGCAGACTTCAATTGGAGTGCCCGCGCGGAAACGTGCGGTGCAGAACCGCTCAAAGTCGGGGAACGCCGTTGTTCGCGGCCAATCCCGAGCCAAGCCCCGCCGGGGAAGGTGTAGAGACTGGACGGGCGGCACCTGTCGGCGGCATCAACCTTGCCGGCCATGGTGAAGGGACAGTCCAGACCACGAACGTCCGCGGCAAGGACGGCGGCGCAAGCCGAAGTGGTAAGAAAATCTGCTTCCCGGGAGGGAGTGCGGGTTCGATTCCCGCCATCCGCACCAGAGGCTGGTGCCATAATCAACGCAGTTCAGGTCGACGGGATGTCCGGTGCTCGAGGTCCGCAGTCTGCATCTCTGGCGTGGCGACACGCATGTCCTGCGGGGCCTGGGGTTCAGCGTTGCAGCCGGCGAGGCACTGCAACTGCTGTGGCCCAACGGCGCCGGCAAGACCAGCCTGCTGCGTGTGCTTGCCGGCCTGTTGCCCGCGGAGAGCGGTCAGGTGCTCTGGCGCGGCGGCGATACGGACGACAACGCCCGGGACTTCCACCGTGACCTGTCATATCTTGGCCACGACCTTGCGCTCAAAGGCGACCTCAGCGTCCTGCAAAACCTGGAGTTCGCACTCGCGCTGCGGAGTCGTCCGGCGCGGCGCCGGCTGCTGTCCACCCTGGAGGCCGTCGGCCTGCGCGCGCCGCCTGACGAACTGGTGCGGCGGCTGTCAGCAGGCCAGCAGCGCCGCGTGGCGCTTGCCCGCCTGCTGCTCTGGGACGCAACCCTGTGGTTGCTCGACGAACCCGTCGCCAACCTTGATGGCGCCGGCCAGGACGCGTTCCGCGACGCCATCAGCGCGCATCTGGCCAACGGCGGTTTGGCGGTGATTTCCACACATCAGGCCCTTGACCTGCCGCGACATGCCACGCGGCTCTGGCGCCTGCCCGCCGAAGCCGCATGAACGCATCCGCCACAGCGGCCTTCCTGGCCACGGTACGCCGTGACCTGTTGTTGGCGAGTCGCCGTCCCGGTGAGTGGCTGCAGCCACTGGCCTTTTTTGCAATCGTGACGCTGCTGTTCCCCTTGGCGCTCGACGCAGAGCCAGGGCGGCTGCGATCCCTGATCCCGGCCGTCCTGTGGGTGGCCGCTCTGCTCTCCTCGCTGCTGGCGGTGGACCTGCTGTTCAGGGACGACGGACGCGACGGAACTCTCGAGCTGTTTGCCCTGTCTGGTCATTCGTTCGCGGTGCTGCTGTTTGGCAAGACCTTGGCCCACTGGCTGCTGACGGGCGTGCCGCTGGCTGTCGCCGGACCGGTTGCCGCGCTCGCCCTGGGTGCGCCCGCGCAGTCCCTGGCAGGCATCATCGCCAGTCTGGTGCTGGGCAGCGTGAGCCTGAGCCTGCTCGGCGCGATTGGCGCGGGCCTCACGCTCGGCGTGCGGCGGGGTGGGGCTCTGGTGTCATTGCTGGTGCTGCCCTTGGCGATCCCGACGCTCGTGTTCGGGGCACGCGCAACGGCCCTGGCACTGCAGGGCGATCCGGTAGCCGGGCCGCTCTACCTGCTGGCAGCGCTGGCGGTGTTTGGCTTGACCCTGGCGCCATTGGCAGCGGCAATGGCTGTACGCATCAGCTTGGAGTGAACTGGAAGACATGAGCTGGGCCTGGTTCCATCGTTTCGGATCGCCACCGTATTTCCATGCCGTGGCCGCACGCCTCATTCCCTGGCTGGGCTGGCCCGCTGCAGTGCTGATCGTGGCGGGCTTGTTCGGTGGACTGGTACTGGCGCCGCCCGACTACCAGCAGAGTGATGCGTTCCGCATCGTCTACGTGCACGCGCCCGCTGCATGGTTGTCGCTCATGTCCTACACGGTCATGGCGCTCGCTGCCGCGGTGGGCCTGGTCTGGCGGATGAAGGTCGCCCATGCAGTCGCCGCAGGCTGCGCGCCGCTCGGTGCCAGTTTCACGGCCGTGAGCCTGGCGACCGGCATGCTGTGGGGACAACCGATGTGGGGCACGTTCTGGGCCTGGGACCCGCGGCTGGTGTTCCAGTTGGTGCTGCTGTTCTTCTTCCTCGGATACATCGGCCTGCGCGCCGCCGTCGACGAAATCGGTCGGGCGGATCGCAGCAGCGCCGTGCTGGCCATCGTGGGCGTCGTCAACGTGCCGATCGTCCATTACTCGGTCGAGTGGTGGAACTCCCTGCATCAGGCGCCAACGGTGCTGCGCGAGGGCGGACCGTCCATGCCGGCGTCGATGCTGGTTCCGCTGCTGATGATGTTCCTCGGTTTCACACTGTACTTTTACGCCGTCATGCTGCGGCGCGCGCGCGCTGAACTGGTCCGCCGCGAACGCGGCACGGCCTGGGTGCGCGACTGGGTCCGCACGCAGGGAGAGGTCCGATGAGAGAGTTCCTGGCGATGAGCGGCTATGCGGCCTATGTGTGGCCATCGGTACTCCTGACCGTCGGCCTGCTGCTGGCCAACATCCACTGGGCGCGTCGGCTTGAACGCACCGTGCTCCAGGAAGCCCGCCGCCGCCTGGCGGTGGAGGAGTCGCCATGACACCGCGGCAGCGTCGGCTTGCCTTGGTCCTGGGCATCATCTCAGGCATCGCCGTTGCGGGTGGCCTTGCCCTGATGGCCTTCCGGGAAAACGTGATGTTCTTCTTCGATCCGTCCCAGGTTGCGGCCGGCCAAGTGCAACCCGGACAGCGTTTCCGTCTGGGGGGCATGGTCCGGGAAGGCAGCTTCCAGCGTACGCCCGGCCAACTCGAGGCACGTTTCATCGTCACGGATTTCAAGAACGACGTTGCCGTGAGCTACAGCGGCGTGCTGCCGGACCTGTTCCGGGAAGGCACCGGCATTGTCGCGCACGGACGCTTGGACCCCGCGGGGCGCTTTGTCGCTGACGAGGTGCTTGCCAAGCACGACGAGAAGTACATGCCACCTGAAGTGACGCGCGCCCTGAAGAAGGGCGAGTCGCGGGAGGGACTCTGACATGTGGCCTGAGATCGGGCACTTCTCGCTGTGGTTGGCGTTCGCGCTCTGCGTGGTGCAGGCCTGGTTCGGTCTGGTCGGGCCAGGCCGCGGTGTGCAGCGCTACATCGACGCCATGCCGTTCGTGGTCGCCGGGCAATTCGCACTGACGACCCTGTCGCTGGCCTGCCTCGTGGCAGCCTTCGTCGGCTTCGACTTCACCGTGGCCTATGTCGCGCAGAACGCGAACAGCGCGCTGCCGTTGTTCTACCGCGTCTCTGCCGTATGGGGAGCCCACGAAGGTTCGCTGCTGTTGTGGATCTTCGTGCTGTCGTTGTGGACGCTTGCGGTGGTCATCTGGTCCGGAAGCCTCCCCAAGCCCTTTGTCGCGCGCGTCTTGGGCATCCTCGCACTCGTCAGTGCCGGATTCCTGCTGTTCACGCTGGCGACCAGCAATCCGTTCCTGAGGCTCGATCCGCCCGTGCCGGATGGCCGGGACCTCAATCCCCTGCTGCAGGACTTTGCGCTGGCCGTGCACCCGCCGATGCTCTATACCGGCTACGTCGGGCTGTCCGTGGCCTTCGCTTTTGCCTGCGCTGCGATGATCGAGGGCCGGCTGGACCAGTCCTGGGCGCGCTGGACGCGGCCATGGACCACGGTGGCGTGGGCATTCCTGACTGCCGGCATCGCGCTCGGCAGCTGGTGGGCCTATTACGAACTCGGCTGGGGCGGTTTCTGGTTCTGGGACCCGGTCGAGAATGCTTCGTTCATGCCATGGCTGCTGGCCACGGCCCTCATCCATTCCCTGGCCGTCACTGACAAGCGCGGCCTGTTCAAGAGCTGGACGCTGCTGCTGGCGATCAGCGGCTTTTCCCTGAGCCTGCTGGGCACCTTCCTCGTGCGGTCGGGCGTGCTGGTGTCGGTGCATTCCTTTGCTGCCGACCCGGCGCGCGGCATCTTCATCCTGGTCTTCCTCGTGGCAGTCATCGGCGGCGCGCTGACCCTCTACGCCTGGCGCGCGCCGCTGCTGCGTTCACAGGCCGGCTTCGAGCTCAGTTCCCGCGAAAGTTTCCTCCTGTTCAACAACGTACTGCTGGTGGTGGCCGCCGCGGTGATCTTCGGTGGAACGATGGCCCCGATGATTTCCGATGCCCTCGGGCTGGGAACCCTGTCCGTCGGTCCCCATTACTTCAACCCGAGCTTCCTCGTACCCACACTGCCGTTGTTGGCACTGGTTGCCGTGGGCATGCACGCGGGCTGGAAGCGTGGCGGCCTGCAGCGCGTGCGCCGTCCGGTGCTGGCGAGCCTGGCCCTGGCCATCGCGCTGGGCCTTGCCCTGTGTCTGGGCGCCTGGGACCTCAAGGGCGTGCTGATGCCCATCGGCATCATCCTTGGGCTCTGGATCGCCTTCAGTGCGCTCTGGGATCCGCTCGACAGGTTGCGCCGCGGCCTGTCGCTGACGCCGGCGGTTCTCGGTATGGCGGTGGCGCATATCGGGCTGGCCCTCTTGACCTTGGGCGTCACTGTGGTCCAGACCGCGACCCAGGAAACCGACACGGTGCTGGCCCCGGGCGAGACCCGGACGGTGGGTGCCTACGAGTTCCGCTTCGAGGGCGTGGAAACGGTCGAGGGACCGAACTACACGGCCACGCAGGCGCGACTGGCCGTGAGTCGCGACGGTGAGCCTGTGGCAATGATGTTGCCGCAGAAGCGGCGTTACTGGGTGCAGCAGCAGGCCATGACCGAGGCTGACATCGCCGTGGCATGGCATCGCGACCTCTTCGCTGCCATGGGCGAGGACGTGGGCAACGGCGCCTGGAGCCTGCGCCTGCAGGTCCGCCCGATGATCCAGTTCATCTGGTTCGGAGCTTTCGTCATGCTGGCCGGCGGCGTTCTGGCGGCCACTGACCGCCGCTACCGGCGCACCGCAGCAGCTTCGGAGCAGTCCGCATGACCACCTGGCGACGCTTCATCCTCCCGCTGGGCCTGTTCGGCCTGCTGGTGCTGCTCCTGGCCGTGGGGCTGCACCAGGCACCCGGCAAGGGTGTGATCCAGTCACCACTCATTGGCAAGCAGGCTCCGGCCATGGTGCTGCCGTCGCTGCAGGATGGCGCGCCGGTGGATGTGCCTGCGGCCTACCGCGGTCGCTGGTACGTGCTCAATGTCTGGGGCACCTGGTGCGTCGAGTGCCAGTACGAGCATCCGGTACTGCTCGACATCCAACGCGAAGGAAGGGTTCCCCTGGTCGGCATGGACTGGCGCGACGACCGCGCGACGGCGCTGCGTTGGCTGGCGGAGCTCGGGAATCCGTATGACCGGGTCGTCGAGGACACGGAGGGCCGCACCGCCATCGCTTATGGCGTCTACGGCGCGCCGGAAACCTACCTGATCGATCCGCAAGGCGTCATCGTGCACAAGCGCGTTGGCGCGCTGACGGCCGGAATCTGGCAGCGTGACTTCCTGCCGCACATCGACGGGAGGCAGCCATGAGCCGGACGATGGTCGCGACGGTCACCCTGGTGCTGACCCTGATACTCATGCTGGCCGCGCCGTCGGCGCATGCCGTGGATGCCTCGCCGCCCTTGCCCGACCCGGCCCTGCAAGCACGCTACCTTGAGCTCACGCGCGAGTTCCGCTGCGTCAAATGCCAGAACGAATCGATTGCGGATTCGCCCGTCGAAATTGCCGCGGACCTTCGGCGTGAGGTGCGGGAAGCCTTGCTGGCAGGGCAGAGCGACGCGCAGATCCGCGAGACGATGGTTTCGCGCTATGGCGAGTTCATCCTGTTCAAGCCGCGCTGGTCCGCGCGCAATGCGCTCCTGTGGCTGGCGCCCGGACTGTTGCTGCTGGCGGGAGTCTTCATTGGCTGGCGCGTGCTGCGGCAGCGCCAGGCCCTGCTCGCCAGCGATGATTCCGTCATTGATGAGGACCCGCGGTCATGACCACTTTCCTTGTCATCGCCGCACTGCTTGTTGTTGCCACGCTGGCCTTGCTGGCGTTGCCGCTTCTGCGGGATCCGACGGGCCGCGGCACGCCGGCACGGTGGTCCTGGGTGCTGGCATCCATCGCCGTCGTGGCCCTGGCCGCGGGCTTGTACTCGTACCGGAGCAACTGGAACTGGGCGCCCGCCAGCGAGGAGATGACGCCGGCGAACATGGTGTCGCGGCTGGCCCGGCGTCTCGAGAAGCAACCGGACGACGTGGAGGGTTGGCTGCTGCTCGGCCGCTCCTACACCCAACTGGAGCAGCATGGACTGGCCGCAAAGGCCTACCAGCGTGCCGACAATCTGTCGCCTGGCCGAAACGTCGAAGCGCTCACCGGTCTCGCGGAGGCGCTGATCCTCTCGGGCCAGGGCGATCTGGCGGGTCGGCCGGGTCAGCTCTTCGAACAGGCGCTGGCGTTGCAGCCGGACTCCATCAAGGCCCTGTTCTACAGCGCTGCGGCGGCACTCGAGCGGGGCGAGTTTCCCCTCGCCCAGACGCGGTTTGAACGGCTGCTGGCCGGCAACCCGCCGGAGCAGGTCAGGGACCTGATCCGGCGCACCCTGGAGGATCTTCGCCAGCGCGCCGCAGTGGCTCAGGCACCCGTGCCCGGCGCCGCCAATGCCGCAGTGGTGGTTCCGGTGCGCATTGAAGTGGCGCCCGCCATAGCCGCCCAGGTAAAAGCCGGGGCCCCGTTGTTCCTGGTGGCCCGCCAACCCGGCGTACGCGGGCCGCCACTGGCCGCCAAGCGCCTCGAGGCGCGTTTCCCGCTGGAAGCCGAACTCTCGGCAACGGATGCCATGATGGGCGGCGCCGGCTTCAAGGCCGGCGATCGCCTCGAAGTCACCGCCCGGGTTGCGAACCAGGGCGGCGCGTTGGCCCGCAGCGGCGATCCGTACGGCACGGTGCAGGTCACGGTTGGGCAGGGCGGACGGATCGCCGTGCGTATCGACAGCGTGACGCCCTGACGCCCACGCCCCGCCTGCCCCCCGGTTCTTCAGCGGACTGCCGTGGCTTCCAGCTCGATCATGATGTCGGGGTGGAAGAGGGCAGCAACGCCCAGCAAGGTGCCTGCGGGGCGCACGCTGCCGGCCGGAAACCGTGCGTCGGCCAGGTGCGCCACTTTGAGGTAGGCCGCCACATCGGTGGTGTAGTAGTTCAGCCTCACCACATCAGCCAAGGTCATGCCGGCTTCCCCAAGCACGGCTTCCAGGTTGTCGAGTGCGCGCTGCAACTGGCCCGCCATGTCGCCAGCATGCAGTGGCGCCCCCTGGGCATCCACGGCCGTCTGGCCTGCGCAGACCAGCCAGCGCGTCGCGCCCTCCACCTCGACACCCTGCGAAAAGCCGTAGGCGTCCTGCCACGTCCACGGGCTGCGCGCCTGTCGTGCTGCCGTCATCGGAAATCTCCTGTTCGTGCTCGCGGATCAACTCACGCATCATAGGCGCCTTGGCGCCATCGCTCACGAGGGGCCCGAATGGCCGTACACGAACTCTTCCCGACCCGCGTCTATGCCGCAGCCCTGTCGGGCAGCGCTGCAGAGCCGCTGCGCCGGCAGCTGCTGCGCGAATGCCTGCAACTGCGCGAGGACGACGCGGCCGGCCGACGGTGGTCCCGCGACAACTACCCTGGGGGCTACACGTCCTATGGATCCGTGTGCCGGCTCCAGACGCTCTCGCCCAGCTTCGCCCGCCTTGAACGTGCCCTGGGCCGGCACGTTGCCCGCTTCGCCGCGACGCTGTCGCTGGACCTGGCCTCGCGGCCTTTGGTGATGACCGACTGCTGGGTGAACATCATGGGGCGGCAGGTCACGCACAGCCTGCACCTGCACCCGTTGTCCACTGTCAGTGGCACCTATTACGTCCAGGTGCCGGCAGGCTCGCCCGGCCTGAAATTCGAGGACCCACGCCTCGACCGTTTCATGGCGGCCCCGCCGCGGCGACCGGATGCCCCCCGGGCCAACCAGCCCTGGGTCATCATGCCGGCCAAGGCAGGCCACATCCTGCTGTTCGAGAGCTGGCTGCGGCATGAGGTCGTGCCCAACCCGGTCGACAAGGAACGCATCAGCATCAGTTTCAACTTCAACTGGTTCTGACACCGGAACCGTTGCCATACTGGGCCGACTTGCAGAACAACTCACAACAGTCGGGGGAATCGGGCATGTCCAATCGCAGCACAACCACGCGGCGGCAGTTGCTGGCTGGCATGGCGGCAGGGGCAGGGGCCATGGCGGCCGCCCGCGCCGCCACTGCCGCGGCACAGGATCCTGCACCGTCACGGCCGTCCCAGCCCGCGCCATTGGCCGAACTCAAGGGCCGCACGGCTTACATCACGGGCGGCAATACCGGCATCGGCTTGGGCATCGCCCGCGCGCTGCACACCGCCGGCATGAATGTCGTCATGGGCTACATCGACGACAAGGCGCTGCCCGCAGCGCTCGGACTGTTTCCCAAGGACGATCCGCGCATCATGGCAGCCCGGCATGATGTGACCGATCGCGATGGCTGGACGCGGTTGCTGGCCGACATCAGCACCCGTTTCGGCAACCTGCACCTGCTGGTGAACAACGCCGGCATCAAGACACTGCGCAAGGCGAGCGAGGTGGACGCCAAGGGCTGGGATGCGGCGGTGGCGGTGAACTTCACGGGCATCTTCAATGGCTGCGCGGTGTGCATTCCGCACATGAAGGCGCACGGGGAGGGCGGGCACATTGTCACCACCGCCTCGATGGGCGGACTGCTGCCAGGGTCGACGGCGGGCGTCTACACAGCCACGAAGTTCGCAGCCGTCGGGATGATGGAGGCGCTGCGGGTGGAACTCATGGACAGCAACATCGGCACGTCCGTGTTCTGCCCGGGTGGAGTGAGCACCGACAACCTGCTTTCCGCCGAGCCCTCGCGCGGCCCGGAACCGGCGATGATGGACCCGCTGGAGGCCGGCGAGCGCGTGGTCAACGGCATCCGCCACAACGACCTGTTCATCCTCACCCACCCGGAATTCAAGCCCGGGATGCAGGAGCGTTTTGACGCGATCCTGGCGTCCGTACCGCCCGAGGAATTTCCCGCGGCCCGCGCACAGGCCGAACGCCGCGTGCTCACGGCGCCGCCCTACGCGCCGGAGATTGCGCACCGTCGCCGGACACGCCGGACCTATCGGGGGTAGGGCGGGGGTTGCGCAAGGCGGATTAAGTCAGGCGTGGTGACAGAATGTGTCAGCGCCGCAACACAGTCATCGCCCTGCAACAGCCCGAGGAGAAACTGGGATACAGTTCACACCCGCAGCGGTCCTGCTGCATCCCAACAAGCCAAAATCCGGAGAGATGCCGTGTCGAAATTCACTCGCCTGGGTGGAGTCCTCGTTCCTGTTGCCGTGGGCCTGCTGGCCGGCCAGGAGGCCGCAGCCCAGTCCACCGCGTCGCAGCTTGAGGAGGTCGTCGTCACGGCCCAGCGCCAGGACCTCGTCGGCATCATCGTCCGCGAGACGGTCGCCAAGGCGCGCTCGTCGATCACGCAGGAATACATCACGACGCAAGGTTCGGGCCAGACGATCATCCAGTCGCTGAACCTGACGCCCGGCCTCAACTTCACGAACAACGATCCCTATGGCTCGTCGGGCGGCAACATCCGCCTGCGCGGCTTCGATGGCAACCGCGTGTCGCTGACCTTCGACGGCATCCCGCTGAACGACACCGGCAACTATGCCGTCTACACGAACCAGCAGCTGGACCCCGAGCTGATCCAGCGCGCCAACGTGAATCTCGGCACGACGGATGTCGACTCGCCGACCGCCTCGGCCACGGGCGGCACGATCAACTACATCACCGCCCGCCCGCGGGAAGAGGCCGGTGCCGACATGACGCTGTCGGTCGGCGAGTTCAACTACCGCCGCGGCTTCCTGCGCGTCGACACCGGCGCCGTGGGCCCGCTCGGCACGTCGTTCTTCTTCGCGCTGTCGAACCAGGAGTACGACAAGTACAAGGGCTTCGGCGAGATGCGCAAGAACCAGTACAACTTCCGCGTCCACCAGCCCGTGGGCGACGACAGCTTCGTCAGCCTGTCGGGCCACTTCAACGAGAACCGCAACAACAACATCCGCGCCTTCACGCTGGCCGACTTCGCCGCCAACGGCCGCAACTGGGACTTCGACGCCACCTGCACGCTGCCGTCGGCCACGGGCGGCAACGGCACGGTGCAGAACGACAACTCCGCCACGGCACCTGCGGCCGGCGTTCCTGCGCCCTCGGCCTGCGGCAACTACTACGGCCGGCAGATCAACCCGTCCAACACCGGCAACATCCGCATCCAGTCGAGCTTTGCGCTGGCCGAGGGCCTGCGCCTGACGGTCGACCCGTCCTTCCAGTACGTGCTGGCCAACGGTGGCTCGCAGTCGGCGACGATGTCCGAGACTGATGCGATCGCCCGCGGCAACAGCACAGCCGCCGGCGTCGACTTCAACCGCGACGGTGACACGCTCGACACCGTGCGCTTCTTCGCGCCGAGCAACACCAACACCCACCGCGTCGGCGTGACGTCGTCGCTGTTGTGGGACTTCGCGGACAACCAGCGCCTGCGCGTCGCCTACACCTACGACCGCGGCCGTCACCGCCAGTCCGGCGAGTACACCTACCTGCTGGCCAACGGCAACACCGAGAACTACTTCGGCGGCAAGCGTGGCCGCAAGGTCTATACGGCCGACGGCAGCTGGCTGCGCACGCGCGACCGCTACTCCATCGCGGAACTGTCGCAGGTCTCGGCCGACTACCGCGGCATCTTCGGTGACCTGACGGTCAATGCCGGCCTGCGCATGCCGACGTTCAAGCGCGAGCTGAACCAGTACTGCTACACGCGCAACGGCACCAGCAGCGTCTTGTGCACGACCCAGGTGCCCAACGCGCCGCTGGCCAATGGCAACGTCACCTTCGGTGCCAGCAGCACGCAGTACATCAAGCCCTTCACGGCGCAGAAGGAGTTCGACGACGTCCTGCCGAACATCGGCCTGAACTACGCCCTGGGTGGGGGCCACAGCGTCTACCTGAGCTATGCGGAAGGTTTCTCGGCGCCCCGCACGGACAATCTCTACACGGTCGTCCGCCTGGCGGATGGCAGCCTGGGCAACCCGCTGGTGCAGCCGGAGACGACCAAGAGCTTCGACCTGGGCTACCGCTTCGCCACCGAGTCGACGGTGGCGTCCGTCACCGCGTGGAAGACCGACTACCAGAACCGTATCGTCAGCGCATACGACGAGGAGCTGGGCATCAGCGTCGACCGCAACGTCGGCGCCGTCGACCAGTACGGCCTCGATGCGCAGATCGGCTACTCGCCGGTCGAGTCGCTGACGCTCTACGCCAGCGCCTCATACAACAACAGCGAGATCAAGGCCAACACGCCGGTCAGTGCCACCGCCTTCCTTCCGACGGCAGGCAAGAAGGTCGTGGAGACGCCGGACTGGACCTACGCCGGCCGCGTCGAGTGGCGCCTGCTGTCGTCGCTGCGCGTCGGTGCCCAGGCGAAGTACGTCGGGGAGCGTTTCTCGACCGACGTGAACGACCAGAAGGTCGGCTCCTACACCACGGTGGACCTGGACGCCGAGTACGAGTTCGCCGGCTGGGGCGGCAAGGACTGGTCGCTGCAGCTGAACGTCATCAACCTGTTCGACAAGGTGTACTTCGGCAGCATCAGCTCCCGCAGCAACGCCGTGGCGATCACCGGCGTGCCTACCAGCCCGTCGTCGCCGACGTACCAGCTCGGTGCGCCGCAGACGGTCCAGCTGTCGTTGAAGGCCTCGTTCTGAGGTCGGCGCAGGGGCGGCCGCAGCGGCCGCCCCGGTCCACGGCGGGCGCCGTCTAGGCCTTCAGCAGGCCGCGGCGCCCCGCCTCGACCACCAAGGTTTCGACGGCATGCAGGCCTGATTCCTGCCGCGTGATGTCGTCCACGCCCAGCATCCGGGCCTCAAGCCTGTCCGCCGTCAGGTCGATCTGCAGGTAGCCGCGATGGCGACCCTCGGCCACTTTCAGGTCGGGCGTGTTGCGGCGCATGGTGTCCAGCAGGTCCTGCGCCGGCGGGCGGGAGGTGATCGACGTGGTCACCAGCTCTGCGGCCAGGACTGCCGTGCGCGGGTCATCCCCCCGCTGCCGCAGGTCTGCGGCCATGAAGGCGTGGATGTCGCCACCGATGACCACGGGGTTGGCAGGTTGGTGTGCGGCCAACGCATCCATCAGGCGGTTTCGCGCCGCGGGATAGCCGTTCCAGCTGTCGGTGTAGTAACGCGGCCCGGGCTCCTCGTCCTCGTCGGCCTGGGCCATCAGCACGCCCTGTGCCATGAACGTCCAGCGAGCCTTGTCGGCCTGCAGGGCCGCGTCGAGCCAGCGTTCCTGCCGCGTGCCGAGCATGGACCGCGACGGATCGAACAGTTCCGGACAGGCCTCGGCGCGGACGCGGTTGGCGCCACGGCGCCCGGGCCGCGGACACGCCGCGGCGGAGCGGTACTGGCGCCCGTCGAGCATGTGGACGCTCAACAAGCCGCCGAACGACCGCGTGGCGTGCAGCCGCATGTCCGGGCCGAAGGGCACCGCGCGGCGTGGCAACGGCATGTGTTCGTAGTAGGCGCGGAAAGCGGCGGCACGCCGTGCCAGGAACAGCCGCGGATCGTCGTCCTCGTCGCTGATCTCACCCGCGAAGTCATTGTCGACCTCATGGTCGTCGATGGTGAGGAGCCAGGGACAGGCCGCATGCGCGGCCTGCAACTGCGGATCGGTCTTGTACTGTGCATAGCGCTGCCGGTAGTCGGAAAGCGTGTAGCACTCGCCACCGACGTGCTGGCGTACCCGCGCGCCCCCGGCAGCCTGCTCGTAGATGTAATCGCCGACATGCAGGACCAGATCCGGTGCGGACTCGGCCATGCGCCCGTAGGCCGCATAGAAGCCCTGCTCATACTGCTGGCAGGACGCGATGGCCAGGCGCATCGAGGCACGTGACGCACCCGCTGCCGGTGCGGTGCGCGCCCGACCGGCCGGACTCGTTGCCCCCTGGCAATGGAAGCGGTACCAGTACTCACGGTCGGGCTCCAGCGACTCGACATCCACGTGCACGCTGTGCGCCCACTCGGGTTCCGCCCAACTGCGTCCCGAGGCCACGGCTGTCCGGAACGTCTGGTCCGCGGCTATCTCCCACTCCACCGGATAGGCCACGGGGGGCAAACCGCCGTCAGGAGCCAGCGGGGAGGGCGCCAGACGCGTCCAGAGGCTGAGGCCGCGGAAGGTCGGGTAGCCGCTGGCCACGCCCAGCGTGAACGGATCGCCCGGCAAGGCAGGTGCAGTCCGGCCACTGCGCAACGGCAGCCCGGCCAGCACCGGAACGGCAAGCGCCTGGGACAGGAAGCGACGGCGGTCCATGACAGTCTCCTGAAGCGGGGGCAGGTTGACGGACCCTAGCATGCGACCATGACGGCATCCTGCGCAGGGCAGGTTATGGCGTACCATTCAGGCCATGGAAAACACTGCCGCCCCCGCACTGCCTCCCCTGATCCGCTACGGCAACGCCTGTTTCAAGCACCGTGGGCTCATGTTGCCCGCGGCCGTGCTGCTGCTGTTCGTGCCTTCGCCCGCGCTGGCGCCGGACCCTGTGATCACGGCCGTGGTGGGCCTGCTGCTGGCGCTCGTGGGGCAGGGAATCCGCATCGGCACCATCGGACTCGAGTACATCATCCGCGGCGGCAAGGGCCACCATGTCTATGCCGAAAAGCTGGTCACCGGCGGGCTCTATTCCCACGTCCGCAACCCGATGTACCTGGGCAACTGCTTCCTGCTCGCCGGGCTCGCCGTGGCCAGCAACAGCCTGGCATTTGCCATCGGTGGCATCGTCATCGCGGTGGCCGTCCACGTGGGGATCATTGCCGCCGAAGAGCACTTCCTGCGGGGCAAGTTCGGCGCCGAGTACGAGGCGTTCTGCGCGCGTGTTCCCCGGCTCCTGCCGCGCCTCTCGGGGCTGGGCAAGACCTACGCGGCCATGCAGTTCAACTGGGGCCGGGTCGTCGACAAGGAGTTCATGAAGCCTGTCGACTGGACGTCCGCGACAGCCCTCATCGTTCTGGTGTCGCTGTACCGTGCCGGCCAGCCGTGGTCGCCCGTCTGGCTCGTCGCCGTCTGCGGACTGATCATCCTGGCACGCCTCGTGTTCTGGATGCAGCAGCGTGCGCGCAAGGCGCATGCGGCAGCGCCCTGAACCGGCTTCAGTACGGGAGCGCGGCATGACGAAGGACCGCGGCACGCTGCACAAGCACCGCTCGCGAGTGGTCACCGATGGACTGACCCGCGCGCCGCAACGCGCCTTCCTCCGGGCGACAGGTTTGGAGGCGCGCGACTTTTCCAAATCGCTGGTCGGCATCGTGACCACGGCCGGTGAAAACACCCCGTGCTCCATGTCCCTGGAGCCCCAGGCTGACCAGGCCCGATTGGGCGTTGCCGCCGGCGGTGGCGTGCCGGTCAGGTTCACCACCATCTCGGTTTCCGACGGCACGTCGATGAACCACGGTGGCATGAGGATGAGCCTTGTGTCGCGTGAAATCATCGCGGACAGCGTCGAAGTGGCGGTCCGCGGACATGCCTATGACGCCCTCATCGGCTTCGGTGGCTGCGACAAGACCCTGCCCGGACTGATGATGGCGCTGGTCCGCCTGAACGTGCCTGGCGTGTTCCTGTACGGCGGGGCCATGCTGCCGGGACTCGATCCGGACGGCAGTCCTGCCACGATCCTTGACGTCATCGAGGGCGTAGGCAAGGTGCAGGCAGGCTTGATGCCGCGCGAGGCGCTGGACCAGCTCGAGACCCGCTGCCTGCCGACGACCGGTGCGTGCCCCGGACAGTTCACCGCCAACACGATGGCGATGGTGGGCGAGGCGCTGGGCCTCTCACCTCTTGGCAGTGCAATGATCCCCGCGCCGTACAGTGCCCGTCTGGCCTTGGCCCGACGCACGGGCGAGGGCGTCATGCAGCGGCTCGCCAGGGGTGGGCCATTGCCACGCGAGCTGGTGAGCTTCGAGAGCCTCGAGAATGCCTGCGCCTGCGTGGCCGCAACCGGAGGATCGACGAACGCCGCGCTGCATATCCCGGCAATCGCCAACGAAGCCGGCATCCGCTTCACCCTCGACGACGTGGCGCGGGTTTTCCGCCGGACCCCCCTGATCGCTGATCTCAAGCCCGGGGGGCGTTTCCTGGCCCGTGATCTGGACAATGTCGGCGGTGTGCCGGCCGTTCTCGGCTCGCTCCTGCAAGCCGGCTTGCTGCATGGTGATGTCCTGACCTGGGAGGGTGTGAGCCTGCGCCAGGCCCTGATGGGGTGCCGGAAGGCGGACGGCCATGTGGTCCGCAACGCGGACGCACCGCTCGGCCGTGATGGTGGCCTGGTTGTTCTCAAGGGGAACCTGGCACCTGACGGTGCACTGCTGAAGGTGGCAGGCCTGCGGACCCTGCATTTCAGCGGACCCGCCCGGGTGTTCGAGGACGAGGAGGCCTGCATGCGCACGGTCGCGTCGGGCGCCTACAAGCCCGGGGATGTCCTGGTGATCCGCAATGAGGGACCGGCCGGTGGGCCAGGCATGCGCGAGATGCTGGCCGTCACGGCTGCCGTTTACGGGCAGGGCATGGGAGAGCAGGTCGCACTGCTCACCGATGGCCGCTTTTCCGGGGCAACACGTGGCTTGTGCATCGGATACGTCGGGCCGGAGGCCGTGGCAGGCGGCCCGATCGCCCTGCTCCAGGATGGCGACATCATCGACATCGACGCGCACAACGGCACTCTCGAGGTGCGTCTGGACGACGGGGAACTCGCGAGGCGTCGCCAGCAGTGGCAGGCCAGGCCTGCTGCCGTGGCCAACGGTGTGCTCGGCAAATATGCCCGCCTCGTTGGCCCCGCCTGTCTGGGCGCCGTAACGCATGTGGGTCCGGTCGACTGGCCCTACGACAGCTGCGACCCGGACTGAGTCCCGTGCGACGTCCGGAGATCTACCTGACCTTCCAGTGCCCGCCCGAACTGTCGGCGCTGCGGGACGGCGCCTTCGTGTTGCATGCGCACGATGCAGATGCCAAAGGCGTGCCACCGGACTTGTCCAGGGTGCGCGCCGTGGTCACGAATGGCATCAAAGGGGCAGACGAGGCCTTGATGGCACGATTTCCCTCCCTGGAAATCATCGCCAGCCTCGGCATCGGGCTCGACGCCCTCGACCTGGCCGCAGCCCGTGCGCGCGGCATCATTGTGACCCACACACCCGGGGTGGTCGCCGATGATGTCGCCGATCTTGCCATGGCCATGATCATCGACAGGCTCCGCCGGATGCGCGAAGCGCAGCAGTTCCTGTTGGCCGGCCAATGGACCCAGGGGCCGTTCCCCTTGGCACGGTCCGTCACCGGAAAGCGCCTGGGCATCATCGGCCTGGGTGCCATCGGCCAGGGCCTAGCCCGGCGGGCGGTAGCCCATGGCTTGCAGGTGCGCTGGACAGGTCCACGGGACAAGCCGGACCTGCCCTATGCGTTCGAGCCCGACCTGCTGCAACTGGCGGCGGACAGCGACGTTTTGGCGGTGTGCTGCGCTGCTGGACCCGCAACCCGGCATCTGGTCGACGCGCGCGTGCTTGAGGCCCTGGGCCCGCAGGGCATTTTGGTCAACGTGGCACGCGGCTCCATCGTCGAGACACAGGCACTGGTCACCGCGTTGACGACGGGCAGGCTGGCAGCCGCTGCGCTGGATGTCTTTGAGTCGCAGCCCCAGGTTCCCGTGGCCCTGCAACACTGTCCAAATGTGTTGCTGACTCCCCATCTGGGCACAGCGACGTGCGAGACGCGGGCGCAGATGGGACGCATGGTGATCGAATCCCTGCAGGACCATTTCGCGGGACGGCCGCTGCGGCATCGCGTGGCGTAGTTCCGCTCGCGGGGCGGGCAGAAAACAGGAAGGGGGAAAGACGTGATCCGAACCATCAAACACTGGGCCGCGGCGGTGGGATTGTCGGTGTTGTCGGCGCTCGCGGCGGCAGCAACCTCGTCGGTGCCGCCGCCCCCGGGCAGCATCGACGACCTGCTGCAGCGGGCCGGGCGCGCGCAAGACCTCAAGCAGATCGAGCGCCTGCAGCGGTCCTATGGTTACTACATCGACCACTCGGACTGGGACAACGTCGTCGACCTGCTGACGGACGACGCCGAGGCGGAATACGCCGTGTCCGGCGTCTATGTGGGCAAGGCGTCCATCCGTGCGTTGTTGTACGGGATCGGCTATGGCAAGCGCGGACTTCTGCCCGGGCAGATCCGTGAACACACGCAGCTGCAGCCGGTCATCACCCTGTCGGCCGACGGCAAGACCGCCCGTGGCCGCTGGCGCGCACTGGTGCTGCTGGGGCAGTGGCAGGACTACGCGCGCTGGCAGATCGGCCCCTACGAGAACCTTTACCGCAAGGAAAACGGGGTCTGGAAGATCAGCCGCCTGCACTGGTACGAGACCTTCACCGTGCCCTACGCCGGTGGATGGAAGGGCCGCATGACGGCCACCAACGTGGCCGACCGCAAGTTCCCCCCGCCTGACCGGCCTTCCACGGTGTCCTACCAGCCGTGGCCGGCCGTCCACCTGCCGCACACCAGCTTTGCCCATCCCGTGCGCAATGCCGGTATGTCGGCCTCCGCCGTGCCGGCGGCGTCCGCTGGCACCGGAAAGGCGACCGCCCGCCAGCTGGCGTTGTTGCAGCAGCGGGTCGCGCGCCTGGAGGACGAACGGGAGATCGAGATCCTGCAGCGCACCTACGGCTATTACGTCGACAAGAACCTGTGGAAGGAGATCCCGCAGCTCTTCGCCGAGGATGCGACGCTGGAGATCGGCGGCCGCGGCGTGTTCGTCGGCCGCCAGCGCGTGCAGCAGTACATGGAGTGGCTGGGCTTTCCCGTGCAGGGACGCCTCTATGACCACACGCAGATGCAGCCGATCATCCACGTCTCCCCGGACGGCACCACTGCCAAGGGCCGCTGGCGCGCACTGATCTACGGCGGTGATTACGGCGGCGTCAGCATGTTCGGCGACTGCATCTACGAAAACGAATACCGCAAGGTGGACGGCAAGTGGATGATCTCGAAACTGCATGCCTGGTTCGTCATGTACACGGAACTGGAAAAGGGCTGGGGCGTGCGCGCATGGCCCAACTCGAGACCCGAGAAGACGCTGCCGCCGGACCGTCCGCCGACGTTGGTGTATGACATGTACCCGGGCACGATCACTGCGCCGCACCACTATGCGAACCCGGTGACCGGTGCGCCCGTCTATCCGCAGGGCACCGCGGCACCGCCTCCGGCCACCGCCACGCTCGCGGAACTGTCGACCCGCCTCGCGCGGCTTGAGGATGCGCGGGCGATCGAATACCTGCACAACGCCTACAGCTATTACCTGGACCGTTGGCAGTGGGATGAGGTCGCCGACCTGTTCGCCGACGACGGCAGCATCGAACTGGCGCAGCGCGGCGTCTACCGGGGGAAGGGCAGGGTCCGCCAGTTCCTCGACCTGTTTGGCCCGCAGGGCTTGCACGAGGGCGAGCTGTTCGACCACCTCCAGTACCAGCCTGTCGTGCACGTTTCCGCTGACGGTCAACGTGCGCGCGCCCGTGTGCGCGAGTTCAGCATGGAAGGGCGTTACGGGGTCGAGGCCCTGATCGGCGGCGGCGTCTACGAGAACGAGTACGTCAAGGTCGACGGCGTGTGGAAGATCAGCAAGCTGCACTTCTACACCACCTTCGTGGCCGAGCTGGAGCGGGGTTGGGCGGGCGGTCCGCGACCGGCCGCAGGGCCTTCGGCCAGCCTGCCGCCGGATGCGCCGCCGACACTGCGGTACCAGTCCTATCCGCTGTACACGATGCACCCGATCCATTACCCGAACCCGGTGACGGGCAAGCCGGTGGAATTGGTGGGGGTGCGCGAGGGTACCCGACCCGAGCCCTTGGTCGGCCTGGACGAACTGCAGAAGAAATAGGGCAGGCCGCCGCTGGCGGGACGGTCGCTCAGTCCGTCCCGCCGTCCCGCATCTGCCGGTGCAGCTGGCCGAGCACCTGCAAGTGCCGCTCCAGCGGCATGGCGACGATGTTGTCCGTGTCCACGTCGCCCCCCAGATGGGGCGGTATGCGGAAGCCGTAGACCATGCCCACGGGCAGCGCCATGCCGGCGGCGCGCAGGTCACCGACCGCGCCGGGCTGGAAGTGCAGGGCGATGAAGTCCGGATCGTCCAGCAAGGAAACGAAATCGACGCCGGTGTCCGCCACGCGCCGCAACTGCCCGGCAGCCGTGTCGAGCCGATGCACCGAGCGGTCATTCATGTCCTGGACGAAGACATCGCCCATGGCCGTGACGAGCAGCGGCAGCTGGTGGGGTGCGACGAGCCACGCCCAGTCGGCGAGCAGCGCCTCGCGGTCCAGGTGCTGGAAATCGACGGTCAGTTCGGGAAAGCCAAGGGCCATGGGGCCAGCCTGCCTGGCAAGGCGCGGTATTGAATGGCTCCCCGGGTTGGGATCGAACCAACGACCAACGGATTAACAGTCCGACGCTCTACCGCTGAGCTACCGGGGAGTGGCAGAAGTGCCTCAATCGAGGGGCGGCATTCTGAGCAGCCATGCAGCCGCCGTCAAGTGCCGCCGACACTCCTGCCCACCCCGGCACGCGCCATCGCGGCCCGGATACGCTCCACGGCGAGTTCCAGGGTCTGCTGGCTGCAGGCGAAAGAAAACCGGATGTGCCCGGGGGCGCCGAAGCCGCTGCCGGCGACGCCGGCAACCAAGGCTTCTGCGAGCACGAATTCGCAGAAGGCATTGTCGTCCCGAAGACCCAGCGCCTGCATCGCGCCGCGGATGTCCGCAAACGCATAGAAGGTGCCGGCGCCGGGCAGGACCTTGAAGCCCGGCACGCTGTTGAGTGCCGCCACGAAGTAGTCATGCCGCGCCTTGAAGGCTGCATTCATCGACGCCATCGCGTCCTGCGGGCCGTTCAGCGCAGCGATTGCCGCCTTCTGGCTGATGCTGCTGGCATTGGTGGTCGATTGCCCCTGCACGGTGGCCATGGCGGCGATGACCTGTTCCGGTCCTCCGCAGTAGCCGATGCGCCAGCCGGTCATGGCATAGCCCTTGGAGCAGCCGTTGATGGTCACCGTCCGGTCGTAAAGTGCGGGCACGGCCGTCAGCAGGCTGCAGAACGGTTCCTCGGCCCAATAGATCTTCTCGTAGATGTCGTCGACGGCCACCAGCACCAGTGGGTGCTCGAGCAGCACCTCACCCAGCGCACGCAACTCGGCACGCGTGTAGGCCGCCCCCGTGGGATTGCTCGGGGAATTGAGCATCACGATGCGCGTGCGGTTGTTGATGGAGGCGGCCAGCTGCCGCGGCGTGATCTTGTAGCCCTGCTCCGGCCCCGCATCGGGTGTGACCGGCAGGCCATCGGCCAGCATCACCATGTCAGGGTAGGAGACCCAGTAGGGCGAAGGGATGACCACTTCGTCGCCGGGATCGAGCACGGCCATGCAGAGGTTGAACAGCGTCTGCTTGGCGCCGCTGGAAACCAGCACCTGCTTGCGCGTGTAGCGGATGCCGTTGTCGCGCTCGAACTTGGCGATGATCGCGTCCTTGAGTTCAGGCGCGCCGTCCGCATTCGTGTAGCGCGTGTAGCCCCCGCGGATCGCCGCGATGGCGGCGTCGCCGATATGGGCCGGCGTGTCGAAATCCGGCTCGCCGACAGAAAGGCTGATGACATCCTTGCCCTCGGCGCGCAGCGCCGCGGCGCGCGCCGTCATGGCGAGGGTGGGGGAGGGCTTGACGCGGTGGATCCGCCGGGCAATCTGCAGGCTCATGGCCGCATAATACGGGAGATGACTGAACCTGCAGCGCGCTTCGTCCTGAAGTCCGAATACCCACCCGCCGGCGACCAGCCCAAGGCCATCGAGGCGCTCGTGGAGGGCATCGGTAGCGGCTTGGCGGCGCAGACCTTGCTGGGCGTGACGGGCTCGGGCAAGACCTACACCATCGCCAACGTCATTGCGGCGGTGCAGCGCCCTACGCTGGTGATCGCCCACAACAAGACGCTGGCGGCGCAGCTCTATGGCGAGTTCAAGGAGTTCTTCCCGGACAACGCCGTCGAGTATTTCGTTTCCTACTACGACTACTACCAGCCCGAGGCCTACGTTCCGGCCTCGGACACCTACATCGAAAAAGACTCCGCGGTGAACGAGCACATCGAACAGATGCGCCTGTCCGCCACCAAGGCGCTGCTCGAGCGGCCTGACACGATCATCGTCGCCACGGTGTCTTCCATCTACGGCCTCGGCGACCCCGAGGCCTACCTCGCCATGGTCCTGCACCTGAAGCGCGGCGACCGGATCGACCAGCGGGCACTGCTGCGGCGTCTCGCCGAGATGCAGTACACGCGCAACGACCTCGACCTGTCGCAGGGTTGCTACCGGGTCCGCGGCGACGTGATCGACATCTTCCCGGCCGAATCCGAGCGGGACGCGATCCGCGTCGAGCTGTTCGATGACGTCATCGACCAGTTGGCGCGCTTTGATCCGCTGACCGGCGAGATCCGGGCCCGGCTCACCCGCTACACGGTCTATCCGGGCACGCACTTCGTGACGCCGCGGGACCGCCTGGTGTCCGCCATGGACCAGATCCGCGAGGACCTGCGCCTGCGCCTGGAAGAGCTCTATGCGGCCAACAAGCTTGTTGAGGCGCAGCGCCTGCAGCAGCGCACCACCTTCGATCTGGAGATGATCCAGGAAATCGGCTATTGCCAAGGCATCGAGAACTACTCGCGATATCTCTCCGGACACCTGCCGGGACAACCGCCACCCTGCCTGTACGACTACCTGCCGGACAACGCCCTGCTGGTGATCGACGAGAGCCACCAGACCATCCCGCAGCTGGGCGCGATGTACAAGGGCGACCGCTCGCGCAAGGAGACGCTGGTGGAGTACGGCTTCCGGCTGCCGTCGGCCCTCGACAACAGGCCGCTGCGTTTCGAGGAGTGGGAGGCGATCGCACCGCAGAAAATCTTCGTCTCGGCGACGCCGGGGCGCTACGAGGCCGAGCATGCCGGTCAGGTTGTGGAGCAGCTCGTGCGGCCCACCGGCCTGGTCGATCCCATCGTGGAGGTGCGCCCGGTCGCCACCCAGGTGGATGACGTGCTGTCCGAGATCAACGCCTGCATCGCCCGGGGCGAACGTGCCCTGGTGACCACCTTGACCAAGCGCATGGCCGAAGACCTCACGGAATACCTCGCCGAGCACGGCGTCGGCGTGCGCTACCTGCACTCGGACGTCGAGACCGTCGAGCGGGTGGAAATCATCCGCGACCTGCGGCTGGGCAAGTTCGACGCCATCGTCGGCATCAACCTGCTGCGCGAGGGTCTGGACATGCCCGAGGTGTCGCTCGTGGCCATCCTCGACGCCGACAAGGAGGGTTTCCTGCGCTCCGAAGGGGCCCTCATCCAGACCATCGGTCGCGCAGCCCGCAACCTGAACGGTCGCGCCATCCTCTACGCCGACCGCATCACCGGTTCGATGGAACGCGCGATGGGGGAAACCTCGCGCCGTCGCGAACGGCAGTTGGCCCACAACCTGGCGCACGGCATCACGCCGCGTGGGGTGGTGAAGACCATCCGCGACATCCTCGAGGCGCCGGAGCCCACCGCCGATGCAGTCTCCGGCGGTCGGGGCGGCAAGCGCGGAAGCGCCGCCGCGGGCAAGGGCAAAGGCCAGCGCAAGGGCGGAACGGGCGATGACCTGCCGGCCAACGCCGATGCCGCGCAGATCGCGCGGGAGATCAAGCGGCTTGAGACCGAGATGTTCAAGCACGCGCGCAACCTTGAGTTCGAGCAGGCCGCGGCGGTGCGGGACCGCATCGAACGCCTCAGGCAGCGGGAACTGGGGCTTGCAGGTTGAGGGCCGGGCGGGTATCTTTCGCGGCTCTTGAGGGGTCTGCCGTAGTCGCGTAGCTCAGTGGTAGAGCACTTCCTTGACATGGAAGTGGTCGGTGGTTCGATCCCACTCGCGACTACCATCCTCAGCCAAACCTCCAGCGCAAGGTCCCGCGACATGCCTGTCATCACGCTGCCCGATGGCAGCCAGCGTTCGTTCGACCATCCCGTCACCGTCGACGCCGTGGCCGCCAGCATTGGCGCGGGCCTTCGCAAGGCCGCCCTGGCCGGCAAGGTCGATGGCCGTCTCGTCGATACCAGCCACCTCATCGACGCCGATGCCCGGCTGGCCATCGTCACCGAAAAGGATCCTGAAGGCCTCGATGTCATCCGGCATTCGACGGCCCACCTGCTCGCCCATGCGGTCAAGCAGTTGTTCCCGGAAGCGCAGGTCACCATCGGCCCGGTGATCGACGACGGCTTCTATTACGACTTCGCCTACTCCCGGCCATTCACGCCGGAAGACCTGGTCGCCATCGAGCAGCGCATGGCGGATTTGGCACGCGCTGACCACAAGGTCAGCCGGCGCAGCCTGCCGCGTGATGCCGCCATCGAACACTTCAAGTACCTGGGCGAGCACTACAAGGCCGAGATCATCGCCAGCATCCCGGAGGGCGAGGAGATCGGGCTGTACGGCCAGGGGGACTGGGAAGACCTCTGCCGTGGCCCGCACGTGCCGTCGACGGGCAAGCTGAAGGTCTTCAAGCTGATGAAGGTCGCCGGCGCCTACTGGCGCGGCGACTCGCGCAACGAGATGCTCCAGCGCATCTACGGCACGGCCTGGACCAGCGACAAGGACCTCAAGGACTACCTGACGCGCCTGGAAGAGGCGGAGAAGCGCGATCACCGCCGCATCGGGCGCGAACTCGATCTCTTCCACATGCAGGAGGAGGCTCCCGGCGCCGTGTTCTGGCACCCGAAGGGCTGGGCCATCTTCCAGAGGCTCATCGCCTACATGCGCGAAGCCCAGGAGAACGCGGGGTTCCAGGAAGTCAACGCGCCGGAGATCATGGACTCGGCCCTGTGGCAGCAGTCCGGTCACCTGGAAAAGTTCGGCGAGAACATGTTCCTGACGCGTACGCCGGACGACCGGCTCTACGCGATCAAGCCGATGAACTGCCCCGGCCATGTGCAGATCTTCAAGCAGGGCATCCGCAGCTACCGCGACCTGCCGTTGCGTTTTGCCGAGTTCGGCAAGGTGCACCGGTACGAGCCCTCCGGCGCGCTTCACGGCCTGATGCGCGTGCGGGCGTTCACCCAGGACGACGCGCACATCTTCATCACGCCGGACCAGATCACCGACGAGTCGGTCAAGGTCACGCAGCTGATCCTCGACATCTACAAGGATTTCGGCTTCGACGACGTGCGGATCAAGTTCTCCGACCGCCCGGCCAAGCGCGTCGGCGACGACCAGGTCTGGGACCGTGCGGAAAACGCCCTCAAGGCCGCGGCCCTGGCCGCCGGTATCGAGTACACACTGAACCCGGGCGAGGGCGCTTTCTACGGACCCAAGCTGGAGTTCGTCCTTCGCGATGCCATTGGCCGCGACTGGCAATGCGGCACGCTGCAGGTCGACCTCAACCTGCCAGGTCGCCTCGGCGCCCACTACATTGACGAACACAGCCAGAAGCAGGCGCCGGTGATGCTGCACCGTGCCATCTTTGGCTCGCTGGAGCGATTCTTCGCGATCCTGCTTGAGCACCACGCCGGCAAGCTCCCCGCCTGGCTCGCGCCGGTACAGGCCGCCGTGCTGACCATCACCGACCGCCAGGCCGAGTATGTCAGCCAGGTCACGCAAGCCCTTAAGAATCAGGGCGTTCGCGCGGTGTCCGACTTGCGGAATGAAAAGGTCGGCTTTAAGATCCGCGAGCACACGCTGCAGCGCGTCCCCTACCTCGTCGTGGCGGGTGACAAGGAAGTTGCAGCCAACCTGGTTTCCGTGCGCACCCGCGACGGCAAGGACCTGGGCACGATGTCCCTTCAGGCGTTCACCGAGCGTCTGGGCATCGAGCTGGCCAGCCGCGGGCGTGCTTTTTTGGAGGATTGACTTATCGCTACATCACCCAAGCGCGTCCGCCGCAATGAAGAGATCGGCGCGCCCATGTTGCGCGTCATCGGGGCGGACGGGGAGCAGGCCGGCGTCATGAGCCGGTCTCAGGCGCTGCAGATGGCCTTCGACGCAGGTCTCGACCTCGTCGAGGTTTCGCCGACCGCGGAGCCTCCCGTGGTCAGGGTGATGGATTTCGGCAAGTACCTGTTCGAACAGAACAAGAAAGCCCACTCTGCCAAGCGCAAGCAGAAGCAGATCCAGGTCAAGGAAGTGAAATTCCGCCCCGGTACGGACGAAGGGGATTACCAGGTCAAACTGCGTAATCTCATCCGTTTCCTGACCGAAGGCGACAAGGCCAAGGTGACCTTGCGGTTCCGCGGCCGTGAAATGGCGCACCAGGATATCGGGCGCAAGCTTCTGGCACGGGTTCAGGGCGACCTCGCGGAGCACGCGGTGGTCGAGCAGAACCCGCTGATGGAAGGCCGCCAGATGGTCATGGTGTTTTCGCCAAAAAAGAAGTGACCGTAGCGCGGGACTTCCGGGTCCCAAGTTGCGGTCCGCCCGCCAGCGTCCTCGCCAGGTGATCTGCCTGCAGGGTTTGCGAACGGGGCCACACAAAGACAGATGAGGAGCAGACATGCCCAAGTTGAAGACCAACCGGGCCGCCGCCAAGCGGTTCCGCAAGACGGCCAACGGCTTCAAGGCCTATTCGGCCGGTCGCCGCCACAACCTCGGTCACAAGGCGCGCAAGGTCAAGCGCCAGTTGCGTTCGGGTGGTTCGAGCCTGGTGCACGAAAGCGATGTCGGTCGCTGCGTGCAGCTGATGCCCAACCATTGATCCCGTCACCGAGGTAAACAGAAATGGCACGAGTCAAGCGTGGCGTGATGGCGGGTCGCCGTCACAAGAAGATCCTTCACAAGGCCAAGGGCTACTACAACGCGCGTCGCAAGATCTACCGCGTTGCCAAGCAGGCGGTCATCAAGGCGGGCCAGTACGCGTTCCGCGACCGGCGCGCCAAGAAGCGCGATTTCCGTGCGCTCTGGATCGCCCGCATCAATGCGGGTGCGCGGGTGCACGGCCTGTCGTACAGCCGCCTGATCAACGGTCTGCACAAGGCCGGTATCGCCATTGATCGCAAGATCCTGGCGGACATCGCGGTCCACGATGCGGTTGCCTTCGGGGCGATCGTCGAGCAGGCCAAAGCCAAGCTGGCCGCCTGACGCGCACCCAGCGCGCAACGCACGGGGGCCGTCTTGGACACTCTGGCCGACCTACTCACCCGTGCACTGGAAGAGGTCCGCGGCAGCGCGGATCTCTCCGGTCTCGATGAGATCCGCGTCCGTTGGCTCGGCAAGAAAGGCCTTCTTACCGAACAACTGAAAACCCTCGGCTCCCTGCCTGCCCACCTGAGGCCGGCTGCCGGGCAACGCATCAACGATGCGAAACAGCAGTTGCAGCAGGCGCTTGAGACCCGGCGCGAGGGACTGGAGCACTCGGCGGTCGAGCAAGCACTGCGCGCGGGTCGCATCGATATCACGCTTGATGGCCGCGGCGAGCAGGCGGGTGGTCTGCATCCGGTGACGCGCGCGCGGCTGCGCATCGAGCGGCTGTTCTCCGACATCGGTTTCGTCGTGGCACAGGGACCGGAAATCGAGGACGATTTCCACAATTTCACGGCTCTGAACGTGCCGGCGAACCATCCGGCGCGTGCCATGCACGACACCTTCTACCTCGAACCCGGCTCGGCCGGTTCAGGGACCTTGCTGCGCACCCACACCTCGCCGGTGCAGATCCGCGCGTTGCGCGCGGGCAAGCCACCGCTGGCAGTCATCGCACCGGGTCGTGTGTACCGCATGGATTCGGACGCCACCCACACGCCCATGTTCCATCAGGTCGAGGGGCTGCTGGTGGATACGGACGTGAGCTTCGCGCAACTCAAATCCGTCCTGCACGGCTTCATGGAAGCGTTCTTCGAGCGCGACCTCGCCATGCGCCTGCGGCCTTCGTACTTTCCCTTCACGGAACCCTCTGCGGAAGTCGACATCACCTGCGTGGAGTGCGCCGGCAAGGGTTGCCGCCTCTGCAAGCAGACGGGCTGGATCGAGGTCCTGGGCTGCGGGATGGTCCATCCGCAGGTCCTGGCCTCCTGCGACGTGGATCCGGAACGGTATACCGGCTACGCCTTCGGCATGGGGATCGATCGCCTGGCGATGTTGCGCTATGGCGTGAACGACCTTCGCCTGTTCTTCGAAAACGACCTGCGGTTCCTGCGGCAATTCCGCGGGGGCTGAGCGCCGGGGTAGAGCCATGAAACTTCCGCTGTCCTGGTTGCGGGACTGGACCCGCGTCGACATCGACTCCCACCAGCTCGCCAGCCGGCTCACGCTGGCAGGCTTCGAGGTCGAATCCTGCCAGCCTGCAGCGCCGCCCTTCCAAGGCGTCGTGGTGGCGTCGCTGCTTGAGGCAGTCCCGCATCCGCAGGCCGACAAGCTTCGCGTCTGCCGGGTCAGCACAGGATCGGGCGAACCGCTGCAGATCGTCTGCGGAGCCCCCAACGCGCGTGCCGGGCTGAAGGTGGCGCTGGCCCAGGTGGGCGCCCAGCTCCCGGGCGGGCTTGCCATCAAGGCGGCGCGCCTGCGTGGCATCGAATCACAGGGCATGCTCTGTTCCGCCCGGGAACTGGGCCTGTCATCGGCGCACGAGGGCATCCTCGAGTTGCCCGCCGATGCTCCCGAGGGGCAGTCGCTGCGCGACTACCTGCAACTGGACGACGACATCCTTGAGGTGTCCGTCTACCCCAACCGCGGCGACGCCATGTCGGTCATCGGCCTGGCGCGGGAGATTGCCGCAGTACTGCGTCAGCCCATGACCGGCCCGGTCATCGAAGCCGTGGCGCCGGGCAACGGACTGGTCCATGGGCTGGTGGTCGAAGCGCCGGACGCAGCGCCACGTTTCCTCACGCGGGTGATCAGCGGCGTGGACAACACCGCGGGCACGCCCATGTGGATGCAGGAGCGCCTGCGCCGGGCCGGGCTGCGCCCGATCAGCCCGGTGGTCGACGTGACCAATTATGTGATGCTGGAGCTCGGCCAGCCGATGCATGCCTACGAGCGGCAGCGCCTGCAGGGCGCGATGCACGTTCGCCATGCGCACGATGGCGAAGCCCTGACGCTCCTCGATGGCCGGTCGCTGACGCTTCAGCGCGACGTGCTGGTGATTGCCGACGAGACCCGTGCGATCGGCCTGGCAGGCGTCATGGGAGGCGAGGGGACCGCCATCACGGCCGAGGCCACCGACATCCTGCTGGAGGTGGCCTGGTTCACGCCCGACGCCATCGCCGGCCGCGCGCGACGTTATGGCCTGCAGACCGATGCCAGCCAGCGCTTCGAGCGTGGGGTCGATCCGGAAGCAGCCCTTGGCGCACTGCACCGGGCAACGCAGCTGCTGCTGCAGATCTGTGGCGGAGCCGCCGGGCCCGTCACCGAATTCCGTGCCGGATCTCCAGCCGCCGAGCGCCCACCCGTGCTGCTGCGCCGTCGGCAACTGCAGCGGCTTCTGGGCGCTGCCTTCGGTGAGGATGAGGTGGTCGGCGCCCTCTCGGCGCTGCAAATGCCGGTGGAAGTGACCGCGGACGGCTGGCGGGTGACGCCGCCCTCATGGCGCTTTGACCTCAACCTCGAGGCAGACGTCGCTGAGGAAGTTGCGCGACTGGTCGGCTTCGACCGGATCCCGGAGACACCTGCCTCCTTCCCGCAGCGGTTCCGGCGTCGTTCCGAGGCCCTCATCGAGGAGCGGGTCCTGCTGGACACGCTGGTGGGACGTGGCTTCCAGGAAGCCCTGAATTACGCCTTTGTCGATCCGGTGCTGCAAGGCAGACTGTTCCCGGACACCGCATCGGTGCGTCTGGCCAATCCGATTGCCTCGGACCTGGCGGTCATGCGGGTCTCGCTATGGCCTGGCCTGCTCAAGGGAGCGATGGAGAACCAGCGGCGGCAGCACGATCGGGTGCGGCTGTTCGAGTTGGGATCCGTGTTCCTGCCAGACGGCTCCACGGCTGCCGTTCGCGAACCTCGACGGCTGGCCGGAGTCGCCATCGGTACGCGCCTGCCCGAGCAATGGGGCGCGGCGGCGGCCGACCTCGATTTCCACGACCTCAAGGGCGACGTACAGGCCGTGCTGGCATTGGCGGGCGATGATGGCGCCTTCGAGTGGATCGCGGGCGGCCCGTCCTGCCTGCATCCGGGTCGTTGCGCCAGCGTCCACCGGGATGGCAAGGCGGTCGGCCTGGTGGGCGAGTTGCATCCTTCGCTGGTGCGGGAGCTCGACCTGCCTGCGGCCCCGCTGCTGTTCGAACTGGACGTCGAGGCCGCCACCTCGAGCCGTCTGCCCAAGGGCCAGGCCATCTCGCGCTTCCCCTCGGTGCGGCGCGACATCTCCGTGCTGCTGCCCGCCGACACGTCCCAGGCCGACCTGCTGAAGACCTGCCGGGAGGCGGGCGGGCCCTTGCTCAAGGATCTGCGTTTGTTCGACGTCTATGCCGGCAAGGGCATGGAGCCGGGCCGCAAGAGCGTAGCCGTCGGCCTCGTGTTCCAGCACAATGAGCGCACGCTCACTGACGACGAAGTGGAAGCGCTCGTCGCCGTGATCATGGGTGCGCTGGGAACCGGCTTGGACGCAAGGTTGAGGGAGTAGGGCGTGGCGCTGACGAAGGCTGAAATGGCCGATGCGCTCTTTGACCAGCTCGGCTTGAACAAGCGCGAGGCACGCGAGCTCGTGGACCTGTTCTTCGAGGAGCTGCGCGAAGCCTTGGCCACAGGATCGCAGGTCAAGCTGTCCGGCTTCGGCAATTTCGACCTGCGGGACAAGAACCAGCGACCAGGCCGCAACCCGAAGACGGGCGAGGAAATCCCCATCAGCGCGCGCCGGGTGGTGACGTTCCGGCCCGGGCAAAAGCTCAAGGCACGCGTGGAAGCCTATGCTGGAACCCCGGAACAATAGCGAGTTGCCGGCGATACCGGGCAAGCGCTACTTCACCATCGGTGAAGTCAGCGAGCTGTGCGTGGTCAAGCCGCACGTTCTGCGCTACTGGGAACAGGAGTTCCCGCAGCTCAAGCCCGTCAAGCGGCGCGGCAACCGCCGTTATTACCAGCGAAGTGATGTGCTGCTGATACGGCAGATCCGCGGCCTGTTGTACGAAGAGGGTTTCACCATCGGTGGAGCGCGCCAGAAGCTGTCCGGAGAGGAATCGCGCACCGATCTCTCGCAGAGCCAGCAGCTGGTCCGCCAACTGCAAACGGAACTCGAGGAAGTGCTGAAGATCCTTCGCCGCTGAGGTATGATCGCGGCCCCGCGGCAAAATCCCCGCCGCGGTCAGTTGGTCCTCTGGTCGGGGCGTGGCGCAGCCTGGTAGCGCACTTGCATGGGGTGCAAGGGGTCCCGAGTTCAAATCTCGGCGCCCCGACCAATCTCTCCTCGCCTTGTCAACTCAAGGGCGTTCTGCCTTATAGTCGGTGACTGACAGCGGAACTGAACCGCTGCATAACAGCGGCGCCAGCCGCGGGGGTCCCGATGAGCGTTCAATCCTCGGCTGCAGCCATGTCCGGCGCAGCGGCACACGATGCCAGCTACGAGTGGAAGATCATTCTTCTGCTGAGCCTCACTTTCGGCCTCGTCGGCCTGGATCGGTTCATCCTGCCGATCATCCTGCAGTCCCCCAATTCGACGATGGCAGCAGATTTGGGCCTGACGCCGCAGGATGGCGGTGCCATGGCCGGGTACCTGGGCATGGCGTGGGGCGTGTCCGCATTCGCGATGGGCTACCTGGCCGACAAGGTCGGCCGGCGTGCAATCCTTGCGCCTGCCATCCTGGTGTTCTCCCTCATGTCGGCCTTCAGCGGCATGGTGGGTTCGGTGATGGGGTTGATCATCGTCCGTATCATCATGGGCATCGCCGAGGGCCCGGTCGCCTCGACGGGCGTTGCCGTCGCGGTGGAAGCGTCGAAGCCCGAGCGGCGCGGCCTGAACAACGGTTTCTTCCAGTGCATGATCTCGTTGTTCGGCCTGGCCTTGGGCCCGATCATCGCCACGCGCTTGCTCGACAGCTATGAGTGGCACACGGTTTTCATGCTCGTGGGCGCACCGGGCGTGGTCATGGCGGTCCTGATGTGGATGGTCGTCCGCGAACCGCCGAAACAGGGTGGTAAGGGACATGGCGGCGCAGCCGCCCCCTTCAGCGCCATGTTCGGGCACCGCAACGCCAAGGTCGCCCCGCTGACGCTGATCTGCGCGATGGGTGGCATCTTCGTTATTGCCGCGATGCTCATGGCCTACCTGACCGCGCCCATCGGGGCTGGGCTCGGCCTCGATCCGGTGACGGCCGGCAAGGTGTTCTCGGCTGTCGGTGTTGGGGGCGCGATCGGCCAGTTCGCCATGCCGGCACTCTCCGACATCATCGGCCGCAAGCTTTCCACCTTGGCCTCGTACATCCTCGCAGCAGTGGCACTCTACTTCTTCACCCAGGCCGGACCGGACAGCATCCCGACCTTGTGGGTGCTGCTGTTCTTCGCCGCGCTGTTCAACTTTGCGGCGCTGGCCATCCTCGCGGGCCCGGTGGCTGCGGAGGCCGCTCCGCCGGGCATGCTGGCATCGATGGCGGGCTTTGTGATTTTCGCCGGAGAGTTCGTCGGCGGCGGCATCAGCCCGATCATCGCGGGCCATCTGGCCGGTGTTTATGGCCTCAAGGCGGCGTTGTATTTCGCCACCGGCGGCCTGGTCGTCGGCTTCTTCGTGGCACTCTTCCTCGTCGAGACAGCCCCCCGCAAGATCCGGGCGCCGGGCTGACAGGCCCGGGGCAGCTGGCGCGTTCCGGGGGACAAATCCGGTCACCCGGGACCGTCACGACAGCATGCCTGAAATGCCGGGCCAGAGGCTTTATGCTCAATGCCCCGGCGAAATGTGAACTGGCACCGCCACGGGATCGCGGCAATCCGCTATCCGTCTTCCCAGTGCTTTCAGGGAATCCGGTGCGTGGACCAGCTCAGATCGTCAATCGTGGGAGTCCTGTTGAGCTGCGCGACAGTGGCAGCCCCGGCGGTCTGCGCCGCGGTCGGGGCCCGAGAGTCGCTCTCCGCCGCACAGCAATTATGGAAAGCCGGGAGCCGTGACAACGCCGTGGCAGCCATCAGGGCCGCCGCCACCGCCGAGCCGGGCGATCGCGAACTGCAACTGACCTTGGCACGCTGGCTGCTCTGGAGTGGCCGTTCCGGGGAAGCAGCGCCCGTTCTCGACGCCTGGTTGCAACGCCGCCCGGAAGATGTCGAGGCCTTCACGCTCCGCGCGCGGGTCAAGGCGCTCACTGGAGACCGGGGCGGCGCGCGGCGCGACTTCGAGCGCGTGCTGGCGGAGCGCCCGGGCAACAGCGATGCGCTGTTCGGCCTGGCGCAGCTGGACAGCTGGGAGGGCAGGCGCGAATCGGCCCGAGCCCGCTTTCAGGCGTTGCTGGAACGCGACGCCTACGTCGAGGAGTCCAGGACGGCGCTGGCCTATATGGACCTGTGGGACCGTCGTTACGCGAAGGCACGGACCAGCACGCGCGAACTCTCCGCCCAGTATCCCGACAGCAGTGCCGTGAAGGACCTGCGTCTGGCGCTCCAACGGGCGACGCGACCTGAATTGACGGTCGCCCGGGACATCATCACGGACACAGACGCAACGCGCCTGGAGACCACGCGCTATCTCATCGCTGGCGCCATGGGCAACGGCGATGCATGGCAGGTTTCCGCCACCGACTACGACCTGCGCTCCGGCGCACGAACCGGCCGGCAGCAGGAGGTCAGCCTGCGCTATGACTGGATCGACGGTGATCTGCAACGGCTGCGCCTGCGCGCCGGCTATGCCAGTGCCAAGCCGCCCGGGTCTCCGGATCGCGGCATGGCCAGCGGCGGTATGAGCTGGAGTCGCGCCCTGGGATCACGAACCCGCATCGGCCTGTCCGCAGGCTCGGATCCTCTGGTCTACACGGTGCGATTGCTGGAAACCGGCATCCAGAACCGCAGCCTCACGGCCACGGGGAGCTGGGCCTGGACCGCTGATCGCAGCGTGGAAGTCGAAGGCAGCCGCTGGGACACCTCAGACGGCAACGCCCGCATGGCGTTCACTGCGGACGTGCTGCAGCGGGGTGAGTGGGGGGAACACCGCTGGCGCCTGCGCGGCCGCTTGCGCTGGTTCGACTGGTCACAGGACTTCAGCAACGGCTACTACGACGCCCAGGATTACCGTTCCGCAGGTCTTCAGGCTGGACTCTCCGGCCCCTTGGGCAATTCCCGGCTCCGCTATGCACTGGAAGGCGAAACGGGCTTGCGGCGCAGTCGCACGCTGGACCGGCCTGCCAGCACGGATCCGGGCGGGTCCTGGTCGGCCGAGCTCAACTGGCAGGTCACGCGGGCGGTGGCGGTGACCGCGTTCTATGACGGTGGCACCTCGGCCTCGGAGGCTGCCGAGCCTTGGCGTTACAGCCGGTACGGCGTGCGCCTGGGAGTGCAGACCGGACTTGGACGCTGAGCTGTTCCTCGTCGGCCGACCGCTGGGGCTTGTCGTCCTTGTGCTGTCCGCGATCGTCTCCGCGTTGGTGGCATTTGCCGTGCTGCGCCGCGGGTCGGTACTGCTCGGTGAATGGCGCGAGCGCATCGCTATGGCGAAGTTGATGGGCCCGCTCGAGAGACTGTTGGCTGGCGATGCCAACGCCGCAGCCACCCTTGCCGCGGTTGGACGGCGACGCCGGAAACTGTGCGAGCAGTACCTTCTGAACCGCCTTGGAGAGTCGAACGAGCTGCAACGCGAGAGGATCATCGAGTGGCTGCGCCGGCACGGTGCCACGGCGCGCTGGATGTCGCAGTTGTCGAGCCGGGACAGACGGACCCGTGCAGAGGCCGCTGAGGTGTTGCGGCTGCTGCGCCTGCCCGAAAGTGTCCCGGCTCTCGTGGCACTCCTGCAGGATGCCGATGCGGACGTACGGCTTCGGGCTGCCAGCGCCCTGAGTGAACTGGGAGGCCGCCAAGCCCGCGACGCCTTGCTCGCTGCCTTGGGCGATGAGAGCCGCTGGGCCGTCATCCGCGTCGCCGACATCCTCTCGCGCATGGGGCCGGATGTCGTTCAGGACCTCATCGAAAGCTACCCGGGGCTGCCGCGCAACTCCAGGCTCGCCGCCCTGGACGTGATCACCCGCATCGGGAACGACAGCACGTTCGATTTCCAGCTGTCGTGCCTTGGCGATCCAGATGCCGACACCCGTGCGCGGGCAGCAGCCGGATTGGGGCGGCTGCGCCTGCCGGCGGCAATTCCTCCCTTGCGGGTCGCGCTCAGCGACACGGAGTGGCCTGTGCGGGCCAAAGCGGCCCGGGCGCTGGGCGAACTGGGCGCGCTGGAGGCACTCCAGGACCTTGCGCAGAGTCTTGGCGATCGGGCGTGGTGGGTGCGCAGCAATTCCGCCGAAGCGCTGCGCCGCTTGGGCCCCCCGGGCATTGGCATGCTGCTGAGGGCCCTCGACGGGGAAGACCGTTTTGCCCGCGACCAGGCCCTCGCCATCCTGCAGGCCAGCGGCGAACTGGAGCGGCGACTGCGGCCGCTGGTATCCGAGCCCGGCAGCACCAGCGCGGGTGACTTGGGCCCGGCCCTCGCCGTGCTGACCAGCCTCAAGCGCCACAACACGGTCTCGTCGCTGACAGCCATGGCAGACGCATTCAATGACCGGCGGCTGAAAGACCTGATGGCCGCGTGATGGACATCTTCAAAGTCGAAGGCATCGTGTCGGTCGGCCTCGTCGAGGCCTTCAACGCCTTCATCATCGTGTATTTCATGCTGGTGCATGCGGGCCTGCTCGGCCTGTTCCTGTTCTCGTGGCGGGCGCTGGCGGACTTCCTGCGCAACCTGTTTGCAACCGACTATGCCCAGATCCGCGCCTCCGACCTGACCCTGCCCATTTCGATGCTGGTGCCCGCCTACAACGAGGAGCGTGGCATCGTCGAGAGCGTACGTTCGCTGCTGCGGGCGAATTACGGCGAGTTCGAGGTCGTGGTCATCAACGACGGCTCGGCGGACGGCACGCTGCAGGTCTTGATGGAGGAGTTCGGGCTGCAGCTGCGCAATGAGCCGGTCAACGTGCGACTGAAATCGCGCAAGGTCCGGGGCCTGTACCGCTCCACGCTGTATCCGAACCTGGTGGTGATGGACAAGGAGCGCGGTGGCAAGTCCGACGCTCTCAACGCCGGCCTCAACGTCAGCCGCTACCCGCTCTTCTGCTCGATCGATGCAGACTCCGTCATCGAACGCGATGCCTTGCTGCGCATCGTCAAGCCGTTCATCGAGCACCCGGGCGAAACCGTCGCCGTGGGCGGCATCGTGCGCGTGGGCAACGGCTGTCTGGTGCGCGATGGCCAACTGGTGGAAGCGCGGCTGCCGCGCAGCCGCTTGGCGGTGATGCAGGTGGTCGAGTATCTGCGTGCTTTCCTGGCAGGACGCGCAGGCTGGAGCACCGTGCGCTCGCTGCTGATCATCTCGGGCGCGTTCGGCTTGTATCGCAAATCGGACATCCTGGAGATCGGCGGCTATTCGGACAACACCGACACCGAAGACGCCGAGATCGTCGTCCGCCTGCACAAGCATATGTGCGAGAAGGGACATCCCTACCGGGTGGTCTTCGTGCCGGACCCCGTATGCTGGACGGAGGTGCCAGAGTCCTTGCGTGTGCTCGTCTCCCAGCGCTCACGCTGGCACCGCGGCCTGCTGCAGACTTTGTGGATCTATCGCGGCATGCTGTTCCGGCGCCGCTACGGCAACATCGGCATGTTCGGCATGCCGTGGTACCTGGTCTTCGAGCTGCTGGCGCCGGTGGTCGAAGTGCTGGGCTACATCTTCATCCCGCTGGCCCGCGTGGTGGGCATCCTGAATACCGAAGCCATGCTGGGTTACCTGCTGTTGTCCTTTCTTCTGGGCACATTGCTGTCCGTCAGCTCCATTCTCCTGGAAGAGGTCGCCTTTTGCCGCTACGGACGCTGGCGTGACTTGCTGCGTCTCATGTTGTACGGCGTGGTGGAGAACTTCGGGTTCCGCCAGTTCCTCACGCTGGTCAAGGTCAAAGCGCTGCTGGATGCGTTCCTGAAACGCCGCCAGTGGGGCGACATGAAGCGGCAAGGTTTGGGCGGACCGGCCAAGCCACGCGTGGACGGCGGATCGACTGCGCAGAAGCGGCCTCTGGCCGCCGGGGAAGCCACCGAGGGGACGAAGGCATGAAGACACGTACGAAGAAACTGCTGATTGCAGCGGGCATCCTCGCAGTGGTGGGTGTGCCAGCGGGGTTGGCCGTCATCATCTTCCCGGACAATCCGCTGGTCAGGCTGTTCCGTGCCCCGGTGGAGGCCACCGAAGGCGTCAAGCTGGTGACGGGCCCCTATCCTCTGGAAAAGGATTTCCAGAAACTCAGGTCGGAAGGCGTGACGACCATCGTGTCGCTGCTGAACCCGGCGATTCCTTACGAGGGGATCCTGCTCGAGCGCGAGCGCGCACTGGCGCAACGCTTCGGTATGGAAGTGAAGAACTTCCCGATGAGCAGCATCCTGGGACAGCGCTTTGGCGCCGATTACGACCGCAACTCGGCGGCGGCCGCCCAAGCCGTGCTGGATGCGCCCGGCAAGGTGTACCTGCATTGCTACCTCGGCCTGCATAGAGCGCAGGCTGTTTTCGACCGTCTTGGTCGCAGCGAGGGAGTCGCCGCACTCCGGCGGCGGGATCCAATCCGTAGCCCGGACGCGCTGTTGTCAGACGCGGCCGAGGCCGCATACGTGCAGGGTGACTATGCCAAGGCCTTGACGATCCTCGACAACGCCACGACATCCAGCCTCGACCTGACCCAGTTGCGTGGCTGGACACTTTACAAGCTGGGACGCTTCGAGGACTCGGCGCAGGTTTTTGGTCAGACACTCCAGACCGATCCCCTGCATCTGGATGCGCTGACCGGTCGAGGCTATGCCTTGATGCAGGCCAAGCAACTGCCTGCGGCCGAGGCAGACTTGCGGAAAGTCATCGCCAAGGCTCCGGACCGCGCGGAGGCCTGGACTGGCTTGGGTATCACGCTGTACCGCGCTGAACGCCGGGACGAGGCCCTGCAGGCGCTCGAGAAAGCGTTGACACTGGACCCGGCCAACGGCGACGCCCGCGAGGTGCTGGCACGCCTGCGCTGACAGTACGACACGGTGCGGGCATGATCCGCCCATGAGCCAACGCTATTACGAGATCCTGACGCGGTACCCGGCGGTCACGGCTGAGGGCAAGCCCTGCGAAATCCTCGAGCGGGTCACCTACGAACGCGGGCCGGAAGACCGCATCGTCAACCGCCGCTTCGACCTGCGCACCGGCGAGCGCGTCCGCCATGTGGGCGGCGACGAATTCGTCGACGACCTCAGCGGCGAGCCACTTCGACGACTGCCGACCTGAACCTCATTTGCGCGGCGGAAACTGGCCGAGAATCGCGGCCACTGCCGGCGTGATCGCAGCCTCGATCCTCTTCGGATCTTCGAAAGGCAGGCGCCCGCGGCTCTGGCCGTGCCACACCGGCTTGCGGCTCGTGCCCTCATAGATGTCGATCGACAGCCGTGGCTCGTCGACCTGGCGAACGTCGATGTCCGTACCGAAGCCGTATGGGCGGGACCAGTAGCCGAACCACCAACGCGATTCGGGGTAGTGGCTCACCTCCGTGCGCTGCCTGAGGCCCACCGCAAACGACACCAGGAAATCGGGGGTCGTGTCTGCAGCGGCCCGCGTGAAGCCCGCGGCGGCCAGCTGGCGCTCAATGGCGTCGGCGATGCGTTGCCGGTTGAGCGGGCTGACCTGGTCGTCGGCCGACTGCGTAGCCGCGACGGGATCGGCCTGCAACCAGGCGTAGGTCTTCAAGCGGGAAAAATCCGCGCGCGGATCATGGTCCGTCAGGGGCGGCGAGGAGGCACAGGCCGCCAGCAGGCTGACGACGACCAGCAGGGCGAGGTGACGCATGGCAGAGCTTCCTTACAGCGTTGGGACAGGCTTGAGACCGGATTATGCGCCCACCGGTTCCGGCGTGCCCGCCCCGGCATCAAGGGCTGCGGCGAGGTCGGCAAGCAGGGCGCCCAATTCTCCCGCCATCAGCAGGAAGCCTGCATCAAACTGCTCCGCGGCGTCCTCCTGGCTCGAATCCACGGCGGCATCCTCAAGTCCCACGAATTGCAGCCGCTTGAGCTCAAGCTTGTCGGTCAGCACGAACGAGAGCCGGTCGCGCCAGGTCAGCCCCAGCCGCGTCGGCAGCAAGCCGTCGGCGAGATGGCGTCTCAGTTCATCCTGGGCCACGGGGTGGCGCAAGTAGCGCACCACGGCCCGCGACTGCGCCACGGCCCGCAACTCCAGCTCGTCGTCGATCCGGAACGGCGCCGGAGCTTCGCCCGCCAGCAGCCAGGCGGCCATCGTCGCCTGCGGCGAGCGGGCAGGATCCAAGGGAACAACACCAAAGCTGCCCAGCGTATCCCGCAGGGTGTCCACCAACTCCTCGGCGCGCTTGGCGCTGGCGCTGTCCACGCCGAACCAGCCACGCTCCGGGTCCAGCCAGGCGCGGGTTCGCGTACGGCGCACCAGCGCCTTGGCACGCAGCTCGTCGCCCACTTGCTGCCGCAGGTCCCGCAGCTGGCGGCGACCCACTGGAAATCCCTGCTCCGCCTCCAGTTCCTTGGCGCGTTCCTCCGCCACCTGACGGATGATGGAGGCCGGCAACAGGCGTTGCTCGATGCCCAGCGTCAGCATCTGCTGCAGGCCGACGGCGTGTGCCAGGCGCTGGCTCGTCGGCTGGACCACCCAGCCGCGGCTGCTCAGGTCGAAATGGCCCACCGGCTGCAGCTGCCGGGCGAGCAGTTTCTCCTCAAGATCGACCGGCGAGAGGGACCAGTCGGCAGGCAGGCGATAGACAAGCAGATTGCGGAAAAACACGGCGTGGATTACCCGGCAGCCAGGGGAGGGCGGATGGTACGCCGAACCCGCCTGGCGGCCCATTCGATAATGATTTCTCTTTCGCAATCATGGGGATAACGCCGCGCAATATATCCGTGGGCCCTCGCTATACTCCGCAGTCATACAAGCGCCCATGGGAGTGCAAATGGGTTCCACGCTTCCGACACGCTGCTCGGTGTTCGTCCTTGCCCTGGTGACGAACCTGCCAGCAGCGTCCTTCGTGATCGGCGCCGAAGCCGGGGTCCATCAGGTACTGCGCCTTTCCGCGGCACAGGTGGCCAACGCCGGCGTTGAGGTCACCCGCGCGATCGCCGCCGCTGGCTCCCCGCCGGACGCTGCTGGTGCGGACGGCGGATCCGTCCAGCTCAGCGGTCGGGTGACAGGCCCTGCAGACAGTGCGGGGACGCTTGCCGCTGCCGCCGACGGTCGCGTGCTCCGCTACCGGGTCGAGCCGGGCAGGAACGTGGCTGCGGGGGCCCCCCTGCTCGATTTTGAAAGTGCAGGGCTGATGACCTTGCAGCGCGATTTCCTGGCGGCCCGGGCAGCCGCCGAACGGGCGAGCCGTGCCCTGGCCCGCGACCGGCTGCTGGCCGCGGAAGGCCTCATCGCCACGGCGCGCCTTGAGGCCAGCATCGAGGCGGAGCTCGAGGTCCAGGCGACGTTTGCGGAGCATCGTGGCGCGCTGCTGCTGGCCGGCTGGAGTGATGCCACTCTTGAGCGCCTGCGCACACCGGCAGACCTGCAGCGCCAGGTGACGCTGCACAGCCCTGCCGCAGGTCGCCTCATGGCCCTTGGCCCGGCCGCCGGCGAACGCGCCACCGCTGGTGAGGTCCTGGCCCGTATCGGCCGCAGCGCCGACTTGCGGCTGGAGTTGTCAGCCACTGTCGCCCAGGTGGCCAGCTTCCGGGCGGGTGATGCCATACGCGTGGTGGGCTGCAGCCAGTTGGGACAGGTGACGGCGGTCAGCGAGGTGCTTGATCCGCGGACACAGACCCAGCGGGTTTTCGGCCGGATCGCGAACGCGGCGGGCTGTCTGTCGGCGGGCCAGTATTTCCGCGCAGCCATCGTCCGCTCCGCCCCCGCCGGTGTCACGGTCGTGAGGGTCCCGGCTTCCGCCCTGGTGCAAAGGCAGCGGCAGCACTACGTGTTCCGCGCTGTGGATGGGGGCTTCGAGCCGACGGCTGTCGATGTCGTGACACAACAGGACGGGGAGGCCTGGCTTGGATCCGGGCTGAGGCACGGGGACACGGTTGCGCACACCGGCGTGAGTGCCCTGAAAGGCCTGTGGCTGGGCCTGGGCACCGGTGAACCCTGATGTTCTCCCGGCTGGTTGCCGCCTCGCTTGCGCAACGCTCCCTGGTCCTGCTGGCAACTGTGGTGCTGGTGGGCACCGGCGTCTGGGCCACGCGTTCCTTGCCGATCGATGCCTTCCCTGACATCTCCACCACGCAGGTGAAGGTGATCATGAAGGCGCCAGGCATGACTCCCGAAGAGGTGGAGACGCGCATCGCCCTGCCCATCGAGCAGGAACTGCTCGGCATTCCCGGGCAGACGATGCTGCGGTCACGTTCGAAATACGCCATTGCCGACATCACGGTCGATTTCGAGGATGGAACGGACATCTACTGGGCACGCCAGCAGGTGGCCGAGCGGCTGTCCGCGGTTTCGGACCAGTTGCCGGCCACGGCCGACGGCGGACTGGCACCGATCAGCACGCCCTTGTCGGACCTCTTCATGTTCACGCTGGAAGGCCCGCAATCACTGCAGGAAAAGCGCACAGTACTGGACTGGGTGATCCGACCGCGACTGCGCAGCCTTCCCGGCGTGGCCGACGTCAATACCTTGGGCGGCCATGTCCACAGTTTCGAGGTGGTGCCTGACTTGACGGCGCTCGCCGCCCGCAACATCTCCCTGTCGGATCTTGAGACGGCCCTTCGCACCAGCAACCGCAGCGATGGCGCTGGCCGCCTGCGCGAGCAGGCCGAGACGTGGATGGTGCGCGCCGATGCCAGCTTGAGCACGCTGGATGCCGTGCGCCGCATTGTGGTGGCGGAGGCCGACGGCCGCACCGTACGTGTTGATGACGTTGCCGAAGTGCGCACGGGCGCCCTGACGCGATACGGCCTTGTCACGCAGGGAGGAACGGGCGAAGCGGTCCAGGGCCTCGTCATCGGCCTGCGCGGCGCCAACGCCCGCGAGGTCCTCGACGGCGTGCATCGGGCACTGGCCGAACTTGAGCCCACGCTGCCAACGGGAATGAGCATCGCAGTGTTCTATGACCGTGGCGATCTTGTCGCACGGGCGATCGCCACAGTCGGCAAGGCCCTCGCCGAGGCCATCGTGCTCGTCTGTGTCCTGCTCTATTTCTTCCTTGGCACTCTCCGTTCCGCCGTTGCCGTGGTGATCGTGCTGCCGCTGGCGATCCTCGCCACCTTCATGGCCATGTCCTGGACAGGACTGTCCGCCAACCTCATGTCACTGGGCGGACTGGCCATTGCCATCGGCATGCTGGTGGATGCCGCAGTGGTCGTGGTGGAGAACATCGAGTCCCAGCAGCAATTGGCCGCCAGGCAAGCCCATCGTCCACCGTTGCTGCACGTGATCTACCGGGCGGTATCCGAGGTTGCCGTGCCGGTCACCGCGGGCATCGCGATCATCGTCATCGTTTTCCTGCCGCTGCTGTCGCTGCAAGGCCTCGAGGGCAAACTGTTCGCGCCTGTGGCCCTGACCATCGTGTTTGCCTTGGTAGCCTCGCTCGTGCTGTCGCTGACGGTCATTCCCGTCGTGACATCCTACCTGCTGGGCACGCACGTACACGACACGCCGCGCCTCGTGAAGTGGCTGGAAGCCCGCTACCGCCAGGCGCTCGAGAAGTCACTGCGCCGGGAACGCCTCCTGTGGATCACGGCAGCGGCGCTGTTGTCTGCAGCAGCCGGACTGGCGGGGTGGGTGGGCAAGTCATTCCTGCCGACGATGGACGAAGGCGACATCGTGATGCAGCACGAGAAGATCCCGTCCCTCGACCTTGCCGAGTCGGGGCGGATCGACATCGCCATACAGAAATCGCTGCTCGCCGAGGTTCCGGAAATCGAACGCATCGTGGCACGCGTCGGGTCGGACGAGCTTGGACTGGACCCGATGGGCGCCAACGAAACCGATGCCTTCATCAAGCTCAAGCCGCGCGATCAATGGCGCGAGCCTGACAAGCAATGGGTGCTGGACCGGATCCGCGACGTGACGGACCGGTTCCCCGGCGTCAATTCCAGCTTCACGCAGCCCATCGACATGCGCGTTTCGGAGCTCATCTCGGGCACCCGCGGCGATGTGGCCGTGAAGATCTTCGGGCCTGATCCGGCACGCCTCAACGAGTTGGCACAGGCCCTCGCTGGACTTCTGGAATCCATCCCCGGTGCGGAAGACGTCACCGCCGGCCAGAACGATGGCGTGCAGTACCTGCAAGTGGACATCGACCGGGAGGCGATCGGCAGGGCCGGTCTTTCCAGCGACCAATTGCAGGACGATCTCCGGATCCTGGTGGAGGGCCGCAGCGTCGGCGTGGTCGTCGAAAACGGCCGACGCCTGCCGCTGCTGCTCCGTGGTCCGGACGCCCTTCGCGACTCGCCACGCAGATTCGCGCAGATTTCCCTGCCACAGACCGCCGGGAGCCCGTTGCCGCTGCAGGGCTTGGTCCGCCTTCAGCAGACCGAGGGACCTATCCGCGTGGACAGGGAGAACGCCGCCCGCATGGCCGTGGTCCGGTCCAACGTGCGTGACCGCGATCTCGTCGGCTTCGTGGACGAAGCCAAGGCAAGGCAGCTGGCCGAATTGCCGCTGCCCGAGGGCTATCGACTGACATGGGGCGGCCAGTTCGAGAACCAGCAGCGCACCGCAGCCCGCCTGGCCTTGATGGTGCCGCTGGCGCTCGGCGGCATCTTCCTGCTGCTGTCCGCCACCTTTGGCTCGGCGAAGCAGGCATTGCTGGTGTTTGCAACCATACCGCTGGCGCTGATCGGCGGTGTGTTCGCCCTGGCGCTTGCGGGCGAGTACCTGTCGGTGCCCGCGTCTGTGGGTTTCATTGCGCTCATGGGCATCGCCGTGCTCAACGGCTTGGTGCTTGTCAGCCACTTCAACCAGCTCGCGGCGCGCGGTCTGACGGGCACGGAACTGGTGGTCACCGGAGCCGTACGGCGTCTGCGGCCCGTCCTGATGACGGCCAGCATCACGGCCTTGGGCCTGGTCCCCCTGTTGTTCCAGACCGGTCCAGGATCGGAGATCCAGAGACCATTGGCCATCGTCGTCATCGGCGGGCTCCTCAGCAGCACGGCACTCACGCTTCTGCTGCTGCCAAGCCTGTTCCGCCGGTTCGCCCTGCAGGGGACACACGCATGAGCATCATCGAGTGCCAGCTGGTGCTGGCGTTTCCGAGCAACCTGGAAGAAGACGTCATCGGCTTCCTCCACGGTGAACCGACACTGGCAAGAGGCTTCACGCTGGTGGCGGCAGAAGGCTTCGGTCAAGGGGCCGCACTGGATTCGGCCATGGAACAGATCCGCGGTCGGGCCCGCCGGCGGCTGGTGCTCCTGCTGATGTCCCGCGCCGATGCACGCCAGTTGCTGGAGCGCCTTGCACGCGCCCTGAAGGGCAGCCGCATCAGCTGGTGGCTGCAGCCCATCGAAGATTCCGGGAAGCTCGCATGAGCGGCGCTGGGCGGTTGCGGACCCGTCTGGCCCGGCATGCGTGGGTACTGCTGTGCCTGTCCGCAACGGGGCAGGCGGCCAGCGGGGAGGCGGCGGATTACCCGGACCTTGTGCCGCCCGCCCATGAGGCCCACGCCCTGATAGACGCCTCACCGGCGATCCGTGGCGCCCGGACGCTGCAGCAGGAACGGCTTGCGCACGCTGCGGGCCTGCGCTCAGGACCCGGGGAGTGGGTGGCCGGCGTGACCACACAGCGCCGTACCGACACCACCGGCCAGCAGTTCAGTGAGCAGGCCTACCAGCTCGGCCGGGAGTTCCGGCTGCCCGGCAAGTACCTTCTCGATCGGCAGCGCGCCGTCTTGCAGGAAACGCTGGGTGATGCAGAATTTCGCGACGCATGGCATGAGGCGGCGCGTTCGCTGCTCGCCGCCTGGTTCAACTGGTTGCGTGCGACGCGGCATCGGGATCTTGCCGGACATGAATCCGCACTGGCGCAGGAGTACGCACGACAAGTGGAGCGCCGCGTCGAACTGGGTGATTCGGCACCGGTGGACGCCAACGCCGCGCAGGCGGCCGCGAGCCGCGCCCGCGCGCAGTTGCTCGAGGCCGAAGGTGCCGTCGCGCTGGCGCGGCGCACGGCGCTGGAGGCCTTTCCCTCGCTGTCTTTGCGCGAACCCCGGCAGTGGCCGGATCCGGTCCTGCCACCGGGCCCTGCCGACAGCTGGATCGACAGGATCCGTGGGCACAACCATGAAATCGAGGTGGGCGACACGGTGGCAACGGCCGCATCCCTCGACGCCCGGCGCGCCCGGCAGGACCGGCTGCCAGACCCCCGTGTCGTCTTCCACTTCAGCAACAACTTCGACCAGGACCGAAGACAGCTGGGTCTGGAAGTGAGCATTCCCCTGGGGGGTGCGCGCCGCCGCCATGCCGCGGTCCTGGAGGCCGGCCGCGCCGAACGGGCAGCGCTGGAGGCTGAGCAGGTCCGCAGGCGCGTCGGCATGGAGGCCGAGGACCTGGTGGCGGACGCGAGCCGACGGCATGAACGCTGGCAGGCGCTCGCCACCGCCGCCGACCTGGCCCAGGCGCTGGCGCGCCGTACCCAACGCGGGCAGGAGCTGGGCGAGTACACTGTCGCGGACGTCGTGCTTGCGCGA
>JBJOHO010000038.1:0-4708 GCA_046047615.1 Pseudomonadota bacterium
CACCTCCTGCACCCCGTCGGTCGCCGATTGCCGTTGTCGCATCCTGCGCTCCCAAATTGCCAGAAATCCGCGTCAATCCTACCGATGCTTGGCAATCCAGACGCGCGCTCACACGCACCAAGCCCCTGAAAGTCAGCATCAAATGATTTTGCAGGGCTGACTCAGGAATCCGAAGAGCGCTTTGAGGGGCCGCTCTCCGTGGCAAACCAGACCGCGCCTGACAAAGACGGAACGGTGCCCTATAGCCGGTTTGCCACGCAGTTCGGCTTCAACGGCGCGTCGTATTTCGCTTCGCTGAACTTCACGTTCCAGGCGCAGATGCCGGCACAGGGGCCCTTGCGAGGCTTCGGTCCATCGGCAAGGAGGCCCACGGTACAACGAAAGGCCGCTGTACGTTGAGGGTGTCTTCTCATCCGGTGTTGATCAAACAATTCCAGCAGGGCGGCTCTTGCTGACCATGGGAGATCAGGGTCCCGTGGTCGATGTGTCACTGGCAGCCGACGGACTGCAGCAGATCCTGTGGAAGGACTGCGGCTCCGCTGCCGCGGCACTGGGGCCCAGTTCAGGCCATGCCCAACAATTTCCGGATCTGCGGCCAGGACTTGCTGCCATTTTCCCGCATCTCGTCCGCCAGGTCCGCCGGCATCCACTTCACGAACGCGGGTTCAAAGGCCGGCCTGGTGCGGATGCGCGCGAACCAGGCTTCCACGCGCGGCAGCCTGCCGTTCATCCACAAGCCCGACATCGACAGCGCTGCCAGGCGATTCACGTAGGGCGCCATGGCGATGTCCGCCATCGAGAAGCGGCCAGCAACGAGCCACGGACCCTCCTGCAATGCGGCCTCCATCCGGTGCATGTACGCGTCGTAGAGGCGGATCCTGTCAGCGGCGCCTGGCGCGTCGATGCCATGCTGGAGCCACTCCCATTTCTGCCGGCGGGCAGCGGCGCCTTCCGCCGGCCCCTGGGCCAGAAACTCCTCGAAGTTTTGGGCACCATGCCGGAGGATGGTGTGGCGATGGGATACCACATAGGTGATGGCGGAACATGCCGGATGCAGTTCCTCATCCACGGCTTTCTCCCAGAAGCGCACTTCGGCGCGGCCGCGCGCCGATGCCGGAAACACGGGATTGGCCGGGAACGCGTCTTCGAGGTATTCGCAGATGATGGTGGATTCCGGCACCACGAACCCGTCGTGCACCAGTACCGGCACCACGCCCTTGGGATTCAGCGCCAGGAATTCAGGCCGGAACTGCTCGCCGCGGAATATATCGACGATCCGGCCTTCCCAGGGCAGCCGCTTCTCTTCCAGCGCGAAACGGACCTTTGCGGCGCAGGCGGAGGAGCCATGGTGATACAGCTTGAGCATCGGGGCAGCAGGGTATCCGCAGTACAGCGTCCAGTGAAAGCCTGTCTGAGCCCTATGCAGACAACGGCAGCAGGATGGCCGCACCTCTGAGGTGTGTGGGCCGGGGGTCGGACCAGCAACTGGAACACAGGAAACACTCCCGCCGTGGTAGCGTCCGGTCGCGCGCCATGCCATAGGACGGCCCTTGAAGAACCGTATTGCTGCTTTTGCCCCCTGGGCATCGACCGGGTTGCTGCTGCTGTTCACTGCCTATCACGCCGAGTACAAGAGCGCCGTCTTCTTCGGCTTGCTGTTTGCCATCGGTCTGGTGGACCTGCTGCAGCCGTGGCATGCCATTCGCCGCAATTACCCGCTGGTGGGGCATTTGCGCTATCTCTTTGAGGACCTCAGGCCGGGTCTGCGCCAGTACTTTTTCGAGGGTGACAACGAAGAGTTGCCCTTCTCACGCATGCAGCGCTCCCTGGTGTACGCACGAGCCAAGTCCGAACCCGACGAGCGGGGGTTTGGCACCGTCAAGGACGTCTACGCCGCCGATGGCCAGTGGCTGTCCCACAGCCTGCTTCCGGTCAGCGTGGACCCGCGGAGCTTCCGCGTGCGCGTGGGCTCGGACGCGGCGACCGCGTATGACATGTCCGTCTTCAATGTCTCAGGCATGGCGTTCGGGGCACTGTCGGGCGCGGCAGTAGCCGCGCTGAACCGCGGGGCTGCCCAGGGTGGCTTTGCCCAGAACACGGGGGAGGGCGGCATCTCGCGCTACCACCGGCAGGGGGGCGATCTCATCTGGCAGATCGGTTCGGCCTACTTCGGTTGCCGCACGGCGGACGGTCGATTCGATGCGTCGCAATTCGAACGCAAGGCGCGCGACCCGCAGGTGCGGATGATCGAGATCAAGCTGTCACAAGGCGCCAAGCCGGGCCACGGTGGCGTGCTGCCGGGCAGCAAGGTCACGCCGGAGATCGCCGGGGCCTGGGGCGTGCCGGTGGGGGAAACCTGTGTCTGCCCCGCAGCGCATGATGAATTTCGCACACCGGAGCAGTTGCTCGGGTTTGTGGCCGAATTGCGTCGCTTGAGTGGCGGCAAGCCGGTTGGCATCAAGCTGTGTCTGGGGAGTGTCGACGAATTCTTTTCGCTGGCGAAAGCGATGGTGGCGCAGGGCGAACACCCGGATTTCATCACGATCGACGGCGCCGAGGGCGGGACGGGCGCCGCACCAGTGGAATTCACGGACCACGTCGGCATGCCGTTGAGCGATGCGCTGCCCTTGGTGCATGCCACACTCCGGGGAGTCGGCTTGCGCGATCGCGTGCGCCTCGGTGCCTCGGGCAAGATCATCTCGGCCTTCGACATCGCCCGCTGTCTGGCCATGGGCGCGGATTGGTGCAACGCTGCCCGAGGCTTCATGTTCTCGCTGGGCTGCATCCAGGCCCGCGCCTGCCACACCGACAAATGCCCCAGCGGCGTGGCGACACAAGACCCGATGAGGCAACGTGGCCTCGTGCTGGAGGACAAGGCCGAACGTGTGCGGTCCTATCAACACCGCACGCTGGAAGTGTTGGCAGAGCTGCTCGGGGCGGCGGGCGTCACGCAGCCTTCCGCCATGACGGCCAATCACATCCTGTGCCGCAATGCCTCCGGCAACGTCGTGACACTGGCTTCGCGGCTGCCGGCGGTGCGCGAGGGTGTGCTGCTCGATTCCCGGCAGTCGCGTGCAGACCTGCCCGAGCCCTTCCGATCCCTGTGGGTGTGAGGCCGCAGCGCTACGGCCGCACGTCGGTGAACAGGGACAGGCTCACCGGAAAGCAGCGCTGTCCGGGATCACGGTCGGCTGCCGTCAACGTGCCGACCCGCGTGGTGTATTCGAGTCGCAATCCGTTGGGATCGTCGAAAAAGAAGGACTTGTACGGCGGCAGGTCGAGGACTGCGCTGACCTGGACGCCGCGGGCGGCCAACTCCGAGCGCCTCGACTCGAGCGCATCGAGGGATTCGCAGCGAAGGGCGAAATGGAATGTCCCCGGCGGCACCCCGAGACCGCGGTTGATGCCGGCCTCGTAGCTCGACGGCACGCCCGGCACATCGTTCCACTGCATGAATGCGATGCAACAGTCGCCTCCGCAGTCGAAGAACACGTGCTCTATCGTGCCCCCCTCCTGAACGAGCATGCGTTCGTGGATCACTACCGGAAACCCGAGCGCGCCCTCCCAGAAGGCGCGGGTGGCCGCCATGTCCGTCGTGCCGAAACTGAGGTGATCGATGGCCATCGTCTTGTTCTCGTTTGGTTGGAGTCCACGGGATGCGTGGTGGTGCGGAGATCATTCTGGGAGAGCGGGGGCTTGACGCCAAGGACTTTGCAACGCAAAGTACTTTCAGGGAAAAGAACGACCCTTCCAGCAGGAGAACCCGCCATGAGCCAGGACAACGCCGCCTCCTCCGTCGCCGACCTCTCTTACCTTCGCCGCCTCGCCGTCGCCGGCCAGGACGCGCCGCTGACGGCCGGCCCCTACCTCGTGGCTGGCGGCGGCTGGTTCGCCGCGGCGAGCATCGTCCAGTGGCCGCCGACGCGCGACCTGCTGGGCCTCCTGCTGGGCCTCAGTCCGCAGCAGCTGATGCTGGCGTGGCTGGTCGCGATGGCCGGTTTCGCTGTGCACCTCGCCGTGCTGCTGCGCCGCGACCGTGGTCGGGCTGAGAACCACAGCAACCGCGCGATCAATGCCGTCTGGTCCGGCATCGGGATCGCGATCTTCGCGTTCTGGCTGGGCATTGCCCTTATGGCCTGGCGCCGGGGCGATGGCTTCCTGATGAATTCGATCAACCTGCAGGTGCTCAGCCTCTATGCCGTCGGCTGGATCGTCGCCGCGGCCATGACTGGCCAGCGCTGGATGCACGTCAATGCCTGGGTCGCGCTCGCCGCCGTGCCGGTGCTCGGGCTGCTCGTCGGCACGGGCCACGAGTACGCCGTCTACGCCATCGCCCTCGTGCTGACCGCGGTTCGTCCGGGCCATCGGCTGATGCGCGCCGCGGCGCTGGGCATGGGGCCCGCCGAGGCCAGAGGCTGAGGCCATGGAAGGATTCGACGTCAACGCGCTCGACGACGTGATCCACGGGCGGATCCGGCTCGGCGTCATGGCCTACCTGGTCGGCGCTGGCTCTGCCGACTTCGGTGCCCTGAAAGCGCAGCTGCAGGCCACCGACGGCAACCTGTCGGTGCACCTGCGGAAGCTGCAGGACGCCGGATACGTCGCCATCACCAAGTCGTTCCAGGATCTCAAGCCGCTGACCACCGTCAGCCTCACGGAGGCCGGCAGGGAGGCCTTCCTGCAGTACCTCGACTCCATGTCGAAGCTG
>JBJOHO010000039.1:0-11129 GCA_046047615.1 Pseudomonadota bacterium
GAACACAGGCTGCGTCCAGCGCAGGACGTCAGCCCGTTCCGCCAGGCAGGCGAGGGCATCGAGGCTGGCCAGTGCCGCAGCGGTGTCCTGCAGGGCCCCCATGCGGTCGACCAGCTGCGTCAGCAGTGCCTCGAACAGTTCCTTCTCGCGCGCCAGCGCCTTGTCGCGGGCGCCCAGCACCTGGTCCTCGAAACGCTTGAGTTCGGGGGTGATGAAGCGCTCCGCGGACTTCACCGTCTGGCGGCGCAGGTAGTCTGCCGGCACGACTTCGGCCTGCGCACGCGGGATCTCGATGTAGAAGCCGGTGACGCGGTTGTAGGCGAGCTTGAGTCCGCCGATGCCGCTGCGCTCGCGTTCCCGCTGCTCCAGCTCCAGCAGGAACTCGTCGGTGTGCGTCGAGATGCGCCGCAGCTGGTCGAGTTCCGCGTCATATCCCGGCGCGATGACATCGCCGTCGCGCAGCAGTGCCGAAGGCTCCTCGGCGATGGCCGCCTGCAGCAGGGCGTGCACGTCCGCATGCTCGTGGCTGTGGGCATGCAGCTCCGCCAGCAGGCTGCTGCCCAGCGTGGCCCACTGCGCGCGAAGCGCGGGCAGGGCGGACAGCGCATTGCGCAGTTGCACGAGGTCGCGCGGCCGCGCCGAGCGCAGCGCCACACGCGCCAGCACGCGCTCCAGGTCGCCCACCGGGCGCAGGCCTTCGGCCAGCACCGGGTAGGCGCGGGTGGCCACCAACAGGGCCACGGCCTCATGCCGGTCGCGCAGCAGGCCGCGATCGGTCAGGGGACGGTTGAGCCAACGCCGCAGCTCACGTGAGCCCATCGCCGTGGCGGTGCGGTCCAGCACCGCGAACAAGGTGGCCTCGTCATTGCCGGTGAGGCTGCGGTCGAGCTCCAGATTGCGGCGTGTCGCCGCATCCAGTTGCAGACCTCCCTCGCGGCGCTGCACCGCGAGGCCGCGCAGATGGGGCAGCGCGGCGCGCTGCGTGTCGCGCGTGTATTGCAGCAGCGCGCCGGCGGCGCGCAGCGCCAGGCCCTGGTCCTCTGCGCCGAAGCCCGCAAGATCGCGCGTGCCGAACTGCTGCGCGAGCGCACGCCGCGCGCTGTCTTCCTCGAAGTGCCACGGTGGCCGCAGCCGCGTGCTGGCGGTGCCGTGGTCCGCGCGTTGGTCTTCCGGCAGCAGCAGTTCCGCGGGCCGCAGGCGCTCCAGTTCCGCCTGCAGCTGCACCGTGCCGTCGAGCTCGGTGATCGTGAAGCGGCCGCTGGCCAGGTCCAGCCAAGCCAAGCCGTAGCGGCGCTGGCCCTGGCGGCTGTCGCCCACCACGGCGGCCAGCAGGCTCTCGCGGCTGCGCTCCAGCAGCGCATCTTCCACCAGCGTGCCCGGCGTGATGACCCGCACCACCTGCCGCTCGACCGGGCCCTTGCTCTTGGCCGGGTCGCCCACCTGCTCGCAGATCGCCACCGACTCGCCCTTGCGCACCAGCCGCGCCAGGTAGTTCTCGGCGCTGACGACCGGCACCCCGGCCATCGCGATGGGCTCACCGGCGGAGTGGCCCCGCGAGGTCAGTGTGATGTCCAGCAGCGCCGCCGCGCGCCGCGCGTCGTCGTAGAACAGTTCGTAGAAATCGCCCATGCGGTAGAACAGCAGCACGTCTTGGTGCTGCGCCTTGATGCGCAGGTACTGCTGCATCATCGGCGTGTGGCCGTCGAGGGCGGCGGCCGGATTGCGGGCGTCGGTCAAGTTCTGGCCTGTGGCAGGGAAGGGGGAAGCTTCGCACTTTAACGCCTGCCTCCACTCCCGCGCTCGTGGGCCAACATCCAGACCGCCGTCAGGGCCCACAGCAGCACCGCACCCAGGCCCACCGCCTGCAGCGCCACGGTGACAAACAGCGCCATCAGGCTGCCGAACACGGCGACGCCCAGGCCGCTGCCCAGCTCATAGCTGACTTCCTCGATGGAGGCGGCCATGCCGGCCCGCTCGGGTGGCGCACCGGACATGATGGCGGTCGAGGCGGCCGTCGCCGCCGCGCCGATGCCCAGTCCCATGAAGCCCAGCGACAGGACTGAACCTGCAGTCACACCGGCATCCGCCGGCACCGCCAGCACCAGGACCAGGCCGGCCAGCGCCGCCAGCAGCAGGCCACCGGCGCCGACGGGCGTGGCGCCGTGGCGCGGCAGCAGCAATCCGGCCAGTGGCCCGGCCAGGAACGAACCCAGCGGCGCGGGCAGCAGGTAGACGCCGGCCTGCAGCGGTGACAGGCCGCGCGCCAGTTGCAGGTGCTGGCCCAGCACCAGTTCGATGCCGACGATGCCGGCCGTGCCACAGGCCGCGGCAGCCACGCCGCCTGCAAAACCCGGCAGCCGCAGCAGTGACAGGTCCAGCAAGGGCACGGCACGCCTCCGCTGTTGCCGGCGGTAGGCGGCAACGAATGCCGCGCACGTTGCTGCCGCCGCCAGCCATTGCAGCCACGGCAGGGGCCGTGCCGCGACCGACTTGATGGCGAACACCAGCGCGAAGAGCGCGCCCATCAGCAGCAGCGAGCCTGCAAGGTCCCACGGCGGCCCGCGCCGTTGCCCGCTGTCGCGGACCCAGAACAGCGTGGCCAGCGCCGCGACCGCGACCACCGGCAGGTTCACCAGGAACACCGCACCCCAGGCGTGATGCTCGAGCAGGGCGCCGCCGATGACGGGCCCCAGCGCGAGACCGCCCGAGGCGATGCCGGCCCACCAGCCGATCGCCAGCGCGCGTTCGTGCTCGTCCTCGAAGGCCTGGCGGATGAGGGCGAGGGTGGCGGGCATCATCGCCGCGCCGCCAACGCCCAACAGAATGCGCGCCGCGATCAGCAGGGGCGCCGAAGTCGCCAGCGCGGCCCACAGCGACGCCAGGCCGAAGACCGCAAGTCCAACGAGAAACAGCAACCGGTGGCCATGGCGGTCTCCCAGCGTGCCGAGGCCGGGCAGCAGGCCGGCCACCACCAAGGCGTAGACGTTGAGGATCCACAGCCCCTGAGTGGGCGTTGCGGGCAGATCGCGCGCCAGCGTGGGCAACGCGATGTAAAGCACCGTCATGTCGACGCAGATCATGAACAGCGCGCTGGCGACGATGAGCAGCGTGAGCCAGCGGCGCGGGTCTCGCCGGGGGGCGATGTGATGCGTCATCATCCGTGCATGATGCCGCAAGCAGGAGACGCGGGGATGAACGGCAAGGGACTCTCGATCGCGGCCTTGTTGCTGGCCCTGCTGGCGCTCGGTGTGTCGATCGCAGCCTGGCGCAACACGGCGGCGCAAGGGGCTCCGCGTGAGGCGCTGCTGGCCACGCTGCAGCAGCAGCGGGCCGAGCGCGAGGCACTGCTCGCAGCCTTGGCGCCGCCAGCCGGCCAGGCGGCACCTCCAGGGCTGATCGCCGACTACCTCGGACGCATCCGCGCCAGCAGCGTGCCGGCGCAGGCTGTCCGCCGCCAGCAGCTCGACGCGCTGGAGCGCAACCTCAACGCCATGCTGGCGACCGCCCGCGCCTATGAGCCACTGGCCACCGGCGCGGACTTCAAGCCCGCGGTCGTGCAGCTGGCCGACCATGTCGCCCAGTGGAGCGACCGCTGGGACAACGTCATGGAGGTCTTCATGGCCGGTGGCAACCTGCCGGCAGCAGATCCAGCCTTCCCGGCACACTGGCGGGAAGTGCTGGAGCGCGAGGCCGCGGCCGACTGACAGCTGCGGCCGCAACGCCTATGCTGCGGCAAACGACAATCGGGGATGGGAACCATGACGTCATTCGACACGCTGAACGCGATCGCCGGCTACGTGACCTATGGCCTCCTGGCCCTGGTCGTGGTGGTGGGTTCCACGCTGCTGGCCTTCTCGCGCCGCAGCGAGGGCAAGCCGGCACTGCCGGTGGTGGACGTGCGACCCGTCGAGGTGCACGCGCTGCTGTGGTCCTTCGGCTATTTCTTCTTCCTGCTGTCCACCTACTACATGCTCTTGCCGTTGCGCGATGCCATGGGCATCGAAGGCGGCACGCGCAACCTGCCTTGGCTGTTTTCAGCGACCTTCGTTGCCGTGCTGCTGACCGCACCCTTGCAGGCTGCGCTGGCGGCGCGCCTGCCGCGCCGGCAGTTCGTGCCGGTCATCTACCTGTTCCTCGCCGCCAACATGGCGCTGTTCTGGTTCCTCATGAGCAGCGGCGTGGCGCCGGTCATCGTGGCCCGCGTGTTCTTCGTCTGGGTCACTGTGTTCTCGGTGCTGACGGTGTCGCTGTTCTGGAGCTTCATGGCCGACCTGTACTCCGCGGAGCAGAGCAAGCGGCTGTTCGGCTTCGTGGCTGCCGGTGGTTCCGTGGGGTCCATCCTCGGACCCATGCTGACCCGCCAACTGGTCGAGCCGCTGGGCGTGGCGAACCTGCTGCTGGTGGCCACCACGCTGCTGGTGCTGGCCGTCGCCTGCGCGAACCGCCTGGAGGGCGCTGCCGGGCGTTTGCGCAATGCGACGGCCGGTTTTGTCGCCGCCAGCGCAGGCAAGGCAGCCCAACAGTCGGTGGGCGGCGGCATCTTCGATGGCTTCGTGCTGCTGTTCCGCTCGGCCTACCTGGGCGGCATCGCGCTGTGGGTGTTCCTGCTGTCGATGCTCGGCACCTTCCTCTATTTCACCCAGGCCGAAGTGGTGTCCGCCGCGTCCAGCAACACGGCCGAGGCTACCGCCATCTTCGCCACCATCGCGCAGTGGGTGGGCCTGCTGTCGCTGGCCATGCAGCTGCTGGTGTCCGGTCGCATCCTCAAGGCGCTGGGCACCGGTCCGGCGGCGGCGCTGTTGCCGCTGGTGTTTGTGCTGGGCTTCATTGCGCTGGCGCTCAGCCCCGTGCTGCTGGTCATCGCCGCATTCCAGGCGCTGCAGCGCGCCGCCAACTTCGGCATCGCGAACCTGGCGCGCGAGTCGTTGTGGACCGTGGTCAGCCGCGAAGAGAAGTTCAAGGCCAAGAACATCATCGACGGCTCGGTGTTCCGCGGCGCCGACATGGCCAACGGCTGGTTGCACAGCCTGCTCGCCAGCCTCATGTCGCTGCCGGCCTTGGCGGCGCTCAGCGCGGTCATTGCGGCAGGTTGGGCTGCGCTTTCCTTCGGCTTGGGCAAGGCGCAGGAGCGCAAGGCCCGGGAGCCGCAGGGCTGACATGGACGACGCCTCGTTGCAGCAGCAGGCCGCGGCCGTCGGGTCCCTGCTGCGCGAGCGCGGGCTGCGCGTCGTCACGGTGGAATCGTGCACCGGTGGTTATGTGGCCAAACTGCTCACCGACGTCGCGGGCAGTTCGCGGTGGTTCGACTGCGGCTACGTGACCTATTCCAACGCGGCCAAGCAGCGCGATGTCGGCGTGGCCGCTGAGACGCTGGCCCGGCACGGCGCCGTCAGCGAAGCCACTGTGTGCGAGATGGCCGCCGGCGCCTTGCAGCGCACCGGCACCGATGGAGCCGTCGCCATCAGCGGCGTGGCAGGGCCCGACGGGGGCACGGCGCGCAATCCCGTGGGCAGTGTCTGGTTCGCGGCGGCATGGCGGCGCAGCGGCCAGCCTCCCGCCATGCAGGCCCTGCACCACCAGTTCAGCGGCAGCCGCGACGACGTCCGCCGCCAGGCGGCAGCCGTGGCGCTGGCCTTGCTGGCTCAGCCCGGGTAGTCGGGGTCGGCGTCGAAGTCGAAGGGCAGTTCCGTCGACGGCACCCACCAACCGTGCACCTGCATGTGCAGGCGGAAGGGCAGCAGCACGCGGCCGATGGGGCCCTCGCTGAAGCGCTGCGCATCGACGATGACCAGTTCGCTGCGCCCCGCCGCATGGTCGTTGGCCACGCCGATCACATAGCCATCGCCCTCTGGCGCATCGGCATGGCGTGGCACGAACTGCGGCTCGAGCAGGCTGTGCGTCAGCCCCGCCGTGCACTTTTCCACGCGCCCCGTGTGGTGGTCGAAACGGTACCAGGCATTCCACAGCCCGGCACGCGACACGCCGGCGCGCGCTTCATCGAAGGGCAGTTCCGGATCGCTGACGATGTTGAAACTCCAGCGGAAGGGCTGGGTGATGTAGCGGTCGTCCATGCGCGAGAAACTGGTCGGCTTGATGCCCTCGAACAGGATCTCTTCTTCCCAGCCCTCGTCGCCCGACGCCAGGTCGAAGATCCAGCGGCGCACCGTGTTGCGGCGCGCCTCGTGGTCATAGGGCGAACCATCGACGTTGGGGAACTGCGGATTGAAGTTGCCGCGTGCCACGGGGGCATCGAGGATCACCTTGTTGCCCTCGGTGCGCGCGTTGGTCGCATGCACGAGCATGGCGCGGTCCGGCGGGCCCTTGAACCAGCGCACGTCCTTCGCTTCCCCGTCGCGCGGCAGGATGGCCACCCAGGCCGGGGTGCGCGGGTCGTAGGCCCAGTGGTTTTCGCCGCGCAGCAGGCGCTCGCGGCTGGTCACCATGCCGGTGGTCGGCAGGATCACGTGTTTTTCCGTGATCATGAAGTCGTGCATCATCGACACGACCGGCGCCTTGAACCAGACCTCGCGTGTCAGTTGGCCGTGGCGGTCGAAGAAGATCACCGCGAGGTCGTCGGTCAGGTCGCCACGGGCTTCATAGGCGAAGGCGATCATCTCGCCCGTGCGCGGGTCGATCTTCGGGTGGGCGGTGAAGGTGCTGGCCGTGAGGCGGCCGCCGAAGTCGTGCTCGCCGACGGTGCGCAGTGTATGCGGGTCCATCAGCATCGGCAGGTTGCTTTCCTTGAGCGCGAACAGCTTGCCGGCGTGCACGATCGGCGTGGTGTTGCCGGTGTTCATCGACACCCCGGCCACGCTGGGGTCATTCGTGTATTTGTTGCGGTAGACGCCGAACAGCGAACGCCGCGCCTTGCGTTCGGCCAGGTAGCGCGGCGTGCGGATGTAGCGGGTGCGGAAGTCCACGTGCCCGCCGCGGAAGCGGAACATGTCCATCATGCCGTCGGCGTTGTAGGGGATGTCGGCCGCGAGGCGCTGTGGATAACGCCGGTCGGCGCAGGTGCGGTAGAAACTGCCGTCGAGGTCGTCGGGAATGATCCCTTCGACCTCGCAATCGTGCAGGTCGGCCTCGAAGCGCAGTGGCGCGTAGAAGCCCGTGTGGAACGGGTCGGTGAACTTCACGGGCGGGCTGCGGGGCGGCGTCATGGGAGCACCTGTGGCGTGTGGGGTCGGGGCGGCGGTGGCGGGTGGGGGAGACAGCATCGAGCCGAAGCCCAGCGCGCTGGCCGCGCCCAAGGTGCCCGCGACAAATCTGCGGCGGTCGATCTTGTCCTGCTCGTCCATTCCGTCCCAAGCCCCTGCGGGTGCCCGTCTCCGACAGTGCGGGCTTGCCTCGACGTATAGCGTCCCGTCGGTCCCATCGACAAGTCGTGGCTTCCACTTGCTAGGGTATGCGCCATGCGCTTCACGCATCCGCGCGTCTTCCTCGCCCTCTGGCCCGACGGGCCGGCGCGTGCCGCCTTGGCGGGCCTGCCTCTGCCGGCGGCTGCCGTACCGGTGCACCCCGACGACCTGCACCTGACGCTGGCCTTCCTGGGGCCGCTGACTTGCGAAGACCCGGCGGCCTGGCTGGCGCAGCGGCTGCCAGTGCCCGGGCCCCCGGTGCGCGTGCAGCTGGATGCCCTGGAGCATTGGGAAGGCCCGCAGGTGGTCTGCGCGACGGGTGAGTGCTCCGAGGTGACTGCGCTGGTCGACCGGTTGCAGCCTGGCTTGCTGCAGGCGGGCAAGGCGCCCGGGCGGCGCCCCTTCCGCGCCCACGTGACCTTGGCGCGCAAGGCACGGCTGCCCAGGGGGGCAGCGCGGGACCCATGGCGAATTGACGGGGCTCATCCTTTGAGCTGGGTGTCCGACAGACTCTCGCTTGTCGCAAGCCAGCCGGACTCCGACGGCAGGCGCTACCACGAGGTGGCCGCCCTGCGGTTCGGATAACCGGGTGAACGACCCACAAATAACTGTACGCCCATACAGTACCTTGTGGAATAATCCGACCCACTTACCGGCACCTGACAAAGGACCCGACCATGGAAGACAACCGCAAGAAGGCCCTCGCGGCCGCCCTCGGCCAGATCGAAAAGCAGTTCGGCAAGGGTTCGGTCATGCGCTTGGGCGATGCCGACGCCTACGACGTCGAGGCCGTCTCCACCGGCTCCCTGGGTCTCGACATCGCATTGGGCATCGGTGGCCTGCCCAAGGGTCGCGTCATCGAGATCTACGGGCCGGAGTCCTCGGGCAAGACCACCCTCACCCTGCAGGTCGTGGCCGAGGTCCAGAAGGCCGGCGGCACCGCCGCCTTCGTCGACGCGGAACATGCGCTCGACCCCTCCTACGCGCAGAAACTCGGCGTCAACATCGACGACCTGCTGGTCTCGCAGCCGGACACCGGCGAGCAGGCCCTGGAAATCACCGACATGCTGGTGCGTTCGGGCGCGGTCGACGTGGTCATCGTCGATTCGGTCGCCGCGCTCACGCCCAAGGCCGAAATCGAGGGCGAGATGGGCGAGTTGCAGGTGGGCCTGCACGCGCGCCTCATGTCGCAGGCGCTGCGCAAGCTCACCGGCAACATCAAGCGCTCCAACACCATCGTCATCTTCATCAACCAGATCCGCATGAAGATCGGCGTGATGTTCGGCAGCCCGGAAACCACGACCGGCGGCAACGCGCTCAAGTTCTACGCCTCGGTCCGCCTCGACATCCGCCGCATCGGCGCGATCAAGAACGGCGATGAAGTCGTCGGCAACCAGACGCGCGTCAAGGTCGTCAAGAACAAGGTCTCGCCGCCGTTCCGCGAGGCGGAGTTCGAGATCATGTATGGCGCCGGCATCTCCCGCGAAGGCGAAATCATCGAGCTGGGTGCCGCGCACAACATCATCGAGAAGTCCGGCGCCTGGTACAGCTACAAGGGCGAGCGCATTGGCCAGGGCAAGGACAATGTCCGCAACTTCCTGAAGGAACACCCGGAGATCGCGCGTGACATCGAGACGCAGATCCGCGTGAAGCTCCTGCCGCCACCCAAGAGCGCAGCCGAGGGTGGGGAGGGCAAGGATCGTCTGAACTGACTTGGCCGCGTTCCGCCGCAGCCGGCGGCGTCCCCCGGACGCCGCCCAGGCTGCAGACCCTGAAGCCGTCCGTGCGGCAGCCATCACGCTGCTGGCCCGCCGGGATCACAGCGTGGCGGCCCTGCGCGAGTTGCTGGCACAGCGTGGTTTCGAGGCCGCCGCCGTCACCGAGGCCCTCCAGGGCCTGATCGACGAAAAACTGCTCGACGACGAGCGTTACGCCGCTGCCTTCGTCCGCTCCCATGCGGGCCGGGGCCACGGCCCCCGGCGTCTCCGGCAGGACCTGGCCCAAGCCGGTTTGCCTGCCGTCATCATCGAGCAAGCGCTGGCCGAGGGACCGGACTGGCACCAGCTGGCCACGGAACTGCGCCGCCGCCGCTTCGGCGAGGGCGCGCCCACCGAGTGGCCTGAACGCGCGAAGCAAGCCCGGTTTTTGCAATACCGGGGCTTTTCAACGGATCATATCCGCAGCGCCCTGGGCAGTTCCGGGGCCGATGACCTTCCAGACGACGCGGATCCATGACCCCATCTCCCAAGCTCAGCGCCGCCGACATCCGTCGCGCGTTCCTCGACTACTTCGCCCAGGCCGGCCACGCGGTCATTCCCTCCAGCTCCCTGGTGCCGGGCAATGATCCCACGCTGCTGTTCACCAATGCCGGCATGGTGCAGTTCAAGGATGTCTTCCTGGGCAAGGACCCGCGCAGCTATGTCCGCGCCGCCAGCAGCCAGCGCTGCGTGCGTGCCGGCGGCAAGCACAACGACCTCGAGAACGTCGGCTACACCGCGCGGCACCACACCTTCTTCGAGATGCTGGGCAACTTCAGCTTCGGGGACTACTTCAAGCGCGATGCCATCCACTTCGCCTGGAACTTCCTGACCCAGGTCATGGGCATCAGCCCGGAGCGGCTCTGGGTCACCGTCTACACGCACGATGACGAGGCGGCGGGCATCTGGCTCGACGACATCGGCGTTCCGGCCAGCCGCTTCACGCGGTTGGGCGAGAAGTCCAACTTCTGGTCCATGGGCGACACCGGCCCCTGCGGCCCCTGCACCGAGATTTTCTACGACCACGGCGAGCACATTTTTGGCGGCCCCCCAGGCTCGCCCGACGAGGACGGCGACCGCTACGTCGAGGTCTGGAACCTCGTGTTCATGCAATTCGACCGCTCGGCGGACGGCACCATGACGCCGCTGCCCAAGCCTTCAGTCGACACTGGCATGGGCCTCGAACGCATCAGTGCCGTCATGCAGGGCGTGCACAGCAATTACGACATCGACCTGTTCCGCGACCTCATCACGGCCGCCGCTGCGCTGGTCGGGGCGACGGACCTCGCCAACCCGTCGCTGCGGGTCATCGCCGACCACATCCGTGCCTGCGCCTTCCTGGTGTCCGACGGCGTGCTGCCCTCCAACGAGGGGCGCGGCTATGTGCTGCGTCGCATCATGCGCCGTGCGATGCGCCACGGGCACAAGTTCGGCGCCGAGCCGACCTTCTTCGCCGACCTGCTGCCGGCGCTCGTGGGTGCCATGGGCGAGGCTTATCCGGAGTTGCGCGACAAGCAGGGGCTGATCCGCGACGTGCTGCGCAAGGAGGGGGAGCAGTTCGCCCGCACGCTCGCCACCGGCATGGGTCTGCTCGACGAGGCGCTGGCGGCCCTGCCGGCAGCAGGCACACTGGACGGCGAAACCGCCTTCCGCCTCTACGACACCTACGGCTTCCCGGTCGACCTCACGGCCGACATCGCCCGCGAACGCGGCTACGCGCTGGACCAGGCAGGTTTCGATCTCGCCATGGAGGCGCAGCGCGAGCGTGCCCGTGCCGCCAGCCGCTTCGGCGTCGACCTGCGCGGTGGCGCCGCGCTCGGCATCGCCACGGAGTTCTGCGGCTACGACCAGCTGGCCGAGGCCAGCACCGCGAGCACGTTGCTGAAGGATGGTCTGCCGGTGTCCGAGCTGGCCGAGGGCGAGACGGGTGAGGTCGTGCTGCCGCGCACGCCGTTCTATGCGGAGTCGGGTGGCCAGGTGGGCGACGCCGGCACCCTCGAGGGTGCGGGGGGGC
>JBJOHO010000040.1:0-115517 GCA_046047615.1 Pseudomonadota bacterium
GTCTGCTCGAGCGTGAGCGGCAGGGGCGCGGCCACCGTGTCGGCGAGCCGCCCGGCCTCGTCGATGCCCGAGAGCGAGGTCAGGATCTCCGGCGGGATCTTCTTGTTCAGCTTCACGTACTGGTCGAAGGCCGAGAGCAACGCGCGGCGCATGGCCTCGATCTCGGCGGGCGCGGCGCCCTCGGCGGCGATCGGCTCGGCCTCGGCCACCCAGTGCGACTTGAGGTCGGTGACCGAGCGGATGCGCGCGCGGCTCGCGCCCTCGACCAGCACCTTCACCGTGCCGTCGGGGAGCTTGAGCATCTGCAGGATGCCCGAGACGCAGCCGATCTCGTACATGTCCTCGGGGCCGGGGTCGTCCTTGGCGGCCGACTTCTGCGCCACCAGCAGGATCGACTTGCCCGCCTCCATGGCCGTTTCCATGGCCTTGATCGACTTGGCGCGCCCGACGAACAGCGGGATCACCATGTGGGGGAACACCACCACGTCGCGCAGCGGCAGCAGGGGGTATTGGGTACTCGGGGTCTCGGTCATGTCGGACATGTGTGGATTCCCGCGTGGAAATCAACGCCTCCAGCGTACACGCAACGGGCGTGCGCCGCAACGCAACAAACGCAAGGAAATGCGCGGCTTAGGCCGACGAGCCGGCAACTTTCTGCTGGTCGGAGTAGATCAGCAGCGGCTTGCCGTCGGCGAGGATCATCTGCTCGTCGACCACCACCTTGCTGACATTCTCGAGGGTCGGAAGTTCGTACATCGTGTCGAGCAGGACGTTCTCCAGGATCGAGCGCAGCCCGCGCGCGCCGGTCTTGCGCGCGAGCGCCCGGCGCGACACCGCGCCGAGCGCGGCGGTGCGCACCTCGAGCTCGACCCCTTCCATCTGGAACAGGCGCTGGTACTGCTTGATGAGCGCGTTCTTGGGCTCGGTGAGGATCTGGATCAACGCGTGCTCGTCGAGCTCCTCGAGCGCCGCCACCACCGGCAGGCGCCCGACGAACTCCGGGATCAGGCCGTACTTGATCAGGTCCTCGGGCTCGACCATGTTGAGGAGGTCGAAGATCGCCTTGGAGTTGCCCGGCGAGCGCACCTCGGCGCCGAAGCCGATGCCGGTCTTCTCGGTGCGGTTGCGCACGATCTTCTCCAGCCCGTCGAAGGCGCCGCCGCACACGAACAGGATGTTGGTCGTGTCGACCTGCACGAAGTCCTGGTTCGGGTGCTTGCGCCCGCCCTGGGGCGGCACCGAGGCGATCGTGCCCTCGATCAGCTTGAGGAGCGCCTGCTGCACGCCCTCCCCGCTCACGTCGCGGGTGATGGAGGGGTTGTCGGCCTTCCGCGAGATCTTGTCGATCTCGTCGATGTAGACGATCCCGCGCTGGGCCTTCTCGACGTCGTAGTCGCACTTCTGCAGCAGCTTCTGGATGATGTTCTCGACGTCCTCACCCACATAGCCGGCTTCGGTGAGCGTGGTGGCGTCGGCGATGGTGAAGGGGACGTTGAGCAGCCGCGCCATGGTTTCGGCGAGCAGGGTCTTGCCGGAGCCGGTGGGGCCGATGAGCAGGATGTTGCTCTTGGCGATCTCGACCTCGTCCTTGGCCTTGGCCCCGGACGCACGCGCCTGCAGGCGCTTGTAGTGGTTGTAGACCGCGACCGAGAGGGTCTTCTTGGCGCGCTCCTGGCCGACGACGTATTCGTCGAGGACCGCCTTGATCTCGTGGGGCTTGGGCAGCTTCTCGCGCGTGCCCTGGCCCTTGTCCTCGAGTTCTTCGCGGATGATGTCGTTGCACAGCTCGACGCATTCGTCGCAGACGAACACCGAGGGACCGGCGATGAGCTTGCGGACCTCATGCTGGCTCTTGCCGCAGAAGGAGCAGTACAGCAGCTTGCCGTCGTCTGCCTTGCCGCGCGGATCGTCACTCATTCGGTCACCCTCGCCTGTCTGTCGGGCAATTTTTACTACGCCCGGCCATGTTCCGCCATCCCACAACGGGGGTGGCAGGACATAAGGCTGCTTTTGTTTCGCGCGTCAGGACGCCAGCACGGCCCGCGACTGCAGCAGGCTGTCGATGAGGCCATAGGCCTGCGCCTCGACGGCATTCATGAAGTTGTCGCGGTCCGTATCCTGGTTGATCTTTTCGATGGGCTGGCCCGTGTGCCGGGCGAGTACCGCATTGAGTTCCTGGCGGATGCGCAGGATCTCGCGCACGCGGATCTCCATTTCGGTGGCCTGCCCTTCGGCACCGCCCAACGGCTGGTGGATCATGATGCGGGAGTGCGGCAGCGCATAGCGCTTGCCCTTGGCACCACCAGCCAGCAGCACCGCCCCCATGCTCGCCGCCTGGCCCACGCAGATCGTGGAGACCTCGGGCTTGATGAACTGCATGGTGTCGTAGATGGCCATGCCGGCCGTGACCACGCCGCCGGGCGAGTTGATGTAGAGCGAGATGTCCTTGTCGGGATTCTCGGACTCCAGGAACAGCAACTGGGCCACGATGAGGTTGGCCATGTGGTCGTCGACGGGACCGACGGCGAACACCACGCGCTCCTTCAGCAGGCGCGAGTAGATGTCGTAGGAGCGCTCCCCGCGCGCCGTCTGTTCGACGACGATCGGGACCAGGTTCAGGGCACGTTCGTTCATGGCCAGGTTCCTTGGGCGGGGTTCAGCCTTGGCGGCCGAAACCCGTCACCTCGGTGAAGCTCTGCGGCATGTCGGTGACCTGTGCCTTGGAGAGCACGAAGTCAACGGCCTGATCCTCGAGGACGGCGGCCTCGAGCTGGCGCAGCGCGTCCGGGTTGGAGAGGTAGCTGCGGCGGACTTCCTCCGGGTTCGGGTAGGCCGAACAGAGCTCTTCGAGACGCTCGGCAACGCGCTCGCGGTCGAGCTTGAGGCCCTGCGTGTTGATGACCTCACCCAGCAGCAGTCCCAGCGCCACGCGGCGGCGGGCCGGCTCTTCGAAGGGCTCGCGAGGGGGGATCTGGTTGGCGTCGCGGGCGCCCATGCGCTGCATCATTTCAAGCTGCAGCGACTGGATCTGGTCGTTGACCAGGGCGCGCGGCAGCTCGACCGGGTTGGCCGCCTGCAGGGCATCGAACACCACATTGCGCACGCGCGTGCGGATGGCCTCGGCGGCCTCGCGCTCCATGCTCTTGCGCACTTCCTCGCGCAGGCGCTCCACGCCGCCCTCCTCGATGCCGAAGGCCTTGGCGAACTCGTCGTTGACCTCGGGCAGGACCGGCTCCTCGACCTTCTTGCAGGTGAGGTCGAACTCGGTCTGCTGGCCGGCCAGCTCCTTGGCGCCGTAGTTTTCAGGGAAGGTCACCGGGGCCGTCTTGCTCTCGCCGGCGGACATGCCGGTGAGTGCGGTCTCGAAGTCGGCGATGGCGCGCCCTGCACCCAGCACGAAGGGCGTGTCGGTGCCGGCGCCGCCGTCGAAGGGCGTGCCGTCGCGCTTGCCGAGGAAATCGACGGTGACGCGGTCACCGGCCTGGGCCGGGCGCGACACTTCGCGGTAATCGGTGCGCTGCTTGCGCATCGACTCGATCATGGCGTCGACATCGGCCTCGGTGATGTCGACCACCTGGCGTTCCACGGTGAGCGACTCGAGCGGCGCCAGCGTGAACTGCGGGAACACTTCGATGAGGGCCGCAAACTGGAGGTCGCCGCCTTCGTCGAGGGCGATGGGCTCGATACGCGGGTCGCCAACGGGGCGCAGCTGGTTCTTGCTGAGGGCCTCGCCATAGCTGCTGCGGATCAGGTCGTTGACGACCTCACCGCGGGCCTGGCCGCCGAACTGCTGCTTGATGACATTGAAGGGCACCTTGCCGGGCCGGAAGCCCTTGATGCGCGCCGTGCGGGAGTAGTCGCGCAGGCGGCGCTCGACCTCACCCGCCACGCGGGTGCTGGGCAGGGTGATCTCGATGCGGCGCTCGAGCCCCGAAGTGTTGGTGACGGTCACTTGCATTCGTCTGGTTCCTGTACCTGATACTCAGCCCGCCGGCGCACTGGTGCGAAAGGAGAGACTCGAACTCTCACGGGTTGCCCCACTGGAACCTAAATCCAGCGCGTCTACCAGTTTCGCCACTTTCGCCCGGCCCCGACCTGTAAAGCCCGTTCGCCCGGCGGTAAACCGCGGAGTATACCCACGCCGACCACCGTGCGGCCAGCTATGGCAGGGCCCGGAACCTGACGGCCTGCCCGCCCCCCTCGCCCATGGCGACCTCCCAACGCTGGCCGTGGCGCACACGGCGGGTCTCGATGCGCAGGTCGCGCGGGTTGTTGCGCCAGCCGGCAACCGGCCCGTCGCGATAGACCTGGGCCTCGTAGTCGCGGCCCGGCTCGAGGAAATCCAGCGTCACGGCCACCCGGCGCCGGCGGTCGTCGGTGACGGCGCCCAGGTACCAGTCACGGCCACCGCGCTCCTGCCGGGCGACGACCACGTACTCGCCCACGGCGCCGTCGAGCACGCGGGTGTGTTCCCAGTCCGCCGGCACGTCCTTGATGAACTGGAAGGCGCCGGGCTCGGCCTCGTAGTGTTCCGGCAGGTCGGCGGCCATCTGGATCGGGCTGTAGAGCACCACGTACAGCGCCAGCTGCTTGGCCAGTGTGGACTGCAGGGGCACGCCGTTGCGGCCCTTCAGGCTGAGCACGCCGGGCGTGAAATCCATCGGCCCCGACAGCATGCGGGTGAAGAACAACGTGGCCTCGTGGCCCGGCGGATTGGGCGGCACGCCCCAGGCGTTGTACTCCATGCCGCGTGCCCCCTCGCGGGACACCCAGTTCGGCCAGGTCCGGCGCAGGCCGGTGTCCTTGATCGGCTCGTGGGGATTGATGGCGATGCGGCGCTTCGCGGCCTCCTGCACCACGTGCAGGTGGTGGCGCGACATGGCCTGGCCGTCATGCCACTCGAAACGGATGCGGCCATCGGCGCCGCGTGCCTGGACGCCGCCGGCATCGGCGACGTAGCCGGTCTTGATGGCGTCGACCCCCAGCGTGGCATAGAGGTCGAGCGCCGCCGGCAGCTGCGGTTCGTAGTGGGCGATGTTGGCGGAGGTCTCATGGTGGCCGATCAGGCGCACGCCCAGATGGCGCGCATAGGACGCCAGGGCCTCGAGATCGAAGTCCGGGTAGGCCCGCGTGAAATCGAAATCCTTGCCGTCGTGGGCCCAGTCGCCGTCCCAACCCAGGTTCCAGCCCTCCACCAGCACGCCCCGGAAGCCATGCCGGGCCGCGAAGTCGATGTAGCGGCGGACGTTGGCGGTGTTGGCGCCATGCTTGGCACCGGAAGCCCAGCTGGCCGTGTCGAGGTGCATTTCCCACCAGACGCCGACGTACTTGTGCGGCGTGAACCAGCTGCGGATGTCCGGCAGCTGGTTGGGCTCGTTGAGGTTGAGGGTGAGGTCCGTGCCCTCGTACAGCGCGGCGGCCGTGGTGGCCACCTGCACCGTGCGCCAGGGCGTGGCGAAGGGCGCGCGGCGGCGCACGCGTGGCCCCTCGGCGGCGGGCGAGAGTGTGGCCTTGAGCCGCTGGCCTTCGACACGGCGCAGCCACATCGCCGAGTAGTCCACCAGCGCGGCCTCGTGGAAAGCCAGATGCAGCCCATCGGCGCGCCGCACGGTCAGCGGCGTATGCGCCTGGCCGACCTCGGCCAGCGGCGTGCGGTTGTAGAGGTACTCGTAGCGGTTCCACTCGCCCGCTGGGACCCACCAGGCGGTGGCCCCCTGCCCCGCCAGCGCGAACTCCGTGAGCTCGTCGGTGATGGCGACGTCCTGCAACTGCGGCTGGTCGGGGAACTCGTAGCGGAAGCCCAGCCCCTCGTCGAACAGGCGGAACACGACATCGAGATCGCGGCGGGCGCCGCTGGACTCGGTGAAGCGCACGCGCAACTCGCGGTAACGGTCGCGCACCAGGCGGCGCTCGCCCCAGGGTTGCTCCCACTGGCTGTCGGACTCGCGCCGGTCAGCCTTGGTGAAGCGGAAGTTGCGTTCCAGCTTGGGGGCGTCCGCCAGCAGGAAGCCGAGACGCGACTCGTCGATGACCGGCGTGCCCTGGCGCGACAGGCTGTAACCGGGCCGGCCCTCGCCGCTCAACCAGACCGAGAGCTGCAGGGCGCCGGAGGGGGAATCCAGCCCGGCCACACGCGCCGACTGGGCCGCCACCGGCAAGGACAAGGCCGCGGCAAGCACCAGCAGCACGGGCACCCACGCGTGCGCGATGCGGACGCTCAGGGAGACGGGCATGGGGACTCCAGGCAGGTGGCGCGGCGGATCGCCGTGACGCGACACTACTGCCGCCGGCCGTGCTCCGCACCGCGTGGCGCCTCGATTGCAATCGTATTCACTGGACAAGCGGCATAGCCCTCTGTATCGTTCGCAACGTCCGGGCCACGCCCGGCGCCAGTGGAACATGGTCACCCCCCCGACCCCTTCTGGTGTTCAAGCCCCCGGCGATCCCCCTCGTCCGGGGGCTTTTCTTTTTTGCAGGAGACCCTGCATCGTTCCGGAGCGGCCGGCGACGGGTCGACAGCGCGGCAACAGACCGCGAGGGGGCAGCCTTGAACGCACGCATCTTCACGTGGTCGATCGTCTCGGCCCTGGCCGGCTTCCTGTTCGGCTTCGACACCGTGGTCATCTCCGGCGCCGAGCAGACGCTGCAGTCGCTGTGGCGCTTGAGTCCCGCCGCGCATGGCGTGGTGATGGGCACCGCCCTCTATGGCACCGTGGTCGGCGCGATGGCCGGCGCCTGGCCCGCGGACCGCTACGGGCGCCGGGCCACGCTGCTGTTCGTGGGCCTGCTCTATTGCGTCTCGGCACTGTGGTCGGCACTGGCCAATGACCCATGGTCCTTTGGCATCGCCCGGTTCCTGGGGGGCCTGGGCATCGGCTTTTCGACCGTGGTGGCGCCGCTGTACATCACCGAGATCGCGCCCCCGGCGTGGCGCGGCCGGCTGACGGCGCTGTTCCAGTTCAACATCGTGTTCGGAATTCTCGTCGCTTTCCTGTCCAACGCCCTGCTGGCCGGTGTCGGCGAGCAGGCCTGGCGCTGGATGCTGGGTGTGGCGGCGGCCCCGGCGCTGGTCTACACGCTGCTGTGCCTGCGCATTCCGGAAAGCCCGCGCTGGATCGCCCAGCGGGAGGCCGGACGCGCCGGGCCGGCGCTTGGCGGGAGCGCAGCGGGCCGTGCCGTCCCGGGGTCGGGGTTGTGGAGCCCACGCCTGCGACGCCCCTTGATGCTCGCTTTCCTGGTGGCGTTCTTCAACCAGCTCTCCGGCATCAACGCCATCCTGTATTTCGCGCCGCGCATCTTCGAGATGACCGGACTGGGGAGCCAGGCGGCGCTGCTGCAGTCGGTCGGCATCGGTGTCACCAACCTGCTGTTCACCGGACTGGGGCTGTGGCTCATCGACCGTCTGGGACGGCGCACGCTGCTGCTGATCGGTTCGGTGGGCTATATCGTCTCGCTGGGACTCACGGCCTGGGCCTTCCACAGTGGCCACCACGCCATCGTGCCCGCCTGCATCTTCGCCTTCATCGCCGCGCATGCCATCGGCCAGGGCACGGTGATCTGGGTGTTCATCTCGGAAATCTTCCCGCAGCAGCACCGTGCCGCCGGACAGGCACTCGGCAGCTCCACGCACTGGGTGTTCGCCGCGCTGCTCACCAGTGCCTTCCCGGTGATGGTGGCCGCGCTGGCCCCGGCCACGGTGTTCCTGTTCTTCTGCGGCATGATGGTGCTGCAGCTGTTGTGGGTCGTGTTCCTGGTGCCGGAAACACGTGGCGTGCCGCTTGAGGAACTCGAGCGGCGCCTGGCGCCCACGGTACCGCCCATCCCCCGCTGAGGAGACCACGCATGCGCAAGACCTTTGCCACCCTGTGTTCCCTGGCCCTGCTGGCGCTCGCCGGCTGCCAGCAGGCCGCGCCGCCGGCCGAGGCCACGGTCGACCCGTACACACCGCGCCCGTTCGTGCAGGTCGAGCCGCCGTCGTGGAGCCGCGATGCCACGCTGTACCAGGTGAACATCCGCCAGTTCACGCCGGAGGGCACCCTGGCGGCCGCGCAGCGCGAACTGCCGCGCCTCAAGGCGCTGGGCGTGCGCGTGCTGTGGCTGATGCCCATCCACCCCATCGGGGAGAAGAACCGCAAGGGCACGCTGGGCAGCCCCTACTCGGTGACGGACTACAAGGGCGTGAACCCGGAGTTCGGCACCACGGCGGACTTCAAGTCCTTCGTCGATGCCGCGCATGCCGAAGGCCTCTACGTCATCCTCGACTGGGTCGCCAACCACACCGCCTGGGACCATCCGTGGGTGCAGAGCCACCCGGAATGGTACGCCCGCGATTACAAGGGCGATTTCCACCCGACCAGCTTCTTCGACTGGAGCGACATCATCGACCTGGACTACAGCCAGACGGCCATGCGCCGCGAGATGGCCGAGGCGATGAAGTACTGGGTGCGCGACCTCGGTGTCGACGGCTTCCGCTGCGACACGGCCGCGATGGTGCCGCTGGACTTCTGGAACGCCGTGCGCGCGGAACTGGAGGCCATCAAGCCGGTGTTCATGCTGGCCGAGGCCGAGACCCGCGACGTGCACCAGCGTGCCTTCGATGCCAGCTATGCCTGGAGCCTGTACAACGCGCTGCGCGGCGCGACCTCAGGCAGCGGCGCCGGCCCGCTGGTGGACTACTTCTCGCAGGATGACAACACCTGGCCCGCCGAAGCCATGCGCATGAACTTCACCAGCAACCACGACCACAACTCGTGGCACGCGACGGAGTTCAAGGCCTTTGGCGACGCGCTGCCGGCGACGATGGCGCTGACCTTCACCGCCCGCGGCATTCCGCTGATCTACAACGGGCAGGAAGCGGGCAACCCGAAGATGCTGCTGTTCTTCGAGCGCGACCCGATCCAGTGGCGCGAGCACCCGAACGGCGCATTCCTGAAGAGGCTGGTGCAGCTGAAGAAGGACACGCCGGCGCTGCACAACGGCGCCTGGGGCGGCACCATGCTGCATGTGCCCAACAGCGAGCCCGGCAAGGTCTTCAGCTTCGTGCGGCAGGTGGAGGGCAGCAAGCTGCTGGGCGTCTTCAACTTCTCGGCCAAGCCGGTCACGGTGACGCTGAAGGAGACGCTGTTCCCGGGACGCTACACCGACTTCGCCAGTGGCCAGCAGGTCACGCTGGCCGAGGGCCAGCCGCTGACGCTGCCGGCCTGGGGCTACCACGTGCTGACGGCGCGCTAGTCAGGCGACGGGCGCCCGCTGCAGCCAGGCGGCCTGCAGCGGCGCCAGCATGAAGCCACCGTCCTGCACCGCCACCGGCGCAAAGCCGTGGCCCTGCAGGACCACCGCAGCGACGCCCCAGTCTGCCGGCAGCAGGATGCGCTGGTCTTCACCGGTGAAATTGAAGGCCGCCAGCAGACACTGTCCTGAATGCTCGCGGAGAAAGGCCAGACTGCCTTCCGGGGAGTCGATGAAGCACAGGCTGCCACGACGCAACGCGGGCATGTCGCGGCGCCAGGCGATGAAACGCTGGTAGGCCTGCAACACCGACGTCGGCTCCTGCTGCTGCAGGTCGACGGCCTGGCGCTGGTGCGCCGCCGGCACCGGCAGCCACGCTTCGTCGGCGGTGGTGAAGCCGGCATGCGCCGCACCGGCGGACCAGGGCATCGGCGTGCGGCACCCGTCGCGCCCCTTGAAACTGGGCCAGAAGGCGATGCCATAGGGGTCGCGCAGCTTCTCGAAAGGGATGTCGGCCTCTTCAAGGCCAAGTTCCTCGCCCTGGAAGCTGCACACCGAGCCTTTCAGCGACAGCAGGAAAGCGTTGAAGAGCCTGGCGCGATCCGCCGCGGCACCGGGCAGTGCCCAGCGGGAGACCACACGCGCGACATCATGGTTGCCGACCGCCCAGCAGGGCCAGGTGTCGCCGCCACGCGCTTCCAACGCCTCGATGACCTCGCGGACGTGCCGGGTCGAGAACTGGTCCACCAGCAGCTCGAAGTTGTAGACCATGTGCAGCCGCCGGCCCCCGGCGGTGTAATCGGCCATCGCCGCCATGGGGTCTTCGCAGGACACTTCGCCCAGCGACGTGGCGCCGGGGTAGCGCTCGAGCAACGCCCGCACACGCTCAAGGAACCGCAGGTTCTCGGGCTGCGTGTTGTCGTACAGATGGTACTGGTAGGCGTAAGGGTTCTCGACCGAATAGCCGCGACCCTTGCGCAACGCGGCCGGCTTGGCCGGGTTGTTGCGCAGGAGTGGATCGTGGAAGCAGAAATTGATGGCGTCGAGGCGGAAGCCGTCGACGCCGCGCCTGAGCCAGAACTCCATGGCATCGAGCACCGCCTCGACCACCTGCGGATTGTGGAAGTTCAGGTCGGGCTGGCTGACCAGGAAGTTGTGCAGGTAGTACTGCTGGCGCCGCGGCTCCCACTGCCAGCCGGCGCCCCCGAAGATCGACAACCAGTTGTTGGGTGGCGAGCCATCCGGCTGTGGGTCGGCCCAGACGTACCAATCGGCCTTGTCGCCCTCCCGTGAAGCGCGGCTGGCCTTGAACCACTCGTGCTCGTCCGAGGTATGGCTGAGCACCTGGTCGATGATGACCTTGATGCCGCGCGCATGGGCGCCGGCCACGAGGCGGTCAAAATCCGCCAACGTCCCGAAGACCGGATCGACCTGCCGGTAGTCGCTGATGTCGTAGCCGAAGTCCTTCATCGGCGACTTGAAGAACGGCGAGATCCAGATGGCATCGACGCCCAGGGAGGCGATGTGGTCCAGCCGCGCGAGAATGCCCGGCAGATCACCGGTGCCATCGCCGTTGCTGTCGGCGAAGCTGCGCGGATAGACCTGATAGATGACAGCGCCGCGCCACCAGTCGCGGTCGACGGCGCCAGCGGCGACAGGTGTGTTGTGCATGGTGTGCGACGTTGGCAAATCCCGGCCATGGATGCCAGACAGCGCAGCCGCAGGGCTGCCTGAATACGATTGCATGACGTACAGTGGCCACGAACCGGTCATCCACGAACCGGGGGGGAGCGACCATGCAGGAACGATCGGCCCTGGGCTTCTGGCGCGTGTTCAGTCTGTGCTTCGGCTTCCTGGGCATCCAGTTCGCCTTCGGCCTGCAGAACGCGAACGTCAGCCGCATCTTCCAGACCCTCGGCGCCTCGGTCGAGGACCTGCCGCTGCTGTGGCTCGCTGCCCCACTCACCGGACTGATCGTGCAGCCACTGATCGGCCATCTGGGCGACCGTACCTGGGGACGTCTGGGACGCCGCCGGCCCTACCTGCTGTGGGGCGCCGTGCTCACCACGGCGGCGTTGTTCATCATGCCGCACAGCCCCACGCTGTGGTTCGCGGCCCTGATGCTCTGGCTGCTGGACGCCTCGATCAACATCTCGATGGAGCCCTTCCGCGCGCTGGTGGGCGACGTGCTGCCGGACCGGCAGCGCAGCTTCGGCTACGCCATGCAGAGCCTGTTCATCGGCGTGGGCGCCGTGGTGGCCTCGGCGCTGCCGTGGCTGCTCAGCGAATGGGGCGGCGTCAGCAGCGTGGCGGCGGCTGGCGAGGTGCCGGACGCGGTGCGCTGGTCGTTCTACCTCGGTGCCGGCGTGCTGCTGGTCACAGTGCTGTGGACGGTGTCCACCACGCGCGAGTATCCGCCGGAACAGGTGCAGGTGTTCGCGGCCCATGAGCCGCCGCTGCCACCGGGCTGCAGCAGTGCGCAGTTGTGGCGCCGCGCCCTGCCGTGGACGGTGGCGGGCGTGGCTGGCAGCGTGGCTGTGTGGGTCTCGGGCCTGGAGCAGCAGCTCCACATCGTCAGCGGTGGCGCGACCGCTTTCGGTCTCCTGCAGGGGTGGGTGGCACTGCAGCGCGGCAGGCACGGGGGCGCGGCCCAGGCTGACGACGGCATGCTGGGCAGCATCATCGACGACCTGTACCGCATGCCGCGGGCCATGCGCCAACTGGCCGTGGTGCAGTGCCTGACCTGGTTCGGCCTGTTCGCGATGTGGATCTACACCACGCCGGCCGTGACGCGGCACCTGTATGGCACCACCGACGCCGCATCGGCCGCCTACAACGAGGGCGCCAACTGGGTCGGCATCCTGTTCGCGGCCTACAGCGGCTTTGCCGCCGTGACGGCGTTGCTGTTGCCGCTGCTGGCGCGCTGGCTCGGCCGGCGCGGCACGCACCTGCTGTGCCTGCTGCTGGGTGGCCTTGGCCTTGCCGGCATCGCCGTGGTGGACGATCCGCGCTGGCTGCTGCTCAACATGGCCGGCGTGGGCATCGCCTGGGCATCGATCCTTTCCCTGCCCTACGCGATCCTGTCCGCCAGCCTGCCGTCGTCCAAGATCGGCGTGTACATGGGCATCTTCAACTTCTTCATCGTGATCCCGCAGATCATCGCCGCCAGCGTGCTGGGCGTGATGGTGCGCGTGCTGTTCGACGGTGACCCGATGCCGGCCCTGGTGACCGGCGGCCTGGGCCTGGTGCTGGCGGGCCTGTTCAGCCTGCGGGTGGACGACCCCCACAGGACTGCCTGACCATCAGCTGCGGGGCGATCAGCTGCGAGCTGACGGGCTCGCCTTCGATCAGGCGGATGAGGTTGTCGACCAGGCGTTCGCCCGCGGCGCGGGTGTCCTGGCGCACCGTGGTCAGTGGCGGGCTCACGTGGCTGGCGAAAGCCACGTCGTCGAAACCGACCACGGCCACGTCCTGCGGCACACGCCGGCCGCGCTGCTGCAGACCCCGCATCACGCCCAGGGCGATCAGGTCGCTGGCACAGACCACGCCGTCATAGGCCAGACGCTTGCGCGCCCAGTGGGCCACGGCGGCCTCCCCGTCCGCCTCCTCGCTGCGCGCCGTGTGCTGCAGGCGCGGATCGGCGCGCAGCCCGGCGGCTTCCAGCGCGGCCAGATGCCCCTGGTAGCGGAGCCGGAACTCCGGATAGTCCTCGGTGACACCGCCCACGAACGCAAGCCTGCGGCGCCCCAGCGACAGCAGGTGCTCGGTGGCCATCCGCGCACCGGCGAAATTGTCGCAGGCCACGAAGTGGCCGGGCTGGTCTTCAAGGGCCGGGCCCCAGAGCACGAAATGGGCCCCGCTGTCGGCAAGACGCTGGAGCCTCGTGGCGTAGGTGAGGTAGTCGCCATAGCCGAGGAGGATCAGGCCGTCGGCGCGGCGGCTCACCTCGTAGTCGGTGTGGAAGTCCTCGCTGAACTGCTGGAAGGACACCAGCAGGTCATAGCCGCGGCGCGCCGCCGCCTGGGTGATCTGGCCCAGCATCGTCAGGAAGAACGGATTGACCTGCGCTTCGTTGGGAGTCTCTTCGAACAGCAGCAGCGCCAGCGTGTTGCTGCGCCCGGTGCGCAGGCCGGCGGCGCTGCGGTCGGTCTTGTAGTTCAGGTCGCGGGCGATCTGCAGGATGCGCGCGCGGGTTTCCGGCCGGACCTGCGGACTGTTGCGCAGCGCGCGGGAAACCGTGGCCTGCGAAACCTTGGCCAGTGCGGCGATGTCCAGCGAGGAAGTCTTGTATGGCTTCATGAGCCCCCCGCCGCCGATGCTACGCCAGCCAGGGGCGAAAGTGCCCGGCCCACCCCGCAGAAATGGAAAGGGCCCACCGGTGAAGGTGGGCCCTTGGGGTGGTGGGCCGTGTAGGATTCGAACCTACGACCAATTGATTAAGAGTCAACTGCTCTACCAACTGAGCTAACGGCCCATTTTCCTGAAATGGGTGGGGTGGACGACGGGACTCGAACCCGCGACAGCCGGAATCACAATCCGGGACTCTACCAGCTGAGCTACGTCCACCATAAAACCACGCAGCTACCAGCTTGGCGCGCCCGGCAGGAATCGAACCTGCGACCCTCGGCTTAGAAGGCCGATGCTCTATCCAACTGAGCTACGGGCGCAATGCCCGGTGCCGCGGCGCGACGTGCTGCAATGATACTTCATGCGGAGCCGGTGGGCCATGCCTGAAGCATCACGACTGCGTCCCCCGCGACGTCCCGGTGTTACCCAGTGCGTTGCGGGGCCGCGAGTATATACGAACCGCGCGACCGGTCAACGCAGGGGAAAGCCCAGCCGCTGGAGGGCCGCCGCCAGATGCTCGCGACCGTGCAGCGCCGCGGCATCACGCATGCGCGCGACGCAGGCACGCAGCCAGCTGGACTGCTTCATGCCCTGCTGCTGGTAGAAGGCCTGCATGCGCGCATCGTAGCGCCCCGCTGCTGGCAACTGCGCCGCCTGGTCGTAGTGCTCATGGTGCAGCACCGCGGCCTGCGCCAAGCGCGGCTTGATCGCTGCGGCACGCGCCGGATCCTCAAAGCCGATGCACATGCCGAAGACCGGCAGCACGCCGGCCGGCAGGCCCAACTCCGCAGCAACGGCCTCAGGCTGGTTGCGGATGGCGCCAATGTAGACGCCGGCAAGCCCCAACGCCTCTGCCGCGACCAGGGCGTTTTGCGCCGCGAGTGCGGCATCAATGACCGCCACCAGCAAAGCCTCGAGGAAGTCGGTGCCTTCGGCCTGCGCCTCCTGCGCACCCGCCATCTGCCGCAGGCGCGCCAGGTCCGCCAGCCAGACGAGGAACAGGGGCGCGGCATGGATCTGGGCCTGGTCCGAGGCCAGGCGCGCCAGACGGGCCTTGCGCGCCGGATCCTGCACGGCGACAACACTCCAGGTCTGCAGGTTGGACGAGGTCGAAGCGGACTGTGCCGCCGCCACCAAGGCTTCGAGCGTGCCTGCCGGCAGCGGCTGTTCGAGGTAGGCGCGAACGGAGCGGTGCGACAACAATTGCGTGAGCAGCGGGTGGTCCGGCAAGGCTGCGGCGGGCTGCTCCGCGCCATAGCGTTCGGCCAGCAGTGCGGAGAGCGATGCCATGGCGCAGGTCCTGCAACGAAAAATGGGGCCGCATTATCGGTGGCAACCGCTGCTGCGGAAACTACTTAACGCCCTGCCGGATGAACATTGTTGCAATGCGCGCCCATGAACCATCCCGTCACGGGGTCGGGCGCCTTCCAGGCTCTGCTGGATGCCGCCGTCGACGCCATCATCACCATCGACCACCGCGGCACGATAGAGGCCATGAACTGCGCTGCCGAGAGGCTGTTCGGCTACCGCGCCGAAACGGCGATCGGCCGCAACGTGAGCATGCTCATGCCGCCGGACATGGCACAGCAGCACGACGGTTTCATCCAGCGGTTCCTGGAGACGCGACGCCCGCACGTGATCGGCACCTGCCGCGAAGTCGAGGCGCTGAAGGCCGATGGCTCGCGCTTCCCGGCGCGCCTGTCGATCGGCGAAGTCGCTGGCTCGGACCCGCCGCACTTTGTCGGCTTCGTGCACGACCTGACCGTGCAGCGGGCCGTGGAGGCCGAGAACCAGCGGGCCCAGGAGCATCTGGCGCAGGTGGCGCGTTTTGCCGCCCTGGGCGAAATGGCGGCCGGCGTGGCCCATGAACTCAACCAGCCCCTGTCGGCCATCGCCACCTATGCGCAGGCCTGCGACCGCATGCTGCAGGGGCCCGATGCGGACATCGCCGAAGTGCACGATGCCTTGCGGCAGATCGCGTCGCAGGCGCTGCGCGCGGGCGAGATCATCCACCGCCTGCGCTACCTGATGGGCGGCCGCAAGGCCCAGCGCAGCAGCACCGATCTGAACGCAGTGGTCGCGGAACTGCCTTCGCTGGCGGCCACGGACCTGCGCCAACGCGGCGTGTCCCTGGCATTGCACTGCGCGGCCGGACTGCCCCGGGTGAGCATCGACAAGGTGCAGGTGCAGCAGGTGCTGCTGAACCTGCTGCGCAATGCCATCGATGCGCTGGACAGCACACCCGGGGCCCGCCGTGAAGTGGAGGTCCGCACCTGGCTGTCCGATGATGGAGAGGTGGAGGTCCAGGTGCGCGACCACGGTCCGGGAGTGCCGGATGATCTTGCAGCGCGGATCTTCGATCCTTTTTACACGACCAAGCTCGAGGGAACGGGCCTGGGGCTGGCGATCAGCCGCACCATCGCGCGGGCCCACATGGGACAACTCGGCTACCGTGCCGCGGACGGCGGTGGTGCAGTATTCTTCCTGAGGTTACCGACCGAGGAAGGCACCGACCCGCCATGAAGCCGCTCCCCGAAACCGTGATCGTCGTCGATGACGACGAGGCCGTCAGGTCGTCGCTGCGTCTGCTGCTGAAGTCGGTGGGCCTGGAGTGCCGCACCTTCGGCTCAGCCGCAGAGTTCCTGGCTGCCTGGGATCCGAAGCAGCCCGGCTGCATGGTGCTCGATGTGCGCATGCCCGGCATGAGCGGCATGGAACTGCAGCATGAACTGAACCTGCGCGGCGCGGTCATCCCGGTGATCTTCGTCACCGGCCATGGCGACGTGCCCATGGCCGTCGAGGCGATGCAGCATGGCGCCTTCGACTTCCTGCAGAAGCCGTTCCGCGACCAGGACCTGCTCGACCGCATCCAGAAGGCACTGCAGCGCGACCGCGAGAACCGCGCCGAACTGCAGCAGCAGGACAAGATCCGCGCCCGCCTCGAGACTCTCACGCCCCGCGAACGCGAGGTGCTGCAGTTGATGACGCGTGGCCGTCCCAACAAGCTGATGGCCGTCGACCTGGGCCTCAGCCAGCGCACGATCGAGATCCATCGGGCGCGCGTCATGGAGAAGATGCAGGCGTCATCGCTGGCCCAACTGGTCCGCATGACGCTGGAACTGTCCTGAAGCCGCGGCAGCTGCCCATGCTGTCGCAAGCCGTGCTCGCGGGGGCGCTGCAGGCGGCGCCGGATGCACTGGTCATCGTTGATGCCGCGGGCCTCGTGCTGTTTGCCAATGACCACATGCGCGCCGTGTTCGGGCACGCGCCGGATGCACTGCTGGGCCAACCCGTCGAGATGCTGCTGCCGGCACGACTGCGCGGCGCACACGCCGCACACCGGCTGCGTTTCGCGAGCGAGCGTCACGCGGTGCGCCCGATGGGCAGTGGCGCCATGGAGCTCGTCGGCCTGCACGCCGCGGGCCACGAGTTCCCGGTCGAGATCAGCCTCAGCGCACTCGACACGGGCGAGGCGCCGCTGGTGGCGGCGGTGATCCGTGACGTCTCGCGGCAGCGCGACGCGGAGCGCTCCCTGCTGCAGGCACGCCAGGCCGCGGAGCGTGCCAATGCGGCCAAGACCCGGTTCCTGGCCTCGGCGAGCCATGACCTGCGCCAGCCCCTGCAATCGCTCGGCCTGCTCAATGGCAGCCTGCGCCGCATGGTGCGTGACACCGACGCCGCCGACGCGCTGGCATTGCAGGAACAGGCCATCGCGTCCATGTCGCGGCTGCTCAACGCCTTGCTCGACATCAGCAAGCTGGAGTCCGGCGCGGTCAAGGCCGACATGGGCGACTTTGCGCTGGACGGGCTCTTCGAGGAACTGCAGCGCGAATTCGGGCCGGTCGCGCAGGCCAGGGACCTGCGGCTGTTCGTCACGGCAGCGCCCCACCGGGTGCACAGCGACCGGGCCATGCTCGGTGCCGTGCTGCGCAACCTGCTGTCGAATGCGCTCAAGTACACGCGGGAGGGTGAGGTCCGGCTGCACTGCCAGCCTGTGGCAGAGGGGCTGCGGATCGAGGTGCGGGATACCGGCGTGGGCATTGCCGCCGAGCACCTGGGCTCCATCTGCGAGGAGTTCTACCAGGTCGCCCCGGTCCCGGGCGTCAGCCGTGAGGGTTATGGCCTGGGCCTGTCGATCGTCGCGCGCCTGCTCAAGCTGCTGGGCCTGCGGCTTGAGGTCGATACGGTACCCGGCAAGGGCTCCAGCTTCGCCGTGTGTGTCCCGCTGGCCGCTGGAGAGCCCGCATGGCGCGACGACCCGCCTCCTGGCCCAGCGGCGGTGGCATCCGCGACGGCCACCCCGGGCGGCGCCCGGGCAAGGCGTATCCTGCTGGTGGAGGACGACGAGGGCGTGCGCAACGCCACCCGCCTGCTGCTGAAACTGGAGGGCTTCCAGGTGACCGCTGCCGCCTCGCTGCTGCAGGCGCTCAATGCCACCACCGGGTCATCGCCTGAACTGCTGATCACCGACTACCACCTCGGCGCCGGCGAAAGTGGCCTGGATGTGATCCGCGCACTGCGTGCGCGCCATGGCGCGACGCTGCCGGCAATCCTGGTGTCCGGGGATACTTCACCTGGTGTGCAGCAGATCCCCGAGGATGCAAGCCTGCACCGGATCGCCAAACCGATCCACGCCGAGCAGCTGCTGGCGTTGATCCGCCAGCTGCTGCCCTGAAGGCCGGTCAGGGGACCTCAGAGGCAGCGGCGGCAGGTCACGGCCTGCGGCACGGCATCGAGCCGCTGCAGGTCGATCGGGTCGCCGCACTTTTCACAGCGTCCGAACAGGCCCGCGTCGATACGTTCGAGTGCATGTTCGATGGCAGCAAGCTCACCCCCTGCGCTCGCGGCGATCGCTTCGAGCGCCGGATCGTTCTCGCGCTCGGTGGCCTGCTCCTCGAAATCCGCGCTCAGCGGCGCACTGCGGTGGCTGCGGTCCGCCTCCACCCGGTCAAGGCGCTGGCGCAGCTCGCTGCGACGCGACAGCAGGCGCCCGCGGATCTGCGGGGCATTGACCGTATTCTTCATCATGAACGGCTCCGGATTCAGGGGGCAGCCTGGTGGCGCGCAGGCTGCAGGCGTGAAAGGTGGTCTGCGAGCCCGTCAAGTTGGTCCTTGCCCAGCGGCGAGAGCAACTGCGGGTGTGGTGGCGGCATGTTGGGGCGGCGCCCTTCGACGGTGTCGAGGAACTGCCGCAACAGGTAGTTGTAGTGCTGGCCGGCCAGCAGCGGCACCAGCAGCACGCCATTGCCCTCGCCCTCGGCCCCATGGCAGCCCAGGCACTGCTGGGCGTAGAGGCGCCGGCCCGCGTCAAGGCTGGCGCCGCTGCCCTGGCCGCGGGGCCCGGTGCGGGGCAGGCCACTCACGTAGGCGGCGACATCGGCGATGGCGCGGGTGTCATCAAGGTGGTGTTGCGTGGCGACGGCTTCCATCTGCAGGTCCCAGCGCTCGGCATGGCGGTAATCCACCAGCTGCTTGGCGAGCACGCGGGTGTGCTGCTGGGCAATGACCGGCACCTGCGCCCCGGGCGTGCCATTGCCGTCGGCACCGTGGCATCGCAGGCAGGCGCGGTAGACCGTCGCACCCCGCCGTGCATCGGCCGTGCGCGAGAACACGTCGCGCAACTCGTCGCGTGCGTCGCGGGCCTCAGCGGCAGACGCCGGCGCGTCCCCCATGCACAGCAGTGCAAGGGCGAGCGTGGCAGGAAGGAACCGGAGTCGTGGGACGGGCTTTATCATGTAAATTTTCCCATGCTAGCGGCGCCAACGAGCAGGAAGGGACAGGCACAATGTCTTAGGAGCAGATCATCCGTGCGCTGGAGCCAGCCCGGGCGCGGTGCCACCGGGTCGCCCCCTTCCTTGACGATCAGGTCGGGTGCGGTCGCTTCCCAATGGGCGCGGATCGTGTCGTCGCTGGCTGTGCCGGGCTCGGTGGTGACACTGACAGGCTGGCCGGAGGACCGCAGGCGGTCCGCCAAGCGCTCGAGGTCGGCCAGTTGCCTGCCCCGGAGCAGGTCATCGTAGACACGCGTGCTGCTGCCGTGGTCCGCCCAACCGGGGGACAGCACCGGCTGCTCGCCACAATGGTAGAGCTCGAGGCTGGAAGGTTCGTCGCCGAAGGCGCGCCGCGCCGCCGCTGCGACCGACCCGCATCTGGGCGAGCCCAGATCAAGCATGACGAGGATCTTGCGCGCGGAAGTGACCACGCCGCGAGTATGCAGAGACGCGGCCGGCCGCTCGTATCCGTGCAAACCCGGATCAGGTCGCGGCTGCTGGCGCGGCCAGGCGCAACCTGGCATCGAGCACGACCACGCCCTGGGGCCCGGCACAGAGCGGATTGAGGTCCAGCTCCCGGAGTTCCGGCAACCATTGGCAGAGTTCCGAAACGATGCGTATCGCGCGGCACAGGGCAGCATGGTCCGCGGCAGGCCGGTTGCGGTAACCCTGCAACAGGCGGGAGACGCGTGTGCGCGCCACCAGTGCCGTGGCCCCGGACTCATCCACCGGCACCAGATCCACGGCCCGGTCGGCCAGCACCTCGACGGCCACGCCGCCGGCGGCAAACACCAGCACGGGCCCGAAGATGGCATCGTGGGACAGGCCGACCAGCAGTTCTTGCCAGGCGGCGAGATCCAGCTGCGGCTGCAGGGTGAAACCCTCAAGCCGCGCACCGGGCAGGTGGTGCCGCAGCGCGTCCTGCATGCGCCGCGCAGCCGCCTCGAGCTCATCCAGCCGCAGCCCGGTGCAGACACCACCGACGTCGCTCTTGTGCAGGACGTCCGGTGAGCGCAGCTTGAGAACCCATTGCAGTGTTCCGGGCTGCCGGGCGGCGGTCGCGACGACGGCATCGGCATCGGGCAGCTCGAAGGACGCGATGCGCGGCAGGCCGGCAAGATCCAGCAGCTGCGCCACCCGCTGCGGGGCCAACCAGCCACCGGCGGCAAGGTCGGGTTGCAGCAGTTCACGCAATTGCCGGCCCACGGCCGGCCCCAGCAGCCCCTTCCCTTCTGCGGGGGCGGCACGCACGGCATCGCGCCGCGCCGCCAGCAGGAAACCCTCCACGGCTTCCTCCGGCGTGTGCAGCGAGGGCAGCCCCGCAGCAAGGCTGAGCCGCCGGGCCTCGGCAACGGCGTCGCCGCCCATCCAGCAGGTGAGGACGGGCCGCGAGCTGTCGCGCAGCAGCGGCAGGCAGACCTCGGCAATACGCGTGGCGGACACGATGGCCGTCGGCGCGTGCATCAGCAGCACGGCGTCGGCTGCCGGATCGGCAAGTACGGCACTGAGCGCTGCCGCGTAACGCTCCGGCGGGGCGTCGCCCACGATGTCCACCGGGTTGCCGCGCGACCACAACGGCGGCAGCACGGCATCGAGCGTCTGCAGGGTGTCGGGCGACAGCCTCGACAGCTGGCCACCGCGGCCCACCAGGGCATCGGTGGCGAGGATGGCCGGTCCGCCACCGTTGGTGACGATGGCAAGGCGGCGGCCTCGCACGGGCCGGCAGCGCGCCAGCACTTCCGCGGCATCGAACAGCTCGCGCGTGCTGTCGACGCGCAGCACGCCGCAACGCCTGAAGGCCGCCTCGTAGACGGCATCGCTGCCGGCCAGCGCGCCGGTGTGCGACGCCGCCGCGCGTTGCCCTTCCGCGCCCCGCCCGCTCTTGACCACCAGCACCGGCTTGACCGCCGTGGCCGCTGCAGCGGCCCTGAGGAACGCTGCACCGTCGCGCAACGACTCCATGTAGAGCAGGATCGCTTTTGTGCCTTCGTCGGCCGCGAGATGTTCCAGCAGCTCGGCAAAGCTGAGGTCGAGAGTGTTGCCCAGCGACACGAAATGCGAGAAGCCGATGTCTTGCTGGGCCGACCAATCCAGCAGCGCCGTGGTAAGTGCGCCGGACTGGCCGACGAAGGCCAGCGGCCCGGGCCGGGTGCTGGCATGGGCGAAGCTGGCATTGAGCCCGATGCCCGGCACCAACAGCCCCACGCAGTTGGGGCCCAGCAGGCGCAAACCATGGCGCCGCGCAGCCGCCAATGCGGCAGCAGCAGCCGTGCCGCCTTCCGCGGTTGGCGTGGCATCGAGCCCGGCCGTGATCACCAGCACGGCACGGCACCCCAGGGTCCCCAGTTCATCCACCAACCCGGGAATGCTGGCCGCCGGCGTGCACAGCACGGCGAGGTCCGGCACGCCAGGCAACTGCGCCACGCGCTGCACGCAGGGACGCCCGGCCACGCTGCGGCGCTTCTCGTTGACGAACCACACTGGCCCCGCAAAGCCGCCCTGCAGCAGGTTCCGGGCCAGCGTGGCACCGACGCTGCCCGGCCGGTCGGAGACGCCGATGGCGGCAACGCTGCGGGGTGCGAGAAGACGTCCTAGCGGTGTGGTGCACATGGTTCCGTGATTCTACGGATTGAGACCTGCGTCACCATCCGCAGGATTGTCCCTGTGCATCAGCCACACCGCAAACGAGGAGCACGACCATGAGCATCATGCGCTGGGAACCGTTTGGCGCCATCGACGACATCTTCGGCCGCTGGCCGCGCCTGCAACTGCCCAAGTCCATCGAGAGCAAGCTGGAGTGGTCGCCGTCGGCGAACATCAGCGAGTCCGACAGCGAATACCTGATCCGCGCCGAGCTGCCTGCCGTCAAGAAGGACGACATCAAGGTCAGCGTGCATGACGGCATCGTCACGCTGCAGGGCGAGCGGCGGCAGAAGACCGAAGAGAAGAGCGAGAAGCTGCACCGCGTCGAGAGCGTCTATGGCAGCTTTTCGCGCAGTTTCTCGCTGCCCGAAAACGCCGACGCGGCGGCGATCCGCTGCGAGACGCAGGACGGCGTGCTGACCGTGCGCATCCCCAAGACGAAGAAAAGCAGCTCGCAGCCGCGCCAGATTCCGGTGGAGTAAGGCATGGCCGCCAAGCGCGTGTTGTTCCATGGCGAGGCGCGTACCAAGGTGCTCGCCGGGGCACGCCAGCTGGCGGAGGCCGTGGCACTGACCTTGGGCCCGAAGTCCAAGTCGGTGCTGCTGCAGCGCAAGTGGGGCGCACCGCTGGTCTGCAACGACGGCGTCACCATCGCGCGCGAGATGGAGTTGCCTGACGCCGAGGAGAACCTCGGCGTGCAGGTGCTGCGCCAGGCCGCCGAGAAGACGGGCGACGTCGTCGGCGACGGCACGAGCACCAGCACCGTCCTGGCCCACGCGCTGTATGCCGAAGGCGTGCGCAACGTGACTGCTGGCGCCAGTGCCGTGGACCTCAAGCGCGGCATGGAACGCGCGCTGGCGGTGACGGTCGGCGAACTGCGCCGTCTGTCACGACCCGTGTCAGGGCGCACGGAGCAGGCGCAGGTGGCTGTGGTGTCGGCACACAACGACAGCGCCATCGGCGAGCTGGTGGCCGACGCCATGGCCAAGGTTGGCGGCGACGGCGTGATCACGGTCGAGGAGTCGCGCACCACCGAAACGGCGCTGGAGGTGGTCGAGGGCCTGCAATTCGACCGCGGTTATCTGTCGCCCTACTTCATCACCGACGCCACGGCGATGCAGGCGCTGCTCGAGGAGCCCTACCTGCTGATCACCGATCGCAAGCTGAACCTGATGAAGGACCTGGTGCCGCTGCTCGAGCAGATTGCCAAGAGCGGCCGGCCGATCCTGTTCATCGCCGAGGACGTCGAGGGCGAGGCGCTGGCGACCTTGGTCGTGAACCAGCTGCGCGGCGTGCTGCGCAGTGCGGCCGTGAAGGCCCCCGGCTTCGGCGACCGCCGCAAGGCGCTGCTGCAGGACATCGCTACGCTCACCGGCGGCGAACTCATCTCGTCTGAGCTGGGCCTGACGCTGGAGGACATCACGCTGCCGCAGCTGGGCCGGGCCCGCCGCGTGCTGGTGGACAAGGACAGCACCACGATCATCGGCGGTGCCGGGGCACCCGAAGCGATCGCCGCCCGGGTGGCCCAGGTACGCCACGAACTCGAAGACACCAAGAGCGATTACGACAAGGAAAAGCTGCGTGAGCGGCTGGCCAAGCTGGCGGGCGGCGTCGCCGTGATCCGCGTTGGCGCGGCCTCGGAAGCTGAGATCAAGGCCCGCAAGGACGCGCTGGACGACGCCATCAGCTCCACCAAGGCCGCCGTCGCCGAGGGCATCGTGCCCGGTGGTGGCCTCGCGCTGCTGCGAGCCGTACCGGCGGTGCAGGCGCTCGAAGCCCAATGCGAGGGCGATGAGCGCACCGGCGTGCAGATCCTGCGCCGCGCGCTGGAGGCGCCTGCCCGGCAGATCGCCGCGAACTCCGAGGTGGATGGTGGCGTGGTGGTGGACCGCATGCTGGCCAGCCAGGGAAACGTGGGCTTCGACGCCGCCCGCAAGGTCTACGTGGACCTGCTGGAGGCCGGCATCATCGATCCGGCGAAGGTGGTGCGGACGGCGCTGGAGAACGCGGTGTCGGTGGCGAGCCTGCTGCTGCTGACCGAGGCGACGATGACGGAGGTGGTGGAGAAGGCGGCGCCTCAGGATCTGAAACTGCCAGCGGAGTAGCAGGCTTTTGGGCAACCGCGGTGCCGGAACCTGTCTCGGCCAACGTTCCCACCGATCGCGATTGTCTCGCCTGCGTCATTGGTTTGATGACAAACAAGATGGCCAACGCCAAACCGACTGCCGCCAGCACGGGCAGCAAGGCCCCGATTAAACGGGGTGCAGCCTTGCTGGCACCGCTCATGTCCCGCTCAACCACGATTGGAATGCTCTCCGCCGGTTCTGGCCCACCTGCATAAAGAAAGACGCCGCACGAAACTCCCCGCTCTTTCGCCAACTCCAGTGCCTCGCGAGGAGAGGACATCAGGTTGAGCACGGCAAATGCGCCAGCGCGGCGAGCGCTGACGCTCTCCTCGACAGCGGCAACGAACAGCCGGCTGGCGTCAATGCTGTTCCAGTCCCCGCACCAAAGCCCGGGCCCTTGGACCTTCACATCACAGGCATCGCGGTCGGACGGCGCGGTCAACCCGAAACACCGAAAACACTGCAGCGAAAGGACGCCATCACGAAATGCTGTTTCAACCAGCGGTTCGCTCAAATCCACCTGCAATCCGGCCTGCAAACTGCCGTCGAAGTACGATTGCAGGAGTGCCGACAGGACATCGCGCTCTTCCGCCGTTCCCTCCACCAGCAACGAGTTGCGGATCGCTCTGGGCGGGGCTGCGCCATCCCGACGACCTGCCTCAAGAGCTGCCACATAGATACGCCAACGAGCGTCACTCGTCTCTACCAGCAATGTTCGGTCTTCCGGCGCCGAGAGCCGGACATAACGTCGCCACCAGGTTCCCGGTTCACCCTCAGTCCCGATGCCAAAGAAGCGGTAGTCCGTCTCCTTGCTGCGCGTCTGGATCCAGGCTCTCACTTCAGCTCACCATGGCGCTATCAGCCGAACCCTGCCGCCGACCTCGCGCTCGGCAACCTGCCGCATGGTCTGCTCCAGATGCTGAAGCGCCCGAAACTCTTGATGGAGCACTTCGCCCTGCCTTCTCGCCTGCTCCTCAAGCGCATGCTGGCGACCGCTCAACCATCGCCAAAAGTTGAGCACTAGACCATCGTCGCGCGTCGCCTCATCCACCATGACCTTCAGCTCGTCCTGCCTCTCCTGGACTCTGACGCCCTGTACATCGCGCCCAGCCGCCAACATGCGTCTGGCGAGGTGCGAAAAGAGGTCAGCACCACCCTTGGGACAAGGACGGGTCTCGCCGCGGACCCGATAATGCGTACGCGGCCGTTCGGCGCCCACGATATCCCATTCGACGCGGACCACTTCAACACAACCCAGCGTATCGATCGGGCAATAGACAACTTCTGTCGCTCCAGCCTCGCGCCACACTGCTTCCAGCACCGGCGTGTAACGGCGCACGACCTCGCGGTACAACTCATCGGCCTTGTCCAGCATTCCGCCGTTGTCAGCGAAGTACGATTCGCATTTCACCGGAGCAAGCACCAACATGCCCGCATTCTTTACGGCAGCGCCGGAGTGCGCGCGCTGCTTTGCCCACAAGGTTCCCGCGAGTCGTTCCATGCTCGCAATATTCAGCACACTTTCAACCTGCGAATGCTGTTTTGGTGTCACGGCTTCCATGATCATGGCAGCATCCACCGGCAGGATCAGCACATCGGAAGCCTGCAGCCATTGCGTCAGCCGCTGCCAAGGCTCGCCTTCCTGCGACTCAAGCAGGCCACCCGGGTAATCCATGATTTTCAACGCGAAGCTGTGCGCCGTGTTCGCGACCTTCAGGTTCAGCGTGAAGTCCGAGATCTCCTGGGTTCCGCTAATGCCGCCCGGCACGAATTCCTTGCCGCGCAAGTGCCCCCGCATTTCGTTTTTCAGGCGATCCAGACGTAGCTGCGTGGGCCCTGAAGCCTGCACGGACACCGCGGTCCCGGCCAGCATCCGGTTCGCTTCATCCAGCAACGCGGTCACGAGCGAGGTCTTGCCGACACCCCACGGCGCCGCCATACCAATCTGCATCTGACCCGAGGCTGCTGCTGCCGCTTGTCCATCCATCACGATTTGCTCCCGGCAATCGCCTGCAACTGGGTGCGGACGCCATCCGCACAGTTTCTGAAGTCCACGAACAACCCGTGTGACCGGTCCAGCGGCCAAGGCACCCCAGGCCATATTTCATCGCGGTAATGGTCGGCGAGCAAATGGAACTCGTCTTCTGACTCGCCGGAACGGATCACTGCATCATCGAAATGCTCCGCCGATGCATGAAGCACCAGCGAAGCCAGCCGAAGGTCCTGCAGCAATGCCTTCTGGGCTTCCCAAGCTGCCTTCTCGCCCAATTCGACCAAGCGTCGCAGCGCCTCCCGGGCACCGTCCGCCGACACTTCAACAACGATCGTCTGGACCATCTCGCCCGACCGCGGATCCCGGTACTGGGATTGCAGGATGTCCAATGTCTGCCGCATACGTGGGTGGTAGTGAGTCCGGTAGTCGAGCCGCGTGGCCAGCAGATCCTCTACTGCGCCAGCCATGGTGCTGCACCCGGCTGCATGCAGACGTCGCTGCAACTCCTCCAAGGTAGCGCGAGGACTCAAAGCCGGTACACCAAGTCGTGCAGCAACAATGGAAGCAGCATCAGCCCAGAGCTTTTCCATCTTCGCCGCGAGATGGACGTCGAGACGATTGAAGCGTCCGGCGATGTGGGTTCGCAGCCGGTTGAGTTCATCGGCTACGAGCCCACCGGAACCCATCTCCGCTTTCAGCTTCCCTGTGGCTCTCGCCAACCAGACCGATTCGCTCCGGCCAAGCCCGTCATGCAACCAGGCGCGAGTATCGTTGTAGCACTGGTCAACGGCAGCGATGAACTCATCGTCTTGCACCTGAGGATCGCGCGCACGTCGTCGTAGGTCGTTAACAAGGTCGGAGAGCTCACCCGCCAAATCTTCCCGCAACTGCTCGGCCTTCTTGCGAATGTCGACCTTCGAGTGCGCGATGGGCGGTACCGCGCTATCCATCTGCGCCGTGACCGCCGCCAGCGTCGCCAGCAGTTCCGCCGCATAACCGCGCGTATCGCCGACGGCAAATTCAACAGCTGCGGCATCCATTGCTGGCAGCCGTTCGGCCAGATGCGACAGTACTGGAGCCACCAGATCGGCCGACACGCTCTCGCGATCGAGCGCGTTGGCTCTCAGCACGCGATAGGCGCCCTCCGTCTTCCTCTGGAAATCACCAACGAGTGCCTCCTCCTGCTCATGCGATGACCCACCTTGGTTGACGAGCATGAGACAGAAGTCCCCGGGCTCAGCGCCACTTCGCGCCATGCGCACGAGATCCAAGGTCTTGGCGGCTTCGGCACCCCAGTAGGCCTTCTTGCGCGGGCTGCTGACCAGGATCACGAGATCAACCTCGTCCTCCAGCCCGGCAACATGCCGGTCGTCGCCCTGAGCCACGATCTCGCCAGTGCCCGGAAGATCAATAAGACCAAGATTGTGTACATCGACCCCGGGGAACTCGCAGTCGATCTTGGCTTCCCGAACTGCCAGGTACTTGCGATCGGGCGCCTGCGCCGTATTGAGCTCCTCTTGGGCGGTCGGGTACGCGACGAACGGTCTGACAACGTCCAGATCCAGCGTCTGCGTGCCACCGGTCAGCAAAGGAGCATAGCTGCCGAGCGAACGCTGCATTCCCAGGACGCGATCGCGCATGCCCTTGAGGATTTCGGCGTCTTGGACACCAGGGCCGACGGGCGCCAGATCAACGGTCTGGAATGCCCGCGGTGTGGGTGGAACAACACCCCACCCCAAGCGATCGAAGTAGGGTTTGAGGACCTTGTCCCGGAAACTCTCCCAGCTGTGGAACGTCAGCGTGGCGCGCGACACGTTGGGTTGGTGAAAAATCCGGCTACGTACAGCCGTGACCGGCAGGTTGTCCCCGGTGGGAATCTGCCCTTCCCCCAAGCCCGAGATAGCCTGCAGCAGCGTGCTCTTCCCGACGCGCGCCTCGCCCGCCACACCCACGTTGAGCGTGCTTCGCTCGAAACGGGCACGCACGCGCTTCAACCGCGGAAGAATTTCACGATCGATCCGAGACGGAATCGGTTCCAGCTGGGTACGCAAAGCAGCCAACAATCCTGGCGCTGCGGGGTGGTCCGCGAGAGCCGCCAAGTGGTGGTCGAGATCCCGAAGTCCCTGGGCGATGTCCGTCCAGCCCTCCACCGCACTTCCCAGTTCGGCAGCCTTGGGCGCGCGCGCCTGAAGTATCTGCTGCAGCCGCTCGTTCAGTTGAACCGCCATATGTCCCACCGTCGTCCCTGAAGGATTGAAGACCCCTCAGACGCTAGCATGCAAACCCGTGGTGGCGGCTGATGCAGGACCGTCCTGCGCCAAATAAATTGTAATATTTACAAGAACTTGCCAACTCATGTGGCTCATCTGAATTGAGCCATTGATTGAGAGGAAGTTGGTCGGGGCAACAGGATTCGAACCTGCGACCCTCTGGTCCCAAACCAGATGCGCTACCAGACTGCGCCATGCCCCGAGCCCGTGGATCATACGGGATCCGGCCGTCCCTGTGCCAACGCAGCCTGATATCCTGCGCGGCTGTTTTACCGGGAGACCGTTTCCATGACCGCAAAGTTGCTCGACGGCAAGGCCATTGCGCAGGCGCTGCGCAACGACATCAAGACCCAGGTGGACGCCCTCAAGGCGGCCGGCAAGCGCGTGCCGGGCCTGGCGGTGGTGATCGTCGGCGAAGACCCGGCCTCGCAGATCTACGTGCGCAACAAGCACCAATCCACCGAGGCGGTGGGCATGAAGTCGGTCATGAGGGTGCTGCCGGCCACCGCCACGCAGGCCGAGGTGCTGGCCGTGGTGGCCGAGCTCAATGCCGATGACTCGATCGACGGCATCCTGGTGCAACTGCCGGTGCCGAAGCAGATCGACGGCAAGGCGGTCATCGACGCCATCGCCGTTGAAAAGGACGTTGACGGCTTCAGTCCCGCCAACTTCGGCATGCTGGCGCAGCGCACGCCGCGCCTGCGCCCCTGTACGCCCTATGGCTGCATGAAGATGCTCGACCACGCCGGCATTGATCCGAAGGGCATGGATGCCGTGGTGCTGGGCCAGTCCAACATCGTCGGCCGCCCGGCAGCGCTGGAGCTGCTGATGAAGGGTGCCACGGTCACCATCTGCCACAGCCAGACGAAGGACCTGCTCGGCCACATCAAGCGCGCCGACCTGCTGGTGGCCGGCATCGGCAAGCCGGAGTTCGTGAAGGGCGACTGGCTCAAGCCGGGCGCCATCGTGCTGGACGTGGGCATCAACCGCCTGCCTTCGGGCAAGGTGGTGGGCGACGTGGAGTTCGCGTCGGCCTCGCAGGTGGCGTCGTGGATCACGCCAGTGCCGGGTGGCGTGGGCCCGATGACCATCGCCATGCTGATCCAGAACACGCTCGAGGCCTACCAGTTCCGCGAGGCCGCGCGCTGAGCGGAGCCCCGCGGCCCTGCCGCGGGCCCTACTTGCGGCGCCAGGTGGTCACGCCGCCTGGCGCATCCTCCAGCACGATGCCCTGCGCCGCGAGTCCGTCGCGGATCCGGTCTGAAGCCGCGAAATCGCGCGCCTTGCGGGCTGCAAGGCGCGCTGCCACCTCTGCGTCGATCTGTGCATCCGTCAGCCCGGCCGCGGCCGCCGCCCCGGCGCCGGGCGCAGGCAACCGGGCCCAGGCCTCCGGGTCCTGCTGGCCGATGCCCAGCACCGCCGCCAGCCGCCGGAACTCGGCAGCGAGCTCACCGGCCTGCTGCAGGTCGCCGGCCGCACGCAGCGTGTTGATCTCGCGCACCAACCCCTGCAGCACCGCCAGCGCTTCGGGCGTGTTGAAGTCGTCGTCCATGGCCGCCTCGAAGCGCGGCCCCCAGGGCGTATTGCCCGCGGGAGGCGGCACGGACGGCAGCCCACGCAGCGCGGCATAGAGCCGGCCCAGGGTGGCGTCAGCCTGCTCGATCTGCGCCATCGAATAGTTGATCGGGCCGCGGTAGTGGCTGCCCAGCAGCAGGAAGCGCAGCACCTCGGGATGGCGCAGGCGCGGCAGCACTTCGCGGTAGGTGAAGAAGTTGCCCAGCGACTTGGACATCTTCTCGTCGTCGACGTTGACGAAACCGTTGTGCATCCAGACCTTCACGAACGGATGCCCGGTGGCGCCGCAGGACTGCGCGATCTCGTTCTCGTAGTGCGGGAACTTGAGGTCCATGCCGCCGCCATGGATGTCGAAGTGGTCCCCGAGCAGCGCAGTGGACATTGCCGAACACTCGATGTGCCAGCCGGGACGTCCCTCGCCCCACGGGGAGGACCAACTGGGCTCGCCGGGCTTGGACCGCTTCCACAACACGAAATCGAGAGGGTCGCGCTTGGATTCGCCGATCTCCACGCGGGCGCCGGCGCGCAGGTCAGCGAGGCGCTTGCCGGAAAGCTTGCCGTAGTCGGGGAAACTCGCGACGGCGTAGAGGACATCACCGTCGGCTGCCACGTAAGCGTGGCCGCGATCGATGAGGCGCTGGATCATGGCGATGATCTCGCCGATGTAGGCGGTCGCGCGGGGCTCGATGTCCGGCTGCTCCACGCCCAGCGAGGCGGCATCTTCATCCATCGCGGCGATGAAACGCGCGGTGAGCGCCTCGATGGGCTCGTGGTTGGCGGCGGCGCGATGGATGATCTTGTCGTCGATGTCGGTGATGTTGCGCACGAAGGTCACGGCGTAACCGCAGTGGCGCAGGTAGCGGCGCACCATGTCGAAGACCACCAGCATGCGCATGTGGCCGATGTGGCAATAGTCGTAGACGGTGATCCCGCAGACGTACATGCGGACCTTGCCCGGCTCCAGCGGCTGGAAAGTCTCGGGCTGTCCGGTCAGGGAATTGTGGATGCGCAACATGGGGCGCGAGTTTACGTGAAGCGGGGGACGACGGGAGGCAGGCTCCTCCTTACAATGCCAGCACACCATGCGCGACGACGACCTGCTGTTCGTGTCGGACCTGCACCTCGACGCCGCCCTGCCGGCAGCGATCGGGCAGTTCATGCGCTTTCTCGAGGGGCCGGCACGGCAGGCGGCGGGCCTGTACATCCTGGGCGACCTGTTCGAGAGCTGGGTCGGCGATGACGATGACGATCCGGCGCGCGATGGAGTCTGCCGCGCCCTGCGCGCCTACAGCGCGGGCGGACGCGGGCTGTGGGTGCTGCGCGGCAACCGTGATTTCCTGATGGGCACCGGTTTCGAGGCCCGCACTGGCGCAACCCTGCTGCCCGATCCCTTCCATCTGCGGTACGGCGCACTCAGTGCCTTCGTCTGCCATGGCGACCTGCTCTGCACCGGCGACCACCCCTACCAGGAACTGCGCAGCCTGGTGCGCCAACCGGCCCTGCAGGCGCGTTACCTGCGCCTGCCGCTGGCGGCACGGCGCAGCCTTGCAGATTCGGTGCGCCGCGGCAGCCAGGCCCACACGGGGCGGCAGCAGGCGGCGCTGATGGATGTGGATGCCCAGGCCGTCGAGGCAGCCTTCCGCTGCAGCGCTGCGCGGCTGCTGATCCATGGCCATACCCACCGGCCGGGCGTGCATCCGGGCCATATCGATGGGCGCGACGTCACGCGCATCGTGCTGGGGGACTGGTACCACCAGGGCAGTTGCCTGCGGCTGCAGGCCAACGGCGGCTACGAACTGCTGGCGCTGCCCCGCTGACGCGCGCGCATGCGGCGGGGATCGGCCGCCAGCACGGCATCGAGCAACTGGCGGGTGCAGGGGTGCCGGGGCCGCTGCAACAGCGTGTCCGTGGCGCCCTCCTCGACCACGCGCCCTTGCTGCAGCACCATCACGCGCTGGCACAGCCTGCGCACGGCGGCCAGGTCGTGGCTGATGAACAGCAGCGCCAGCCCCTGCTGCTGCAGGTCTGCCAGCAGGTCCAGCACCTGCGCGCGCGTGACGAGGTCGAGCGAGGCCACGGGCTCATCACACAGCAGCACCGCAGGACGCGCCAGCAACGCCCGCGCAATGCCGATGCGCTGCGCCTGGCCACCGGAGAACTGGTGCGGGTAGCGCGACAGCTGCGCGGCGGACAGGCCCACCTGCTCCAACTGGGCGACGATGCGCTCGCGTCGCTGCCCTGCCGGCAGGCCGGGCTCGAACACGCGCAACGGCCCGGACAGGATCTCCTCGATGCGCATGCGCGGATCGAGCGAGGACAGCGGGTCCTGGAAGATCATCTGCACGTCGCGCCGACGTTGCCGCAGCGCGGCACCCTCGAGCGTCGCGATGTCCGTGCCGCGCCACAGGACCTGGCCCGCTGCCAGCGGCACGAGCTTGAGCACCGCGCGGGCCAGCGTGGTCTTGCCACTGCCGGATCCCCCAACGACCGCAAGCGATTCGCCGGCCTGCAGGCTGAACGACGCCGCGTCGACGGCGACGAAACGTTCCGGCCGCCGCCAGGTGCCACGCGGCAGCGGGTATTCGACGCGCAGCGCCCGGGCTTCAAGCAAGGGCTGCGTGGCGACCTGCGGCTCAGTCATTGGCGCCCTCCGGCAGGTCCAGCGCCTGCGCGGCTGCCAGCAACCGCTGTGTCGCCGGGGCGGCGGGCCGGTCGAAGACGCTGAACACGTCGCCGCGCTCGACGACACGACCCCGTTCCATCACCAGCAGTTCGTCCGCCATGCGCGCCATCACGCCCAGGTCGTGCGTGACCAGCAGCATCGCCATGCCGCGCGCCTCGCGCAGGGCCAGCAGCAGATCGAGAACCTGGGCCTGGACGGTGACGTCCAGCGCCGTGGTGGGCTCATCCGCCAGCAGCAGCGAGGGATTGCACATCAGCGCCATGGCGATAACCACGCGTTGGCGCATGCCACCGGAGAGCTCATGCGGATACTGCCGCGCGCGGCGCAGCGGCTGATCCAGACCGACTGCCTCCAATTGCCGCAGCGCCGCCTCGCGGGCGATGGCGCGCGAGGCACCCTCATGGCAACGCATCACTTCCGCCAGCTGCTCGCCGATGCGGATCTGTGGATGCAGGGCACTCATCGGGTCCTGGAAGACCATCGCCATGCGCCGGCCCCTCAGGCCGCGCATCGCGCCGGCGTCGCCCGCGGCGAGCGCATGGCCCTCGAAGTGCAACCGCCCCTCGCAACGGGCGGAGGCAGGCAGCAGCCCCAGCAAGGCAAGCAGGACCTGGGTCTTGCCACTGCCGGACTCGCCGGCGATGCCGACGATGCGGCCGGCACCGACTTCAAGGTCCACGCCATCCACGACCGCCACGGAACCGCCGGGCGACGGATAGCGGATCCGCAGGCCGGAGAGCGACAGCAGTGGCGATGCCGGATCAGCCACGGGTCTGTTCCAGCTGCGGATCGTAGGCATCGCGCAGGGCATCGCCCACACGGTTGCAGACATAGACCAGCAGCGCCAGCACCACTGCCGGGCAGACCAGCAGCCGCGGTCGGGCGCGCAGCTGCGCGGCGCCATCGGCGATCAGCGTGCCCAGCGACGCCAGCGGCGGCTGCGCCCCCAGGCCGAGGAAGCCCAGGAAGGCCTCGATGAGGATGACCGTCGGCAAGGTGAGGGCGAGATAGGCGACGACGATGCCCAGCAGGTTGGGCAACAGGTGGCGGCCGATGACCTGCGGCGTGGAAAGGCCGCCCACGCGTGCCGCATCGATGAAGTCGCGTTGACGCAGCGTGAGCGTCTGCGCCCGCACGATGCGCGCGATGTCGAGCCAGGAGACCGCGCCGATGGCGACGAACAGCAGCACCAGATCGCGCCCGAACAGCACGGTGAGCACGATGACGAAGGGAATGAAGGGCACGGTGTAGAGCACGTCGACGGCGCGCATCATCCAGGCGTCGGTGCGTCCGCCGAGGTAACCGGCCACCACACCCCAGAGCACGCCGATGCACAGGCTGGTGAGGCTGGCGGCCAGACCCACGACGAGCGACAGCCGCAGCCCCCAGGCCAGCCGCACCAGCAGGTCGCGGCCCAGGTCATCCGTACCCAGCCAATGGCCTGAAGCCCAGTGCGGCGGCAAGTCCAGCTCGTCCCAGGACGGCGTGTAGTGGTCGTAGGGCGACAGCCAGGGCACGACGATCGCGGCGACCACCAGTGCCAGCAGCAAGGCGGTGCTGGCGCGCGGCCAGTGCACGGCGCTCATTGCAGCCTCACACGCGGATCGAGCAGCGCCTGCAGCAGGTCCGCCAGCAGGTTGGCGAGGATGATCATGACGCCGTAAAGCACCGTCACGCCCAGCACCAGCGTGTAGTCGCGGTTGAAGGCACCATCGACGAAGAACCGGCCGATGCCGGGCAAGCCGAAGGCCGTCTCGACCACGATCGAACCGGTGAGCAGGCCGACAGAGGCCGGTCCGAGGAAGGCCACCAGCGGCACCAGCGCCGGCGGCAGGGCATGGCGCAGCAGCACGCGGTGACGCGGCAGCCCCTTGGCCACCGCAGTGCGCAGGTAGGGCGCCTGCAACACCTCGAGCAGGCTGGCGCGCAGCAGTCGCGCCACATAGGCAACGTAGGGCAAGGACAGCGCGATGACCGGCAACACCAGATGCTGCCACTGGCCCTCCCCCCAGTCGCCCGCCGGCAACCAGCGCAACACCACGGCGAACACCAGGATGAGCAGCGGTGCGGTGACGTAGGACGGCACCGAGATGCCCAGCAGCGCGACACCGGAACAGGCGCGGTCGATCCAGGTGCCGCGGTGCAATGCGGCCAGCATGCCGAGCGGCAGGCCCAGCAGCAGGGCCAGCAGCAACGCAAGGGAGCCGAGCGTCAGGTCGATCGGCAGGCCCTGCGCAACCAGCTCGTTCACGCGGGTGTCGGGGTACTGGAAGGAGGGTCCCAGGTCGCCCTGCAGCAACTGGCCGAGGTAGCGCAAATATTGCAGCGGCAGCGGCTCGTCCAGGTGGTAGGCGCGCTCGATGCTGGCGCGGATCTCCGGCAGCATCTCCTTGTCGCTGTCGAACGGTCCGCCGGGCGCCATCCGCAGCAGCACGAACGCCAGCGTGACGATCACCAGCAGGGTGGGCACGGCCGCCAGCAGGCGGCGCAGCACATAGGCGCCCACCTCAGCCCCCTGCCCCGGGCTCGGCCAGCCACAGGTCGCGCGAGAGGTGGCGGTCCATCACATTGCCCTGCCAGCCCCGCACATAGGGACGCAGCAGGTGGCGGCTCTGGTAGAAGTACACGGGCAGGAACGGTGCTTCCTCGTTGAGCACGGCCTCGGCCTGGGTCAGGCGCTGCAAGCGCTGGCCATCGTCTTCACTCCGTGCCGCAGCCGCCAGTGCCGTCTCGTAGGCTGGGCTGGAATAGCCGCCGTGGTTCTGGCCGTTGCCGGCCTGATAGAGGGTGAGGAAAGTCAGCGGATCCGGGTAGTCGCCGATCCAGGCATTCCAGTACAGCCCGTGCTTGCCGAGGCGGCGGTTCTGCTGGAACACGCGCCACTCCTCGCCCACCAGCCGCAGCTCGGCGCCCAGGTGCTGGCGCCACATGGCGATCATCGCCTCCATGAGGCGCCGGGTGTCCGGACTGGTGTGTTGCACGGCCATCTCGGCGCGCAGCGGCCGGTCAGGTGAGTAGCCTGCCTTGGCATAGAGCTCACGCGCCATCGCCAGGCGCCGCGCTTCGGGCCAACCGGCCCACTCCGGCAACGCGGGTTCATAGCCGGGATAGGGCGGCACCAGGTGCGTGGCAGGCAGGAACAGGCCGCGCAGCAGCTTGCCGGTGAGGATGTCCCGGTCCAGGGTCATGCTCAGCGCCAGCCGCAGCTCGGGCGAATCGAACGGCGGACGCCGGGTGTTGAAGGCCAGCATCACCGTGCCGAAGTACGGAGCCAGTTGGACCTGGTCGCCGAGGTCGCGGCGCAGCCAGTCGATGTCCTCGGTATTGAAGCCGTCGGTGAGGTCGACATCCCCGGCGAGGAAACGCGCCGTCGCTGCGCCACGGTCGGCCACCGGAAAATAGCTGATCTGGCGCAGCCGCACTGCCGTAGCCTCGCGGTAACGCGGATTGCGCAGGGCCTGCACGGCGCCATTGATGCGCAGGTCCTGCAGCGTGAAGGCTCCGTTGCTGACCATGTTGCCGGGGCGGGTCCAGCCCTCACCGTGCTGTTCGATCGCGCCCCGCGGCTGCGGGAACAGGTACTGGTTGGTCAGCAGGTAGAGGAAGAACGGCGTCTGCTCCGCCAGGCGAACGCGCAGGCGTTGCGGACCGAGGGCCTCGGCGGCCAAACGCGAGGCCGGCGCCTGGCCGGCGGCCACGGCCAAGGCGCCGTCGATGGGTGCCAGCATCTGCGCCGACTGCGAGGCGGTGCGCGGATCGAGTGTCCGGCGCCAGCCATAGACGAAGTCCTCGCTGGTCACGGGCGTGCCGTCGGACCAGCGCGCTGCAGGGTCCAGTTCGAAGACCCACTCCAGGCCGTCCGCGGACCGGGTCCAGCGCTGTGCGACGGCCGGCACCACCTGGCCGGCCGCATCCAGCCGGACCAGACCTTCGAAGAGGTCATCGAGGATGCGCTGCGACGGCACGTCCACGCTGGTGGCCGGGTCCAGGGTGCGCGGTGCCTGGTCGATATGCCGGCGCAGCTGCGCGCTGGCCACGCGGGCGGCCACGTCGATTCCCCGGGACGCCTCCGCGCCGGCGCCCGGTGGCGTGCCGACCGGCGTGCAGCCACCCAGCAGGCCCGCCGCGCCCAGACCCAACGCGGCGCGACGGCTGATCATGCGGCCTCCGCCGGGGGGCCGCTGTGGAACCTGAACTGCACATCCGGCGAGGTGGCGAGCTCTGCTTCCACGGCCGCAAGCGCCGCCAGCCGCCGTTCGAGCCCGGACTCGCCCTCGGGCAGGCGCGCGGCGGCGTCGGCCGCCAGCTGCAGGTAAAGAACGCCATGGCGCTGCTCGGCCTCGGCCAGGTCCGCGTAGAAGCCGCCCATCACGGGCGGCAGATGCGGTGCAAGCCGCACAAAGCGCTCGCAGGAGCGCGCCTCGATGAGGGCGCCGCACAACAGCAGATCCTGCTTGCGCTGCGGATCCTGGGCCGCCACCTCACGCCGCAATGCGGAGGCATAGCGGCCGGGCGCCAGCCGCAAGGGCTCGACGCCCAGCTGCTGCATCAGCTTGTCCACCTGCTCGAAGTGGCGCAGCTCCTCGCGCGCCAGCCGCGCCAGCCGCAGCGACAGGCGGCGGTCGTCCGCATACGCGAACATCAAGGCCAGCGCCGTGGAAGCAGCCTTCTTCTCGCAATTGGCGTGGTCGGACAGGAGTTCCGGCCAGCGCCGCGCCGCCTCGTCGACCCAGGCCGTGGGCGTGGGCGCCGCCAGGATGTCGCGGTTCATGCGGCGAGTCCCTTGACCTGCAGCAGCGCGTCATAGAGGGCGCGCTCCACCTCCTGGGCATCGGCGGGCCGGTCCTCGGGCCGCTTGGCGAGCAGGCGGTCCAGCAAGGGCTGGAGCCGCTGCAGGCGCTCCGGGAGGCGCGGAATGGGTGCGTTGCGATGCTTGTAGACGATGGACATCGGGTTGCTGTCGGTGAAGGGCCGCTCGCCGGTGAGCATCTCGTGGAGGATCACGCCGAGGCTGTAGAGGTCTGTCCGCGCATCGACAGGCTCGCCATGGCCCTGTTCCGGACTCATGTAGTGCGGGGTGCCGAAGATGAGGCCCGGGTCCGTCACCTCGAAGCGCACCGAATCGTGCCGGGCCAATCCGAAATCACTCAGGGCGACATGCCCGGTACCCCGCATGAGGACATTGCCCGGCTTGAGGTCGCGGTGCAGCGCGCCCGAGCGATGCAGCGCCTGCAGCGCTCGCGCGATCTGGATCGCCAGCGACAGCGCCTGACACGGTTCCAGCCCCTGCCGCAGCAACCGGCGCAGGTCACCGTCGGGAAAGTATTCCATCGCCAGGTAGGCGTGATCGTCTGTCACGCCCAGTTCGTGGCAGCGCACGATGTTGGGGTGCTGCAGGCGGCGGGCGATCTCGTATTCCTGCAGGAACCGCTCGAAGGACTGGTCGATGCCGCTGGCATCGCGCATCGACGGGGTGACCTTCACGACCACCAATGCGCCCGCCCTCTCGCTCTCGGCCACGAACAGTTGCGACACCGAGCCACCCGGGAGGCGGCGGATGCAGCGGTACCCGGGGATCGACACCGTGCCGAAATAGCGCGAGTGCTGCGCCACCGTCGTCTGTCGCCAGCGCGCCAGCGCGCGTTGCTGGGTCAGCGAGGCCTCGCGCAGCACCTCGGCGAACATCGGGCGGGCGACATCCTCGACCGTGCAGACGGCAAAGGCGCCGAAAAACCGTGCCCGCTGCGGCTCGGCCGCGTCGCCGGCCGTGGCCAGGTAGATGACCGGAGCGAACCCGGGACGCAAGCCCAGGTCCTGCAGCCAGTCAATGCCGTGGCCACCGGGCCAGGCGGACCCGAGCACCACGGCATCGTAGCCTTGGGCGAGGAATTCGGCGGCCAAGGGTCCCTTGGCGACAGGATCGTGGGTCACGAACTGCGCCTCGGTCCAGACCGTGCCGACGTGGCGCCGGATCTGGGCCCTCAGCCACGCGTCGTGTTCGAGCAGCAGCAGCCGCATGTCCGGCCCCTCAGCCGGCGAATCTCAGTTGCGGCTCCAGGCGCGCGACCCGCGCTGAATCATTGCGCTCCACCTGCAGCCGCGAGAGGTAGTCCGGCGTGACGTCGCCGGTGCAATAGACGCCGGAGAAGCAGGAGGTGTCGAACTCGGTGATGCGCGCATCGTCATGACGGCAGGCCTGCACGAGGTCTTCGAGGTCCTGGTAGACGAGCCAATCGGCGCCGATCAGCGCCGCCACCTCGGCTTCGTCGCGTCCGGCAGCCACGAGCTCACTGACCGCCGGCATGTCGATGCCGTAGACATAGGGATGGCGCACGGGGGGCGCGGCGGAGGCGAAATAGACGCGCCGTGCGCCGGCCTCGCGGGCGAGTTCGATGATCTGCGCGGAGGTCGTGCCGCGCACGATCGAATCATCGACCAGCAGCACGTTCTTGTTGCGGAACTCCATGTCGATGGCGTTGAGCTTGCGGCGCACGGACTTCTGGCGCTGCTCCTGGCCGGGCATGATGAAGGTGCGGCCAATGTAGCGGTTCTTGTTGAACCCCTCGCGGTACTTGATGCCCAGCTTGTGGGCCAGCTGCAGCGCGCAGGTGCGGCTGGTGTCCGGGATGGGGATGACGACATCAATGTCGTGGTCGGGGCGCTCGCGGCGGATCTTGTCGGCCAGGCGCTCGCCCATGCGCATGCGCGCCCGGTAGACCGAAATGTTGTCGATGATGGAATCCGGCCGGGCGAAGTACACGAACTCGAAGATGCAGGGCCTGTGCGGCACGCCGGTGACACAGTGACGCGAGTGCAAGCGTCCCTGTGCATCGATGTAGATGGCTTCGCCGGGAGCCACGTCACGCACGATCTCGAAAGCCAGCATGGTGAGCGCCACGGTTTCCGAGGCCAGCATGTACTCCGTGCCCCGGGCGCTGCGCCGCTGGCCCAGCACCAGAGGACGGATGCCATTGGGATCGCGGAAGCCCAGCAGCCCATGGCCGATGATCATGGCGACCACTGCATAGGCACCGCGGCAACGCGCATAGACGGCCGTGATCGCGCCGAAGATCTCCTCGGGACCCAGCCGCGCGGCGCCCTGCCGCTGCAGCTCCGACGCCAGCACGTTGAGCAGCACTTCCGAATCGGAATTGGTGTTGAGGTGGCGGCGGTCATCGCGCACCAGCACCTGCGAAAGCTCCTGGGCGTTGGTCAGGTTGCCGTTGTGCCCGAGGCAGATGCCCCACGGGGCATTGACGTAGAACGGCTGCACCTCGTTGAGGCTGTCGCCGCCGGCCGTCGGGTAGCGGACATGGCCGATGCCGATGTTGCCCTGCAGCCCGTCCATGTCGTCCTGCTGGAACACGTCCCGCACCAGCCCGCGGCCGCGCGCCGAGAACAGGCGGCCACCGTCGGCAGTCATGATGCCGGCGGCGTCCTGGCCGCGGTGCTGGAGACCGGTCAGCGCGTCGTAGAGCTGCTGGTTGACCGGACTGTGGCCGACGATGCCGACGATGCCGCACATAGATGTTCCCCGCCTTGCCGCAAGATCCGCCGGCTCAGCCGGCGTGGCCCGCAAACTGCTGGCCTGCCACCACGCGCAGTACGCCGGCCACGGACTCGACGTAAGGCAGCAAGCGGGAGCGCTGCCACCACGAAGCGTCGTCGAGCCGGACCGCCTGGCACAGGACCACGATGACACCGGCCAGGACCACGCCGCGCAGCAACCCGAACAGGGCCCCGAGCACGCGGTCGAAGGTTTCCAGGGCCGAGCGGTGGACCATCCAGGACAGCACGAAACTGATCGAGGTGCCGATCAGCATGACGATGCCGAAGACGATGGCGCGCCCGCCCCACTCGCGGTATGGCGGGTCGGCGAGGTAGCCATCAAGGATCGGCTCAGCCAGCGGACCCAGTCGCCACGCGAACCAGAAAGCCAGCACCCAAGTGAGCAGGGAGACGACTTCGCGGACGAAACCGCGCCAAATGCCGGTGGTGGCCGAACCCAGCAGCAGCACCAGCAGGAAGTAGTCGATGGCTGTCATGCGCAGAGTCTACAGGATCAGGGCGCGACCACCGTGCCCGCCCAGCCCTGCGCCGCCAGTTGCTTGCGCAGCTCGCGCGCAGCGGCCGCATCCTTCACCGGGCCGACGCGCACCCGCCACGGCGCCTTGCCCGCTCCCTTCACGATTGCCACCGCATGGCCCCGTGCGGTGATCTGCTGTTGCAGGCGCCGCGCATTGGCCTCGCTGGCGAAGCTGCCGGCCTGCACGAACCACCCGCGGCCGGCTGGCGCCGCTGAGGCGTTCGCCGCGGGTGTGCCGGAGGGCTGCGCGACGGCCGGCGCAGCGCCCGTCGCCGCTGCCTTGGCGCGCTCGTCGCGGGCGATTTCAGCGTTGCTGCGCGGACGCTCCGCCGGCGCGGCCGCCACCACCGGTGCGGGCTTCTGCTCAGGAACCGGCGGCGGCGCAGCGGCGACCTCGGGCGCCGGCAGGCTGCTCGCCGACGCAGCGGGCGCATCCGCCACCGGCGCGATTTCCCGGGGCAGCGCCAGTGGCTCAGCCTCGGACGGGTCGAACCCGCCGGTGGGTGTCTCGACGCTGAGTGTGCGTACCGGGGGCCCCTGCCCGGGTGCCTCGGCCGGCAGGACCTCCGCGGTGGAACGCGGCTGGCGCCGCCCGGAGAACAACTCCGGCACCAGCAGCACCAGCACCGCCACCAGCACCAACGCGCCGGTCAGCCTTTCCTTGGTGGTGGCTTCCATGGCTCAGCCCTGCAGCAACCGCAGCGCCGGCGCCACAACCAGGAAAGACCCGCAGACCACGACCCGGTCCCCTGGCGACGCGCTGGCGCGCGCCTGCGCGATCCCGGCTTCCACGTCGATCGCCAGACGTGCCCCGGCAAACACCGGCGAACGCGCCGCGAGTTCGGTGGCCGTCAGACCGCGCGGCTCGGCGACACCGCACAGGATCCACTGGTCCACGGCCGGTGCCAGCGCCGACGCGATGGCCGGGATGTCCTTGTCACCGAGAATGCCGGCGACCAGCCACGTCCGGCCGGCGACCGGACGGGACTGCAGCGTCGCCGCCAGCACCTGCGCCGCCGGCTCGTTGTGGGCCACGTCGAGGATCCACTCGACCGGCCCGGGAAACACCTGGAAGCGCCCCGGCACCTCCAATCGCTGCAGCACCGCGGCGACGGCAGCTGCCGGGGGCAGCAGGGAAGGATCGAGCACGGCCACAGCGGCCAACGCACCGGCCGCGTTGGCGTACTGCACCCGCCCCGGCAGGGCCGGTGGCGGCAGATCTTCGAAACGCTTGTCCCCACAGGCAAATCGCCAGCGGGACCCGGGAGTGTCGGCGTGCAGGTCGAAACGGTAATCGCGCTGTGCCCGCCATGGCCGCGCGCCGATGCGCCCGGCCTCGGCCTCCACGACCGGCGCCATGCCAGGGTCCGACAGGATCGCCGGCCGGCCGGCCCGGAACACCCCGGCCTTTTCCCGGCCGATCGCCTCAAGCGTATCGCCCAGCCAATCGCGGTGGTCGAAGCCGATCGAGCAGACGATGGCGGCGTCCGCATCGACGATATTCACGGCGTCCAGGCGCCCGCCGAGCCCGACCTCCAGGACCGCCCAGTCCACCGCGCGCTGGCGGAACACCAGCAGCGCGGCCAGCAGGTTGTACTCGAAGAACGTCAGTGTGGTGGAGCCGCGGGCGGCATCGATGGCCTGGAAGGCCGCGATGAGTTCGGCATCAGTGGCCATCCGGCCGTCGACGCGTATGCGCTCGTTGTACTGCAGCAGGTGCGGCGAGGTGAAGGTACCGACAGTCCGGCCGGCGGCCTGCAGGAGCCCGGTCAGGCAGGCACAGGTGGAACCTTTGCCGTTGGTGCCAGCGACGGTGATCGTGCGGAACGGCACCGGCAACAGACCGAGCGCCTGTGCCACAGCGCGGACCCGGTCCAGGCCCATGTCGATCGGCGCCCCGTGCAGCGACTGCTGTGCCAGCAGCCAGGCGTCGAGACTGGTCTGCGAGGAGCCCACGCCCGCCATGGAAGCTCAGCCCGCGGCGGGCTGGCGCAGCAGGAGGCGCAACAACTGGCCCAGCTGCTCGCGCAGGTCACGGCGGTCGATGATCATGTCGATCGCGCCTTTTTCCTGCAGGAACTCGGCGCGCTGGAAACCCTCGGGCAAGGTTTCGCGCACGGTCTGCGCGATGACGCGCGGACCGGCGAAGCCGATCAGGGCGCGGGGCTCGGCGATGTTGAGATCGCCCAGCATCGCCAGGCTGGCCGACACGCCGCCCGTGGTCGGGTCCGTGAGGACCGAGATGAACGGCAAGCCGGCCTGCGCCAGACGCGCCAGCGCCGCGCTGGTCTTGGCCATCTGCATCAGCGAGAGCAGCGCTTCCTGCATGCGCGCGCCGCCGGTGGCCGAAAAACACACCAGCCCGGAGCGCGTGGCGATGCAGTGGTCGACGGCGCGGCAAAACCGCTCGCCGACCACCGAGCCCATGGAGCCGCCGAGGAAGCCGAACTCGAAGGCGCAGCCGACCACTGGCGTGCCTTGCAGCGTACCGGCCAGCACCACCAGCGCGTCTTTCTCACCGGTGGACTTCTGCGCCGCAGCAAGGCGGTCCTTGTAGCGTTTGCTGTCCTTGAACCGCAGCGGGTCTTCAGGCTGCACACCTGCCGCGAGCTCGCGCGTCGACCCCGGGTCGAGCAGGCGCGTGAGGCGCTCGCGTGCGCGGATCCGCATGTGGTGGCTGCACTTGGGACAAACCTGCAGGTTGCGCTCAAGCTCTGCGCGGTAGAGCACCGCATCGCAGGCCTCGCATTTGACCCAGATACCCTCGGGCACCGACCGGGAGCGGCGCTCCGTGGTGATGCGGGACGGGACGATTTTGTCAAACCACGACATGCGGCGCTTCCTGGTCCATGAGGTCGGCGGGACAACCCGCCGGGCCCTGCATCATAACGGAATCGTCCGGTAGCCCGAACACGGCCGGGTAGCCGACACGCCAGAACACCAGCCCGGCGGCCGGCGCTGTGGCGGCATTGGCGCGCCGGTCGCGTCCCGCCAGCACCTCTGCGGCGAAGGCCGGCGGATGCACGCCCTGCCCCACCGCCGCCAGCAGGCCCACCAGGTTGCGCACCATGTGGTGCAGGAAGGCGTTGGCGATGGCCTGGATGATGAGAAAGTCGCCGCGCCGCACCACGTCCAGCGCCAGGAGACGCCGCACCGGCGTGCGCGACTGGCATTCCGCCGCGCGGAAAGCACTGAAGTCATGCTCCCCGACGAGCAGTGGCGCCGCAGCCTGCATCAAGGACAGGTCGAGGGGCCGGTGATAGAAGCCCACCTGTCGCGCCGCGAGGGCTGACCGGCTGGAGCGGTTGAGGATGCAGTAGCGGTAGGCACGCCACTGCGCGGTGTAGCGGGCATGGAAATGCGCCGGGACCTCACGCGCCCAACGCAGCGCCACACCAGGCGGCAGGTGCGTGTTGGCCCCCAGCACCCAGGAGCGGGGGTCGCGCCGTGCCTCGGTGTCGAAATGGGCAACCTGGCCACGACCGTGCACACCGGCGTCGGTACGACCCGCCGCAGTGACCTGGACGGGGTGGTCCGCGACCCGCGTCAGGGCAGCCTCCACGGCCGCCTGTACCGTGGCGAGGCCGTGCTGGGACTGCCAACCGGCGAACGCAGAACCGTCGTACTCGACGCCGATCGCGATACGCCGCATGCCCGCGTTCAGCCGGGCAGGGTCGCCATCAGGCGCTCGGCTTCCTGGCGCTGGCTGGTGGAGCCCTCGGCCACGACCTCACCCAGGATGCTGCGCGCGCCCTCAGGGTCACCCATGTCGATGTAGGCGCGGGCCAGATCGATCTTGGTGCCAACCTCGCTGAGCGTCACCGGCTCGAGCGTCGGCAGTTCGACAGGTTCGAGGTGGGTGGCGTCATTGGCCGGCGACTTGAGCATCTGGCGCAGATCGCCTGCGTCCAGCGCCTCCGTACCGCCCGGATCGGCGCCGGCGTGCACGAGGTGCACGCCCGTGACGGTTCCCAGCACGCCCGTGGCGTCGGCGGGCGCCGCCTCACGCCCGGCGAAGTCGCGGGGCGGCGGCGGTGCCGGCGGCAAGCCGCCGTCCGCCGTCACAGCGGACGGGTCCGCCATTTCCTCCGTGGAGAGCGCCCATGAACCGCTGTCGAGCAATTCAACGCCGCCCTCCGGGAATTCCGGCCGACGGACTCCTGCATCAAAGCCCGCATCCAGGCTGGTGGCATCGAGCATCTGTGCCACCTGTGAGTCGTCGAGGGCCGCGATCCCCGTGCCATCGAGATCCGGCATGCGGTCGAGCGCAACGCCCAGATCGAGGTCGTCGATGGAAATTTCCGCCGTGCGGTCCACCGGCGGCAGCATGGCCGTGTGGTCTGCCAAGTCGAAGCCGATCTCGTCGGGGCGCTGCTGCTCGATCGTCCTGACATGCTGCGTGACGACCGGCTCCACCGGCGGCGCGTCGGTGACATCGACATAGTCGGCAAGCGAGATCCGCGTAGGTTCGGCCTGCACATCGAGTTCGACCAGGTTCTGGCCACCCTCCAGGTTCAGGTCGAGGCTGGGCAGCGAGGTGGCAGTGTCTTCGGCCGCAAAGAGCGGATCATCCGGCGCGATCTGGCGCCCCATGATGACGATCTTCTCCCACTCGCCAGGCAGCGCCCCGGCGGCGTCGTCCGCCAGTTCCCGGGCGACGTCCAGGAAGCGGGCACGCTCGTCGCCGCGGAACCAGACTTCCAGCAGTTTGGTCTTGAGATCGCGGCGGCCCGGCTCGCGCTCAAGGGCGCGGTGCAGGTGGTCGGCCGCCTGCTCGTAGAGGCCGTAGCTGATGTTCCAGTCCGCCTCGACCAGCGGGTCACCGACACCGGCAAACTGGCCACTGTCGCCGATGCTGGGCAGCTGGACCTCGGGCGCCAGCGCACTGTCGCCATGGGTCTCCCGGGACTGCTGCAGGTCCTGCAGTTCCTGCACGTCTTTGAGCAGCTCCGGCGGCAGACCCGACAGCGTGCCAATGTTCGGGCTGCGCAGCGGCAGCGTACCGCCACCCGTCTCGGCGAGGTTGTCGACCGCCGGTGGCGGCGGAGCGTCGGGCAGCTCGGCATGCAGCGGTTCGAAAACAACCGAGGACTCGTCTTCCTCACGACGCCGCCAGGCCCGCAGACCCAGCAGGCCCCCCAGCAACACCAGCGCACCGGCCGGGTAGTACCAGTGGCCCACGACCCAGTCGAGGGCCCCGGGTGACGGTGGCTGCGGCGCGGGCGCCGGAGCCGCTGCAGCAGGTGCCGGCGGGGGCAGCGGCTCGGCGGGGGCAGCGGCCTCTTCCGCCGTGGCAGCAGTGCCGGGCTCGGTGGGAACCGGCGCCGATGCAGCCCCGGCGACCGGCAGCGTGGCCGCGCCGGGCTGGCGTCCTTCGACAGCCGCGCGCAGGCGCGCCAATTCGGCGTCGCGCAGGTTCAGCAGGCGCCGCGATTCGGCAAGCTCGCTCTCGAGGCGCGCCAAACGTGCCTCGACATCGCTCTGGCCCTCCGTCTGCCCGGCCGCGCCGGTACGCAGACCCGAGGACTCTGCGGGCGGCACAAGACGCAACTCGGGGACCGGCACGGCCGGAACGCCAGCGCCGGACTGCCACGCCAAGGTCTGGCGCCGCAACTCCTCGCGGGCCTCCTCCTGACTGATGCCCAGCATGGCTGCGGCATCCGGCAACCGGAGAATGGAACCCGCCCGCAGCAGGTTGATGTTGCCGTCGAAGGCCTGCGGATTCGCGCGGTACACGCTGAGCATCGCGGACTCACGCTGCTCACGCGTGATGTCCGGCACCCGCGAGATGATCCGGGACAGGGATTCGCCCGGTTGCACCGTGTAGGGTTGCCCGGCAAGGCTGTCCGCCGGCGCGGGCGCGACCGCGGCAGAGACCGCACGACGCACCGGCGGCGGCGGCGGGACGGGCGCTGGCGGAGCAGGCACCGGCGCCGGCTCAGGCCGCTGTACCACGCCACTGCGCTGGCCAGCGCCTGTGACCGGCGCGGCGACGGGCGGCGGCGCAGCCGCCTGCGGGGCCGCAAACACCGGCGGATCAAGGAGCACGGTGTATTCACGGGTGATCCGGCCCCTCGGCCAGGTGGCCTCGACCAGCAGGGTGGCCACAGGCTCGGTGATGGGCGTGGAGGACCGGATCTGGAGGACGGGCCGGCCATCACTGGTGCGCAGGGCCCGCACGCTGACGCCGGAAAGGAAGGCGGGATAATCAAGGCCGTAGCGGGAGAACGTATCGCGGGAGGCCAGCTGGGCCGTCAGACCGGCCATGTCGTCGGGTTCGACGCCGACGAGTTCAATTTCGGCCTCAAGCGGCGAGTTGAGCCGGGAGCGCAGGTGGATGTCGCCCATGCCGAGCGCCAGCGATGTGGCCGGCAGCACCGACAGCAGCGACGCCGCTGCGCCAACGATCTTTACTCGCATCATGTCTCCCCGCCAGGCCGGAAAGTCACCGCACCCGAAGCCAATGGAGGCCTGCACCGGGACCGGCCTCCCCTCGATTTGACAATATACCTTACAGGTACTCGCGCACGAGGATCTCGGCGATCTGCACACTGTTGGTGGCCGCACCCTTGCGGACGTTGTCGGCCACGACCCACAAGTCGAGTCCACGTTCGTGTGAAATATCTTCACGGATGCGGCCAACAAAAACCGTGTCGTGGTTGGCGGCTTCGGTGACCTGGGTGGGGTAGCCGCCCGGCTTGTGCTCGTCCATGACCGTGATGCCGGGCGCCTTTGCAAGCAGGTCGCGCGCCTCGGCGGCCGTGAGCTTGCGGCGGGTTTCGATGTGGACCGCCTCGGCGTGGCCGAAGAACACCGGCACGCGAACCGCCGTGGCATTCACGGTGATGGTCTTGTCCTCCATGATCTTCTGGGTCTCCCAGAACATCTTCATCTCTTCCTTCGTGTAGCCGTTCTCCATGAACTTGTCGATCTGGGGAACGCAGTTGAAGGCAATCTGCTTGGCGATGACCTTGGGCGTGACGGAACGGCCATTGAGCAATTCGCCACTCTGGCCGGCCAGCTCGTCGACGGCCTCCTTGCCGGCACCGGACACGGACTGGTACGTGGCGACGTTGATGCGCTCGATACCGGCAGCGTCGTGCAGCGGCTTGAGCGCCACCAGCATCTGGATGGTCGAGCAGTTGGGGTTGGCGATGATGCCGTGCTTGCGGTATTGCGCGATGGCGTGCGGATTGACCTCAGGCACGACCAGCGGGATCTCGTCGTCGTAGCGGAACTGCGAGGTGTTGTCGATGACCACGCAGCCGGCCGCGGCCGCGATGGGGGCGTACTTCGCCGAGACGTCGGCACCCGCGGAGAACAGGCCGATATCGGCCTTGGAAAAATCGAAGGTCTCGACGTCGACGACCGGCCACTCCTTGCCTTTGAATCGGACGGTCTTGCCCAGGGAGCGGTTGCTGGCCAGCGGGTAGAGCTCGCTGACCGGGAAGTCGCGCTCTTCAAGCACGTTGATCATGGTGTCGCCGACGAGGCCGGTGGCCCCCAGCACTGCAACTCTCCAACCCTTGCTCATCTCATCCTCGGTGGTATCAAAGGGAAACCGGCGCGGCACATCAGATCACGGGCGTCGCCGCGACGACATCCGCATTCTGTGCGCGATTGCGCAGAAAGTGGTCCAGCAGCACGATGGCCAGCATCGCCTCGCAAATGGGCGTGGCGCGCAGGCCGACGCAGGGATCGTGGCGCCCGGTGGTGACCACATCGACCGGCTGTCCGGCCACGTCGATCGTGCGCCCGGGCACCTGGATGCTGGAGGTGGGCTTGAAAGTCACGTGTACCACCAGCGGCTGCCCCGAGGAGATGCCACCGAGCACACCGCCGGCATGATTGCTGGCAAAGCCCTGTGGCGTGAGTTCGTCGCGATGCTGGCTGCCGCGCTGCGCTGCGGCAGCGACGCCGTCGCCGATCTCCACCGCCTTCACGGCATTGATGCCCATCATGGCGTGGGCGATGTCGGCATCCAGCCGGTCGAACACCGGTTCGCCCAGACCGGGCGGCACACCCTGGGCCAACACAGTGACCTTGGCACCGACGGAATCGCCCTCGCCACGGATCTTCCAGATGTAATCCTCGAGCTCCTGCAGGCGCGCAGGGTCCGGCGAGAAGAACGGGTTGTCGTAGGCCGCCGCAGGGTCGCGCGGCTCGAGGAGGATCTCGCCGACCTGGCTCACATAGCCGCTGATGGTGATGCCCAGACGCGTCGCCAGCCACTTGCGGGCCACGGCCCCGGCGGCGACGCGCATCACGGTCTCGCGGGCCGAGGACCGGCCGCCGCCGCGGTAGTCGCGCAGGCCGTACTTCTGCTGGTAGGTGTAGTCGGCGTGACCCGGCCGGAAACGGTCCTTGATCTTGTCGTAATCGCGCGAACGGGCGTCGGTGTTCTCGATCAGCAGGCCGATCGGCGTGCCGGTGGTGACGCCTTCGAACACGCCGGAAAGGATGCGCACGGCATCGGACTCACGCCGCTGGCTGACGAAGTGCGATACGCCCGTGCGCCGCCGGTCGATGTCGGCCTGGAGGTCAGAGGAGTCCAGCGGCAAGCCCGGCGGACAGCCATCGATGATGCAGCCCAAGCCGGGACCATGGCTCTCGCCGAAGGTCGTGACCACGAAACTTCGGCCGATACTGTTGCCGGACACGGTTCTCAGAGACTCCTTGCCATCTTTTCCAGGTCCGCCGCCGTGATCAGGAAGACGCCACCGCCGCCGCGCGCGAACTCCAGCCAGATGAAGGGCCAGTTCCGGTAGCGCCGCCTCACGGCGACCTCGGTATTGCCGACCTCGACGACGAGGATGCCCTGCGGCGTCAGCAAGCTGCTGGCCCCCGCCAGGAGGGCGCGCACGGCATCGAGGCCGTCACGGCCGGAGCGCAGCGCACCGGCAGGTTCGTGACCGAACTCCGGGGGCAGCCCGGCAAACTCGGCATCGCCCACATAGGGCGGATTGCTCACGATGATATCGTACGGCGGGCCTTGCAGTGCAGCAAAATAATCCGACTCGACCAACCGCAGCCGGCGCTGCAGGCCGTAGGTCTTGCGATTGATGGCGGCCACTTCGAGGGCAGCGGGACTGATGTCGACCGCATCGACCTTGGCCCGCGGGAAGGCCAGCGCACAGGCGATGGCAATGCAACCGGAGCCCGTGCCCACGTCCAGCACGCGACGCACCCGCGCGGGGTCCACCCACGGCTCGAAGCGCGCCTCGACCAGTTCGGCAATCGGCGAACGCGGCACCAGCACGCGCTCGTCCACATGCATGGGCAGCCCCGCGAACCAGCAGCGCTGCGTCAGGTAGACCGCCGGGATGCGCTCGCGGATACGCCGGTCGACCAGCGCCTCCGCAGCCGCCGCGACGGCTGCCGTAGCCTTGCGGCGCAACTGGGCGGGCTGCAGCAGACCGTCCGGCGTCTGCAGCGCGTGCGCCACCAGCGCCGCCGCGTCATCGCGGGCGCAGTCCGTGCCGTGCCCATAGTGCAGCCGCGCCGCGGCCAGGCGGCGGGTACAGCGCGCGAGCAGCTGCGCGACGGTCTGTGACCCCGTGGTGCCCGGGCGGACGGGTGCAGACTTGTGGGATACTCGCGTCGTGGCCAAATCTCGCTCCACCTTGTTCCTGGTTGCCATTGCTGCGTCAGCGGCTGTGGCCGGCGCCCTCGTGGCGCGGCATGTTGCGCAAGACCTGGCGTCAATGCAAAGCCAGAGGCTGGTGCTGCAGTCCGGGACCTGGCTGCCCAGCTACCGGCCGCTGCAGGCGTTCCAGCTCGAGACGGCGGACGGCACCCCGTTCACCTTGCAATCGCTGCAGGGCCGGCCGCACCTGGTCTTCTTCGGTTTCACCCATTGTCCGGACATCTGCCCGACCACGCTGGCGCTGGTCACCAGCGTCGTGGCGCGCGAGCCGCTGCCGGGGCTGCAACCGGTGTTTGTCAGCGTCGACCCGGAGCGTGATGACGCCGTGACGCTGCGGCGCTACGCCGATGCGTTCAACGGCCGCTTCCTTCCGGTGCGGGGCAGCGAGCAGGCGCTGCAGCCGTTGATGAAGAGCCTGAGCGCCGTGGCGGCCAAGGTGCCCACGCCCGACGGGCAATACACGGTCGACCACTCCGCACACCTGTATTACCTCGACGCCCAGGGGCGTCTCGCGGCGGTCTTCACGCCGCCCCTGGACGCCGCCGGCCTTGAGGCCGACCTGCGCCGCATCGCGGCCGCGCTCCCCTGACCCACTGCCGCGGAGTTCACCCGTGGGTACGCTTTTCATCCTGCTGCAGCGCCTGCTGCCCCAACACTTCCTGTCGCGGCGCATCCTCTGGCTGACCCGGCTTGAATGGCCGTGGCTGAAAAGCCTGCTGATCCGCAGCTTCTGCGCCGGCTTCAAGCCGGACCTGCGCGATGCGGCCGAACCGAGGGCCACGGCTTATCCCAGCTTCAATGCCTTCTTCACCCGCGCCTTGAAGCCCGGTGCACGCCCTCTGGCCACCGCCGAGGTGCTGAGCCCCGTCGACGGTTGCGTGAGCGAGGCGGGCCGGATCGAGGCCGGCCAGCTGCTGCAGGCCAAGGGCCACTGCTACAGCCTGGAGTCCCTGCTGGCCGGCGCCGCGACGGACTGGGCGCCGCGCTTCCGGGATGGCCACTTCGCCACCCTCTACCTCGCGCCGACCGACTACCACCGCATCCACATGCCCTGTGCCGGGGTGTTGAAGGAAGCCTGGTTCGTCCCCGGCGACCTGTTCAGCGTCAATGCCACCACGGCCCGGCTGCTGCCGGGCCTGTTCGCGCGCAACGAGCGTGTGGTGCTGCTGTTCGAAGGTCCCGTGGGGCCCTTCGCCGTGGTCCTGGTGGGCGCGCTGTTCGTGGGCAGCATGAGCACGGTGTGGCACGGCGACGTGGCGCCGGCCGCGCGGCGTGAGCCGACGCGCCTGCCCCTGGAGGGATTGCGTGCCGACCTGGCGCTGGCGCAGGGGGCCGAACTGGGCCGCTTCAACATGGGCTCGACAGTGATCCTGCTGTACCCGGCCGGCTCAATCGGCTGGCGCGCCAACGTCGTCGCCGGTGAACGGCTGCGCGTGGGCGAGGCCATCGGCGAGCGCGGCGGAGCGCATGGCCGCTGAGGACTGGCGCCCGACAGCCGGCCTTGCGGCGCTGCAACGGCGCGCCCTCCTGATGGCACGACTGCGGGACTTCTTCGCCGCGCGCGGCGTGCTGGAAGTCGACACGCCACTGCTGGCCGCAGCGGCGGCCAGCGACCCGCAGATCGCTTCATTCAGCGTGCAGGACAGCCGGGGACGCATGGCAGGCTTCCTGCAGACTTCGCCGGAATACGCCATGAAGCGCCTCCTGGCCGCCGGCAGCGGCGACATCTACCAGGTCTGCCGCGCCTTCCGTGCCGAAGAATGCGGCCGGCACCACGACCGCGAGTTCACGCTGGTGGAGTGGTACCGCCTTGGCCTGGATCTCCCAGGGATGATGGCGGAAACCGCTGATCTCGCTGCAGGCCTGCTGGGGGATGGGCGCGAAACCGGGTTCATCAGCTATGCCCAGGCATTCCAGCGCCACCTGCACTGCGATCCGTTGACGGCCAGCATCGTGCACCTGCGTGAACTGGCCCGTGACCAGGGCCTGGACCCGGCCACCGTGCCCACGCTGACGCGCGATGACCTGCTGGACTTCCTGGTGGCCACCTGCGTCGGTCCGGAACTGGGCCACGGCAGCCTCACCTGCCTGCACAGCTACCCTGCATCACAGGCGGCACTTGCGCGACTGGACCCACAGGATCCGCGTGTGGCGCAGCGTTTCGAGCTCTATGCCGACGGCGTGGAACTGGCCAACGGATTCGTGGAACTGGGCGATGCCGGCGAGCAGGCAGCACGCTTTGCCGCAGACCGTCTGGAACGGCAGCGACGGGGGCTGCCTGTCCATGCTGCAGATGCACGCCTGCTGGCGGCGCTGGCGTCGGGCATGCCGGACTGCGCCGGCGTGGCGCTGGGGTTCGACCGGCTGGTGATGCTGGCGGCAGGGGCCGCGCGCATCGACGAGGTGATGGCCTTCAGCGGCACGCGGGCCTGAGGACAGCCCGCGCCGCGGCAGCCGGACCTTACTTGGCCCGGCTGATGTACTCGCCCGTGCGGGTGTCGATCTTGAGCACTTCGCCCTCGCTGATGAACAGCGGCACGCGCACCACCGCGCCAGTCTCGAGCTTGGCCGGCTTCTGGCCGCCCTGGGCCGTATCGCCCTTCAGGCCCGGATCGGTCTCGACCACCTTCAGCTCGATGTGCGGCGGCGGCGTGACCTGCAGCGGCACGCCGTTCCACAGCGTGACGATGCAAGTGATGCCTTCCTTGAGCCACTTGGCATTGTCGCCGACGGCGGCCGCACCGGCGGCATGCTGCTCGAAGTTGTCCGGCACCATGAAGTGCCAGAAGTCCCCGTCCGAGTAGAGGTACTGCATGTCCGTATCGACGACGTCGGCGGCCTCGACGCTGTCGCCGGACTTGAAGGTGCGCTCGACGGTGCGGTTGGTCTTGAGGTTGCGGATGCGGACGCGGTTGAAGGCCTGGCCCTTGCCCGGCTTGACCATCTCGTTCTCGACAATGACGTAGGGCTCGTTGTCGATCAGGAGCTTGACGCCGGACTTGAATTCGCTGGTGTTGTAGCTGCCCATGGCCTTCCTGCTTCAATACTGGCTTGACGGGCCGCAGAATGCGGCCCATGGAAAAGCCCGGCATCGTATCCGATCCCCCCCTCCCCCGCCAACCGCAACCCGGAGGGGCTTGGCAGCGCGAGCTCGCCGAAGCGGTGACCGATCCGGTGGAGTTGCTGCGCCGCGTGGGCCTGACGCCCGCGGATCTCGGCCTTCCGGACGAGCAGCGGCTGCGGGCGGCCTGCGACAGTTTCGGGCTGCGGGTGCCGGCAGCGTTCATCGACCGCATGCGCCACGGCGACCGGCATGACCCGCTGCTGCGCCAGGTACTGCCCCTGCCGGCGGAACTCGCCGATGTGCCTGGATTCATCGCTGATCCCCTGCGGGAAAGTGCGGTCAGGGCAGCACCCGGCCTGCTGCACAAGTACGCCGGCCGCGCGCTGCTGGTGACCACGGCGGCCTGTGCGGTCCACTGCCGTTACTGCTTCCGTCGCGAGTTCGACTACGACGGCGGTGCCGAGGGAGCGCGCTGGGAGGCGGCGCTGCAGGTCGTGCAGGCCGATGCGTCATTGCGCGAACTGCTGCTGAGCGGCGGCGACCCGCTGTCACTGGCCAATCCGCGCCTTGCCGCACTCGCACAGCGTGCCGCGTCGATCCCGCACCTGAAGCGGTTGCGGCTGCACACGCGCACGCCGGTGGTGTTGCCGTCGCGGGTCGATGACGGGCTGCTGGAAGCACTGCGCCCCGGTCGGCTGCAGCACGTGATGGTGATCCACGCCAACCACGCTGCGGAACTGGACGATGCGGTGATCGACGCCCTGCGCCGCCTGCGCGCCGCCGGTCTGACCTTGCTCAACCAGACCGTGCTGCTGGCCGGCGTGAACGATGACCTTGACACTCTCGCAGCCCTGTCGGAGCGGCTCGCGGAGGCCGGCGTACTGCCCTACTACCTGCACCTGCTTGACCGGGTGCGTGGCGCGGCGCACTTCGACGTCCCGGCAGTCCGCGGCCGCGAGCTGCTGCAGGGACTGCAGGCTTGCCTGCCCGGCTACCTCGTACCGCGACTGGTGCGCGAGGAACCGGGCGCGCCGGGCAAGACGCTGGTGCTGTAGAGGGCCGGCACCCGGGCTGTGCCGGTCATCACAGCAGCGCGCAGAAGCCAAGGCCTAGACTGGCGGCAGCCGTTCCGGAGACACGCTTGTCCGCCGAGTCCCCCACACTGTGCCTGCTCGTCATCAGCCGTCGGCAGGATCCCGTCGAGCTGTTCAATGGGATCCTGCGACGCCAGGGCGTGGTGGCCCACTGCCAGTGGGCCACGGACGAACGTGGCTTCCACGACGCACTCGCGAAACAGCGTCCGGAACTGCTGCTGTGTGTCGATCCGGACGATGCCCTGCTGACGGCGATTGCCGGCCTGCGCGACACCCATGTGGCGGAGGTACCGCTGCTCGTGGTCCGGCACGCCGCCGACGAGGCGCAGATCACCGCCGACCTGCTGCGCGGGGCACGCGACTGTGTGTCGATGGCGCAGCCCCAACGCCTGCAGGCCGTCCTGATGCGCGAATTGCGCGCGCTGCGCGTGGAGCAGGCCCTGCGGGGCACCATGCGCGCGGCGCAAAGCTGCCGGCGCCAACTGGAAAGCGTGCTGACGCGCAGCCACGACGCCATCCTGCAGGTGCAGGAAGGCATCGTGGTCGAAGCCAACACGGCCTGGCTGGAACTTTACGGGGCGCACGGCGCGGAAGGCAGCATCGTCGGCCTGCCCGTCATGGACCTGTTCGCGGAGGACTCCCAGACCACGCTCAAGGCCGCGCTGGTGGCCTGCCTGCAGGGTCGATGGAACGCGCCGACCTTGCGCGTGAAGGCGCAGCGCGAGGACGGCGAGGCCTTCGATGTGGACCTGGGGCTCGCGTTGGGGGAGCGGGAAGGGGAACGCTGTGTGCGGCTGATCGTGCCGGCGCGCCGCGCCGATGAGCAGCACATCGCCCAGGAGCTCACCAACGCCACGCAGCGCAACGGCCGCACTGAACTGCCGTGGCGCCAAGCCTGTCTGGAGCAGGTCCGCCAGCGGCTGGCGACGCCCCTGCCGGGGGGCGCGCGCTATCTCGCGTGCATACGCCCGGACCAGTTCGCGGCGATCGAACGCCTGCTCGGTCCGGAGCGCAGTGACGAGTTCGTCGTTGTCCTCGCTGGCCTGATCCGCACACTGCTGCTGCCCAACGACATCGCAGGCCACTTCAGTGGCACAGGATTCCTCGTGCTGCTGGAACGTGGCACGCTCCGTGATGCGGAAGGCTGGTGCGAGCGTCTGGCCGAAAAACTCTTCCGCAAGGACGTGACGGTCGATGGCAAGACCCTGCGGGCCACCGTGACGATCGGTCTGGCGCAGGTGTCGCGCAGCAAGCCGGAACTGGATGCGTCGATGCTGGAGGCGCTGGAGGCGGCCCGCCGCGGCCGCAACAACGGCGGCAACCAGGTGGTCACCACCGTCCCCGACCTGAAGGCGGACAGCCAGTCCGTCCAGGATCAGCAGTGGGTGCGCAGCCTGAAATCCGCCTTGCACGAGAACCGCTTCCGGCTGGTGCAACAGCCGATCGCCGGATTGCGCAGCCAGGAAGCAGGCATGTCGGACCTGCTGGTCCGCATGGTCGGTACGGAGGGGGAGGAAATCCTGCCCTCCGAATTCATGCCCGCGGCCGGACGGCACGACCTCGTCCGCCACATCGACCGTTGGGTCCTGGCAGCCGCCATGGAACTGGCCGTGGAACGCAAGCCCGGTTGCCTGTTCGTGCGCCTGTCGGCCCAGAGCGTGCTGGACCCGACCCTGCTGTCGTGGCTGGATGCACAGCTGGCGGCCACGCACATGGACCCGCAGCAACTGTGCCTGCAGGTCACTGAGGATGCCGCTGCGGCAGACATGCCGAGCCTGCGCAGCCTCGTCTCCAGCCTGAAGGAGCGTGGCCTGCGCTTCGCCCTGGAGCATGCCCGCTGCGAGGAGCGCACGCTCCAGCTCGCAACGCTGTTGCCGCTGGATTTCCTGAAGATCGACGGTTCGGTCGTCCAGGCCTTGAACACGGATGAAGCCGCACGCCAACGCGTGCGCGCGGCGACGGACTTCGCCAACAGCCACCATGCGACAACGATCGCCGAGCGCGTCGAGGATGCCAACACGATGGCCGTGCTGTGGCATCTCGGCGTCCACTTCCTGCAGGGCTATTTGATCCAGGCCCCCGAGGAAGTGGTGATTTCGTCCCGCTGAAGCGGCAGCAGCCGCTCAGTACTGCTCCACCTTGCGCAGGTTGTCGCCGCTGTTGCGGTCAACCCACTTGTTGTAGGGATCGGCACCGGCCCAGCGCGGCTCGGCGGCGCTGTGGACGACGACCGTATTGACGCCGCCACGCAGACGCTGGCGTCCGAAGGCCAGCACCGATGCGCCCGTGAACTCCTCCGTCCCGGGCTCGGCTGCGAACACGCCGACGTCAAGCAGCTCATCCAGGGGAACCTCGCGCTCCACGCCCTTGCCATCCGCCTGCAGCTTGCGCGCCTGCACGGTGAGGGTGGTCTCCCAGCGACCGTCCTCGAGCCGGCGTGTGCGCGCCTCGCTGACCTTGGTGTCGAGCAAGGTGATGCGCTCGAACAGGTCGGCAACCAGCCGGGCATTTTCCGGGCCGGCCGCCGCCTTGAAGCGCGTGACCAGATCGCGCGACGTGGCGTAGGGAGGACCCTTGAGCGCGAACTCCTGCAGCAGGCCGGCGAGCGCGCGGTTGACGGCGGCCTCGCCGATGCGGTCCTTGAGCAGGTAGAGCACCAGCGCACCCTTCTGGTAGTGGATGTACTGCTGGTTCTCCACGCGTTCCAGCGGCAACTCCTCCAGCACCTCACTGCCCCGCGCACGCAGGTAGCGGTCGAGCTCGTACCGCAGGAACTTGCGGATCTGCGGCGCACCCACCTCACGCTCCATGACCATGAGCGCCGAGTACTGCGCCAGCGACTCGACCAGGAAGGTCGCGCCCTGCATGTCCGCGGGATTCAGCTGGTGGCCCCACCACTGGTGCGCGATCTCGTGGGCGGTCACGTAGGTGACCATGTCGACGTCGGTGGGCTTCTTCTGGTTCATGATGAAGCCGATGGACTCGGAGTACGGGATGGTCCCCGCGAACGACTGCGCGAACGTGGCGTAGGCGGGGAACTCGAGGATGCGCAGCTCCTTGAACTGGAACGGCGAGAACTCGCGCGTGAAGTAGTCCAGCGACAGCTTCATGGCGCGCATCATGCGGTCGATGTTCCAGGCGTGCGCCGGATGGTGGTAGACCGCCAGCCGCACGTCGTTCCACAGGTCTTCGCGCACCGCATAGCGCGCGGACTGGATCGAGAAGAAGTTGTTGATGGGCGCTTCGGTGACGAAGCGCGCGACACGACGGCCGTCCTCCACCACGTCGCTGCGCTTCACGCCCGGCGCCACGGCGATCTGGTCGGCATCCGTGCGTACGGTGATGTCGGCGTCCACCCAGTCGCTGTCGCGGCGCAGGGCGTGGAAGGCCCGCGCCGACTCATCCTCGAGCTTGGCGGGCCGCAACTCCGGCTCCAGACCGTGCTCACGGCGCTGGCTGCGCTCGCGCAGCACACCCTCGCGGCCGAAGCCCAGCACGGGCGCGATCTCGCCATTGTCGAGGAAGCTGCCGTTGGCAACCACGCGGGTATCGTTGCCCCGGTTGGCAAAGCCGCGCTGCTCGCGCAGCGAGGTGAACCGCAGCATGGCCTGTGCGCCCGGTGCCAGCGGCTGTGTGAACCGCAGGATGCGGTAATTGAAGCGCTCGAGGTCCTGGGACACGGCCGCGCCATCAACCTCCAGGCGTTCCATGCGCAGATCGCGCGGCCACTGCACGTGCACCGCATCGAGCGGCACGCCGCTGCGGTTCTCCAGCCGGTACTGGCCCCGCGTGAGCACGCGGGACTGGCGCGGGTGCAGGTCGACGTCCAGGGTGACGGCGACGATGCGCGGCTGCGGGGTCTTCTCGTAGGGCAGCAGCGCCTTTTCCCGCTCGGCCATCCAGGCCTCGGTCTCATCCTGAGTGCGGTACTCGTTCAGGACAGTGGTGTTGTAGAAGATCCAGGCGCCCGTGCCGGCCATGACCAGCAGCGCTGCCGCAGCCACCGCTCCCGAGGGCCCACGCAGTCGCGCCGGCAGCCGCGCGAGCCGCGGACGCAGCATCGTGACCGCGCCACGGCGCCACAGGCTCTGCGCCAGGACCACCAGCAGCAACGCCAGCGCAGCCCAGTACAGCCGGAACCACGCAGCATTCGCCGCGAAGTTCCCCTGCCCGTTCATGTCCGACAGCGGCACTGCCGGCGCACCGCCATATTGGAACAGGTTGTGCTCGAGGCCCAGGCCTGCCAAGGCCGTCTGGCCGACGATGACCACCAGCATGGCCATCCACCCCGCGACCTTGTTGGGAACCACGACCTGCAGGAACACGGCCAGCGCGGCGATGTTCACGATGTCGATGGCCCAGGGCAGCAGATACCAGAGGAGATAGTGGCCCAGCTCCAGTTGCGTGTGGCCCTTGAGCAGCTGCACGAGCACGGCGGCCGCGACGCTGAACGCCAGCGTGGACAGCAGCACCAGCACCACGGCAATGAGCTTCGGGGCGACGAACGCCCAGTCCGGCGCTGGCGTGGCGTCACGCAGTTCGTGCATGCGGCGCTCGCGGTCGGACCAGACCAGCTCGCCCGCGTAGTAGATGGCGATGATCAGCGGGATGATGGCGAAGCTGCCGTTCAGCGCCTCGATCATCACGCGCGTGACCGGATGGATGGCCGTGCCATAGAGCTCGTCGGCGAACCACAGGCTGCCCCCGGCATTCAGGAAGCCGATGATGAGCAGCACGATGTAGCCGGGACTGCGGAAGGCAGCCACCATGTCGAAACGCACCAGGGCCATGAACGCCGCCAGCCCTGCCTGCCCGGGACTTGACGGCGCACTGCGCACCGGTGCGGGCACCGCGGGTGCAGACGCAGGCGTTGCTTCCGGCGCTGCCACAAGGACGGATCCGGCCGCGGGCCGCGCGGCCTTGCGCATCCGTGAGGCCTTGCCTTCCACCTTGTACAGCCGCAGGGCGAGGCCCAGCAGCAGCACTGCAATGCCCACCCACAGCAACCGGTTCCACAGCAGCGTGCCCTCGAACGTGGGCAACTGCGTGTTGCGCTCTGCGGCCGTCCAGTAGCGCGTGGCTTCGCCAAAGGCACTGAGGCCGAAGGGATCGACCAGCGCCATCACTTCGATGAACTCGGGGCGGCCCAACAGGCCCTGGGCCACGAAATAGAGGACCAGGAAGGCCACCACGCCGACATAGGTGGCCATCATCGAGCGGGTGGCGGTCGCCAGCGCGAAGAAGCCTGCCGACAGCACGAACAAAGTAGGCCCACAAAGCAGCAGCCAGGCCTTGAGATAATGCGACAGATGGACCGGTCCCACGGTCTCCGGATCCACCCAGGGCATGGCGGCGCCCAGCAGGTTGCCCAGCGGCACGCTGCCGAAGGCCAGCAGGCCGACGAGAAAGGCGCCGGCGAAACGCCCGAGCAGGTACTCGTGCTTGCGCACACGGGTGCTGTGGACCAGCGGGCCGAAGCGCGACTCGTCGTCGCGCACGACGACATTGGCCACGAAGGCGGTGACGATGAACACCGCGAACACGCTCATCACCAGCAGCGTGCGGGCGATGGCGTAGGGTGCATTCACCAGCACATTGCCGCCCTCGCCGCCGATGCGGATGTTGTCGGAGGCAGCGGCGCCGAAAGCCATCAGGAAGAACAGCACGCTGGTGACCCAGAACACCGGCGAGCGCAGCTGGTAGCGCAACTCGAAGCGCGCGATGTGAAGGAGCATGGGGCGCCCTCAGGCCGCGGCGCGCTGGGCGGCCAGCGTGCTGAAGTAGACGTCCTCCAGGCCCGCGGGTGCCGGCTCGAAACCCTCGCCGGGCGGCGCGTCGGCCAGCACATGCACGACGGTGCGGCCCGCGAACAGGCGCGTGGCGATCACGGTGTGCCGCGCGCGGCAGGCCTCGAGTTCGCCCTTGTCGAGCGTGCGGCGCCAGACGCGGCCCTGCAGGTCGTCAACCAGCGCCTGTGGCGCGCCCTGCGCGACGATGCGGCCGCCGGCAAGGATCGCCATGCGCGGGCAGAGGTCGGCAACGTCCTCGACAATGTGCGTGGAAAGGATGACGACAACGTTCTCGCCGATGGCTGCCAGCAGGTTCAGGAAACGGTTGCGCTCTTCGGGGTCGAGGCCTGCCGTGGGCTCATCGACGATGACCAGGCGCGGATCACCCAGCAGGGCCTGGGCGATGCCGAAGCGCTGGCGCATGCCCCCGGAGAAACCGGCCAGCGCCTTCTTGCGCACGTCCCACAGGTTGACCTGCTTCAGCAGGCCTTCGACCGCGTCGCGCCGCTCGCCCCGGCCGGCCAGCCCCTTGAGCACCGCCAGGTGGTCGAGCATGTCGTGGGCCGACACGCGCGGATAGACACCGAAATCCTGCGGCAGATAGCCCAGCGCAGCCCGCAGGGCCTGGGGCTGCGCCAGCACGTCGATGCCCTCGAAGCGGATGGAGCCCGCCTGCGGCAGCTGCAGCGTGGCGATGCAGCGCATCAGCGTGGACTTGCCCGCGCCGTTGGGGCCCAGCAGGCCGAACATGCCAGCCGGGATGTCGAGCGTCACGCCATCGAGGGCGCGTGTGCCATTGGCGTAGGTGTGGGCAAGGTCCTGGATGCTGAGCATGGGCGGGGTCTCCGGAAGCGCTGGGTAAGAGATGCAGGCAAACGCCCCTTGGATGCAAGGGGCGCGTGCTGGGTCAGGCGCTTTCGCCCGGGTCCCACCAGGCCAGCAGGCAGCCCGGCAGCACCAGGGCGGCGAACATCAGCACGGTGAGGTAGTTGGACGCGACGTGGCGGTTGAAGACCGCATCGCTCAGCGCACCACCGAACTCCAGCGCCACATAGCCCGCCAACAAACCCAGCCAGACCAGCTGGTAGGCCAGGACATAGGCGCGGTTGCGCTCAGCCAGCTCCCGCTCGTCGATGTCGGTATCGGGGGCGTGGGCGCGGAAGTTGTAGGTGGACAGGAACATCACCACGCAGCTGATCATGCCAACCAGCGCCAGCACACCGACGGTCAACTGCAGGGCTGCGTTGTCCGGGGTGAGGAAGAACTTCAGCACGAACCAGGCCAGCAGGCTGCCCAGCGCAACAACGGACAGCGTGCGGGCCGCGCCGCGTGACAGCTTGAAGTAGGCGCGCGAAGGACCACGGGGCTTGGTGGTTTCAGGGCTCATCGGGGGTCTCCTGGGGGGTGAAGGACGGCGCACCGATCTGTTCAGCCAGGGACGGGAAGGCCTCGAGCGAGAACAGGGCCTCGACCCGGACGCCGAACACCCGGGCCAGACGCAGCGCCAGCTCGACGCTGGGGCTGTAGGTCCCCCGCTCCAGGAAGCCGATGGTCTGCGGGTTCACGTCCAGCAGCGCCGCCAGCTCCTTGCGCGAAAGGCCCTTTTCCGTCCTGAACAGCTGTATGCGATTGTGGATCATCGCTGACCATCATACCGATTTATTGCTTATACGCAATATATTGTTCAAGGCAAGGTCAAGGCGACCAGTTCCCCCGGGGCGCCCCGCGCGCCCACCGCCACCACGATGTACTGCTTGCCACCCACCGCATAAGTCATGGGCACGCCGGTCTGGTTGGCCGGCAGCGTGAACTCGTGCAGCACCTCGCCCGTGGCCTTGTCGTGGGCCCGCAGCAGGTTGCCGCCGCCGCCGGCGCGCCACAGGCCACCGCCCTCGCCCGAGAACAGCAGCGTTTTCGTCACCAGCAGCCCGGACTGGTCGAAGGACCCGGTCTTGGGCAGGGTGATGCCCTTGAGCGCCGGGTTGTTGCGCGCCCACTCAGGCGTCGAGGTGTTGGGCGCCATCCAGCGGTGCTCGCCGCTGTTCAGGTCGATGGCCGTGATGCGCCCCCAGGGCGGCTTCACCAGTGGCAGGCCGGATGGCCCGCCCAGCGAGCCATTCGGGAAGCCTTCCCCGTAGGCCCCGATGTAGCGCATGTCCGAAAGCTTGGCGTCCTGCCGCAGGCCGATCGGACCTACCGTGGACAGCGAGCTGACGTAGAGCATGCCGGTCTCGGGGTCCAGCGCGCCGCCGGCCCAGTTGGCACCGCCCGACAGGTTGGGCCGGATCAGCGTGCCCAGGTGGGTCCCGGTCACCACCGAGGGCGGAATGAACAGGGGGCCCCAGCGATAGCGCGCGATGATCTCGCGGGCCTGCTGCTTCAGCTCGGGCGTGAAGTCGATCAGGTCTTCGTCACGCAGGCCCTGCGGTTCGAAGGGCGCCGGCCGGGTCGGGAACGGCTGGGTGGCCGCGGTGCGCTCGCCGGGCACGTCGGACTGCGGCACGGCGCGATCTTCGATGGGCCAGACCGGCTTGCCGGTGACGCGGTCGAACACGAACGCGAAGCCGTGTTTGGTGACCTGCACCACGGCGGCGATGCGCTTGCCCTTCACCGTGATGTCGGCCAGCACCGGCGGTGCCGGCAGGTCGTAGTCCCAGATGTCGTGGCGGATGATCTGGTAGTGCCAGACGCGCTGGCCGGTGCGCGCATCGAGGCAGACCAGGCTGTCGGAGAACAGGTTGTCGCCGGGGCGGTGGCCGCCATAGAAGTCGGCGGTGGCGGACTCGACGGGCAGGTAGACCAGCCCCCGCTCGGCATCGGCCGTGAAGGGCGGCCAGACGCCCGTGTTGCCCGTGTAGGCCGCACTGCCCTCTTCCCAGGTTTCGTAGCCGGGCTCGCCCGGCTGCGGCACGGTGTGGAAGGTCCAGCGCAGCGCGCCGCTGTGCAGGTCGTAGCCGCGGATGTAGCCCGGCACGGCGGTCTTCGACTTGGGGGCGCCGCCGGCAGCAAAGGCCACGCCGACCACGACCACATCGCCCACGATGACCGGCGGCGAACTGGAGCCCGGCTGCGCACTGCCGGGGTCGTCGACGCGGGGCAGGCCCGCCTTCAGGTCGACCAGGCCGTCGCTGCCGAACTGCGGCAGCGGGCGGCCGCTGCGCGCATCGAGCGCCACCAGCTGGAAGCCGGGCGAGATGGTGTAGATGCGATCGGCCTTGGAGCCGTCGGGATTGCGCCAGAACGCCACGCCGCGCCCGGAGCTGCGGCGCGGCGCCACCTGGCCGCGCTGCCCCTCATCAAGGCGGTACATCCACAGCGTCTCGCCGGTCGCGCCATCGATGGCCACCACGTTGCGGCGCTGGCCGGCCGTCGTGTAGAGCACGCCATCGGCCATGACCGGCGTGACGCGGAAATAGAACTCGGGCGTCGGCCCGAAGTTGTCGGACTTCCAGCGCCAGGCAACCCGCAGGTCCTTCACATTGTGGCGGTCGATCTGCGCCAGCGGCGAATAGCTGCGGCTGCCGGCATCGCCCCGGTGGTGCAGCCACTCGGTGTCCGGGGCCGGCGCGAGGGCGGGTGCGGCCGTGGCCGTGGCCGGCGGCGACCCGGCAGTTGCCGCTGGCGTGGCCGCCGGCCACCCATTCACGGCCCGGATGTGCGCGACGGTCGCAGCGTAGTCGGCCGGCGCGAGCCCCCCGGGGTTGGTGGGTGGCATGCTGCCCTTGGTGAACAGCTCCAGCACCTGCGCCGGAACGCTGCCCCACTTCTGCTGGAAGGCCGAACCGACCAAGGCCGGGCCGGTCTCGCCACCGCGCAGTTCCGGTCCATGGCAGGCGGCACAATGCTTGAGATAGGCTTCGGCCGCTGTCTGCTGGGCCGCGGCGGCATTGGACAGTCCAAGGCCGGTGGCAAGCAGCCCGGACCACAGCATTTGTGGCAGCAGCGCGCGGTTCATCGCAGCAGCGTCCGCAGGTGCCAGAGATCCTTGCGCGACTGGCCGAGCAAAGGTGCCAGCGCAGCCAGCCCGGTCTTGCCGATGCTGCGTTCCAAGTGGCCCAGTTCCGCGAGCTTGCGTCGCGTCTCCTCGTCCAGCGGCAGGTCGAAGCCTTCCTCGCGCATCAGCAGCATCCCCTTGGCACGCAAGCCCAATTCCGTATGCAGGCGAAGGTAGCAGATGGCATCGATGGCCACCTCGCCGCTGAAACGTTCGCGGATCTCATGGAAATAACGGCCGATCGGCGAGTCGGTGAGACGCCCGGTGTGGATCAGGTGCAGGATCTCCATGCCGCTGTCCAGACCGCTGCCCAGCCAGGCCGCCACCTTGCGCTCCGCGTGACGGAACACGCCATGGAGCAGCGGCACGAGCACCAGCACGGTGAGCAGCGCCTGCAGCAGCGGCTTGAGGACGAAGTGGTTGAAGCCTGCGTGGATGAGACCGGCGAGCAGCAGCGCCGGCAGCCCGTGCCGCCAGCCCGCGCGTCCCGAGCGTTCATCCAGCGCCAGCAGCAGCACGGCAAACAGCGCAACGGTGCCACCGTGCATGAAGGCGGTGCCAAAACCCCGCACGATCCACACCACCACGCCGAAGCCCGGCTGCGACAGGTAGAGGAGATTCTCGAACAGCGCAAAGCCGGCACCGGCGGCAAAGCCGTACAGGGCGGCATCGCCCACAAAACCGATGCGGTGCGTGCGGAACAACCACAGCACGACCGTGGCCTTGACCGATTCCTCCACGAAGGGCGCGACCCAGCGCGAGTAGTCGCGCAGCGCAAGGTCCGAGTGGCCGAGCAGGACGCCATTGAGGTGGTAGCAGACCACGGCCGTGAGCACTCCGGCCAGCAACACCGGCCACAGCTGGCGCAGGGGCGCGAGCTTGTAGCTGTCGAACCAGACCAGCGCCAGCAGGTAGGCCAGCACGGGCAGCAGCCCGAGCGCGCCATTCAAGAACAGCGCGGCGTCCATGGCCTATTTGCCCAGGATTTTCAACGACAGCATCCACTCGTCGCGCCCGGCGCCGCCCAGGCCGCGGGCATAGCCAGCCGACAGCGTCATGGGCAGGCCGTGGTTGACGAGCATCGTCAGGTCCAGCTGCCCGCCCAGGTTGCGGCGGGTCTGCTCATGGCGTGCATTGCCGGGATCGGTGACGAGCACGGACGTGAACACGGCCGGCCGCAGGTAGCCGAGATAGAAGGCCGGTGTGCCGACGGCATTGAAGCGCAGCGGCGGCAGGTTGAGCTCCAGCTGGGCGCGGCCGTAGGTCTGGCCGGAGAGCTGGTCGATCTCGAAGCCGGGAAAGCTGTCGGCATTGCGGTAGCGCTTGACTGCGCCGTTGTCGACATGGTTGTTCTTGAACCCGCCGAAATAGAAGTTGGCGAGGTTGCTGCGCCGGTCCCCGCCGCGCGCGCCGGCCGCCGTGCGCAGCCACAGCGACGTGTGCCGAGCCAGCGGCAGGCCGCCGGCAAACTCGCCCTGCAGGCCCGCCACCGTGACCCCACCGCCGTTGTCGAGCGTCGGCGTCAGCGACCACTCGATGCCGCGTTCCTCGTCCACGGCATTGGCCGAGCGGCGCGTGTTGCGAAAGGACAGCGTCGAGGACAGGCTGCGCAACGAACTGGCGGTGGCGAGCACGTTCTGGTTGCCGGGGGCCGTCTGCAGACCGGTATACACGCCGAGGTCCACCGACAGGTCCATGCGCCGCGGATCCTCCAGCAGCAGCACGGTGGCATAGCTGGCGTTCACGGCGTCGCCCGCCAGACCCCGCTTGGTCGGACCGAACAGGTCATAGAAGCTGCCGCCGTTGTGCTGGTAAGCGAAGTACCAGTTGAGCGTGCTGTACTCGAGCCGGCCATGCAGACGCTGGCGCGAGGGCAGCGAGCTGTCGGGACTGTAGGACAGCGAGCCGCCCAGGCCATGGAACATGAGTGGATCACTGGCCTCGAAGGCATAGCCCAGGGCGACCGAATCACGGAAACCCTCGATGAAGGGATAGCGGCCGGCAGGCAGGATCCGCTCCTGCGGCCGGTACTTGCCACGGGCCGTCACGGCCGCCTCGAGGTCGATGCGGTCGGGCGAACCCGCACCCCAGCTGCGCACCACCGGGTGGCGACGGGCCACCTCGCTGCCCAGCAAGGTCACCGTCCCGAGAGAATCCAGCGGCTGCGGATCAAGGCGCACAGGGCGGAACCCATCCCCGGTGAATTCGAGCGCCAGCAGCGTGCCATCCTGCTGCGGCAACGGCCGGAACAGCCCGGTCTCGGCGTTGCTGACCGCCTCCACGGCACCGGTGGCGATCTCGTAGCGGTACAGATTCGACACACCCGTGTAGTACGCCGACCCGAACAGGTAGCGGCCGTCAGGGGAGAACACGAAGCCCTCCGGGATGGCCTGGCCGAAGTTGAAACTCTTGAAAGGCTCCAGGCGGCCCGCACGCAGATCCGCGGTGCGGAACAGCTGCTGCGAGGACTTGCCGCTGACCTCGCCGACACTGGCCGTCAGCCACTGCCCGTCCGGCGACACATCGAGGTGCATCAGGTCGCGACCGTAGGGCAGGCGCAGCAGCACCTCGAACCGGTCATAGGGCGCCGCAATGCGCACCAGACTGGTCAGGCCGTGTTCCGTGCGCAGGCCCCAGAGCGCGCGGTCCGAAGGATCGAACACCAGGTCGCCGATACGCGCCTCATGCAGCACTTCACGGACTTGGCCGCTGGCCAGATCCAGCGCCTTGAGGCTGCGGTGGCGCAGGTTCTCTGTGGTGAAGAACAGCGTCCGCGAGCCGGGATCGAAGGCCGTGCTGGATACCGACCACTTCACCGGACCGGTGATCTCCGCCAGGCGCTGCGTCGTGCCGTCCGCGGGATCGAGCGTGCCTACATGGGCCAGCACGCCCGGGTAATAGAAAGCCCCGACCAGCTTGCCGTTGGCCGGATCCCGGTACAGTCGCGACACCGACCCCAGGCCACGCGGCGACAGCGGTTGCAGCGGCGTGGCCGGATACTGGCGCAGCGCGGTGAGGTTGCGCTGCTGGAAACCACGCTCCCATTGGATCCAGCGCTGCCAGGCCTCCTCGAGGGACAACCCGAAAACCTTCTGGAACTGCCGGGAGTAGTAGCGCTCGCTGGCTTCGTCGCGGCGCAACCAGGCCACCACCTTCTCCGGCGAATGTTCCAGCGCCAGGTAGCTGATGAAGCGGGTGCCGTAGAGGTAGAAATTCGTGCCGGTGAGGAAATCCGTGGTGGTGCCAGCGGACTCCAGGCCCACAGGACTGTAGAAATGGGCGCCATCGCGCACGCGGGCACGGAACACCATCTCGTCGAAGGCGGACTGCGCCCGGCCGTTGCCGCCCGCCATCCAGGTCTCGAAGAAGACTGCGCTGCCCTCGCGGTACCAGCGCGGCACGGCCAGCCGTGGCACCGTGAGGTAGTTGTAGAGCAGCGTTTCCGGATGCTGTGCGTTCTCCAGCACCTTCCCGCCAAAGAGGCGGCGCCAGCGCCGGTCCGTGGCATTCGCCACGTCCAGCGTGGCCAGGTGCACCATCTCGTGGTTCATGGTGGTGAACATGCGTTCGCCACCCCGGGACTGTTCGAGGCTGCGGTCGTCGCTGGCCACCGAGAGGTCGATCTGGTTGAACGGCACTACGTTGGCCGAGCCGTTGATGAGGTCGCTGTAGTCCGACAGCACCACCAGGCTGCGCTCCCGGGGCTGCCAGCCGAAGAGTTTCTGCCCGGTGGCCAGTGCGTTCTCGTAGGCGCGGGCTGCATAGGGCGCGAGGTAGGCCTCACTGGGGAAAAACAGCAGCGTCTGATGGGGTGTCTCGATGGCATCGAACTCGATGCCCGCGGCGCGGGCCTGTCCCGGCACCCTCCACAGCGCTGCACAAGCCACGACCGTCAAGGCGGCAAGAGTCATCCGGCGCATGGCGATCCTTCGCGGTCAGGTGTGGCAGCCTGCCCGAATATCGACCGACGGGGAGCAGCGCACAACCCCCCGCGAACGCCCCCGGACTTGCCGGAACCGACCGTCTGGCGGAGGATTGCCGGACCACTCCGGTTCGCTATTTGTCCGCCAGGGAGGCTCACGCCATGATCACCGTCCGCAATCTCGCACCGTTTGCTCTCGCCCTCGCGCTGGTGGCCGTCGCCGGCTGCAGCAGCAAGGAAGATGACGCCGCCGGCATGACCGGCACCATCGCGCCGGCACAGCGCGTCGAGGACACGCAGGTGGAAACCGCTGACGTGCCGGCCGCCGAGCCTGCCCCGCTGCCCGCCGAGGGCGAGGCCGGCGCCACGGCCCCCGGCAGCAACGACGTGGATGCCGCGCTGAGCGGTGCCGGTGCCGCCGGCAGCAAGTCGTCGAACAAGACCTCCGACCGGTCGTCGAACCGCAATTCGAACTCCATTGAGTTGGAATAGCCTGCAGGCCACGCAACGCTGGCGCCCCGGGGAGGTCGCCAGCGTCGGCCTGCCGCTGCGCTTGGCGGGGCGTCAGCCCACTTCCAACCGGTCGACCTTGCGGTAGTTGCGCGACAGGAAGGCGCCGCGCTGCGCGCGCTCGCCCTGGTACTCGGCCAGCTGCGACCACGACAGCGTCATTGGCCGTTCGCCGCACCACACCACCAGCTTGCCGCCCTGCGGGACCACCGTGGCGGCCACCATGAGCTCTTCGCGGGATTCGGCCTTCTTGCCCGGGATGCCGAACATCTTGTTGCCCTTGCCCTTGGGCATCTCCGGGAGTTCCACCACCGGGAACACCAGCAACCGGCCTTCGGTGTTGACGCAGGCCACGACGGCGTCGCCACCCGGCACGGGTACGGGCGGCAGCACCTGCGCGCCGTCGTCGACCTTGAGCACGGCCTTGCCAGCCCGGTTGCGGGCGTGCAACTCGCCGAGCTTGACGATGAAGCCGTTGCCGGCGTCAGTGGCAAGCAGCCAGCGCTCTTCCGGGTCGCCAATGGCCAGGCCGGCGAACCTGGCGCCATCCGGCGGATCGAGGCGGCCGGACAGCGGCTCCCCCTGCCCACGCGCCGACGGCAGCGTGTGCGCGGGCAGGCAGTAGGTGCGGCCCGTGCTGTCGATGAACACGGCCTGCTGGGTGCTGCGTCCGCGTGCGGCGGCCAGGAAGCCGTCACCGGCCTTGTAGGACAACGTGCGCGGATCGATCTCGTGGCCCTTGGCCGAGCGCACGAAACCGCCCGTGGAGAGCACCACGGTGACCGGCTCGTTGGCCACCAGGTCGATCTCCTCGATGGCCTGCGCGGCCTCGCGCTCGACCAGCTTCGAGCGCCGCTCATCGCCGAAGGTCTTGGCATCGGCGGTCAGTTCGTCGCGCACCAGCGCCCGCAGCCTGTCCTCGCTGCCGAGGATGGCCTTGAGGCCGTCGCGCTCGGCCGCGAGCTCGGCCTGCTCCTCGCGGATCTTCATTTCCTCGAGCTTGGCCAGGTGGCGCAGCTTGGTCTCGAGGATCATCTCGGCCTGGTCGTCGCTGAGTCCGAAGCGTGCGATCAGCTTCGGCTTCGGCTCATCCTCGGTGCGGATGATGCGGATCACCTCGTCGAGGTTGAGGTAGACGATCAGCAGGCCATCGAGCAGGTGCAGGCGCCGCTCGACCTTCGAGAGCCGGTGGGAGAGCCGCCGCCGCACCGTACCGAGCCTGAAGCCGAGCCACTGCGACAGCAGCTCGCGCAGGCCCATGACCTTGGGACGGCCGTCCTGGCCGATGACGTTGAGGTTGACGCGGTAGCTGCGCTCCAGATCTGTGGTGGCGAACAGGTGCGCCATGAGCTGCGGGATGTCGACACGGTTGGACCGCGGCACGATGACGATGCGCACCGGGTTCTCGTGGTCGGACTCGTCGCGGATGTCGTCGACCATCGGCAGCTTCTTGTCACGTATCTGCTGCGCGATCTGCTCCTGCAGCTTGCTGCCGGAGACCTGGTGCGGCAGCGTCGTGATGACGACATTGCCGGTTTCCTCGTCGACCACCCAGGTGGCGCGCGCGCGGTAGCTCCCGGTGCCCTTCTCGTAGAACTCGAGCAGCTCCTCGCGGGGCGAGACGATCTCGGCACCCGTGGGCAGGTCCGGGCCCTTCACGTACTTCATGAGCGCACGGGTGGTGGCCTGCGGGTCGTCGAGCAGGTGGATGCAGGCGTTGGCGACCTCGCGCAGGTTGTGCGGCGGCACGTCGGTGGCCATACCCACGGCGATGCCCGAGGTGCCGTTGAGCAGCAGGTTGGGCAACCGCGAGGGCAGGATCAGCGGCTCTTCGAGCGTGCCATCGAAGTTCGGACCGAAATCGACCGTGCCGGCGTCGATCTCGCCCAGCAGCACCTCGGCATAGCGCGTCAGGCGGGCTTCGGTGTAGCGCATGGCGGCGAAGGATTTGGGGTCGTCGGTCGAACCCCAGTTGCCCTGCCCGTCGACGATGGGGTAGCGGTAGGTGAAGGGCTGCGCCATGTGCACCATGGCTTCGTAGCAGGCCGAGTCGCCGTGCGGATGGAACTTGCCGATGACGTCGCCCACCGTGCGGGCCGACTTCTTGTGCTTGTTGCCCGCCGACAGGCCGAGCTCGCTCATGGCGTAGATGATGCGGCGCTGCACGGGCTTGAGGCCGTCGCCGAGCGCCGGCAGCGCGCGGTCGAGGATGACGTACATCGAGTAGTCGAGGTAGGCCTTCTCGGTGAAGACGCGCAGCGACTGCCGCTCCACGCCCTCGAAGTTCAGTTCCATGTCCTGCACGGTGCTTCCTGTGCGAATGCGGTGATCAGACGATCACGTCGGCGAGATTGCCCTTCTGCTCGAGCCACTCGCGGCGGTCGGCAGAGCGTTTCTTGGCCAGCAGCATGTCCATGACCTGGTCGGTCTGGTCGGCGGCCTCGACCGTCAGCTGCACCAGGCGGCGGGTCTGCGCGTCCATGGTGGTCTCGCGCAACTGCAGCGGCGACATCTCGCCCAGGCCCTTGAAGCGCGTGACGACGGGCTTGCTGCGGTTTTTGGACGCGGCAAGCTTGGCAAGGAAGGCATCGCGCTCGGCGTCATCGAGGGCGTAGTGCACGTCCTTGCCGGCATCGATGCGGTACAGCGGCGGCATGGCGACGTAGACATGGCCGCCGGCCACGAGCGGCCGGAAGTGCCGCAGGAACAGCGCGCACAGCAGCGTGGCGATGTGCTGGCCGTCCGAGTCCGCGTCGGCGAGGATGCAGACCTTGTGGTAGCGCAGCTCGGAAAGATCGCCCGAGCCCGGGTCCACGCCGATGGCGATGGAGATGTTGTGGACCTCTTCGGAAGCCGCGACCTGCGCCGCCTCGAGCTCCCAGGTGTTGAGGATCTTGCCGCGCAGCGGCATCACGGCCTGGTAGGAACGGTCGCGGGCCTGGCGCGCGGAACCGCCGGCGGAATCGCCCTCCACCAGGAACAGCTCCGAGCGCTTCGGGTCGAGGGTGCTGCAGTCGGCGAGCTTGCCGGGCAGCGCCGGCCCGGCCACGGCGCGCTTGCGGGTGACCTTCTGCGCCGCCTTGATGCGCTCCTGCGCATTGGCGATCGCCTGCTGGGCGATGCGTTCGCCGGAGTCGGGATGCTGGTTGAGCCACAGCGCCGTGGCATCGCGGGCGTAGTTCTCGACCAGCTGCGCGGCCTCGCGCGAGCCCAGCCGCTCCTTGGTCTGGCCGGCGAACTGCGGCTCGCGCATCTTCATCGACAGCACGAAGGAGACCCCGTGCCAGATGTCTTCCGGCGCCAGCTTGACGCCGCGCGGCAGCAGGTTGCGGAACTCGGCGAATTCACGGACTGCCCCGCAGACGCCGGCCCGCAGGCCGTTGACGTGCGTGCCCCCACCACTGGTGGGGATGAGGTTGACGTAGCTTTCGGCCACCGCCTGCGGCAGTTCCGGCGCCCAGGCCAGCGCCCACTCGACCGTATCGGCCGCAGAACCCATCTTGCCGGCCAGCGGCTCCTTCGGCATGCGCGGCGTGTCGCCCAGCTGCTCGAGCAGATACTCGGTGAGTGCGCCGGTGTAATACCACTCTTCGGTCTCGCCGCTGGCCTCGTTGATGAAGCGCATGCGCAGGCCGGGGCAGAGCACGGCCTTGGCCTTGAGCGTGTGGCGCAGGTCGGAGATGAGGAACTTGTCGCTGTCGAAAAACTTGCCATCCGGCCAGAAGTGCACGGTGGTGCCGGTGTTGGCCTTGGCCACGGTGCCCACCTCGGCCAGCGGCTCGCGCAGATGGCCGTCGCGGAAACCGATGAGGTACTCCTTGCCGCCGCGGCGCACCCGGCAATCGAGCCGGCTGGAGAGCGCATTGACGACCGACACGCCGACGCCGTGCAGGCCGCCGGAGAAACTGTAGGCCTTGTCGGAGAACTTGCCGCCGGCATGCAGCCGCGTGAGGATGAGTTCGACGCCGCTGACCTTCTCCACCGGGTGGACGTCGACCGGCATGCCACGGCCGTTGTCGGCGACGGCCAGCGAGCCGTCCTTGAACAAGGTGACGGTGATCTCGTCGCAGTGCCCGGCCAGCGCCTCGTCAACGCTGTTGTCGATGACTTCGTGGGCGAGGTGGTTGGGGCGGGTGGTCTCGGTATACATGCCCGGCCGACGCCGGACGGGGTCGAGGCCGGAAAGGACTTCGATATCGGATGCGCTGTAGCTCTGGGTCATCCATGCAATGATAGCGGGCTGACGCGGCCCGGTGTCGGCCGCCCTGCCCTGCGAAACAGGACCGTCATGCCGAAAAAACCGCCGGCCCCGGCCGACAAGCCGGACTTCGAGACCCAGCTGCAGCAGCTTGAGGCGCTGGTCGCCCGCCTCGAGCGCGGTGACCTGCCGCTGGAACAGGCCCTGGCCGATTTCGAGCAGGGCGTGGCGCTGGCCCGCCAATGCCAGGCGGAGCTCTCTGCCGCGCAACAGCGGGTGGAGGTGCTGGTGCAGCGCGATGGCGAAGCCACGCTGGAACCCTTCGAGCAGGAAGACGCCGATGCCCAGCGGCCCTGAGCCCGCCTTTGCCACCCGCCTCGGCGCCTACCAGGCGCGCGCCGAGGCGGTACTGGAGACCTGCCTCCGGCAGGGTGACCCGCCGGCCGCACGGCTGCTCGAGGCCATGCGCTACAGCGTGCTGGGCGGCGGCAAGCGGTTGCGCCCGGTGCTGGTCTATGCCACGGGCGAAGCCCTCGGCCTGCCCCTCGAGGCGCTGGACGCCCCCGCCGCCGCGGTCGAGCTCATCCACGCCTACAGCCTGATCCACGACGACCTGCCGGCGATGGACGATGACGACCTGCGGCGCGGCAAGCCGACTTGCCACCGCGCCTTCGACGAGGGCACGGCGGTGCTGGCCGGGGATGCGCTGCAGGCCCTGGCCTTCGACGTTCTGGCCAGTCCGGCCAACCCGGCCCCGCCGGCGCTGCGCCTGCAGGCCGTGGTGCTGCTGGCGCGCGCCATCGGCACCGCAGGCATGGCGGGCGGGCAGGCCATCGACCTTGCGGCTGTCGGCCGCGCGATGACACTGGCAGACCTCGAGGGCATGCACCGCCGCAAGACCGGCGCGCTGATCCGGGCCAGCGTCCTGCTGGGGGCGTTGCACGCCGGCGTGGCGGACGGCCTGCGCTTTGCGCAACTGGCCCGCTATGGCGAGGAAATCGGCCTGGCTTTCCAGATCCAGGACGACATCCTCGATGTCACCGGCACCACCGTCGAGATCGGCAAGCAGGCCGGGGCCGATGCCGCACTGGGCAAACCCACCTACCCGGCCCTGCTGGGTCTTGCCGAGGCCCGGCGTCTGGCTGACGAGGCCTGTGCGCGTGCGGTGGCACTGACGGCCGACCTGGGCCCCGGCGGGCCGCTGCTCGCGGAGCTGGCACGGTTCATGGTGGACCGCCGGCACTGACGGTAGACTCCGCCGACCATGTCCGAGACGACCCGCTACCCCTTGCTCGAGGCATTGGCCTCCCCCGCCGACCTGCGGAGGATGGAGCGCGTGCAACTGGAGGCCCTGGCCACCGAGTTGCGCAACTTCCTGGTGCAGACCGTCAGCACCCGCGGCGGACACTTTGCCGCCGGCCTGGGCACCGTGGAACTCACGCTGGCGCTCTATCACGTGTTCGACGTGCCCGAGGACCGCATCATCTGGGACGTGGGCCACCAGGCCTACCCCCACAAGGTGCTGACAGGCCGGCGCGACCGCCTCGGCAGCATCAAGCAGAAGGACGGCCTGGCCCCCTTCCCCAACCGGGCGGAAAGCCGCTACGACGTGTTCGGCACCGGCCACTCGAGCACCTCCATCAGCGCCGCGCTGGGGATGGCGGTCGGCGCCGCCCTGCAGGACCATCGGCGCCACGCCGTGGCGGTCATCGGCGATGGTGCGCTGAGCGGTGGCATGGCCTTCGAGGCGCTCAACCACGCCGGCACGCTGCCCAACAACCTGCTGGTGGTGCTCAACGACAACGAGATGTCCATCTCCGAGGGCGTCGGTGCGCTGTCCAAGTACCTCGGCCGGCTGATCGGCGGACGCATCTATTCCACCCTGCGCGAAGGCGGCCGCAAGGCGCTCAGCCAGATGCCGGCCATCCGCGCCTTCGCACGCCGCTCCGAGGAGCATGTGAAGGGCATGGTGCTGCCCGGAACGCTGTTCGAGGAGATGGGCTTCAACTACGTGGGCCCGATCGACGGCCACGACCTGGATGCGCTGATCCCGGTGCTGCGCAACCTGGCGGAGCTCGACGGCCCGCGGCTGCTGCACGTGATCACCCGCAAGGGCAAGGGCTATGCGCCCGCCGAGGCCGACCCCATCAAGTGGCATGGGCCCGGTCCCTTCGACCCGGACAGCGGCACCATCTTCAAGGAAAAGGCGAGCGGCCCGACTTTCTCGCAGGTCTTCGGGCAGTGGCTCTGCGACATGGCAGCCGCCGACCCGACGGTCGTCGGCATCACCCCCGCCATGCGCGAGGGCTCGGGCCTGGTGGAGTTCTCGCGCCGCTTCCCGGACCGCTACTACGACGTGGCGATCGCCGAGCAGCATGCCGTCACCTTCGCGGCCGGCCTCGCCTGCGAGGGCATGAAGCCGGTGCTGGCCATCTACTCCACCTTCCTGCAGCGCGGCTACGACCAACTGGTGCATGACGTCGCGCTGCAGAACCTGCCGGTGGTGTTCGCGATCGACCGCGCCGGCCTGGTGGGCGGCGATGGCGCCACGCACCAGGGCAGCTTCGACCTGTCCTACCTGCGCTGCATTCCCAACATGGTGGTGATGGCACCCAGCGACGAGAACGAGTGCCGGCAGATGCTCTACACCGCCAGCACGCTGCCAGGGCCGTCTGCAGTGCGCTATCCGCGCGGCACCGGCACGGGCGTGACGCCCGCCGCCGCGATGACGGCGCTGCCCCTCGGCCAGGGCGTGGTGCGGCGCGAGGGGCGCTCCGGCCTGCTGATCCTGGCCTTCGGCACGCTGCTGGCCGCGGCGTTGAAGGCGGGCGAGCAGCACGATGCCACCGTTGTCGACATGCGCTTCATCAAGCCGCTGGACGAGGAGCTGCTGCACCGTCTGGCGCTGCGCTGCCGCGGCCTGGTGACGGTCGAGGAGAACGCCGTTGCCGGTGGTGCCGGCAGCGCCGTCAGCGAGTCGCTGGAGCAGGCCCAGATCCTCGTTCCCCGGCTCAGCATCGGCATCCCCGACCGCTTCATCGAACACGGCTCGCGCGAGGACTGCCTCGAAGCCGCCGGACTCGACACCGCGACGATCGTCGCGCGCATCGGCCGCTGGTGGAGTGCCCTGCAGTCCGTGCAGGGCGCCGCCGGCGCGGCCTGATGCACCGCACCGCCGCCGCCACCTTCAAGAACCGCACCGCATGAGCACGACAGCGACCATCGAGGATGTGCAGGGCAGCCCGGACGCCCGCCACCTGCCCATCGACCGCGTGGGCATCCGCGGCATCCGCCATCCCGTGCGCGTGCGCGACCGCTCAGGGGCCCTGCAACACACCGTCGCAACGTTCTCGATGAGCGTGCACCTGCCCGAACATTTCAAGGGCACGCACATGTCGCGCTTCGTGGAGATCCTGCACATCGAGCGCGAGATCAGTGTCGAGGCCTTCCCGGTGCTGCTGGCGGAGATGGTCCGGCGGCTGGATGCGCCCGCCGGCCACATCGAGATGGCCTTCGACCACTTCGTCGAAAAGCGCGCGCCGGTGTCGGGTGTCGCCAGCCTCATGGACTACCGCGTGACGCTCGCCGGCGACATCGACGCGGGCCGCGTCGAAAGCTGGGTGCAGGTGGTGGTGCCGGTCACCAGCCTCTGCCCCTGCTCCAAGAAGATCTCCGAGCGCGGTGCCCACAACCAGCGCTCGCACATCACGATCCGCGCGCGGCCGGCGGCAGCATTGGCGATCGAGGACCTGATCGACATCGCCGAGCAGGAGGCCTCCTGCGAGGTCTTCGGCATCCTCAAGCGGCCGGACGAGAAGTACGTGACCGAACGTGCCTACGATAACCCCAAGTTCGTCGAGGACATCATCCGCGACGTCGCTGCCCGGCTGGAGGCGGATGCGCGGGTGGGCGCCTACGTGGTCGAGGTCGAGAACTTCGAGTCGATCCACAACCACTCGGCCTGGGCGCGCATCGCCCACGACAAGGCCCGCGGCTGACTCAGGCCGCGCCCGCCACCGGTTTCCCGCCGCTGCTGGGGCCGGCGCCGCGCGTGCTGGTGCTGGGCAGCCTGCCCGGCGCGGCCTCGATCGCAGCCGGCCAGTACTACGCGCATCCGCGCAACCTCTTCTGGCCTTTCATGGGCGAACTGTTCGGCGCCGGACCCGCCCTGCCCTATGCCGAGCGTGTGGCGCGCCTGACGGCGGCGGGCATTGCGGTCTGGGACGTGCTCGCCAGCGCGCCGCGCCACGGCAGCCTCGACTCGGCGATCGCGCTGCGCGCGGCCGTGCGCAACGACATCGCAGGGCTGCTGGCACGCGAGCCGGGACTGCGCTGGGTGGCCTGCAATGGCCAGCTGGCGGCACGGGTGCTGGCGCGGCAGGCCGGCACGCTGCCGGCCGGCGTGCACTGCGAGGTGCTGCCCTCCACCAGTCCGGCCAACGCTGGTCTGCCGGTGGCGCAGCGTCTGGAGCGCTGGCGCGTGCTGGTCCGCCTCGCCGGGCGGTCCGGCGTGTAGCATCCCGGTTCCAACACGCCTGGGGGAATGCACCATGTCAGGGAACCGCAAGACCGATCTGTACCGCCGCCAGTTCATGGGCGGCGCCGCGCTGGCTGCCGGCGCTGCGTCAGCCGGGCTGCTCGGCGTCCGTGACGCCGGCGCCGCGCAACCCGCGCCGGCCACAGCGGCGGCGGGCAGTGCCGCCGCGCCGTTCCCAGCGCCGCTGCGCGAGGTGGCGGGCAAGGTGGCCTTCATCACCGGTGGCAGCAGCGGCATCGGCCTGGGCCAGGCGAAAGTGTTCTTCGATGCCGGCATGAAGGTGGTCATCGGCTACATCCGCGACGACCAGGCCGAGGAAGCCAGGACGCTGTTCAGCAGCGACCCGTCGCGCTACCACGCGATCAAGGTCAACGTGGTGGACCGTGCGGCCATGGCGGCCGCCGCCGACGAGATCGAAGCGCGCTTCGGCAAGATCCACCTGGTCTCCAACAACGCCGGCATCGGTCCGCTGATGCCGCTGTCGGCCACCAGCTACGAGGACTTCGACCGCACGGTGGCGATCAACCTCACCGGCGTGTTCAACGGCGTGCAGGTGTTCCTGCCGCGGCTGCGCAAGCATGGCGAGGGTGGCCACGTCATCACCACCTCGTCGATGAGTGGCCTCCTGCCCACCGAGGGTGGCGGCGCAGGCGTCTACACCACGACCAAGTTCGCCGTGGTGGGCATGATGGAGGCGCTGCGTGCCGAGATGGATGCGGCCAAGGCCAACATCGGCGTGTCGGTGTACTGCCCCGGCATGGTCGCCACCAACATCTTCGAGTTCGAGAAGAACATGCATGCGGCCTTCGGGGGCAAGACGCCGCCACCGCCGGCGGCGACCGGCAATGCCGCCAATGAAGCGATGATCCGCGGCATCATCGGCACCGGCATGAGCCCGATCGAAGCCGGCCAGATCGTTCTCGAGGGCATCCGCAACAACGACCTGTTCGTGCTCTCGCACCCGGAGTTCGCGCAGGGGCTGCGCGAGCGTTCCGAAGCGCTGCTGGCCGCGGTCCCGGCGGGCCAGGCCCCCGAGGCGCGCGTCAAGGCGGTGGCGATGACGCTGCGCAATTCCGTGTACCCGCGCGAGCGCGACAAGCAGCGGTCCCGGCGGCGCGGCGGCTGAGCGCCGCCCACGGGCCGGGCCTGCGGTCAGGCGTAGTCCACGTAGGCCCGGCGGCCGTCGCCGGCGACACAGCCGGCGACATCAAACGCCGCACGCAGCAGCGCGGCGTCCAGCACCTGGGTGGGTGGCCCGTCGGCCAGCAGCGCACCGTCGCGCAGCACGCACAGGCGCGTGGCGTGGCGCAGCGCGATGTTCAGGTCGTGGAGCGCGGCAATCACCAGCATGCCCTCGTCGCGGGCGCAGGCCGCCAGCCGCCGGGCGCAGTCGAGCATGTGCCGGGGATCAAGGCCGGCGAGCGGTTCATCGACCAGCAGCACGCGCGGCGAGGCCACCAGGGCCCGCGCCAGCATGGCACGCGCCAGTTCGCCACCCGACAGCGTGGTGGCAGGCTGGCTGGTGTGCGCAGACAGATCCATGTCGGCCAGCACGCGCTGCAGGCGCTGCTGCTCGTCGCTCGTGCGCGCCGCGCGACCCGGCAGGCCCAGGCCCACCAGCGTGGCGACGCTCACCGGCCACTCGCAGCGCGGCGACTGCGGCAGGTAGGCGCGCAGCGCCGCAAGTTCCACGGCGGACCAGCGCTCGAGGGCGCGGCCCTCCCACTCCACGCGACCTTGATCTGCCTTCAACAGACCTGCCAGCACTGCCAGCAGGGAGGACTTGCCGGCCCCATTGGGCCCGACCAGGGCGATGAACTCACCCGCCCCGGCCTGCAGGTCGATGCCCTGCAGCACGCGCCGTCCACCGCGCTCCAGGCACAGCGCCTTGGCCACCAGCAGGCTCATGGCCCCTCCTGGCGCTGGCGCAGCACGAGCGCGAGGAAGAACGGCGCACCGACCAGACCGGTGAGCACGCCCAGTTTCAGTTCCTGTCCCCAAGGCAGCAGGCGCGTGCCCAGATCGGCCAGCAGCAGCAGCACAGCACCCATCAGTGCGGCCGGCCACAGCACCGCCGCCGGGCGGTGCCCGACCCAGGACCGCACCAGATGGGGGGCGAGCAGGCCGATGAAGCCGATCGCACCGACGACCGCCGTGGCCGCGCCCACGGCCAGCGCCGTGCCCAGCAATACCCGCCAACGCAGCCGGCGCAGGTCGACACCCAGGCTCGAGGCCTGCATCTCCCCCAGCGTCAGGGCGTCGAGGTCCGGTCCGGTGCGGTACAGCACCCACAGGCCCACCATGACGAAGGGCAGCGCCAGCAGCACATGGTCCCAGCCGCGGTCGGCCAGCGACCCCATCATCCACAGCGCGATTTCATAGGCGGCGTAGGGGTTCGGCGCGAGATTCAGCGCCAGCGCCGTGCCGGCGAGCATGAGCCCGGACACGCCGGCGCCCGCCAGCACGAGCACCAGCACGCCCCCGCCACGCTGCCCGAGCCCGAAGGTCAGCAGGGTGGCCAGCAGGGCACCGGCCATGCCGGCCAGCGGCGTGGCCAGCGACCACTGCCAGGCCAGGCCGCTGTAGAGCGCGGCCACCGCACCCAGCGCTGCGCCCGCAGACACGCCCAGCAGGCCGGGCTCTGCCAGCGCATTGCGCGTGTAGCCCTGCAGGACCGCGCCCGCGAGCCCGAGCGCCGCGCCCACCAGCAGCGCCAGCAGCGTGCGCGGCAGGCGCAGTTCGAGGAGCACCAGGCGCAGCAGTTCGGCCTCGGCCGAGCCGGGGGCCTGCCACAGCAGCGCAGGCGACAAGGCCACGCGCCCCCCCAGCAGCGAGGCCATGCAGAGCAGGACCAGCCCCAGCCCCAGCAGCAGTCCCGGCCGACGCGGCAACCGCGGGCTCATGGCGCCTCCGGGCGGCGGCGGGCACGCCAGGCGATCAGGCGCTCCTGCAGGCGCAGGGCCTCGCGGGAAGCCGACGGCACGCCGCAGCCGAAGACCGCCTCCGGGTAATCCAGACGCGCGCCGGCATAGCGGCGCCGCAGGACACGGTGCTGTGCCGACTCGGCGCGGCGCGAGGGCTGCAAATCGTAGGCCGCGCCCTGCAGCAGCACTTCAGGGGCCAGCTGCAGCAGCTGTTCCAGGTCGAAGCTGGCGCGACCGGCCACCGCCGCGCCGACATTGACGCCACCGGCCGCCCGCAGCAGCGTGTCGAACAGCGTGCCGGTCCCCGGGATGTCGATGCCGCTGCCGCCTCCCCAGCCCAGCACCCGGAACGGCTCGGCCGGACGCTGGCGCGCGAGGGCCTGCAGGTCCGCCTCCATGCCCGCCAACAGCAGCTCTCCCCGTTGCGGCACCCCCAGCCGCTGCGCGACCTCGCGCGTCTGGCGGCGGATGCCCTCCCAGTCGGTCACCGGCTCGAGCACCATCACCGGAACCCCGGCGGCCTGCAGCAAGCGGCGTGTGTTGAAGGTGGTGTAGGCGCCGGCCAGCACCAAGTCCGGGCGCGCGGCGAGGATCTCCTCGGCACTGCCGTGGTTGACGGTCAGGTTGTCGGCGACCGCGCGCAACGCCGGATCGCCCTCGGTCCGCGACAGCCAGGTCACCGAGACGATGCGCGAGGCCGGCAGCAGCGCCATGGCCAGCTGGTCGCTGCAGAGGTTCAGCGAGGCCACGCGCCGCGGCAGCTCCTGCGCGGCCTGCACGGCCGGCGACAGTGCGCTGCAGGCCAACAGCGCGACCAGAAGACCCGGGCGGCTCATGGCGTGGTGCGCAGGCCCAGGTGGAAAGCCCGACCCGGCATGCGGTAGGTATAGACCTGCTCGTGCCGGTCGTCGAGCAGGTTCTCGACACGGGCGTGCAACTGCCAGCCCGGCCGCCATTGCCAATGCCCGCCCAATTGCACTTGATGGCTTGCGGGCAGGTCGATGAGGAACGGTCCCACACCCGTGAAGTTGTAGTCGGCGCTGCGCCCGCTGTAGCGCCAGCCGGCCTGCAACCCTGCCCGCCCTCCCGGGGGCTGCCAGGCCAGCTGCAGGCTGCCGGCGCGCGATGGCCGCCGCACCTCCACCTCCCCGGCCTCGCGTGCGCGCAGCCAGGTCCAGGCGAGGTCCGCGTGCAGGCCGGCCGGCAGTGCCTGCGCCAGCGTCAGTTCCAGCGAGCGCTGTGTGGACAGGCTGGCGCGGTTGTCGGGCGAGGCCACGAAGCTGGGCGAATAGCGGGTGAAAATCTCATGCCGCAGCCGGCTCTCGGCCCACACCAGGCCCAGCCGCCGCGCGGCGTCGGGGGCGTGTTCAAGGCCCAGTTCCCAGCCCTGGCTCAGCTCGGGTCGCAGCGCCGGGTTGCCGACGAAGGTCGCGGGGTCGTAACCGAAGAGCTCGGTCGGCGTGGGGTTCTTGACGCCGGTGGCTGCGGCCGCATGCAGGCGCCATGCCGCCGCCAGGCGTGCACTGCCCTGCAATCGCCAGGTGGTCGCATCGCTGAAGCGTTCGTTGGCGTCGTGGCGCAGCGCGGCCCCCAGACCCCAGCGGCCCGCCCACCAGCGGTCCACCTGCGCGACCACGCCAGCGCTGTCGATGTCGCGGCGCCGCCGCTGCTCCGGCGTGGACCAGGGGCCGGTGTTGGCGAAGGACTCGCGCTGCAGGTCGGTGGCCAGCAGCCACTGCAGACCGTCGCGGGCGTCGCCACGGCGCTGGCCGCCCACCCAGGAGGCGCGCAGGCGCTCGCCCTCGCTGCGCGAATCCCTCACGCCGAAGGATTCGCTGCTGCGCACGGCGCCGAGCCACTGCAGGCCAAGGTCCTGGTGCCAGCCCGTGGCCGTGGGCTCACGGGCGAGCCCGACCAAGGCCTGGGCGATGCGGGTGTCGGAACGGTCGGTGGTGTCCACCACGTAGCCATAGCGCGGACTGGTCCAGTCGAAGTCCTGCTGGTTGAACTCGGCGCGGGCGCGCAGGTAACGCGCCCGGAGGCGCAGCGTCCAACCCGAGGGGTCCTGGCGGTCGGCGCGCCAGGACAGCTGGCGGTTGTCGGCACCGAGGTCGCGCTGGCCGTCACGTGCGGTGGACGCGCCCCCGCTGCCCAGCCAGCCCAGGCTCGCGGCCTGGTCCCAGACCCCGCTGGAACCGCCGGCACGCAGGGCCACCGCGTGGGTGGCGAAACTGCCCGTCTCGGCGTGGCCCGCCAGCCCCGGCGACTCGCGGCCACTTTCGGTGCTGACGCTCACGACGCCGCCGATGGCATCAGAGCCGTACAGCGCACCCTGCGGCCCGCGCAGCACCTCGAGCCGCTGGCCCGGTACGGCCAGCAGGCCGGCAAAATCAACCTCACCGTAGAACGGGTCGCTGGCACTCATGCCGTCGACGAGCACGAGCACGTGGTTGGCCTCGCTGCCGCGCAGCCGCAGCTGCGTGACGGACCCCACCGGGCCGGCACGGTTGACGGCGGCACCGGGCACGTCGCGCAGCGCGTCGGCCAGCGTGCGCAGCTGGCGCGTCTGCAGCGTGGCTGACTCCAGGACCGTGACCGACACGCCGGCCAGATCGCGCGGCAGGCCACCGGGGGCACGGGTGGCGGACACCACGATTTCGGACAGGGGATCCTCGGCGGCGAGGACGAGGCACGGCATGGCGCACAGGCCCAGCCAGTGAAGGCGGCTCATGGATTGGAACTCTCCGTAACGCAGACGACAGACACGCACACACGTCGTCGCGACGGATCACCGCAGCCCCCGATACACCCCGACCGGCAGCAGGACGACGGTACGGGGCAGGTCTCCTGGCTCGCGGGTCATCGCTTCCTGCCGCCTTCCCGGCCCGTGGGGACCAGTGGCTTCGTGGCAGGACGCTCGCCGTTCACAGTTGCGGGGGCAGCCGCGGTCTTGCACCGCGTTCCCTTGTATCCCTTGCGGGAACCTCGTACCTGTAACGGACTGTAACGGCGCCGGCGGCGGGCGGTCAAACGCCTCCGGCCGGAGGCCCGACCCGGCGGCTCAGTTCAGGGTCGGCCGCTCGGTGCCCTGCAGGCGCAGGATCATCGACCTCAGGAACACCTTGGTGAAGCGCAACTGGGACGCTGCCGAGACCTGCTCCAGCAGCGTCGCGCTGACCCGGAGCACGGAGACCGCGCTGCGGGCACGCACCGAGGCCGCACGCCGTGCCCCGGGCAGATAACTGATCTCGCCGAAGCAGTCGCCGGCCGCGAGCTTGCCCACCACGCTGGCGTTGCGCTCCACGTCACAGCTGCCGCTGAGCAGCACGTAGAAGCGGTCGTCGAGCTCGCCCTCGTTGACGATCGCCTCGCCCGGCAGGTACTCCTGCCAGCTGCCGGCGCGCAGCACTTCGCGGATCTCGGCGTGGGAAAACTCGTGGAAGAACTTCAGGCGCCGCAGCAGCGCGAACTGCTCCTCCTGCTCGATGCCGCCGGTGCGCTGGCGCAGCTTCTGGTGCACCCGGGTCAGCGCCGCGGCGAACTCGGCGCCGTTGCGGTAGCGGCGCGAGGGTTCCTTGTCGAGGGCGGTAGCGACCACCGTCTCCAGCTCGTCGGGAATGTCCGGCCGCAGGCTGTGCAGCGGCGCCGGCGCCCCGTAGACCACCTGGTGCAGCAGCTTGGGCAGGTTGCCGGCCCGGAACGGCCGCGCCCCGGTCAGCAGTTCGTACATCACGGCACCCAGCGAATACAGGTCCGAGTGGTGCGTGAGCTCGACGCCACGCACCTGCTCCGGGGACATGTAGCTGGGACTGCCCGCGATGCCCTCGATGCGCGTCTCGGTGCCGGCGATCAGTGCGATGCCGAAATCGATGATGCGCACGTCGCCGTCCTGCGTGAGCATGATGTTGGACGGCTTGATGTCGCGGTGGATCACGCCTCGCGAATGCGCGTAGTGCAACGCCTTGGCGCACTTGAAGATGATCTCCACCACCATGTCCACCGGCAGCAGGTTGCCGGCACGACAGAACGCACTGAGCGTCCGCGCACCATGGACGTGCTCGGTGACGACGTAGCAGCGGCCGTTCTCCTCGCCGGCGTCGTAGATCGGCAGGATGTTCGGATGCTGCAGCATGCCCACCATGTGGGCCTCGGACAGGAACATCTTGTGGCTGACGGCGGCGCGCTCCGCATCACCATCGGCACCGCCGTGGTAGACCTTGATGGCGACGTCGCGCCCGTAATACGGGTCGTGCGACAGGAAAACCACGCCGCTGGTGCCGCGCCCGACCTCGTTCACCACCATGTACTTGCCGATGCGGTCGGGGACCGGCGGCAGGGCCTCGGACGGGGTCTTCTGGACGGACGATGGCATGCGGGCTCCGGGACGGACGGCGCCAGCATAGGGGCCGCTGCCGGGAGGGGCTGTGACCTGCCTCGCGGATCACCCGGGACCGGCGCCGCTGGCGACGGCGAAGTGGTCGTAACCGTGCCACGGCGCCGCCAGCTCGCGCCCCTCGCGCAGCAGCCGCAGCGCGGGATCGGCCGTGAGCTCGCCGATCACGCTGAGCGGACAGTCGACCGCTGCGGCCAGTTCCGGCAGCCGCGCGAGGTGCTGCGGCGGCAGGCTGAAGCAGAGCTCATAGTCGTCGCCGCCGCCGAGGACGCGTGCCAGGGCCTGCTCCGGATCCACGGCCCGCAGGTCGGCCGACACCGGCAGCGCCGCGGCGTCCAGCCGCAGGCCGCAGCCCGAGGCCCGCGCCAGCTTCGCCGCATCGGCCGCCAGCCCGTCGGAAACATCGATGCAGGCCGTGGCCAGGCCGCGCAGCCGCTGACCCAGCGCCAGTCGGGGGGTGGGATATTCGAAGCGGCGCCGCAGCCGCGCCGCGACGTCGGTGTGCGGCGCCTGCGGATCGAGACACAGGGCGAGGCCCGCCGCCGCTTCGCCGGGCCAGCCGCTCACGCAGACGAAGTCACCGGGGCGGCCGCCCGAGCGGCGCAACGCGGCGCCCGCCGGCACGAAGCCCAGCGCCTGCACGGAAAGCACCAGCGGGCCGCCAGTGGTATCCCCGCCCACCAGGGCCACGCCGTGCTGCGCCGCCAGCGCGCCGAGCCCTGCGGCCAGGCGCCCCACCCAGGACTCGTCGAGATCCGCGGGCAAGGTGAGGGCCAGCAGCGCCCAGGCCGGTTCGGCGCCCATGGCTGCCAGGTCGCTCAGGTTGACCGCCAGCGCCCGGTGGCCGATCGACTCTGCCGGACTTCCGGCCGGAAAGTGCCGGCCTTCGACCAGCGTGTCGAGCACGGCCACCAGCTGCTGCCCGGCCGGCACCTGCAGCAGGGCCCCGTCGTCGCCGATGCCCAGCGCGACATCGGCCCGCGCACGGCCCCCGGGCTGCTCCAGCGCCCGGAAGCAGCGGTCGATCAGCTCGAACTCACCGGCCCGACGGGCCATGGCACGCTCCCTGCCGCGGGGCGGCGGTCAGCGCTCGTGGGGGCGCAACTCGCGCGCGGCCCGGTCGAGCACGGCGTTGACGAAGTTGTGGCCATCGGTGGCGCCAAAGCGCCGCGCCAGGCCGACGGCCTCGCTGATGGCCACCTTGAACGGCACTTCCGGCTGGTTGCGCAACTCGTGCAGGCCGATGAGCAGCGCAGCACGCTCGACCGGGTCGATGCCGCCCGGCGGCGCATCGCCCCATGCCGCGATGTCGGCATCGAGTGTGTCGATGGCCGTGCAGATGCCCTGCAGCAGCGCCTGCAGGTAATCGCGGTCCGCGGCGGCGGCGTTCTCGTGCTCCAGGGTCTCGGCGAACAGGTCCTGCCAGGGGGCGGGGTTGAGCTGCCAGCCGTAGAGGGCCTGCAAGGCGATCTTGCGGGCCGCGGCACGGCGCATGACGCTGCGCGGGATGCGCGGCGTCCGTGAGTCGGAAGCGGACATGGGATCAGAGCTCCTGCAGCAGCCGCGCCATCTCGATGGCGGTTTCGACGGCCTCGCCGCCCTTGTCCATGCGCGCCGGATCGGCACGCTCCTCGGCCTGCGCCAGCGTCTCGGTGGTCAGGACGCCGAAGATGACCGGCACACCGGTATCGAGCGCCGCCGCAGACAGGCCGCGCGCCGCCTCGCCCGCCACGTAGTCGAAATGCGGCGTGTCGCCGCGGATGACGCAGCCGAGCGCGACGATGGCATCGAAACGGCCGGTCTGCGCGTAGCGCTTGGCCGCCAGCGGCAGCTCGAAGGCACCGGGCACGCGCACCAGCGTGAGCCGCGCGGCATCGCCGCCATGACGTTCCCAGGCTGCAAGGGCCCCCTGGAGCATCGGACCGACCACCAGCTCGTTGAAACGCGCGGCGATGACCGCGACCTTGAGGCCGGCCGCGTCGCCACTGTGCCGCTGCGCGGCGCGCGTGACCAGTCGCGTCTGGCCGTCGACCTGCTGGTAGCCGCTCATGACCCACGCTCCGCACCGACATAGCCGGCCACCTCGAGATCGAAGGCGGCGATGCCGTGCATCTGCTTGGGCGCCGACAGCACGTTCATGCGGCGCACGCCGAGATCCTTGAGGATCTGCGCGCCGATGCCATAGGTGCGCAGCACCTGCTGGGACTCGGCGGCCGACTCGTGCAGGTTCGCCGCCGGGCCGGCCTGCTCGCGGTGGTCGAGTGCCTGGATGGCGTCGACCAGGGCGCGTGGCGTCTGCTGCTCGCGCAGGATGACGACCACACCGGCGGGTGCGGCCGCGATGCGCTCCAGTGCCGCCCTCAGGCTCCAGGAGGGACGGACCTCGGCCTCAGGGCCAGGGCGCACGCCCAGCACGTCGCGCAGGGTGTCGGCCAGGTGCACGCGCACCAGCGGCAGCTGCGCGCCGTCGAGCGGCCCGCGCGCCAGCGCCAGGTGCAGGTCACGGTTCACGTGGTCTTCGTAGCAGTACAGGCGGAACTCGCCGAACTCGGTGTGCACGTTGCGCTCGGCGATGCGCTCGACGGAGCGCTCGTTGCGCAGGCGGTAGCGGATCAGGTCCTGGATGGTGCCCATGCGCAGGCCGTGGTGCTTGGCGAACACCTCGAGCTGCGGCCGCCGCGCCATGGTGCCGTCGTCGTTCATGATCTCGACGATGACCGCGGCCGGCTCAAGGCCCGCCAGCCGCGCCAGGTCGCAACCGGCTTCGGTGTGGCCCGCGCGCGTGAGCACGCCACCGGGCTGCGACATCACCGGAAAGATGTGGCCCGGCTGGCGCAGGTGGTCCGGGCGGGCGTCACTGGCGACCGCGGTGCGGATGGTGTGCGCGCGGTCGTAGGCCGAGATGCCGGTGGTGATGCCCTCGGCGGCCTCGATGGAGAGCGTGAAGTTGGTGCGCCGCTCGCGGTCGGTGTCGCTGACCATCAGCGGCAGGCGCAGCTGTGCGCAGCGCTCGCGCGTCAGCGTGAGGCAGATGAGCCCGCGACCGTAACGGGCCATGAAGTTGATGTCTTCGGGACGGACCTTGGCCGCTGCCATCAGCAGGTCGCCTTCGTTCTCGCGGTCCTCGTCGTCGACGATGACCACCATCTTGCCGGCCGCAAGATCGGTGAGGATGTCCTCGATGCGGTCGAAACCGGGTGCAGGGCTGTCTGTCATCCGCGGATTCTAGCAGCGCACGGCCAACAGCCGCTCCAGGTAACGCGCCAGCTGGTCCACCTCGAGGTTCACCTGCCGGCCCGGCACCAGCGTGCCGAAGGTCGTCATCGCCACCGTGTGTGGAATGAGGTTGACGCCGAAGCGGTTGCCCTCGACCGCGTTGACCGTCAGGCTGACACCGTCGACCGCCACTGAGCCCTTGGGCGCGATGAAGCGCGCCAGCGCAGTCGGCACCTCGATCTCCACACGCCAGGAGCGGGCATCGGGCTGCACCGCCACCACCGTGGCGATGCCATCGACATGCCCGGACACCAGGTGGCCGCCGAGCGGATCCCCCGCACGCAGGGCCGGCTCGAGGTTCACCGGATCGCCCACCTGCAGGGTGCCCAGCGTGGTCAGCGACAGGGTCTCGCGCGACAGGTCGGCACTGAAGAGCCCCTCCCGCGGTTCAAGCACGGTGAGGCAGCAGCCGTTGACGGCAACGCTCTCGCCAGGGGCCAGACGTAGCGCTTCGATGCGCGCGGCGAGCTCGCGCGCGTCGATCGTCAGGCGCAGGTCGCCCCCACGGGGTTCGGCCGCCGCGATGCGGCCGACGGACTGGATGATGCCGGTGAACATGTCAGAGGGGCCTCAGGGTCAGGCGCAGGTCGTCGCCGACACTGCGCACGTCGGTGTAGCGCCAGTGCCCGCGCTGCTCGAGCGAGGCCAGGGCGGGCAGATGGGCCAGCGGCCGCGCGCCACCGCCGAGCAGCGTCGGCGCGACGTACAGCAGGAGTTCGTCGACGAGGCCGGCCGCCAGCCAGGCGCCGGCGAGGGTCGGGCCGGCCTCGACATGCAGTTCGTTGACGGCGCGCCGCGCAAGCTCCGCGAGCACGGCCGCAAGTGGCGGCCGTCCGGCGGCATCCGTGGGCAAGTGCAACACCTCGGCCCCTGCTGCCTGCAGCGCCTCCGGCGGTGCACCCGCTGCCGCGACCAGCAGCACCGGACCCTCCGCCCGCAGCAGGCGGCTCTGCGGTGGGGTCCGCAGCCGGCTGTCGAGGATCACGCGCAGCGGCTGGCGCGTCGTGCCGGGCAGCCGCACATCCAGCGTCGGATCATCGGCGAGTACGGTGCCCACGCCGGACAGCACCGCGGAACTGCGCGCGCGCCACTGCTGGACATCGGTCCTTGCGGCCTCGCCGCTGATCCAGCGGCTGCTGCCGTCGGCCAGCGCGGTGCGGGCATCGAGGCTCATCGCCAGTTTCAGGCGCACGAACGGCCGGCCGGATTCCATGCGCTTGAGGAAGCCGGGATTGAGCTCGCGGGCCTCCGCGGCGCACAGCCCCTCCTCCACCGTGATGCCGGCCTCGCGCAGGCGCTGCGTGCCGCGGCCACTGACCTGTGGAAACGGATCGCGCAGGGCATGGACCACGCGGGTGACGCCGGCGCGGACCAGCGCATCGGCACAGGGGGGCGTGCGGCCGTGGTGGCTGCAAGGCTCCAGGGTCACATAGGCCGTCGCACCGCGCGCCGCCTCGCCGGCCATGGCCAACGCGCGGGGCTCGGCGTGCGGACCGCCGGCCCGCTCATGCCAGCCTTCGCCCACGACCTCGCCATCGCGCACCAGCACGCAGCCGACACGCGGGTTGGGGTCGGTGGTGAACAGGCCCTTCGCTGCCAACGCCAGCGCCCGCTGCATGGCAGCGTGGTCGTCCTGCGACCAACGCGGTTCCGCGGCGTTCATGGGGGGGGCCCGGGTCGCACTAGGGCTTGCGCGGCGAGCGGGCCAGCTGTTCGGGCAGCAACGACAACTGTTCGCGGCTGCTCGCGCCACGCAGGTCGCTCAGGCGTTCGATCTCGGCGCGGAAGGCGTCGACGTCCTGGAAGCTGCGGTAGACCGAGGCAAAGCGCACGTAACCCACTTCATCCAGCTGGCGCAGTTCGGCCATGACCATCTCGCCGACGGTGCGCGAGGCGACCTCGCGCTCGCCCAGGTTGCGCAGCTGCTGGCAGATGCGGCTGACCGCCGCGTCGATGGCTTCGCTGGGGACAGAACGCTTCTGCAAGGCCATTTCCATGCTCCGCCGCAGCTTGGCTTCCTCGAACAGCACGCGCCGCTTGTCGCTCTTCACGACCTGCGGCATCACCAGTTCGGCAGACTCGAACGTGGTGAAGCGCTCACCGCAGGACAGGCATTCGCGGCGCCGGCGGATCTGCGAGCCGGCACCGGCCAGACGCGAGTCGGTGACCTTGGTCTCTTCGTGCGCGCAGAAGGGACAGTGCATGGTCCGCCGCCCTGCCGGTGCGGCGCCTCAGCCGCCGTAGACCGGGAAGCGCGCGCAGAGCGCCCCCACCTGGCCCCGCACCTGCGCCACCACCGCCGCATCGCCACGGCTGTCGAGCACGTCGGCGATCCAGTGCGCCACCTGCGACATCTCGGCGACGCCGAAACCGCGCGTGGTGGAGGCCGGCGTGCCGATGCGGATGCCGCTGGTCACCATCGGCGGCCGCGGGTCGTTCGGCACGGCGTTCTTGTTGACGGTGATGTGCGCGGCCCCGAGCGCGGCGTCGGCTTCCTTGCCGTTGACCGGCTTGTCGGAAAGATCGAGCAGGAAGAGGTGGTTGTCGGTGCCACCAGAGACGATCTTGTAGCCGCGCTGCTGCAGCACGCCGGCCATGGCACGCGCGTTGTCGAGCACCTTCTGCTGGTAGTCGCGGAACTCCGGCTGCAGCGCCTCCTGGAAGGCCGCCGCCTTGGCCGCGATGACGTGCATCAGCGGGCCACCCTGCGTACCCGGGAACACCAGCGAGTTCAGGCGCTTCTCGACGGCTTCGTTGGCACGCGCCAGGATGAGGCCGCCGCGCGGGCCGCGCAGCGTCTTGTGCGTGGTGCTGGTGACCACGTCGGCATGCGGCACCGGATTGGGATAGTGGCCGGTGGCCACCAGGCCCGCCACATGCGCCATGTCGACCAGCAGCCAGGCGCCCACGGCATCGGCGATGCGGCGGAAGCGCGGGAAATCCAGCTGCCGCGAGTACGCCGAGAAACCGGCGATGAGGAGGCGCGGCTTGTGCTCCAGCGCCAGGCGCTCGACCTGGTCGTAGTCGATGAGGCCCTCGGCCGTCAGACCGTACTGCACGGCCTTGAAGACCTTGCCGGAGAAGTTGACCTTGGCGCCGTGCGTGAGGTGGCCGCCGGCATCGAGGCTCATGCCCAGGATGGTGTCGCCCGGCTCGATGAGCGCCAGGTAGGCCGCGGCGTTGGCCTGCGAACCCGAATGCGGCTGCACGTTGGCATAGGCGGCCCCGAACAGCGCCTTGGCGCGGTCGATGGCCAGCTGCTCGACCACGTCGACGTGCTCGCAGCCGCCGTAGTAGCGCTTGCCCGGATAACCCTCGGCGTACTTGTTCGTCAGCACCGAACCCTGCGCCTGCAGGACACGCGGGCTGGCGTAGTTCTCGGACGCGATCAGTTCGATGTGTTCTTCCTGGCGCAGCCGCTCGGCCGCCAGGGCTGCCGCCAGCGCGGGATCGAAACCTTCGATGGACAAGGACTTGGGAAACATCAGCGGGCCTCCGGGTGGCCCGCCATTCTAGCCGATGCCGCCCCGCCGTCGCCGCCCGCGGCGGCAACAGCACATGCGCCGGCAGCGCTCACTCTGCGAGCAGCGCCGCCAGCACCGCGTTCCAGGCCTTGGCCAGGTTGTCGCGGTTGTAGCCGCCACCGCCCAGCGCCAGCACGCGCCCATGGCCCAGGGCCTCGGCCAGCCCCACCAGATCGGCGGCGGCGCGGCCATGGCAGTCGGCCGTCAGCTGCAGGTGGGTCAGCGGATCGCCGCCCACGCTGTCGGCGCCGCACTGCAGGATGATGAACTCCGGTTCCGCCGCCGCGAGGAAGGACATGGCCTGCGGCCAGGCGCGGTCGAAGTCGGCCGGACCGGCACCGGCGGCCAGCGGCAGGTTGAGCTTGCTGCCGGCAGCCGGCCCACTGCCCGTCTCCTGCGCGGTCCCCGTTCCCGGGTAGAGCGTGCTGCCATCCTCGTGCAGGTCGACGATCGTGACCCGCGGGTCGGCCTCGTAGGCATAGAACACGCCGTCCCCGTGGTGGGCGTCGATGTCGACGTAGGCGATGCGGGTGAGGCCATAGCGGCGCAAGAGCTCGATGGCGACGCCGATGTCGTTGAAGACGCAGAAGCCGGCCGCGTGGTCGCGCCCGGCGTGGTGCAGGCCGGCGATCGGCACGAAACCGCGGCGCGCCTCACCGGCCAGCACTGCCGTGGTGGCCTCGAGCGTGGCGCCGACCACCCGCGCGGCGGCCTCGTAGGCACCGCGCCAGGCGGGCGTGTCACCACCATCCAGAAAGCCTTGGCCCGTGGCCGAGCGCTCGCGCACCCGCGCGACGTGCCCCGGCGTGTGGAACTCCAGCAACTCGTCCGGATCAGCCACGCGCGAGGCCCGGTGCAGGCAGCGCTGCCAGAGCCCCTGGCGCTGGCACTCACGGTTGAAGGCCCCGAGGCGGTCGGTACCGAAGGGATGGCCACCGGGAAACCCGTAGGTTCCCAGGGGCTCGTCGGCCACCAGCACTGCGCGGGGGTTTCCGTCATGCATCGCAGCAGCCTAGCACGGGGGGCGCCGCTGCTTGATAATCCGCCGCGCCACGGCCCGTGGCGACACCCCGGCAGCGCGAGTCCCGATGGCCCAGTACATCTACACCATGAACCGCGTCTCGAAGGTCGTCCCGCCCAAGCGGGTCATCCTGCGCGACATCAGCCTGTCGTTCTTCCCGGGCGCCAAGATCGGCGTGCTCGGCCTCAACGGTTCGGGCAAGTCCACGCTGCTGCGGATCATGGCCGGCATCGACACGAACATCGACGGTGAGGCCCGGCCGCAGACCGGCATCCGCGTGGGTTACCTGCCGCAGGAGCCGGAACTCAACGACGCCCACACGGTGCGCGAGGCGGTCATGGAGGGCGTGGGCGAGGCCTTCCAGCAGGTGGCGCGCTTCAACGCCATCAGCGACAAGTTCGCCGAGCCCATGTCGGACGACGAGATGAACGCGCTGCTGGAAGAGCAGGCCAAGCTGCAGGACGCCATCGACGCCTCGGGCGGCTGGGAACTGGAGCGCAAGCTCGAGATCGCCGCCGACGCGCTGCGGCTGCCGGCCTGGGACGCGAACATCGGCAAGCTCTCCGGCGGCGAGAAGCGCCGCGTGGCGCTGTGCCGGCTGCTGCTGTCGGCCCCCGACATGCTGCTGCTCGACGAGCCCACCAACCACCTCGACGCCGAGTCCGTGGCCTGGCTCGAGCGCTACCTCGAGGAATACCCCAGCACCGTGGTCGCCGTGACCCACGACCGCTACTTCCTCGACAACGTCGCCGAATGGATCCTGGAACTGGACCGCGGCCATGGCATTCCCTGGCACGGCAACTACTCGTCGTGGCTGGAGCAGAAGGACGCCCGCCTCAAGCAGGAAGAGCGCCAGCAGGAAGGCCTGCGCAAGATGCTCGAGAAGGAACTGGAGTGGGTGCGCCAGAACCCCAAGGCCCGCCAGGCGAAGAGCAAGGCGCGCATGCAGCGCTTCGAAGAACTCTCGTCGCAGGAGTTCCAGAAGCGCAACGAGACCAACGAGATCTACATCCCGCCGGGCGAGCGGCTGGGTGACCTGGTCATCGAGGCCAAGGGCCTCACCAAGGGCTTCGGCGACCGCCTGCTGATCGACAACCTGTCGTTCAACCTGCCCAAGGGCGGCATCGTCGGCATCATCGGCCCCAACGGCGCCGGCAAGACCACGCTGTTCCGCATGCTCACCGGACAGGAAAAGCCGGACAGCGGCGAGATCCGCCTGGGGCCGTCGGTGAAGCTGGCCTATGTCGACCAGTCGCGCCAGGCGCTGGATGACAAGAAGACCGTGTGGCAGGAAATCTCCGGCGGCCTCGACATGATCAAGGTCGGCAATTACGAGACGGCGTCCCGCGGCTACGTCGGCCGCTTCAACTTCACCGGCGCGCAGCAGCAGCAGCTGATCGGCGAGCTGTCGGGCGGCGAGCGCAACCGCGTGCACCTGGCCAAGGTGCTCAAGACCGGTGGCAACGTGCTGCTGCTCGACGAACCCACCAACGACCTGGACATCGAGACGCTGCGCGCACTGGAAGAGGCGCTGCTGGCCTTCCCGGGCTGCGCGGTGGTGATCTCGCACGACCGCTGGTTCCTCGACCGCATCGCCACCCACATCATGGCCTTCGAGGGCGACTCGCAGGTGGTGTTCTTCGAGGGCAACTACCAGGAATACGCGGCGGATTACGCCAAGCGGCACGGCGAGGACGCCTCGCAGCCGCACCGCATCAAGTACAAGAAGCTCACGCGCTGAACGCGCATCACCACGAGGGGGACAACGAAGATGGCTGCCTACATCGTTTTCATGCGCGACACGCTGCGCGACCAGTCCGAGATGGACACCTACCTGGGCATGGTGCCACCCACGTTGGGCGGCACCAGCGGCCGGCCGCTGGCGCTCTACGGCAAGCTCGAGACGCTCGAGGGCGCGCCGATCGAGGGCGCCGTCATCGCCGCCTTCGACAGCTATGACGAAGCCCTGGCCTGGTACCGCAGCCCGGCCTACCAGGAAGCCCTGCAGCACCGCCTCAAGGGCGGCGACTACCGCGCCTTCATCACCGAAGGCCTGTAAGCATGGGCACGGCGGGCGCCTGGAGCCCGCTGCGCCAGCCGGCCTTCGCCGTGCTGTGGGGCGCGGCGCTGGTCTCCAACATCGGCGGGTGGATGCACGAGGCGGCGGCGGGGTGGTTCATGGCCACGCTGTCGCCTTCCCCCGCCATGGTGGCCCTGGTGCAGGCCGCCGCCACGCTGCCTGTGTTCCTGCTCTCCTTGCCCGCCGGCGCGCTGGCGGACCGCATGGACCGCCGCCGCCTGCTGCTGGCGGTGCAGTGGTTCATGCTGCTGCTGGCGGCCCTGCTGGGCACGCTGGTCTGGCAGGGTGCGGCCGGCGAGCTCACGCTGCTGCTGGTGACGCTGGGCATCGGCGTCGGCACGGCCATCCATTCCCCCACCTGGCAATCCGTGATCCCGCAACTGGTGCCGCGCGACCGGCTCGCACCCGCCGTGGCGCTGCATGCCGTGGGCATGAACATCAGCCGCGCCATTGGCCCGGCACTCGGCGGGCTGCTGATCGTCGGCCTGGGCATGGCCTGGCCGTTCTGGTTCAACGCCCTGACCTTCCTCGCTACGATCCTGGCGCTGTCATGGTGGCGGCCGGCCCCGCGCCCCACCGTGGCGGGCAACGCCGTACCGCCACCCGCGCAGCCCGGCTTCCTGGCGTCGATGGGCGAGGCCCTCGCGCAGCTGCGCGACAACCGCGGCCTGAGGCATACGCTGCTGCGCTCGGTGCTGTTCTATGCCTTTGCCAGTGCCTACTGGGCACTGCTGCCGCTGATCGCCCGCCTGCAGTTCGGCGGCGGGGCACGTTTCTTCGGCGTGATGGTCGGCGCCATCGGCCTGGGCGCCGTGGGCAGCGTGCTGTTCCTGCCGTGGCTGCGCGTGCGCACCGGCCTCACCGGCACGGTGCTGGCCGGGACCCTGGGCACGACCGCGGCACTGCTGGGCTATGCGCTGCTGCGTGCGCCGGCGCTCGGCATCGCCGCCAGCCTGCTCGCCGGTGCGTCCTGGCTGGCGTCGCTGTCCTCGCTCAACGTGGCTGCACAGCTGGCGCTCAAGGACTTCATCCGTGCCCGCGGCATGGCGGTCTACAACATGGTGTTCTACGGCTGCCTGTTCGCCGGCAGCCTGTGCTGGGGATTGGTGGCGGAAGGGCTCGGGCTCGCACCGACCCTGCTGCTGGCAGCTGCCGGCCTGCTGGCCGGGCTGCCGCTGGCCCGTCGCCTCACCCTGCCTGCCACGCCGGCGTAAACTGCCGCCATGGCCAACGGCTATCAAAACTGGCCCGTCAACCTGTTGGTGGTGGTGGTCACGGCCCTGACCGTCACGCTGGTCGTGCTGCTGCATTACGAGTGTCTGGTCCGGCTGTCGCGCCGGCTGGGCCGGCAGGGAGATCACGAACCGCGCCGCAAGGTGCTCTACGGCATCTACGTGCTGCTGCTCATCCACATCGTGGAGATCTGGATCTTCGGCTGCGCCGGCTGGGTGCTGTTGCAGGTTCCGGGGGCCGGACAGCTGGCCGGTCTCGGGCATGCGCCCGGCTGGCTCGATGCCGTGTACCTCTCGGCCATGACCTACACCACGGTGGGCTTCGGCGACCTGGCCCCTGTCGGGCCGGTGCGATTCCTCGCCGGCACGGAGGCCTTGACGGGCCTGGTGCTCATCACCTGGTCCGCCTCGTTCACCTACCTCGAGATGGAGCGCTTCTGGCGCACGCGCTGAGGCCCACGCGTGCCGCTCAGGCGAACACGAAGCCGCGATACCCTTCGGCGGCCACTTGGTCGCAGTGCTGGCGGAACGGTCCCACGCCTCCGATGTAGGGCAGGAACGCGCGCGCCTTGCCGGGAACGTTGCTGCCCATGTACCAGGAGGCGGTCTGCGGGTAGAGCGTGTGCTGCGCGATCTCGTTGACGTGCTGCATCCAGGCCTGCTCGGCCGGGGGTTGCACGTCAATGACCTGCGCTCCCTTGCTGCGGGCCGCGGCCAGCAGGCCATCGATGAACTGCACGTGCTGCTCGATGGAGATCACCATGTTGCTGAGCACCGAAGGACTGCCCGGTCCGGTGATGGTGAACAGGTTCGGGAAGCCGGAGGCCATCACACCGAGGTACATGTGCGGCCCTTCGGCCCAGCTGTCGGCCAAGCGCTGGCCGCCCCGGCCACGGATGTCGATGCGCGCCAGCGCGCCGGTCACGGCGTCGAAACCAGTGGCAAACACCAACGCATCAAGCGGCACCTCCCGCTCGCCCACGCGCACGCCGTCGGCAGTGATCTCCTGCAAGGGCTCGGCCCGCAGGTCGATGAGGTCGACGTTCGCGCGGTTGTAGGTGGCGTAGTAGCCCGTGTCGACGCACATGCGGCGCGTGCCCACCGCATAGCGTGGCGACAGACGGTCCGCCACCAGCGGATCGTTGACGGCCTCGCGGATGCGGTCGCGCACGAACTGCGCCAGCGTCTCGTTGGCTTGCGCATCGACCACGATATCAGCGTAGGTGAACAGCACGCCGAAGCCGCCTTGGTCCCAGCGTTGCCGGTAGGCAACCTCGCGTTCCGCCGGCGTGGCCTGCAACGCAGAGACGGGCGGCGGATCACCAAAGCCGCAGGACGTGAAGGAACTGCGCCAGGCCTGTCGCAGCGCCGGGTACTGCGCCTTGACGGCCGCCTGCACATCGCCGGCGAGCGGCCGGTTGTGGGCCGGAGCGCTGTAACTGGGCGTGCGCTGGAACACCGTGAGCCGGGCCGCCTGCTGCGCGAGCAGCGGGATGCACTGCAGGCCCGAAGAGCCGGTACCGATGACGCCGACGCGCAGGCCCGTGAAGTCCACCGTCTCATGCGGCCACTGACTGGTCTGGTACCAACGGCCTTTGAAGCGGTCGAGCCCCGGGAAATCCGGCGGTCGCCCGGCAGACAGACAGCCGGTGGCCATGACCACCCACCGTGCGGACCAACGCTCGCCGGCTGCGGTGGTAACCGTCCAGCGTTGCGCCGCCTCGTCCCAGTGGGCGGCGGCAATGCGCGTACCGAAGCGGAAATGCCGGCGCAGGTCGAAGCGCTGCGCCACGTGCTGCAGGTAGCGCAGGATTTCCGGCTGTGTGGCAAAACGCTCGGTCCATTGCCAGTCCTGCTCGAGTTCCGCTGAGAACGAGTAGGAATATTCGAGGCTTTCGACATCACAGCGGGCGCCCGGGTAGCGGTTCCAGTACCAGGTGCCGCCAACGTCGTGGCCGGCCTCGAAGCCCTGCACGGCGAGACCCTGCGCGCGCAGCGCATAAGCGGCATACAGGCCGGCGAAGCCGGCGCCCACCACCACTGCATCGGTTTCGTGCGCGTCCATGCGACCTCCGTGTCAGCCCACCCACACCCGTGCGTTGCGGAACAGGCGCATCCAGCCCGTGTAGTCCCCCTGCGTCGCCGGGTACCAGGACGCCTGCGCCACGCGCCAGATGCGTTCGGGATGCGGCATGGTGGCCAGCACGCGGCCATCACGGCTGCTCACCGCAGCGATGCCGGCGGGCGAGCCGTTCGGGTTCGCGGGATAGGTCGTGGCCACGGCACCATGGTGGTCGACGTAGCGGAAACCGACCTGGCGCGCCGCCAGCAGCGCCGCCTGCGCCGCGTCATCGGTGAAATGCGCCCGCCCTTCGCCGTGCGAGACCACCACCGGCAGCCGCGAGCCGGCCATGCCGGCCAGGAACAGCGAGTTGGAGTCGAGGATCTCGACCGATGAAAGCCGCGCCTCGAACTGCTCGCCGCGGTTGCGCAGGAAACGCGGCCAGTGCGTGGTGCCCGGGATCAGCGGCTGCAGCACGGCCAGCATCTGGCAGCCGTTGCACACGCCGAGCGTGAAGGTCCCGTTGCGGGTGAAGAAGGCTTCGAACTCGTCACGCGCCCGCGCGTTGAACAGGATGGACTTCGCCCAGCCCTCGCCGGCCCCCAGCACGTCACCGTAAGAGAACCCGCCGCAGGCCACCAGCCCGCGGAAGTCCGCCAGCAATGTGGCACCGGAGAGGATGTCGCTCATGTGCACGTCGTGCGGCTCGAAGCCGGCACGGTCGAGCACGGCCGCCATCTCGACCTGGCTGTTCACGCCCTGCTCGCGCAGCACCGCCACGCGCGGCCGTGCACCCACGTTGACGTAGGGCGCGGTGATGTCCTGCTGGGCATCGAAGCCCAGCTGCAGCGACTGGCCCGGATCAGCCTCGTCGAGCATCGCCGCGAACTCTTCATCGGCACTGCCGGGTTCATCGCGCAGGCGGCGCATCTGGTAGGACACGTTGCTCCAGGCCTGGCGCAGCTCGCGCCAGGCCGCGCGGTAATGCAGGCTGCCGCAGCGGATGTCGACCTGCATCGCAGCGACCGGCCGGCCGATGTCGGTGACGGCGCCGGCCAGGCCGAAGCCCTCGAACAGCGCCACGACCCGCGCGGCCGCAGCCGCCGGCACCTGCAGCACTGCGCCCAGCTCCTCGGCAAACAGCTGCGGCAACGCGCTGTCGGCGTTGCCGGGCAGCTGCACCTCGAGGCCACAGTGGCCCGCAAAGGCCATCTCGGCGAGCGTGGCGAGCAGGCCGCCATCAGCACGGTCGTGGTAGGCCAGCACCAGACCCGCCGCACGCGCCTCGCGCAGGGCTGCCGCAAAGGCGAGCAGCCGCGCCGGGTCGTCGAGGTCCGGTGGGGCATCGCCCAGCTGCGAACAGACCTGCGCCAGGATCGAGCCGCCGAGGCGGTCGCGGCCACCGCCAAGGTCGACGCGCAGCAGGCGCGTGTCGCCCGCATCGAGCCGCAGCTGTGGGGTCAGCGTGCGGCGCACGTCCGCCAGCGGCGCGAAGGCGGAGATGATCAGCGACACGGGTGCGACCACGGCGCGCTCGCCACCCTCGTCGCGCCAGCGCGTCTTCATCGACAGCGAGTCCTTGCCGACCGGGATCGCGATGCCCAACTGCGGGCACAACTCCTCGCCGACCGCGCGCACCGCGGCATAGAGGGCCGCGTCCTCGCCGGGCTCGCCGCAGGCCGCCATCCAGTTGGCCGACAGGCGGATGTCGCGCAGCGATGCGACGTCTGCGGCAAGCAGGTTGGTGACCGCCTCGCCCACCGCCATGCGCGCCGAGGCGGCGGCATCCAGCAGCGCCAGCGGCGTGCGCTCGCCCATGGCCATCGCCTCACCCGCGTGGCCGGCATGGTCGGCCAGCGTGACGGCCACGTCCGCCACCGGCACCTGCCACGGCCCCACGAACTGGTCGCGGCTGACCAGGCCGCCCACCGTGCGGTCGCCGATGCTGATGAGGAAGGTCTTGTCGGCCACCGCAGGGTGCGCAAGCACGCGCAGCGCGGCCTCGGCCAGCGTCACGCCGTCGAGGTCCAGCGCGCGCCGCACGGGTGCGACGCTGCGCACGTCGCGCTGCATGCGCGGCGGCTTGCCCAGCAGCACGTCGATCGGCAGGTCCACCGGATGGTTGCCGAACTGCGGGTCGCTGACACGCAGCAGGCCATCGCCGGTGAGCTCGCCCACCACCGCATGGAGGCAGCGCTCGCGCTTCGCAATGGCCTCGAAACGCGCGAGACCGTCGCGCGCCAGCACCAGCACGTAGCGCTCCTGGGCCTCGTTGCACCAGATCTCCATCGGCGACAGGCCCGGCTCCTCGCTGGGCACCTGGCGCAGGTCGATGCGCGCGCCGCGGTTGCTGTGCGCCACCGCCTCGGGAATGGCATTGGACAGGCCGCCGGCGCCCACGTCGTGGATCAGGTGGATGGGATTGGCATCGCCCAGTGCCCAGCAGCGGTCGATGACCTCCTGGCAGCGACGCTGCATCTCGGGGTTGCCACGCTGCACGGAGGCGAAGTCGAGGTCGGCGCTGGAGGCGCCGCTGTCCATCGACGACGCGGCCCCGCCGCCCAGGCCGATGAGCATCGCCGGCCCCCCCAGCACCACCACCAGGCCACCCACCGGGCACTCGTCCTTCTCGACATGCGGGCGGCGCACGTTGCCCAGGCCCCCGGCGATCATGATCGGCTTGTGGTAGCCGCGCACCCGGCGTGCGGCCTCGTCTTCCGCATGCTCGAAGGTGCGGAAATAGCCGTTGATGCAGGGCCGGCCGAACTCGTTGTTGAAGGCGGCTGCGCCCAGCGGGCCGTCGAGCATGATCTCAAGCGCGCTGACGATGCGCCCCGGCTTGCCGGGGTCCCGCGATTCCCACGCTTGCTCGTGGCCGGGGATGCGCAGGTTCGAGACGCTGAAGCCGACCAGGCCCGCCTTGGGCTTGGCCCCACGGCCGGTGGCACCCTCGTCGCGGATCTCGCCCCCGGAACCCGTGGCCGCGCCCGGGAACGGCGAGATGGCCGTCGGGTGGTTGTGCGTCTCCACCTTCATCAGGATATCCACGGGCTCGGTGACCGCGCCGTACACGCCGGTGACCGGGTCCGGGAAATAGCGCGTGGCCACACTGCCTTCGATCACCGCGGCGTTGTCGCGGTAGGCGGAGAGCACGCCCTCCGGCGCCTGCGCATGGGTGTTGCGGATCATCGCGAACAGCGACTTGGCCTGCGGCTGCCCGTCGATGACGAAGCTGGCGTTGAAGATCTTGTGGCGGCAGTGCTCCGAATTGGCCTGCGCGAACATCATCAGCTCGACATCGGTCGGGTCGCGTTGCAGGCGGGCGAAGGCTTCGGCCAGGTAGGCGATCTCGTCATCGCTGAGCGCAAGGCCCAGGTCACGGTTGGCGGCCGCCAGCGCTGCCCCATCGCGCGGCACGGTGCGCAGCGGCCGCGGGGCCTCGCGCAGGAACAGCCGCGCGGCCTGCTCCACCTGCAGCAACAGCGATTCAGTCATGCGGTCGTGCAGGAGCGCGCCCACGCGGCGCAGCTGCGCCTCGTCCAGCGGCGTGGCGGCCTGCACGCGGAACTCGATGCCGCGCTCGATGCGGCGCACCGCGGCCAGACCGCAGACATGGGCGATGTCGGTGGCCTTGCTGGCCCACTGCGAGATGGTGCCCAGGCGCGGCACGACCAGCAGCAACTGGCCGGGCAGTGGCGCCTCGTCCGGTGGCACAGCCCCCTGTGCCAGCAGTGACTGCAGCCGCGCAAGGGCGGCCGCGTCAAGGGCGCCGTCGACATCGGCCAGGTGCAGGTAGCGCGCCTGGAGGGCCGTGACCGCCGGCACCAGGGCCTGAAGCCGGGACGTGAGCCTCGCAAGGCGGAAGGGCGTGGCAGCCGGTCCACCGGTGATCTGCAGCATGGGAGCCTTTGTCAGGGGTTGCGGCCCGGCTCGCCCTTGGGCGGCGGGAACAGCGGCGACGGGAACGGGGTGACGTTGCCGTCGTAGGGGGTGATCTTGCTGGCGCCGCGCTCGCTCACCTCGTCGATGCGCAACACCGAATGCATGGGCAGGAAGCTGCGCTTGACGCCCTCGAACTCGGTGCGCAGGCGCTCTTCGGAGGGGTCGACGACCAGGCCGCCGCGTTCGCCAAAGACCAGCTCCTCGACCTCCACGAAGCCGAACAGGCCGCCATGGCTGACCTTGCGGGCGTACACCTCGTAAACCTTGCCCTGGTTCACGAACATGACCTTGAAGATGTGCTTCGATGGCATTTCGCGCCGATTATAGCCGCATGAACCTGCGCCTCGAGATCATCAGCCAGCAGCGGGAGCGCCCTGGGGTCAGGCCGGTGGCCGACTTCGGCCCCAAGGGCGGGCGGATCGGCCGGGCCATGGACAATGACTGGCCGCTGCCGGACCCGCGCCGCCACCTCTCCGCCTACCATGCCCGGGTGCTGCACCGCGCCGGCGAGTGGTGGGTCGAGGACCTGAGCAGCAATGGGCTGTTCTTCGGCCGTGAGCGCGAGCCGATCGGCCAGGGGGGCGAGCGCCGCCTGCAGGACGGGGACACGCTGCGACTCGGCGACTATGTGCTGCGCACCGTCCTGCGCAAGACCGCAGCCGAGGCGCAACGTCAGCCCGCGGCGGCAAAAAAGAAAGCTGCCGCGGGGAAGCCCTTCGGCGTGCCGGACATCACCGAGGAGGGTCCGCTGCTGGACCTCGACCGGATGATCCGCGAGGGGACGCGCGCGCGCAGCCCGGACGTCACGCAGGAGGCCCTCTGGCCCAGCTTGCAGATCGATGAACTCTTCAGGGCGGAGGCAGCGCGGGTGGCGGGCATCTGCCCGCGGCCGACACCGCAGGCCAGCCTCGAACTGGCACAGGCCGGCGCAACGGGCGCGCATGGCGGACCGACGCCACCGAAGGCGGCTGGCAATGCCCTCGCCGCGTTCTGCCGCGGGGCCGGCATCGACCCGAACCTGCTGCCGGGCGAAGAAGCCGACAGGATGCTGACCCTGGCAGGCCGCCTGCTGCGCGAGGCCATCCTGGGCATCCAGGACCTGGAACGCGCGCAGGGCGAGTTCCGCCGCCGGCATGACCTGGAACACCCGGAAGCCGGCGCCAGGCAGCCCGCCCTCGCCTCCCGCCCCGCGGCCGAGGTGATGATCCGCTTCCTGCAGAGCCAGCAAGGCCTGGACCCGGACCCTGTGCTGATCCTGCGCCGCATGTTCGGCGACGCCACGCGCCAGGACCTGAAACTGGGCCCCGCCCTGCAGCAGGCGCTGCAGGTGTTCATGCTGTACATCGCTCCCGGCGGCATCGAGCTGCGCACCCGCGGGCGCAGCGAGGCCGAGCGTTGGGCGCTGCACTGCGAGCTCTACCGTACGCTCGTGCAGGCGCCGGATGGCCAGCTGCCAGCCATGTTCCTCGAGGCGCTGGGCCAGGCCTGGCGGGGCAGCGGCGCGGACCGCTAGGCCCGCTGTGGTGGACGCCGCTGCAGCGGAATGTCGTAGGTGACGCTGGCGCCATAGGCCTCGGGGGCCTGCGGGTCGTGGCGGCGCTTGTCGAAGGTCATCAGGCGCGTGCCCAGCGAGAAACTCTCGCTCAGGTCATGCGAGATCATGAACACGATCATGTCCTTGGCCTGCCAGAGCTCGAGCACCAGCTTGTGCATGTCGGCCGTCAGGCCCGGATCCAGTGCCCCGAAGGGTTCGTCGAGCAGCAATATCTTGGGTTCGCAGATCACCGACTGGGCAATCGACAGCCGCTGCTGCATGCCCCCGGACAACTGCGCCGGGTAGCGGTCACGCGCCTGTGCCAGACCGACGGTCTCAAGCAGTGCCAGCGCCTGGCGGCGAGCAGCGGCACGCCGTGCGCCGAACAGCCGGCCCAGCCACGGCGCACGGCGCATCTCCAGGCCCAGCATCAGGTTGTCCAGCGCCGTCAGGTGCGGGAACAGCGAATAGCGCTGGAACACGATGCCGCGATCCGGCCCCGGCTCGGCCCGGATGGGCTGCCCATCGACCAGGATGCGGCCGCGGGTGGGCTGTTCCACACCGAGCAGCATGCGCAGGAAGGTGGTCTTGCCGCAGCCCGACGGCCCCACGATGGTGACGAACTCGCGCGGGCCGACCTCGAAGCGCAGGTTTTCCAGCACCACCTGCGGCCCGAATTCCTTCCACACGCCTTGCACGCTGACCGTTGCCATCAGGGGGTCTCCGCCCAGGGGAAGGCCTTGGCGCGCAACAGGCGCAGGCCGCGATCGGCCACCACGGCCAGCACGGTGATCCACAGCACATAGGGCAGGATCACATCCATGGCGAGGTATCGGCGCACCAGGAAAATGCGGTAACCCAAGCCTTCAGTCGATGCGATCGCCTCGGCGGCGATCAGGAACAGCCACGCCGCGCCAAGGCCCAGTCGCAGGGCATCGATAAGGCGCGGCAGTGTCTGCGGCAACACCACGCGCAACAGCAGCTGCCACGTGGAAGCCCCCAGCGTCTGCGCCTTCACCAACTGTTCGGTGGGAAGCTCGCCAATGCGCTGCGCCAGATCGCGCGTGATCACCGGCAGGATGCCGATGACGATCAGCGAGACCTTGGCCGTTTCATCCAGCCCCAGCACGATGAACAGGATGGGGAGGATGGCCAGCGGCGGCACCATCGAGATCGCCGCCACCAGCGGCATCAGCATGGCGCGCAGGCGTGGCACCACGCCTGCGGCCAAGGCCACCAGCAAGCCACCACAGGCGCTGACCAGCAAGGCCCAGCCCAGCCGCTTCAGGCTGGCCCAGGTGTCGGCCCAGAACAGGTACTGGCCACTGCGCAGGTCTTCTTCCAGCGCGTAGCTGTGCCAGGTCTGGGCCATCTGCCGTAGCGACGGCAGCAGCTTGTCGTCCGGGTTCTCTGCCAGGCGCCACTGCGAGGCCAGCACATAGGCCAGCAGCAGCAGCGCGAAGGGCAGCAGACCCAGCAGGACGCGCTCGCCGCGCCGCGGATGCTGGTTGACGAGGCGCGTCACGGCTTACAGCTTGCCGTCAGCCGCCAGCTGCATGAAGCCGGCATCGAAACGCATCTTCACGTTCTTCGCATTGCCCAGCGTCTTGCCACCCGGGAAGGCAATGCCCACCGCATCGACGGACTTCGCACCTGCGCCCAGCAGCCCATGCGAGAAGGAGAACTTGCGCACCAGGTCGGTCTTGGCCATCAGGTCCGGCGACAGCGCCGCCGCGACGCCCGCCTTGGGCGTGGCATAGAGGAAGGTGGTGGCCAACTGCTCGTTGAAGCCCTTCACGTCGGTGCCCGAGGCCTTGGCCATGGCCTGCAGCGCAGCCTGCGCCTTGGCGTCCTTGCCCTGCATGACCGCCAGCGTCTCGTACCAGGCTCCGACCAGCGCCTTGCCCAGGTTGGAGTTTTCCTGCAGGACCTTTGTGTTGACCACCATCAGGTCGAGGATCTCCCCTGGCAGCTTGCTGGAGTCGAAGACCAGCGTCGTCTTCGGCACCGCCGCGATGGCCGACAGCTGCGGCTTCCAGGTGGCGGCGGCGGTCACGCCCGGCGTGGCAAAGGCCGCCACCATATCGGCGTCGGAGGTGTTCACCACCTTCACGTCGCGCTCCTTGAGGCCTGCGGACTCGAGGGCGCGCGCCAGCACATAGTGGGACACCGACAACTCGACCAGGTTGATGGACTGGCCCTTGAGGTCTGCGACCTTGCGGCCCGCACCCTTCATGACGATGCCATCGTTGCCGTTGGAATAGTCACCAATGATCACGGCCGTCGAGTCCACGCCGCCCGCTGCGGGGATCGTCAGCATGTCCATGTTGGTCATCACGCAGGCATCGAAGCCGCCCGCGGTGTACTGGTTGATCGACTCCACATAGTCGTTGACCTGCACCAGCTGGATCTTGATGCCGTACTTGTCAGCCCACTTCTTGAGGATTCCGCTCTGCTGCGCGTAGTCCCAGGGCATCCAGCCCACGTAGATGCTCCACGCGACCTTGAACGAGGTCTTGGGCGCGGCCTGCGCGGGTTGTGCAATCGTGCCCGCCCCCAGCAGCAGCACTGCACCCAGCGCCGCAGCGCTGAACAAACGTCGGGAAACTCGTTCGCGGATCGTGGCCATCAGGCTCTCCAGTTGTGTGCCTGCGTGAGGCAAAGCAAGAGTCGTGCCGGAGCAGACGCACTGCCTGGAGGCACAACTGCGGCGGATCCCGCCGCCTGTCGCACCATCCACGGGCAGTGGAGGCGGGACCTGTCCAACACTGGTGCAGGGCTGGCATCGTCCACGCGCCATTCCAGCGCGTAGGAGCCTCATCGCGCTGGTACGACGTTTGCACTCCGCAGCATGGCGACATCAGCAGGAGAGCTTCATGTTGTGGGATGTGCGGGTGCCCGGCGGCAGCCACTGGTCAGGGTTGATACGACGCGGCACGACGCTGCAACTGCTGGCGGAAGGTGACGACGCCAACCTGGCGGCCCTGTTCTACAGCCTCGACAACCCCTGCGAGCGCTACAACATGGCCGACACGCTGAAAGCCCAACACACGGCCCACCTGACCACGGGCTGCGTGGCCTACTCGGACATGGGGCGCGTGATGTTCGGAATTGTCGATGACAGCCTGGGCTGGCACGACCCGCTCTGCGGCTTGAGCGATGCCGGGCAGCTGCGCCGCCGCCACGGCGAGAGCCGCTTCCAGGAACAGCGCAACGCGCGTCGCGTCAGCGGCAGGGAAGCCATGCTGGTGGAGCTGGGAAAGTACGGTCTGGGCGAACGCGACCTGGTTGCCAACATCAACTTCTTCAGCAAGGTCGTGGTCGACGACGCCGGGCGCCTCACCTGGCAAGCAGGTCATTGCAAGCAGGGCGACCACGTCGACCTGCGTTTTGAAATGGACTGCACCGTGCTGCTGTACGCCGGCCCGCACCCGCTCGACACGCGCAGCGTCTGGTCCCCGGCGGACGTGCAGCTGAGGTGCCATCGCAGCGCACCGGCCGCCGCCGACGATGCCTGCCGCAACCGTTGCCCGGAGAACGCACGCGGCTACCGCAACACAGAGATGTACTACCTGACATGAGCAACGCCAAGCACCCGACGTTGGATTGCGTGGTTCCCGCCGGCGAACCCTGGATGGGCACGGTGAAGCGCGGCCAGCTGCTGCGCATCGTCGACCTGAAGGGCAACCAGGCCGTCGACACACTGTTCTACAACGCGCACGAGACCGACGAGCACTACAGCGCGCAGGACACGATCCAGGCGCAGGGCTCGATCTACCTGACGACGGGCACCACACTGCTGAGCAATCGCGGCCGGCCCATGCTGCGCATCACCGAAGACAGCTGCGGCCGCCACGACACGCTGGGCGGCGCCTGCTCCGCCGAGAGCAACACCGTGCGCTATGCGCTCGACAAACGCCACATGCACAGCTGCCGCGACAGCTTCCTGCTGGCCCTGGCCCGCCATGACCAGGGACTGGGCAAGCGCGACCTCGCCAGCAACGTGAACTTCTTCATGAACGTGCCGGTGACGCCCCAGGGCGGGCTGACTTTCGCCGATGGCGTGTCGGCTGCCGGCAAGCATGTGCAGATGCTGGCCCTCATGGACACGCTGGTGCTCATCTCCAACTGTCCGCAGCTCAACAACCCCTGCAACGCCTACGACCCCACGCCGGTGCGCGTGCTGGTGTGGGACGCGGATTAAGCCATGTTCAGCAAAGTCCTCATCGCCAACCGCGGAGCCATCGCGGTGCGCATCCTGCGCACTCTCAAGAAAATGGGCATCGCCTCGGTCGCGGTCTATTCCGAAGCCGATGCGGGTGCGGCCCACGTGCGCCTCGCCGACGAGTCGTATTGCGTGGGTCCGGCGCCCGCCACCGACAGCTACCTGCGCCAGGACGTCATCCTGGAGGTGGCGCGCCGCAGTGGTGCGCAGGCCATCCATCCCGGCTATGGCTTCCTCTCCGAGAACGCCAGCTTCGCCGAGGCCTGCGAGGCGGCGGGCATTGCCTTCATCGGCCCAACGCCGCAGCAGATGCGCGACTTCGGCCTCAAGCACACGGCCCGCGCACTGGCCGCCGCCAACGGCCTGCCACTGTTGCCCGGCAGCGGCCTGCTGACCGACGTCGCGGCGGCGTTGGATGAAGCACAGCGCATCGGCTATCCGGTCATGCTCAAGAGCACGGCCGGCGGCGGCGGCATCGGCATGCAGCGCTGCGGCACAGCGGCCGAACTGGAGTCGGCCTATGCCACGGTGCAGCGGCTGGCCGCAAACAACTTCAAGGACGCCGGCGTCTTCCTCGAGAAGTTTGTCGACAACGCGCGCCACATCGAGGTGCAGCTGTTCGGTGACGGGCGCGGCACGGTCATCGCGCTGGGCGAGCGCGACTGCTCGGTGCAGCGGCGCAACCAGAAGGTGATCGAAGAGACCCCCGCCCCGGGCCTGACCGAGACCACGCGACAGGCCCTGCATGCCGCCGCGGTCACGCTGGGACGCGCCGTGGGCTACCGCTCGGCCGGCACGGTGGAGTTCGTGTACGACGCCGACACGGGGCAGTTCTATTTCCTGGAAGTGAACACGCGCCTGCAGGTCGAGCATGGCGTGACCGAGGAAGTGGGCGGTGTCGACCTGGTGGAGTGGATGATCCGCACCGCCGCGGGGGAGCCGCCCGCTCTGGCCGGGCACGTGCATGTGCCGCAGGGCCATGCCGTGCAGGCGCGCGTCTACGCGGAAGACCCGCAGCGTGGCTTCCGCCCGTCCAGTGGCCTGTTGACCGAAGTGCAGCTGCCCAGGCAGCTGCGCGTGGATGCCTGGATCGATACCGGCACGGAAGTCAGTGCCTTCTACGACCCGATGCTGGCCAAGGTCATTGCCCGAGGCAGCACGCGCGAAGAGGCCATCGAGGCCTTGTCCGCGGCATTGCGCGAGGCGCGCGTGCACGGCATCGAGACCAACCTGGCCTACCTCGATTCGGTGTTGCAGCACCCGGTGTTCCGCCGCGGTGAGCAGACCACGCGGCTGCTTTCCAGCCACGCCCTGCAAGTGCCGGCCATCGAAGTGGTCCAGGCCGGCACCATGACCACCGTGCAGGACTGGCCGGGCCGCCAGGGGCTGTGGGACGTGGGCGTGCCGCCCTCAGGTCCCATGGACGCGTTGGCCTTCCGCACCGCCAACGTGCTGGTGGGCAATGCTCAGGGCACGGCGGGGTTGGAAATCACCGCGACCGGCCCGACGCTGCGCTTCAGCGCCGATGCCATCATCGCGCTGACCGGTGCGCGCCTGCGCGCCACGCTGGACGGCGCGCCGCTGCCGTGGTGGGAAGCGGTGGCTGTTCCCGCGGGTGCCGAGCTGAAGCTGGGCCGCATCGAGGGTGCGGGACAGCGCGCCTACCTTGCGGTGCAAGGCGGACTTGATGTCCCGGACTACCTGGGCAGCAAGGCCACGTTCACGCTGGGCCAGTTCGGCGGCCATGGTGGCCGCGCCCTGCGCGCGGGCGATGTGCTGCGCCTGCCTGTGCACGAGCCGGACCCGGCACGCTGCGTCATGCTGCCGCAGGCGCTGCAACCGGTGTATGCGCAGCACTGGCAGATCGGCGTGCTTGACGGCCCCCACGGCGCGCCGGACTTCTTCACCGACGACGACCTGCGCATGTTCTATGGCACCGACTGGGAGGTGCACTACAACTCCAGCCGCACCGGGGTGCGGTTGATCGGCCCCAAGCCACAGTGGGCGCGGCCGGATGGTGGGGAAGCGGGTCTGCACCCATCAAACATCCACGACAACGCCTATGCCATCGGCAGCATCGACTTCACGGGCGACATGCCGGTGATCCTGGGTCCCGACGGCCCGAGCCTGGGCGGTTTCGTCTGCCCGGCCACCATCGCCCTCGCGGAACTGTGGAAGATCGGCCAGCTGCGCCCGGGCGACCGGGTGCGCTTCGTGCCACTGCAGCTGGCGCAGGCCCTGCACGCCCAACGCCAGCAGGACGCTGCACTCGAAAGCTTCGATGCGCCACTGGCGCCCGCGCTGGTGCCGCAGCCGGCGCTGCGTGCGAACCCTGCGGTGGTGCTGCGCATCCCGGCGTCGGCGGAGCATCCCGAGCTGTGCATCCGCCAGGCCGGGGATGACCACCTGCTGGTCGAATTCGGCCCCGCCGTGCTCGACCTGGAACTGCGCTTCCGCGTGCAGGCGCTGCTCGAGGCCCTGCAGCGGGACGGGCGCCCGGAGGGCCTGCTCGACCTCACGCCCGGCATCCGTTCTTTGCAGCTGCATTTCGATCCGCAACAACTGCCGCAGCCGGAGGTCCTGTCCCGGCTGTTGGCGGCGCTCGGCTCGCTGGGTCGCATCGACGACATGGAGCTGCCCAGCCGCATCGTGCATCTGCCGCTGTCCTGGGACGATCCATCGGTGCAGCTGGCCACGCAGCGCTACATGCAATCGGTGCGCGCGGATGCGCCCTGGTGCCCCAGCAACATCGAGTTCATCCGCCGCATCAACGGGCTGCCCGACGAACAGGCGGTGAAGGACATCGTGTTCGGCGCCAGCTATCTGGTGATGGGCCTGGGCGATGTCTATCTCGGCGCGCCCGTGGCCACGCCACTGGATCCGCGGCACCGGTTGGTCACCACCAAGTACAACCCGGCGCGCACCTGGACACCGGAAAACGCCGTCGGCATCGGCGGTGCCTACCTGTGCGTGTATGGCATGGAAGGCCCCGGCGGCTACCAGTTCGTGGGCCGCACGATCCAGATGTGGAACCGCTTCCGCAGCACAGCCGACTTCGCGCCGGGCACACCCTGGCTGCTGCGCTTCTTCGACCAGATCCGCTTCTATCCGGTGAGCCCCGAGGAACTGCTGCGCCTGCGCCAGGAATTCCCGCAGGGGCGGCATGTGCTGAAGATCGAGCACACCACGCTGAAGCTGGGTGACTACCGCCGCTTCCTGGCCGACAACGCGGCCTCGATCGACAGCTTCCAGCGGACGCAGCGCGCCGCCTTTGCAGCGGAGCGCGAGCGCTGGCGCCTGGCCGGGCTCAGCGAAGCACCTGCCGTGGAAGTGGCGCCGGCACCCACCGGCGTCGAGGTGCCCGCGGACTGCGAAGCCGTCACGGCGCCGGTGTCCGGCAACCTCTGGCAGGTGAAGGTGCAGGCAGGCCAGGCCGTGCGCGAGGGCGATGAACTCTTGGTGCTGGAGGCGATGAAGATGGAGATCAGCGTCCGCGCCGATGCCGATGGCATCGTGCGCAGCGTGCATGGCACGGCCGGCCGGCCGGTATCGGCGGGTGAAACGCTGGTGGTGCTGCAAGCCACGACAACCGCTGCCGGCGGCACCGCATGAGCTCGGCCACGCTCGACCTGACGCTGGGCACCCTGCAGCAGGCCTACCGCAGTGGCGCGCTGACGCCTGCCACGCTGGTGGAGCAGCTGATCGAAGCGCGCGCGCGGTGGCCTTCGCATGGCATCTGGATCGCGCCGGTGTCCGACGACGCGCTGCGGGCCCGCGCCGCGGAACTGGCGCTGCGCGACCCGGCTTCGCTGCCGCTGTACGGTGTGCCCTTCGCCATCAAGGACAACCTCGACCTCGCGGGCCTGCCCACCACGGCCGCCTGCCCGGCCTTTGCCTACACGCCCACGCAGTCCGCCGCGGTGGTGCAGCGCCTGCTCGATGCCGGTGCCATTGCCGTGGGCAAGACCAACCTCGACCAGTTCGCCACCGGCCTGGTGGGCACGCGTTCGCCCCATGGGCCGGGCCGCAACAGCTTCGACCCGGACTACATCAGTGGCGGTTCCAGCAGTGGCTCGGCGCTGGCCGTGGCGCTGGGCCTGGCCAGTTTCGCGCTGGGCACCGACACCGCAGGTTCGGGCCGCGTACCGGCGGCTTTCAACAACATCGTCGGGCTGAAGCCCAGCTGCGGCCGGCTCAGCAACCGCGGCATGGTGCCCGCCTGCCGCTCGCTGGATGCCGTCTCGATATTCGCGCTCACCACCGACGATGCCGCGGCCGTGCTGCAGGTGGCGGGCGCCTTCGATGCGCAGGATCCGTGGTCGCGCCCCTACCGGCCCAGCGAGCGCGCCGGCTGGTCGGCCCGCGGACCGCTGCGCTTCGGCGTACCGAAGCCGGAACAACTCGAGTTCTTCGGCAACGCCGCCTATGCCGCGGCCTTCGCCGAGACCGTGGCGCGTCTGCAGGGGCTTGGTCACCAGAGTGTGACGGTGGACATCGAGCCGCTGCTGGAAACCGCGCGCCTGCTCTACGAAGGGCCCTGGGTCACGGAGCGCTACCTGGCCACGCTGCCGCTCATCGCGCAGCAGCCCGAGGCGCTGCTGCCGGTCACGCGGCAGATCATTGGTGCCGGTGCTGCGCCACGCGCCACCGATGCCTTCAGCGCACAGTACCGGCTGGCGGAACTGCGGCGCGCCAGCGAACCGCTGTGGCAAGCCATCGACCTGCTGCTGCTCCCCACGGCTGGCACGCATTACCGCATCGACGAGGTCGACGCGGACCCGGTGCGCACCAACAGCAACCTGGGGCGCTACACCAACTTCGTGAACCTGCTCGACATGGCGGGCCTCGCCGTACCGGCCGGCTTCACGCCGCGGGGCCTGCCCTTCGGCGTCACACTCATTGCACCCCGCGGCGAGGATGAAGACCTGCTGGTTCTCGGCGGCCAGTTGCAGCGCGCCAGCGTCGGGCAGCTCGGCGCCACCGGCTTGCCGCTGCCGCCTCTGGCGGGCAGCACGCTGTTGGCCGCTGCTGCGGAACCGACCATCGACGTGGCGGTCTGCGGTGCGCACATGGAGGGGCTGCCGCTGCATGGACAGTTGAGCAGCCGCCGCGCACGCCTGAAGGCGCGCACGCGCACCGCCCGCGTGTACCGGCTGTACGCCCTGCCCGGCGGACCGCCGCACCGGCCCGGCCTGCTGCGCGTGGCTAGCGGCGGCAGCGCCATCGAGGTGGAGGTCTGGTCGGTACCCGCTGCAGCCTTCGGCAGCTTCGTCGAAGGCATTCCCGCGCCGTTGGGCTTTGGTCGCGTGCAGCTGGCCGATGGCAGCTCGGTGTGCGGCTTTCTCTGCGAAGCGCTGGCGGTGGCCGATGCCGAAGACATCAGCCGCTTCGGCGGCTGGCGGGCGTGGCTGGAGCGCGCACCGGGGCGTTAGCATGGCCCTCCATCCGGGGGGAACACCATGACGCCTATCGATCGCCGCCAATTCCTGGGCGCCGCCGCACTTGCGGCCGGCGCCAGCCACTTTCTGTCCGGCCCTGCCGTTGCGGCCACCGCCACCGCTGCGCGCCCCGCACCGCTGGCGGACGTCGCCGGCAAGGTGGCCTTCATCACCGGCGCCAGCAGCGGCATCGGCTTGGGCCAGGCGCGCGTGCTGCATGCCGCCGGCATGAAGGTGGCGCTGGGCTACATCCGTGACGACCAGCGCGCCGAGGCCGACGCCCTGTTCACCGAAGGCCGTGAGCGCGTGCTGTTCGTGCGCGCCGACGTCACCGACCGCGCGCAGATGAAGACCGCGCTGGACGAGGTCGAAGCGCGCTTCGGCCTGCTGCACCTGGTGTCTGCGAACGCTGGCGTCGGCATGGGCGCCTCGGTGGCCAATGCCTCGCACACCGACTTCGACTGGTGCTTCGCCGTCAACGTCACCGGCGTGTTCAACACGATCCACGAGTGCCTGCCGCGCCTGCGCCGCCACGGTGAAGGCGGCCATATCGTCGCCACCTCGTCGATGAACGGCATCCTGCCCGTCGCCAACGGCGGCACCGGTGTCTACACCGCCAGCAAATTCGCCGTCACCGGCATGATGGAAGCGCTGCGCGCCGAGCTCGATGCCCTCGGCGACAACATCGGCGCGTCCGTGTTCTGCCCCGGCTTCGTGTCGACCCGCATCGGCGAAGTGGACCGCAACCGCAGCGGCAGCTTCGCCGGCACCCGCACCGAAGGCGGCCGCGCCCCCGCCGTGCGCGGCGCCCCGCCCCGCGTTCCCGGCCAGCCCTTCCCCGGCATGGACCCTATCGAGGCGGCCGAATATGTGCTCGCCGCCATCCGCCGCAACCAGCTGTTCATCCTCTCGCACCCCGAATTCCGCGCCGGCATCCGCGAGCGCAACGACTGCGTGCTGGCCTCGGTGTCGAAGGCGACGCCACCGGCGGACCGCGTGGCGTTCTCGGTGGGGAATACGAGGAATCCGCTTTATGTGGAGGAGATGTCCCAGCTTTGATGGTTATATTTTTGCAGATGAGAACTCGCTGAAGCCGCGCGGAAAAATGGTTCACCAGCGGCCCATGAGCACATGCGGCCTATCGCTGAAGGCAGAAGCCAATCAGGTGGTCGTCCGCCTTGGACGCGTGCAATTGTGAACAATGGCGATATGCGCCGCCCTATATCTAACGGGTGGCCGAGTTCCCCGCTGCGGCGCGAACCTCAGCAGGGGTCACAGCCCATTTCACTGTGGCCCGAATCATCAACTGCACAAGCCAAATGAAGCCAATCGGCATCAATATAGTCTGGAATATGAACGACGCCATTATGCGAATCATGGTTTCCATCATTTCCTCGGCCATCCTATTGAGGCGCTGGACATTCCCCTTGACGTCAAATACACGACCCATTGTGTCGACGGCAGCACCAATCTTTTCTTTTGATTTTTCCCAGTAGCAATCGAGCTCGAGCAAATTGCATTCTCGTGTTTCCGCAGCACGAACATCTTCATTCGGCAACAAAGAACCAGCTTCGCCGCTGAGCGCTCCTTCCGCATTCTTGAGTGAGCCGATGGCAGCCTCATCGCTCGCACGAAGGAAAGAGCCGTAAAATGCATCTCCAGCAACGGTAGCAACCGGCACGGAAAACCGGACAACAAGAACGAGCATCAACATGCCAGTCAAGAGCCTTGACGAACGCGCGCCAAACCACAAGGCGAGCGCCCACGCCAAGGAAACAACTGTCAACAGCATCTTGGTGATCATCGATGAACCAACCAACAGCAGCAGCTTTTGCACCCCGAAGGACAGGGCAGCGACGAGCATGACGTCGCCAAATGTTTCCACCATGTCGTTAACGGGATCCAGAATTTCCCCAACGCTTATGTTTGCGCCAAGACCCACGCCTATTGTTATTTCCGTGCCTTGTGCCATTGAGATGACAGCGTTCAGGCTGCGCGCGACCGCGAAGGCAATCGCGGCTCGTTTTATGCCGGCATCAACTGTCTCGTGCGCGAAAGAGTCAAATCTCGGTATCCATGCGAGGATTGCAAGCGCGACCACGATTACTGCAATAACAGCCTTCCTGCCAGTACCACTCTGCGATACGTAACTTGGTTCTTCGTTCACGAATTATTTCCTGCTCCAATGTGCAACATCGTCGCCTAATCGCGGGGGCCCACCACCACCGCCGGCCCCATGCTCACGACGATGCGCAGCGTCACGCCGGTCACCAGGCCGCGCAGGCGTATGCGCGATCCGGTCTGCAGCGCCTCGATCAGCGCGCGGTCGGCGTCATCGCGGGGGATCACCAGCGCGGCGACGCGCAGCAGGGCGCTGGCCTCCGCGTGGC
>JBJOHO010000041.1:0-41499 GCA_046047615.1 Pseudomonadota bacterium
CGCCACCGGCCGCGCCGATGACGTCGCCCATCAGCGCCACCAGCGCATCAACGGCGGGGACCGTCACTTCAAAGTCGTCGGCCAGGGAACGGTGCGACGCCGCCATCAGCGCGCCAAAGGCCGCCAGGTCGCCACGCTGCAACGCCGCCGCAGCCTCGAGCGCGCGGGCATTCTCGCCCACCACGTGCCGCGCCCGGCGCCAGCACAAGTCGTCGAGACCCGTGCGTCCGCCCTGCAGGCCCGCGTGATCAAGGTCGCGCAAGGCGGGCACGCCATAGTGGGCAGCGGCCTGCTCACACTGGCGGCGGCGCTCGTTGTAGGCGCTGTCGACCAGGCCGCGGCGGACACCGGAGTGCACGATGACGATGCTGGCCGCGGGCGGCAGCGGCACCGGACGCACCTCAAGGCTGCGGCAGTCGATGAGCAGGGCATGGCCTTCGCGACCACAGGCCGAGGCAAGCTGGTCCATGATGCCGCAGGCGCAGTCGACGTAATGGTTCTCGGACCACTGCGCCATGCGCGCGAGTTCCGCAGCTTGCACCGGCGTTCCCGCGAGTCGCGTGAAACCCAGCGCCAGCGCCACACCCAGCGACGCCGACGACGACAACCCTGCGCCTTGCGGCACGTTGCCGGCAATCGCGATGTCCATGCCGCGGGGCGCATGGCCAAAGGCCCGCAGTGCCGCCGCCATGCCGCGCAGGTGGTTGGCCCAGGCGCCGCGTTCCGCACGGAGAACCTCGCCGACCAGGCCGAAGGCGTCGCGGGCGTCCTCCAGGTCCAGCGCGACGGCACGGACCTGGTCGTCGTCGCGCGGCGCGAGCGCGACGACAGTGCCAAAGCCGATGGCGCAGGGCATGACGAAGCCATCGTTGTAGTCGGTGTGCTCGCCGATGAGGTTCACCCGCCCCGGCGCGTGCACCAGCAGCGTGGGCGCGCGCCCCCAGACGGCGCTGAAGCCCTGGCGCACACGCTCGACGAGCGCCGGCTCCGGCGCGCTCAAGGCAGGTCCAGGCTGTAGTGCACCGGCGACATCGCGCGCAGCTGGCGCGCGGCCTGCTCGGCGGTCAGGTCGCGCTGCATGTCGGCCAGCATCTCGTAACCGACCATGAACTTGCGGACCGTCGCCGACCGCAGCAGCGGCGGATAGAAGTGCGCGTGCAGCTGCCAGTGCGCCGGGTCCCCCGGCAGGTGGGGTGCGCCGTGCCAGCCCATCGAATAGGGGAAGGAGCAGCCAAAGAGGTTGTCGTAACGCGCCGTGAGCTCGCGCAGTGCCAGCACGAGGTCATCGCGCTGCGCGCTGCCCAGCTGCTCCAGGCGCTGCACGCGGAAACGCGGCAACAGCAGCGTCTCGAAGGGCCAGGTGGCCCACCACGGTACGATGGCCAGCCAGTGCTCGGTGGCCACCACCTCGCGGTCGCCGCCGGACTCGCGCTGCGCGAGGTCCCAGAGCAGCGGCCGCCCGTGCTCGGCATGGTAATCGCGCTGGCGCTCGTCCTCGGCCGACGGCTCGTCGGGCACGTGCTGGCTGGCCCAGACCTGTCCGTGCGGATGCGGGTTGGAGCAGCCCATCATCGCGCCCTTGTTCTCGAACACCTGCACCCAGGCATGGTCGCGGCCGAGTTCAGCGGACTGTTCCGCCCAGCAGTCGACCAGCGCACGCACGGCAGGCGGATCCAGCTGCGGCAGGCTGCGCGAGTGGTCCGGCGAGAAGCAGATGACACGGCAGCGGCCGGCCAGCGGCTCGGCACGGAACAGCGGATCTTCCAGTGCGGCGGCTGCCCCGGCGGTGGCTGCATTGAAGGCTTCATCCACGGGATGCAGCGCAGGAAAGTCGTTGTCGAACACCCACACGCCTTCGTACAGGGGGTTCTGCGTGCCATTGGAGCGCCGGTTGCCTGCGCACAAATGGCAGCCGGGGTCATGCGTGAGCCCCATCGCTGGCGCGACGCGGTCGTGCTGCCCGGACCAGGGGCGCGAGGCGCGCTGCGGCGACACCAGCACCCAACGTCCGGTGAGTGGATTGAACCGGCGATGCGGCCGCACCGTCGTGTCGAGTTTCATGTCGCTGTCCCCTTGACGTCGGCCAGGCCGACCCATTGCGCCCGCTGGCCCAGCAGCAGCCGGTTGACCAGCAGCGCGACCAGCACCGAACTGCCCAGCACCACCACCATGAAGTGGATGTAGTGCCAGGTGATCCAGCCGGCAGGCTGCCAGCTGAACGTGTACGCAGCATACAAGGCCACGCCCCAGGCCACGCCGGCCACGGCAGCGCGCGCATCCACATGGCGGAACAGCAGCCCGACGATGAAGGCTGACAGGATGGGCATCGACGTGAGTCCATTGAGCTGCTGCAGCAGGTTCACCAGGCTGTCGGCCCCCTGGTACACCGGCACCAGCACGACGGCGAGAACCGTGACCGGCACCGATACGGCAGCCGCCAGCCGCCAGTGGTCGCGCACCGGCGCGAGGTAGCGTTCATGGAAGTCCACCGAGTACAGCGCCACGGTGCTGTTGAGCACGGCGCTGAAAGTGGTGATGACGGCCGCCGCCACCATGGCGGCAAAGGCACCGGCCAGCCAGCCTGGCAGCACTTCGGCCACCAGCCGCCCATAGGCTGCATCGCCGATGTCGCCGAAGAGCTTGTAGGCGACGATGCCGGGCACGACCACGATCGGCGGGATGACCAGTACGCGCACGACGGCGGCGGCCAGCACACCCTTCTGCGCCTCGCGGACGCTGGGCGCGGCCATCGCCTTCTGGGTGAGGTTCTGGTTGGTGGACCAGTAGAACACCTGGATGAAGAACATGCCGGTGAGCAGCGTGTGCCAGGGGATCGGCGACTCGTTGCCGCCCACCAGCGTGAGACGCTCCGCCGGTACGCCCGTCACGATGTCGAAGTCGACCGCGGCGAGGGCGAGGAACACGATCAGCAGCGCGAGCAGCAGCACGCCGAACCCGGAATAGGTGTCCATGACGGCGACGGCCTTGAGGCCGCCGAAGATGCTGTAGGCCGCACTGATGATCGCCAGGCCGACGGCAAAGGCCATCAGCGGCACCGCATCGCCATAGAGCGATTGCAGGAACAGGCTGCCGCCGTACAGGGCCATCGGCAGGTAGATGAGCACATTGCCGAGCAGGAAGATGCCGGCGACGACGGTACGTACACTGCGGCCGTCGTAGCGGCGCTCCAGCAGCTCGGTGACCGTGGTGCAGCGGTTGCGGTAGTACAGCGGCACGAAGACATAGGCCAGCGTCAGCAGGCCGAGGAAGCCCGCCAGCTCCCACCAGGCCAGCAGCAGCATCTGGTTGCCGTTCATGCCCACCAGCTGTTCGGTGGACAGGTTGGTCAGCGTGATGGATCCGGCGACGAACACCCATGACAAGCCGCCACCGGCCAGGAACACGTCACGGCCGCTGCCATCATGGGCCTGGCGCGTGCGCCGCAGCGTCCACCACGTGGCGACCGCCACGCCAGTGGTCAGCAGGATGAAGACAAGCACCTGCAGGCTGGAAGCGGCGCTGCTGCCGTAATCCATGATGTTCTCCCTGTTTGTGCGGGGAGTGTAGCCGCTGCCGGCGGACGGCGACCAAGCACCGCGTGGCGCGTGCTGGTAGGCTCCGCGCGACCGTGGAGACCTGTCCTCACCGCCCACCCTGCCCGGGTTGCCCCCGCTTCGGCAACCCCGGCCTTGATGCCCCGGCCCTCGCCGCGCTGGGCCTGTTGGCCGCTGCGCATGGCCTGCCGCCGCCCACCGTGCATGCGGGCCCCACCGCCGGCTTCCGCCATCGCGCCCGGCTTGCCGTGCGCGGCCGCATGGATGCGCCGCGCATCGGCCTGTTCGCGGCCGGCAGCCACGACGTGGTGCAGGTGCCCCGCTGCAGCGTCCACCATCCGCTGATCAACGAGGTGGCCGCCGCACTGCGCACGGCGATCATGGCGACGCGCACGCCCTGCTTCAGCGACAGGGCCCATGCCGGGCTGCTGCGCTACCTGCAGGTCGTCGTCGAGCGGCGTTCCCGCGCCGCGCAGGTGACGCTGGTGATCAACAGCGAGGACGCCGCGCCAGCGATGCCACTGTGCAACGCCTTGCAGGACCTGCTCGGCGAGCGCCTGCACAGCCTCTGGTTGAATTGCAACACCGGGCGCGGCAACAGCATCCTGGGGCCGCGCTTCGAGCATGTGGCAGGGCCGGCGACGGTTGTCGAATCCTTTGGCGGCAGTGAGGTGTATTACCCGCCCGGCGCCTTCGGCCAGAACAACCTCGACATGGCCGAGCAACTCATTGGCCAGCTGCGCGCCGCGGTGCCCGCCGGCAGCCGTGTGCTGGAATGCCATGCCGGCGTCGGGGCCATCGGCCTCTCGGTGCTGGAGCGTGCCAGCACCGTGGCGTTCAACGAGCTGGCGCCGGCATCACTGGAAGGCCTGGCACTGGGGGTCGCCGCGCTGCCTGAGGCGCGCCGGGCCAGCATCGAGGTCCTGCCCGGGCCGGCGTCGGTGGCCACAGCTCATGTGTCTGGCGCGGATGTCGCCATCGTCGATCCGCCGCGCAAGGGGCTGGAGCCGGCCCTGCTCGGGGCCCTCGCCGCAAGCCCTCCCGCCCGGCTGCTCTACGTCAGCTGTGGCCTGCCGGCGCTCACGCGGGACATGGCACGGCTGACGTCCGGTGGCGCCCTGCGGCTTGAGCAACTGGACGCCTGGAACCTCATGCCGTTCACACCGCACGTCGAGGTCGTCGCGCAGTTCGGGCGCGGCTGACGCAGGCTGCCGACAACGGGCAGGACGGTGCCGGCGATCTTCATGCCGGAGGTGGCTGGCCGTGTTCCCTGGCTCGTTCGAAATTCCTTCCGTCAGTGCGGGTGATGGTCATGGCTGCCGTCGTGGTCATCCATCGCTTCATGCAGCTATGCTACGGCAGACCAGAAACAACGGGATCCGGGGGGATGCCACGATGAGAACCCGCGCCTGCGCCCTGCTGCTGTCTGCAGCCCTGCTGCCCAGCCTTGCCCTGTCCGAGGAGCTGACGCTGGACGTCGCCAACGACTGGGCCCGCGCCACCATCGCCGCCTGCCGCAACCAGGGCCATGCCGTCACCGTGGCCTACATGGGACCGGACGGCGAACTGCGCCTGCTGGCCCGCGGCGATGGCGCACCGGCACGCACGCTGGATATCGCCCGCCGCAAGGCCTACACCGTGATCAAGACCGGCAAGACCTCCGGGGACTTCGGCGCCTCCGTGGCGCCTCCGGCAGGTGCGGCGCCCGCGGCGCCGGTGCCCGGCGCGCTGCCGGGCCAGGTGCCCGGCAAGGACGTGGACACCAACCTGATCATCTGGGCGGGCGGCCTGCCCGTGATGCGTGGCAGCGTGCTGCTGGGTGCGGTCAGCGTCTCTGGCGCGCCCGGGGGCGACAAGGACGAGGCCTGCGCCAAGGCCGGGCTCGAGGCCATCCGGGCCACACTGACGGCAGCGCCCTGAGAGACGCCGCCGCAGGGCGTCATGCCGCTGTCCGCGAGGGCGGCTATGCTTGCAGCGCATGCCTCCTTCCGCTGACCTGCTCCGCCACAAGACGCCCGATGTTCTCGCCGCTGTCGACCTGGGCTCCAACAGTTTCCACCTGATCGTCGCCCGCAATGTGGGCGGGCAACTGGTGGTCATCGACAAGCTGCGCGAGATGGTGCGGCTCGGCCAAGGGGTCGATGAGCGTGGCCAGCTGGACAAGGTCGCGGCCCGTCGCGCCATCGCCTGCCTGGAGCGCTTCGGCCAGCGCCTCGCCGAACTCCATGCCGGCCAGGTGCGGGCCGTCGGCACCAATGCACTGCGCCAGGCCCACGGCAAGGCGGGCTTCCTGAAGCGGGCGCGCGAGGCCCTCGGCCATCCCATCGAGATCGTCTCCGGCCGCGAGGAGGCCCGGCTCATCTATGCCGGCGTCGCCCACACCTCGCGCCCGGAGCCCGGGCGCCGGCTGGTCGTGGACATCGGGGGTGGCAGCACCGAGATGATCATCGGCGAGGGCACCGAGCCACTGGAGCTGGAGAGCCTGCGCCTGGGCTGCGTCTCGATGAGCGCAGCGGCATTCCCGGAGGGCCGCATGACGGCGCGGCGTTTCGCCGCGGCACGCATCATCGCCCAGCAGGAACTGGAGCCGGTCCAGGAACGCTACCGCGCGTTGGGCTGGGACTCGGCTTTGGGCTCGGCCGGTACGGCACGCGCCGTCTTCGAGGCGCTGCGCGAGATCCAGCCGCGCACCACAGCCATCACGCCCGAAGGCTGCGAGGCTCTGATCGCCACGTTGTGCCGTGTCGGCGACATCCGCAAGCTGTCGCTGGCCTCGGTGTCCGAAGAGCGGCGCGCAGTATTGCCGGGCGGGCTGGCGGTGCTCGTCGAGGTGCTGCGCCAGCTGGGCATCCGCGAGATGCGTGTCGCCGACGGTGGCCTGCGCGAAGGGTTGCTCTACGACATGGTCGGGCGCCTGACCGATGAAGACGCACGCGAGCGCACGGTGCGCTCCATGCAACTGCGCTACCACGTCGACCGGCCGCATGCAGGCCGTGTCGAGGAGACGGCGCTGGAGCTGCTCTCGGGCATCCGCACAGCCAGCGATCTGGAAGACCCGCAAGCTGCCCAGGCCTTGCGTTGGGCCGCCCGGCTGCATGAGATCGGTCTGGATGTGGCGCACAGCGGTTACCACCGCCATGGCGCCTACCTGCTCGACAACGCCGACATGCCGGGCTTCGCGCGCGAGGAGCAGCACCTGCTGGCCCGTCTGGTGGGTGCGCACCGGCGCAAGCTGTCGGTCGAAGGGCTTGAGAAGCTGATTCCGCCGTGGAACGAACGCGCCCTGTGGCTCATCGTGGTGCTGCGGCTGGCCGTGGTGTTGCATCGCGGGCGCAATGCCAACGAGCTTCCCAGTCCACGGCTGCAGCGGCGTGGCCGGAGTCTGGCCCTGGGCTTCAGTGCGCGGTGGCTGCGCCGGCATCCCCTCACGCAGGCGGACCTGCAGCAGGAGGCGGAGCACCTCGAGGCGCAGGGGCTGCGCCTGCGCGTGGTCACTGACTGACGAGGCCCTGCCCGGCCGCCAGGTGGCGGTCCATCAGTTCCTGCTGGGCACTGGTCGTGCCGCCGCCTTCCGCAGCCGCACGCAGGTACTGGCCATCGGCCTGCAGCAGCCAGGCCTGTCGGTCATCCCGCAGGTACAGCGCCAGCTCATCCAGCACGCGCGTGCGGTGCGCGGGATCGAGCAGCGGAAAAGCCACCTCGATGCGCCGGAAGAAATTGCGTTCCATCCAGTCGGCCGAAGAGCAATAGACGACCGGCTTGCCATCGTTGCCGAAGCAGAACACGCGTGGATGTTCGAGGAAGCGGCCGACGATCGAGCGCACGCGGATGTTCTCCGACACGCCAGCGATGCCGGGCCGCAGGACGCAGATGCCGCGCACCACCAGATCGACCTGCACGCCGGCCTGCGAGGCGCGGTAGAGCGCCTCGATGACCTGAGGTTCGGTCAGCGCGTTCATGCGTGCGATGATCCGGCCCGGGCGCCCCTCGCTGGCAAGGGCCGTCTCCGCCTCGATGAGGCGCAGCATGGTCTCGTGCAGCGTGAATGGCGCCTGCAACAGGCGGCGCAGGCGCGGCTGGCGCGTCAGGCTGGTGAGCTGAAGGAAGATCTCGTGCACGTCGGCGCAGAGCTCGCCCTGCACGGTGAACAGGCCGTAGTCCGTGTAGGCACGCGCGGTACGCGGATGGTAGTTGCCGGTGCCAAGGTGGCAATAGCGGCGGATGCCATCCGGCTCGCGGCGCACGACGAGCATCAGCTTCGCGTGCGTCTTGTAGCCCACCACGCCGTAGAGCACGTGCGCGCCGGCTTCCTGCAGGCGGGAGGCGAGGGCGATGTTGGCTTCCTCGTCGAAGCGCGCGCGCAGTTCGACGACCACCGTCACGTCCTTGCCCGCCAGCGCTGCGGCGACCAGTGCATCCACGATCGGTGAGTCCGCGCCGGTGCGGTAGAGCGTCTGCTTGATGGCCAGCACGGCAGGATCGGCTGCTGCCTGCCGCAGGAAATCGAGCACGGGGGCGAAGCTGTGGAAGGGGTGGTGCAACAACAGGTCCTGCTGCCGTATCACGGCAAACAGGTCGGGTGAACCTGCGAGGCGGCGGTCGAGCACCGGATCGAACGGCGGGAACTTGAGATCCGGCCGCTGCACCAGGTCGCACAGCGCGGTCAGCCGGTTCAGGTTCACCGGACCGGGGACACAGTAATGGTCCTCGGCCTTCAGGTGGAACTGCTCCAGCAGGAAGTCGGTGACCTCGCGCGGGCAGTCGACACTGGTCTCGAGGCGCACGGCCGCCCCATAGCGGCGCTGCGCCAATTCACCTTCGAGCGCCCGGCGCAGGTCGTCGACCTCTTCGTCATCGACGAAGAGGTCGCTGTTGCGGGTCACACGGAACTGGTAGCAGGCCAGGATCTGCACACCGGGGAACAGTTGGTCGACGAAGGCCTCGACGATGCTGGTCAGCAGCACGTACTTCGCATCCCCGCCTGAAGCCGGCAACTCGACGATACGCGGGAGGGAGCGTGGCGCCTGGACCACGGCCAGCTCGCTGTCGCGTCCGAAGGCATCCTTGCCCTCGAGCCTGACGATGAAATTGAGGCTCTTGTTCTGGATGCGGGGGAAAGGCCGTGCCGGATCGAGGCCCATGGGGGTGAGTACGGGCTCCACCTCGCGGTGGAAGTGGTCCAGCAACCAATGGCGGTCGGCATCACTCCAGTCGCGCTTGTGGAGGATGCGGATGCCGGAGGCCGCCAAGGCCGGCCGCAGCGTGCGGTTCAGGCACTCGTACTGTTCCGCCACCAGACGCTCGGCGCGCGCATGGATCTGCTGCAACTGCACCGGAATCGGCAGGCGGTCGGGCCCCAGCGTCGCGGAGCCCAGGTCGTGCAGCTGCTTGAGGCCGGCAACGCGGATCTCGAAGAACTCGTCAAGGTTGCCGCAGGAGATGCACAGGAAGCGCAACCGCTCCAGCAGCGGCAGGGCCTCATCCTGGGCCTGTGCCAACACGCGCTGGTTGAACTCCAGCAGCGACAGCTCGCGGTTGCTGAAGCATTCCGCGCCGAAGCCGACATCGGCCGCCGTCATCCGGCGAGGGCCTGCATCGTCGCGGGCTGGCGGGCGCGGGCGGGCACCAGGTTGTCGCGGAACTGGCGCGTGCAGGCGGCCCAGCTCCAGCCTTCGGCATAGCGCCGGCAGTCTTCGGGCGACAGCGTCAGGGCGCGCCGCGCAGCAGCGGCCAGGTCTTCGTCCAGTGCGCCGGTCACACCGTCGCGGATGACGTCGATGGGACCGGTGACCGGATATGCGGCCACAGGCAGGCCACAGGCCATGGCCTCGAGGTTGACGAGTCCGAAAGTGTCTGTCTTGCTCGGGAACACCATGACATCCGCGGCTGCGAGGTGGCGTACGAGTTCCTCGCCGTGGCGGTAACCGGTGAACACGGCGTCAGGGAACTGGGCCTGCAGGCGTGCCCGTTCGGGGCCATCGCCGATCACCAGCTTACCGCCCTCCCAGGGCATGGCAAGGAAGGCTTCGATGTTCTTTTCCACGGCGACCCGGCCCACATACACGGCCAAAGGGCGCGGCAGGTCGAGGAAGGATTTGTCGCCGGGGCGGAACAGGGTGGTGTCGACCCCACGTTGCCAGCGCACGAGATTGTTGAAGCCGCGCGACTCCAGCAGGCGTTGCAGGGTCGGCGTGCTGACCATGCAGCGTGTGCCTGCCGAGTGGAAGCGGCGCACCAGCGCGTAGCTGGCGGCCAGGGGCACGGGCAGGCGTCGGCGCAGGTATTCGGGGAACTGTGTGTGGTACGAAGTCGTGAACGACAGGCCCATGCCGCGGCACAGTGCCCGGGCTGCCCAGCCGATCGGCCCTTCGGTCGCAATGTGGACGGCGTCTGGCATGGCCTCTTCGATCATGCCGGCGAGCCGGTTGCGGTCCACCAGGGCCAGGCGGATCTCGCCATACCCGGGACAGGGCACGGAGCGGAAGTCCAGCGGGGTGACCATCGACACCTGGTGGCCCTCGGCAACCAGACCATCGCGCGTCTGCCGCAGGGTATTCACGACACCGTTGGTCTGCGGCAACCAGGCGTCCGTGGCGATCAGGATTCGCATGCGCCAATCCTGCGGCGGCACCGTGACAGGTTCATGACCGGCACCGGGCCGTAACCTGTTTGCAACCGTTGGTCGATAAACCTGTCGTGTTCAGAACCAACGGAGCCGATGTCATGTCTGGATTCATGGAGGCGCTGCGGGTGCAGCGCTGGGATGACCACCGCTACTACCACCACAGCCGCATCAACCAGTCGCTGCACTTGCTCAGCGCGCTGAGCTTTCTCGCCGCCTACGCGCTGCTGCCGGTCAATCCGGCCGCCTCCGGGCTGCTGGCCTGGCTGGTGTCCATGGTGTCGCGCCAGGCGGGCCATTTCTTCTTCGAGCCGAAGGGCTACGACCATATCAACCAGGCGACCCACGAGCACAAGGAATACATCAAGGTCGGCTACAACCTGCGCCGCAAGGTGGTGCTCATGGCCATCTGGGCGGCCTCGCCCTTCGTGATGCTCGTCGAGCCGTCATTCTTCGGCATGCTGCCGCCGGCCGCGGACCTGCCCTCCTACGCCGAGAACGTCGGCCTGGTGTGGCTGGCCATCGGCCTTGGCGGTCTGCTGTTCCGGACCATCCACCTGATGTTCCTGTTCGACGTGCAGACGGGACTGGTCTGGGCGACGAAGATCGTGACCGACCCGTTCCACGACGTCATGCTCTACCACAAGGCGCCGTTGGCGCTGCTGCGTGGCGAGCTGATCGATCCGGATCACGCCCGCCATCGGGCCTGAAGCATCTCCTTGAGGATCTGCCGCCTGATCGCCTTGTCGGTCAGGCGGCCATCGTGCCAGAACCAGCCGTCCGCGAGCATTTCGCGGGCGGCCGCCACGAAGCGGCGGGCAACCTCGTCGAAGTCGGCCTGGGTGTAGTTCAGCGAGAAGATGAAGCGGCCGCTGCCGACCCAACTCAGCGCCAGACCCTGCGCCCTGAGGTAATACTGGAGCATCCAGTTGTAGCGCCCCGGCCGGGTGAAGTTCACGGTCCAGACCGTCGTCATCGCGACAACGCTCACTGGAACCGATGCCGCCATCAACTGCGCGTTCAATGCGGCCGCCCGGCCGTGCCAGGTCTCATCGAGACCGATGTAGAGTCCGGCCGCCGTATCGGTTTCCATGAACCTGAGGAATTCGTCCATGGCACCCATCACGTAGGGATGGGAGTTGAAGGTGCCCCGCGCAAAGCAGATGTCGGCTGGACGGTCTTCGCGGTAGCGCTGCATGAGGCGGCGTGTGCCGCAGACCACGCCCACCGGCAATCCGCCCCCAAGTGTCTTGCCATAGGTGACGAGGTCGGCCTTCACGCCGAAATACTCCTGCGCGCCACCGCGGGCGAGACGGAAGCCGAGGAACACTTCATCGAGGATGAAGACAATGCCCCGGCGCGTGCAGACCTCACGCAGCCGCCGCAACCACTGCGTGTAGGCCTCGCGGTCGTAGGCGGCGCGGCGCGAACTGTCCACCAGTTGGGAGTCCCCCGGCGCGTTGGCGTTCGGGTGCAGCGCCTGCAGCGGGTTGACGAGCACGCAGGCAATGTCCTTGCGCCCCTCCAGGACCTTCAGTGTGCGCTCGCTCATGTCCGACAAGGTCAGGGTGTCGGGCTCGTTGTGCGGGTTGCCGACACCCGGCTGCACTTCTCCCCACCAGCCATGGTAGGCGCCACAGAAGCGCACGATCCGGCGGCGGCCCGTGTGGTAGCGCGCAAGGCGCACGGCCTGCATCACCGCCTCCGTGCCGGACATGTGGAAGGACACATCGTCCAGGCCCGAGATCGCCTTGAGCCGTCGCACGTTGTCGACGACCACCGGGTGGAAGGGTCCGAGCACAGGGCCCAGCGCTTCCACGGCGCGTGATCCGCGCTCGATGCACTGGCGGTAGAAGTCCACGCCCAGCAGGTTCACGCCATAGGAACCCGTCAGGTCATAGAAGCGGTTGCCGTCCAGATCGGTCACCTGCACGCCATCCGCGGACTGCAGCAGCCCGCCACCCTTGAGTTCGCGGCGCACTTTCTCGCGGAACTGGAACGGCACGCGATAGCGCGCCGTGAAGCGCACGTCGGGCACGCCGTCTTCCAGTCCGGCCCCGGCGGCCACGGTGGCGGCGAAGCGCTCCTTGTACAGCACGGCCAGGCGCCCGAATCCGGCGCGGCGTTGGGCGATGATGTCTTCCGGCGCGTTGTCACACGAGAAGAACATGTCGTCCCCATACTCGTAGAAAGGGACTTGCTTTGCGAACCGCCGCGACCAGCGGGAATGGCCCGCCAACGAGCGGTGCTTGGCACGCGACAGTTCCAGGCGGCGCCATGCCCTTGGCCCCAGCAGGGCGGCGGCAACGGCAGCGGCGATGGCAGGCAGGACAATTGTTTCCACGGCAGGTGACCTCCGTGGACCACGATATTTCAGCGAGGTTTCGCAGTGATGACGAGCACAAGCATCACCTTCCCCGATCGCGTGCGCGACGCCGCCAACTTCCTGATGACCAACCGGCTGCCGCGGCGCCAACTGACGCGGCTGTTCGGCTGGTACAGCAAGCTGGAGCAGCCCTGGGTGGCACAGCCCTCGCTGGCGCTCTGGCGGCGCGTTGCCGACCTGCACCTCGAGGAGGCTGAACAGCAGCAGTTCCGCAGTCTGCACGAGTGTTTCGTCCGCCGCCTGAAGCCCGGCGCGAGGCCGCTGTGCACGGATGCGGACACGCTCTGCAGCCCCAGCGACGCCATCATCGGCGCCTGCGGCACGGTCCGCGAGGGGCAGGTCCTGCAAGTGAAGGGGCAAGCCTATCCGCTGGCGGATCTGCTGCTGGACGATGGGCTGGCACGCCGCCACGAGGGCGGACTGTTCATCACGCTGCGGCTCACGTCGAGCATGTACCACCGCTTCCATGCGCCCTGCGACCTGCAGATCCAGCGCGTCACGCACATCCCCGGCGACATGTGGAACGTGAATCCCCCCGCGCTGGCCCGCGTGCCCAGCCTGTTCTGCCGCAACGAACGTGCCGTCATCCGCGTGCGCTGCCAGCCGGGCGGCGAGCCGCTGACGCTGGTGCCTGTGGCGGCCATCCTGGTGGCTAGCCTGCGCCTGCACTGCATCAATGCGCTGCTGGGCCAGGCTTACGAGGGGCCCCGTGACATTCCGTGCAATGCGGGCGTGTCACGTGGCGAGGAAATGGGGTGGTTCGAGCATGGCTCGACCATCATCATGCTGGCGCCGCGCGGCTGGCAGCTCGCGCCGGGCCTGGCCACCGGCATGCGGATCCGCATGGGAGAGGCGCTGGTCAAGACTGCGGCGGGGGCCTGACGGCCCCGCCGCCCGGCGGGTCAGATGGGCATCAGGGTAAGCGCGGTACGCGCCACCGCATAGCCGATGGCACCGCCCACGAGCACGTCGCTCAGGTAGTGCAGGCCCAGCACAACCCGGGACAGCGCGATCAGCACCGCCAGCGGCACCAGCACCCAGGCGAGCACCGGGAAGGCGCTGCAGGCCAGGACCGAGAAGCCCACCGCGTGCAAGGTATGGCCGGACGGGAAACTGAAACGGTCCAGCGGAACGCCGGCGCGCTGGATGCTGCTGTGGGTGATGAACGGGCGCTCGCGCACGAAGCGGTGCTTCAGCCAGCGGTAGAGCAGCAACCCGCCGATGCCCGACAGCGCCATCTGTGCGGCCACGGCGCCTCCCGTGCGCCCGCCGAACAGGGCGATGACGGCGATGAGCGCGTACCAGACGACACCATCGCCGAGACGGCTCGCCACCTGGAAGAGGCGCCGCAGGCCGACGCGGTGGATGATCGCGTTGAAGCATCGGCACAGCGCAAGCTCGCGCTGGTCAAGCCGGGCCAGGATCACTGCAGAGCGGGACAGCGTGTTGGCGGGTTCCATGAAGGTGATGCTGCCGGGTCTGTGCTGCAGTGACGTGACAGCCGTGCTGCCGCCCGTCAGGCCGCGCGCGGCAACCGCACGCCATCGGTCTTCACTGCCGGAACGTCTGCCTGAAGTTCCGCCGCGTGCCACAGCTCCAGCTCGCCGGCATGCGTTTCCACCAGCGCCGTGCAGTGCTCCACCCAGTCGCCGTCATTGCAGTAGAGGGTTCCCTCGTACGCCGTGATGGCCGGGTGGTGGATGTGGCCGCAAACCACACCGTCGAAGCCGCGCTCGCGGGCCATCTGCGCTGCCGCATACTCGAACCGGGCAATGTGGCGCCGCGCATTGGGGACGCGCGACTTGAGGAACCGGGCCAGCGACCAGTGGCGCAACCGCAGGGCCTTGCGCAGCAGGTTGTGGTAATGGCACAGCCGCAGCACTGCGTCGTAGGCGGCGCCGCCCAACCATGAGACCCAGCGGCTCACCTGCACCACGCCGTCGAGACGGTCGCCGTGCATCACCAGCAGCTTCAATCCGCGGCTGGTCGTATGCACGTACTCCTCGTGCACCTCCAGCTTGCCGAAGATGTTTTCGCACAGCCCGCGCATCAGCCCATCATGGTTGCCCGGGATGTAGACCACCCGCGTTCCACGGCGCGCCTTGGAGAGGATCTTGCGCAGGACGTCGTTGTGGGACTGCGGCCAGTAGATGCCCCGCTTGAGTGCCCACAGGTCGATGATGTCGCCGACGAGCACCAGCTCCTGCATGTCCGTGCGGTCGAGGAAGGCCAGCACGTCCTCGGCGCGGCACTCGCGCGAGCCGAGGTGGATGTCGGAAAGGAAGGCGGTTTTGACCGTATGGCGCATCGGCCCTTCTCCGGGATTGGCTGCCGGAAGGCTTGCACCGTGTCATTGCATGGCGGCTGCAACGGTATTTCGGGGATGTTTCATATGAGCAACGCGGCAGAGAATGGACCAGCATGGGTGGATACCCGGCAACAGGCTGTTGCTTGTGTCCAAATGTGTCACGTTCCGCGTTGCGAGCGCGCCCGGGCCCGAGAGGCGGCCGCACACATGCGCCTCAACATATGTCGCTGGATTTTCAGCAGGAACTGTCGTGCGCACGTGCCAGGCGCATGCACGAAACGGGACTCCAGATACGATCCGTTCCGGCTTCTATATTACTGGCAACGAATTGTAACGCGATGGCAGAGCGGCAAGGCCAGGGGCTAAGGTCAATCTGCCGCAGCGAACGGGGGCGTTGCCTCGGCAGCCGTGGCACGTGTCGATCCATCATTCTCAGGGAGTCTTCACCCATGGTCCGCAAGTCCACCTCACGGGGCCTCGTGGGCGCCCTCGTCGCCGCTGCAGCGTTGCTGCCCGGCACGGCAAGCGCCGCTGATGTTGTCCTCCGTTCCGACGACTTCGTCGGCATATCGTTCTGGCTGATCTCGATGGCGCTGGTCGCGTCAACGGCCTTCTTCTTCCTCGAGACGCAGCGCGTCGCAGGCAAGTGGAAGACGTCGCTGACCGTGTCCGGCCTGGTGACGCTGGTCGCCGCCGTGCACTACTTCTACATGCGCGAAGTGTGGGTCACCACGGGCGAGACGCCCACCGTGTACCGCTACATCGACTGGCTGATCACGGTGCCGTTGCTGATGGTCGAGTTCTACCTGATCCTCGCGGCCATCACGAAGGTGCCCGGCGGCGTCTTCTGGCGCCTGATGATCGGTACGTTCGTCATGCTCGTTGGCGGCTATCTGGGCGAAGCCGGCTACATGGCAGCGATGCCTGCCTTCATCATCGGCATGATCGGCTGGGCGTACATCCTGTACGAAATCTTCCTCGGCCAGACCGGCAAGATCAGCGCCGAAAAGGCCCCCCAGTCCGTGCAGTCCGCTTTCAGCCTGATGCGCTGGATCGTGACGATCGGCTGGGCGATCTACCCGATCGGCTACTTCGCCGGTTATCTGATGGGCGGCAGCCCTGCCGACTCGGCAGACGCGCTGAACGTCATCTACAACCTCGCCGACGTGGTCAACAAGATCGCCTTCGGCGTGATCATCTGGACCGTTGCGGTCGCGGAAACCGACGCGGCCAAGTAACCGCCGTCGATGCGGTGGTGCCGTACCGCTGGGGCGGCACCACCGCGAATGACAAGTTCAGGCGCCAGAGGGGGCAGCCATGGACGGAACCGTGCATCAAGCCGCCGGACGTCGCAGCCGGCAAACACTTCCGCCCGACCAGATCGACATCGAGCGCGCCATCCTCGCCTCGATCCTGGACGGCGCAAGACTCAACGGGCCAGCGCCATCGAGCCTGGATGCGGCCCATGAAGCCGCGGTCTACCATCTTTCAACAGGCGGCGAGCGCACGCGCGGCCGCCTCGCGCTCCTTGCCGGTGCCGCGTTGGGACTGGACCGGGGCACGGTACTGGCCTTGGCCGCCGCGGCAGAATTGCTGCACAACGCGTCGCTGATCCACGACGATGTCCAGGACCGCAGCAGCCAGCGGCGCGGCAGACCATCGGTGTGGGTGCTGTATGGCACCGGGGTCGCATTGTGCGCGGGTGACCTGCTGATCTCCTGCGCGTACCGCGCCTTGTGCCGCGACGTGCCCCCCATGCTGCTTCCCACGCTCATCGACCTGTGCCACCTCGCTGTTGCGGAGGCTATCCGCGGCCAGTGCGGCGACCTTACCGAGGGTCAGTCCCACTGCTCCATTGCGGTCTACCGCGAGATCGCCGGCGCCAAGAGTGGCGCGTTGCTGGCCCTGCCACTGCAGTTGGCCATCGCTGCGGCTGAGCTGCCGGCGCGACAGGTTGCGCTGGCGCACGAGATTGGCCTGCTGCTCGCCACGGCGTACCAGATCGTTGATGATCTCGAGGACTGTGCATCTGACAGCGGCGAGGACGGCAGTGCTGGTTCGCTCAATGTCGTCCGTGTCTTCCAGGCAGGCGGGCACGGGGTTGCCGCCGGGCAGATGGCACGCAAGTTGGCGCGCGAGTGCTTGGAGCAGGCCGCGCAACTGACGCTGCAGATGCCGGCTGCGCTGCAAGTGAGCGTCTCCTCGATCTCAGGCCGGCTCGCAGGGAAGCTGTGAAGCGGGCAGTCGTCGTCGGGGCCGGCCTGGGTGGCCTCGCCGCGGCGCTGCGGCTGCGGGCACTCGGACATGAGGTGACCGTCATCGAGCGCGGTCAGCAGGCCGGAGGCCGGGGTGCCGTTTTCGAGCGCGACGGCTTCCGCCATGACGCCGGCCCTACGGTCATCACCGCCCCGTTCCTTCTCGAAGAGCTGTTTGAAATCCATGGTGAGCGCCTGGCGGATCACGTGACGCTGGTCCCGCTCACGCCGTGGTACCGCTTCCGTTTCCCCGACGGGTGCCAATTCGACTACGGCGGCACGCTCGAGGAGACGCTGGCGGAGATCCGCCGGCTGAGTCCGCAGGACGGCGAAGGCTACCTGGCGCTGCTTGAGCAGTCGCGGCGCATCTATGACGTTGGCTTCTCGCAACTGGCCAGCGTTCCCTTCCACCGCTTCACGATGATGGTGCAGCAGCTCCCTGCGCTGCTGCGGCTGGGTGCCTGGCGCTCCGTGTGGCAGATGGTCTGCCGCCACCTGCGCGACGACCGGCTGCGCCAGGCGTTTTCGATCCAGCCACTGCTGGTGGGCGGCAATCCCTTTTCCACGACCAGCGTCTATTCGCTGATCCACTACCTGGAGCGGGCCCATGGCGTGCATTTCGCGATGGGCGGCACAGGCCGCATCGTGACGGCGCTGGTCGAGCTGGCCAGGCGGCACGGCGTCGGGTTCCGCTTCGGCGCCACGGTCGATGAGATCCTTGTCGAGAGCGGCCGCGCAACGGGTGTTGCGCTTGCCGACGGAACCCGTGTCGGGGCGGACATCGTGGTGTCCAATGCGGATGCGCCCTACCTGCACCGTCACATGCTCGGGCGCTCCGGCAGCGGCCTGCTCGCCCGTCTCAAGTTGCGGCGGGCGCGTTACTCCATGGGGCTGTTCGTCCTCTACTTCGGAACCACACGGCAGTATCCCGACGTGGCCCACCACACGATCTGGCTCGGCAAGCGGTACGAAGCGCTGCTGCGTGACATCTTTGAGGGTTCGTCACTGCCACCGGATTTCTCGCTGTATGTCCACCGGCCTACGGCGACCGACCCTTCCTTCGCCCCCCAGGGCTGTGACAGCTTCTACGTGTTGTGTCCGGTGCCCAACCTGCAGTCCGCCATCGACTGGACCGCCGAAGGTCCGGTGCTTGCGCAGCGCATCGTCAAAGCATTGTCCGGGAGCATGCTCCCGGGGCTGGAGGACTGCATCACCGCACAGTTCCACCGCACGCCACTGGAGTTCCGCCGCGACTATCTGAGCGAACACGGTGCAGGCTTTTCTGTCGCGCCCCTGCTGTCGCAGTCCGCGTGGTTCCGCTTCCACAACAAGGCTGAGGGCGTGCGCAACCTGTTTCTGGTAGGTGCAGGAACGCATCCGGGCGCAGGTTTGCCCGGCGTGCTGTGCTCGGCGAAAGTCGTCGAGTCCCTGCTCGGGGAGCAGCAATGATGCACATGGCAATGGAGTCGCCTGATCAGGTTCTTGCCCGCCATGGGCGCAGTTTCCATTGGGCCCGGCATCTGTTCGGCCGTCGCGAGGCCGCGCTCGCCACGCGCCTCTATGCATTCTGCCGCTCGCTGGATGACATTGCCGATGGCGATCTTGCGGACGCGGAAGCATTGCGCCGCCTCGCAGCAGTCCGCATCGCGTTGACGGGCGGGCCGGCGGACGAGCCCTGGCTCAGGGACTTTCTCGAGCTCATGGCGGAGTGCGGTATCGATCCGGGTGTGCCGCTGTGGTTGCTCGACACGCTCGAGGCGGATCGCGACGCACCGTGCCTGCCGGACCGTCCTGCACTGCTGCGTTACTGCCACGGTGCGGCCGGTACGGTCGGGCTGATGATGGCGCGCATCCTGGGGTGTCAGAGCGCGCAGGGGCTGCAGCATGCCGTTGATCTCGGCATCGCCATGCAATTGACCAACATCTGTCGCGATGTCATCGAGGATGCGCAGCGTGGACGCCGCTATGTGCCGGCCGATCTGGTGGGCATGTTGCCGCCGGCCCGGTTGCTGGGATTGCGCGCCGATGAGCGCGCACCCGTGGCAACGGCAATCCGCGCGCTGCTGGCGCTGGCGGACCGCTATTACGCCAGTGGACTTGAAGGGCTGTGTTGGCTGCCGTGGCGCACGCGTTTCGGCGTGGCTGTAGCCGCCTTCGTGTACCGCGGGATCGGCCGGGAGCTGGCACACCGCCGGCACGATGCCTGGGCAGGGCGTGCCCGGGTCGGGGGCTTGCGCAAATTCGGGCTGACGCTGGCTGCGCTGGGCTGCGTCCTGCGCCGTGCGTGGCGCGCCCCTGCGCGCCGCCGGCACGACCCCAGCCTGCACGCGCCCTTGCAAGGGCTGCCGGGGGTCGAACCCGCGAACGCGACGATGGCCACAGGGCTGCGATGAGGCACGACGTCGAACTCGCCATCCTGGGAGGGGGTTGCGCGGGCCTGGGGCTGGCCACCGCGCTGGCCGGCACGCCCGGCTGGCAGGGACGGGTTGCCGTAGTCGAGCCGCGCAGCGGACCCATCAACGACCGCACATGGTGCTTCTGGCATGACCCCACGCTGCCGCTCGCCGGGATGGTGTCGCGACGCTGGCGCTTCTGCCGCGTGCAGGACGGCCGCCGTGAGGTCGTCATCGACTGCAGCGCATCACCCTACGAGATGGTGACCGCTCCCGACTTCCATGCGGCCTCCTTGCGGGTGCTGGAGGGGGCAGCGCATGTGGGTCTGCTGTCCGGACGGCGCGCGCTGGGGGTCGAGGCCTTGCATGACGGCGGCTGGCGCATCCAGATGGACGAAGGCGCACTGACCAGCCGCTTCGTGGTCGACACGCGTCCTCCCACCGACATGGCCAGCCATCAACCGACGCTGTGGCAATGCTTCCTCGGCGCGGAAGTCGAGTGCCCTGCACTGTTGCTGCCGCTGGAGACCGCAGTGCTCATGGATTTCCTGCCGGACCAAAGCGATGGCAGCGTGTGGTTCAAGTACGTGCTGCCGGTCACGGCGGGCCGCGCTCTGGTGGAGATCACAGCCTTCGGGGCGGTCCCTCCCGCACCTGAACGCCTCGAGGCACTGATGTCAGAGGCGATCGCGGAAGTGACCCAGGGCGCCACGTGGCGCACGCTGCGCCGGGAGCACGGCGCACTGCCGATGGGCCTCGCCCCGCGCGGGACATCGACGCCGGCTGGCATGGTGCGCGCCGGTCTGTTCCACGGCGCGGCGCGCAACAGCACGGGTTATGCGTTCCAGCGCATCCAGCGCTGGGCCCGGGCCTGCGCCACGCAGTTGGGCGAGGGCGGTCCACCGCTGGCACCTGCAACGGATGCCGCCTGGTTGCGCTTCATGGATTCACTGTTCCTGCGCGTGCTGCGCGCCCAGCCGGAACGGGCACCCGGACTTTTCGTGAACCTTTTCGGACGGACACCCACCCCGTCGCTGCTGCGCTTCCTTGGCAGGGGTGACCGCCTGCAGGATGGCATTGCCGTCGCGCGTTCGCTGCCTCCTGCACCCTTTCTCAGGCAACTGCTGGCGTAGTCATGACGAACAGCCAGCCTCCTCAACCGCTGCCGCGGGCGCTGTGGCCCTTCTGTGCCGTTGCCGCGGCGTCTTGCATGGTCTCGGACTGGTTGCCGACGAGCCTGCCGCCGGACCTGACGCTCGTGGTCGTGCTGCTGGTGCTGGTGCTCGGCGTTCCCCACGGCGCACTGGATCCGGTGCTGGCAGGCCGCTGGCTGAAGGAGGCTGGACCAGGCCGCTGGGTCATTTTTCTCTCCGGCTACTGTCTGCTGGTGGGGGCGGCCATCGCCCTGTGGTGGTGGAGCGAGTCCGTGTTCCTGTTGGGCTTCCTGCTGGTCTCGGCGCACCACTTCAGCGAAGACCTGCCGGGCGCTCCCCTGTGGCGCTGGGTGCACGGCGGCAGCGTGATCCTGCTGCCGTCGGTGCTGCACACTGCAGAGCTGTCGCGGCTGCTGCTGCTGATCGCCCCAGCGACACCGGAGGCGGCGCTGCAGGCCTTTCCTGTGCTGGCCTGGCCCTGTGCCGGCCTGGCCCTGTGGGATACAGCCCGCATGGCGCGCAACCAATGGAGCACCGCAGCAGCGCGGTCCCTCCTGCTGGCGTCATTGGTCTTGCTGCCCCCCCTGCTGTCGTTCGCGCTGTATTTCTGCCTGTGGCATGCCCCCGTGCACGTGCTGAGGCTGCGGACCAAGCCACTGTCATGGACTAGGAGACTGGTGATGGCCTCAGCGGCCTGCGCGGTGCTGACCGTCGGCGCCAGCGCAGCCAGCTGGTGGTGGCTCGGCTGGCAGGACATCCCTGCGGCGCTCGTGACGTCGTTGTTCGTCGGACTGGGTGCGCTGACGCTCCCGCACTGGCTGCTGGTGTCCCACTTCCAACGCGAGGCACTGCGTGGGTAACGGCATCCTCGAGCGCAAGGCGGACCACCTGGAGGTCGTGCTCGGGCAGGACGTCGGCGGGCATGTCGGGACGGGGCTGGACCGCGTCCGCTTCGAGCACTGTGCCCTGCCCGAAATCGACTGGAACGACATCGACCTGTCGACCGATTTTCTCGGACGCCGCCTGCGCGCGCCCTTGCTGGTCAGCGCCATGACGGGCGGCCCTGACCGGGCGCGGCACATCAACGAATCGATCGCCTGCGCGGCAGCGGAACTGGGTATCGCCTTTGGCGTCGGCTCCCAACGTGTGGCCCTGGAAGGCGCGGGGGGGGCGGGTCTGTCGCGGCGCCTGCGCAGCCTGGCACCGGAGGTACCCCTGCTGGCAAACCTGGGCGCAGCGCAATTGCTGGAACCCCAGGGAGCCGCGATGGCACGGCGTGCCGTCGAGATGATCGAGGCCGACGCCTTGGTGATCCATCTGAACCCCCTGCAGGAAGTCCTGCAGCGGGGAGGCGACCGGCGTTGGGCCGGCATCGCCGCGCGCATCGGCGCACTGACCGCAAGCCTGCCCGTCCCGGTGATCGTGAAGGAGATCGGCTGCGGACTCTCCGCGTCCGTGGCACGCCGCCTGGTGGCTGAGGGTGTGCAAGGTCTCGACGTCGCCGGCGCCGGCGGCACAAGCTGGGCTGCGGTGGAAGCCAGCCGCCACCCGCCCGGACGTGAGCGAGACATCGCCGAGTGCTTCCGCAACTGGGGCATCCCGACGGCGGAGGCGCTGGTGGCGGTCCGCGCGGAGTGCCCGGGACACCGCGTGATCGCGTCGGGCGGTCTGCGCAGCGGCCGGGACGTCGCCGCCGCGCTGCGGCTGGGTGCGGATCTCGCAGGTTTCGCCGCGGCCGTGCTGCCGGACGCGCTCCACGGCAGCCAGGCCCTGGTGCAACGCCTGTCGCAGGTGATCGAAGAGCTGCGGATCGTGGCGTTCTGTACGGGCAGCGTGAACCTTGCCGCCCTGCGGCAGGTGCCACTGCTCTGACCGGGCGGTATACTTCCGGCCCCTCCGTCCCCGAACCGGCCAGGAACCCCCGTGAGCAACACGTCCGACTCCAAGTTCTTCAACGTCTTCAGCGTCGTCATCGGTCTGCTGGTGGTGTTCACGATCCTGATGTTCGTCACGGCCCGCGCCCTGGGCACCGACCGGCAGCGGGCGAACGTCGCCAGCGACCCGATGGTGGTGGCGGCCGTCGCCAAGCGCACCGCACCGGCGGGCCAGGTTGCCGTGGCCGGCGAGGACAACTCGGCGCTGGCCATCCAGCCGCTGGCGGGTGTCGCTGCGGGCGGGGCCGTCTCCGCACTGCCGACCACCGGCGAAGAGGCCTACAACGTGGCCTGCGTGGCCTGCCACGGCGCCGGCATAGGCGGTGCCCCCAAGGCGGGTGACAAGGCGGCTTGGGCGCCGCGCGTCGCGCAGGGCAAGGACACGCTCTACTCGCACGCCATCAACGGCTTCCAGAAGGCGGGCGTCATGCCGGCCAAGGGTGGCCGCGTGGACTTCAGCGACGACCTGGTCAAGGCCGCCGTCGACCACATGCTGGCACTCTGAGGCACCGCCCCGGCCGGGGCAGCCTCAGTCCTTGAAGATGCGATCCGGGCGCCAGTCGAGCGCCCGGGACACGCCACCCTCGTCGATTTCTTCCAGTCCCTCGAGGTCCGCGAGACTGCGGGCCAGGCGCAGCACGCGGTGCATGCCGCGGCCTGACAGGCCCTGTGCGGCCAACCCTGCCGTCAGCTTGAGGCGCGCCGCGCCGCTCAGCCTGCAATGCCGTTCCAGTTCCTGCGCGGGCAGCCGGGAATTCAGGCAGCCCTGCCGCTGCAACTGCCGGACGCGCGCCATCGCGACGCGGCGGCAGAGGTCCCGCGTCGTCTCCGGCGGGTCGGGCGCGGCGAGCAGTTCGATGGGTGTCGGCCTCTGCAGGGGCAGCGTGATGTCCATGCGGTCGAGGAAGGGGCCCGAGAGGCGGTTCTGGTACTGGCGCACGGCCGCCGGTTTGCAGCGGCAGCCGCCGCGCATGCCCGCGCGGCCGCAGGGGCAGGGATTCATGGCGGCGACCAACTGGAAGACGGCGGGGTAATCGACACTGCGGGCTGCCCGCGCCAGACGCACGACGCCGGTTTCGAGCGGTTCGCGCAGGGATTCGAGCACGCGGCGGTCGAACTCCGGCAATTCGTCGAGGAACAGCACGCCGTGGTGCGCCAGCGTGACCTCGCCGGGGGTTGCGCCCGCGCCGCCGCCGACAATGGCCTGGGCCGAGGCCGTGTGATGCGGCGAGCGGAACGGCCGTTGCAGCGGCCGGTGCTGGAGGGACGGCGCCGCCAGTTCGCGGATGGTCGCGACCTCCACCGCTTCGGACGGGGTCAGCGGTGGCAGCAGTCCCTGCAGGCAATGAGCCAGCAGGCTCTTGCCGCAGCCCGGTGGACCCACCATCAACAGGCTGTGCCCCCCGACGGCGGCAGCCGCGAGGGCGACCTTGGCCTCGGCATGGCCCCGCACGAGATGGAGCCCGGCGTTGGCGCACTCGTCCGGGGAGACGCCTGCCGGGGCCAACAGAGTCGCAGCGCCGACCTCCGGCAACTGCTCGCCCCAGCCGACGGCCAACGCCTGGGCGGCCTCACGCAGGGTGGCGACCTGACGCGCACGCTGCATGCCGGCACGCGCCAGGTCGCCCGCGTTGGCGGTGGGCGCCAGCAGCGGCCGTGCGCTGCCGGCATGGAGGCCTGCCAGCAGGAGGCCCGGCACGGGTTCGAGTTCGCCCGTCAGGGCCAGTTCACCATACACCTCGCAGTGGTCCAGCAGCCCGGGCAAGGGCTGGAGCTGGTCCGAGGCGATGAGGATGCCCAGGGCAATGGCCAGGTCGAAGCGGCTGCCCTCCTTGGGCAGGTCGGCGGGCGCGAGATTGACCGTGATGCGCCCTGCCGGGAAGTCATAGCCGCTGTGTACCAAGGCCGCCCGCACGCGCTCACGGCTTTCGCGGATGGCGGGTGCCGGCAGGCCCACGACCGTCAGGGACGGCAGGCCCGGGCCGAGATGCACCTCGACCCGCACCCGCGGCGCCGCCAGGCCCTGCTGCGCCCGGCTGCAGATCTGCGCGACGCTCATGCTGCCGCCAGCGGGGCCCGGACTCAGCCGCGCGGCAGCCGGGACTCAAGTTCGCGGACGCGTGACTCGAGCTGCCCGACCAGCTCGCGGGTGCGTGCCAGGACCTTCGCCTGGGTCTCGAACTCCTCGCGGGTGGCGAGATCCAGCCGGGCGAGGCCCGCCTGCAAGACGCCACGGAAGTGGTCCTCAAGATCTTCCCGTGCGGCACGCACCGTGGGGGGCAGGCTCTCGAACAGCCGGCGGGCGAGATCCTGGAGTGAAGCGTGATCCATGGTGGGTCCTCGGGCAGGCGCGTGGCGCGCTGTTTTGGTGCGAACGATGCAGTGACGGGGCCAGAGCGGTGCGCACCGACCCCCATAAAGGCGCAGCAGGCGGCCCAAAGCCGCGTTCCGCGGCATGGCACGGATTCTGCAATCCCCTTCGTGGGCGCCGGTTCCGGAAAGGATTCAAGCGTACCGGGTGGTGTTCGGCAACGCGGCTTTGCGGCCGCTTCGTGGCGAAATGCACATCATGAAGATGATCACGGCTGTGGTACGGCCCTACAAGGTCGACGAGCTCCGGCGGGCAATCGCCGAACTCGGGATACAGGGCGTGACGGTCACCGAAGTGCATGAGCAGGAACACGGTCCGCGGGCCAAGCTCGAGATCGCTGTCGACGACAGTGTGGCCGAGCCGGTCTTCGAGGCCATTGCCAACATCTCCCGGACGGGCCGGAACGGCGACGGACGGATAACCATCGGCAACCTGGAGCAGGCCATCCGGATCCGCACGGGCGAGACCGGTACGTCGGCAACGTAAGCACAGCTGGGAGTCGCACATGCGCAATGACCTCGTCTCACCACCTTCCCCGCGCTGGGCACGGGGAGCCCTGGCCGCCCTGGGCACGCTGCTGCCCTTGGCCGCGGCCGCGGCAGACGCACCACCCACGCCCGACAAGGGCGACATCGGCTGGATGATGACCAGCACGCTGCTCGTCATCCTCATGACCATCCCCGGGCTGGCACTGTTCTATGGCGGCATGGTCCGCAGCAAGAACGTGCTCTCGGTGCTGATGCAGGTCCTGATGATCTTCTGCCTGGCCACCGTGTTGTGGGTGATCTACGGCTACAGCGTGGCCTTCACCTCCGGCAGTGCCTTCTTCGGCGGCCTCGACAAGCTGTTCCTGTCCGGCGTCGACGCCACGACGCTGGCAGCCACCTTCTCCAAGGGCATCTACATCCCTGAATACGTCTATGTCGTGTTCCAGGGCACCTTCGCGGCGATCACGCCCTGCCTCATCGTCGGCGCCTTTGCCGAGCGCATGAAGTTCGGCGCGATCCTCGCGTTCGTGCTGCTGTGGTTCACTTTCGCCTATCTGCCCGTGGCGCACATGGTCTGGTTCTGGGACGGCCCGGACGCCTACACCAATGCCGAAACGGCGGCGGCAGCCACGGCTAACGCGGGCTACCTGTTCCAGCTTGGCGCCCTCGATTTCGCCGGCGGCACCGTCGTGCACATCAACGCGGGCATCGCCGGCCTGGTGGGCGCCCTCATGGTGGGCAAGCGGCTGGGCTATGGCACTTCCGCGATGCCGCCGCACAACCTGCCGCTGGTGATGGTCGGCACCTCGCTGCTGTGGGTGGGCTGGTTCGGCTTCAACGTCGGCAGCAACCTCGAGGCCAATGCCTTTGCAGGCCAGGTGTTCCTCAACACCGTGCTGGCGACTGCGGCCGCCACGCTGACCTGGGCCTTCATCGAGTGGATCGTGCGTGGCACGCCGACGATGCTCGGCGCCGCTTCCGGTGCCGTCGCGGGCCTCGTCGGTGTGACGCCGGCCTGCGGCTGGGTCGGGCCGATGGGCGCGCTGGCGATCGGCGTCGCCGCGGCGGTGATCTGCCTGGTCGCGGTGATCTGGCTCAAGCGCGTGCTCAAGTACGACGACTCGCTCGACGTGTTCGGCGTGCACTGCGTGGGTGGCATCGTCGGCGCGATCCTGACGGGTGTGTTCGCCGATCCGGCACTGGGCGGCGCGGGCTTCTATGACTGGGTGACCATGGAAGTGGCGCCCTACGACATGGGCGCCCAGGTCATCATCCAGGCCAAGAGCGTCGGCATCACCCTGCTCTGGTCGGGCGTGGTCAGCGCCATCGCCTTCAAGCTGATCGACCTGACGATCGGCCTGCGGGTCAGCGAAGACACGGAACGCCAGGGTCTGGACACGACGACCCACGGCGAGCGGGCCTACGACTGACCGCGGCACTGCCATGGCGGATTGGGCGGCGCGCGTGGCGCCGCGCCCACCGTACTGTGAGCCCCGGCACACCGCCAAGGTTGCCGGGGCTCCTGCTTTTGTGAAGACTGCCGGCATGAAGCCGTCCATCGCCCTGTGTCTCCTCGCCGCCTGCCTGGCCTCCCCCGGCTTTGCCACAGCGGCGGCTACCGATGTCTACCGCTGGCGTGACGCGCAGGGCGCGTGGCACTACTCGGATACGCCAGTGCCCGGCGCCGAGCGCATCCGTGCCGCGGCGCGCAACCTGCCTGTGGCGCCTGCAGCGGCTACCGGTGCCAGCAGCCCCAGTCCCGGCCCCAGCAGCGTGGTCACGCCGCCGGCGCGCGATGCGGCAACGCTGACGGCCGCCACGCGTGTGCAGCAAGACCTCGCGGCGCAGCGCGCCGAGGGGTGTCGCAAGGCCCGCGAGACGTATGAGCAGGCGATCGCAGCACGCCGCCTCTACCGTGCCGGCAAGGACGGCGAGGCGGTGCTGTTGACCGACGCGGAAGTCGAGGCACACCGCGTGGCCTCGCGTGTCGAGGTGGACGCGCTGTGCGGCAAGTGAAGGTTGGCTTCGCGGGGCTGGGCGCGATGGGTGCCCACATGGCCCGCAACCTGCACCGGGCAGGTCTGCTGGAGGCGGTCTGGAACCGCAGCAACGACAAGGCCCTGGCGCTCGCCGCGGAGACCGGTTGCAGTGCTGCCGCAGACCCTGCGTCGCTTGCTTCGGCCTGCGACATCGTCGTGCTGTGCGTCGCCGCCGATGCCGACGTGCTGGCTGTGGTCGATGCGCTGTCGGCCGGTCTCAGGCCCGGCAGCGTGGTGATCGACTGTTCCACGGTCGGCGCCGGCACGGCGCGCGAGGCTGCTGCACGCGTGGCGGCACGTGGCGCCACGTTCATCGACTGTCCGGTCAGCGGGGGCGTCGAGGGCGCCCGCGATGCGACGCTGGCCATGATGGTCGGCGGCAGCGAAGCCGACTTCGAGCGTGCACTGCCCGTGTTGCAGGCGATGGGCCGCACCATCACGCGCTTCGGCGACGTGGGCGCTGGCCAGGCCGCCAAGGCCACCAACCAGATCCTCTGCGCGGGTTATATCCGCGCGATCGGCGAAGCGATGGCCTTTGCGCGCGCGCAGGGCCTGCCGCTCGACCGCGTGGTCGAGACGCTCGGCAAGGGCGCCGGCTCCAGCTGGTACTTTGTCCACCGCGCACCGAACATGATCCGCGAGGCCTATCCCCCGGGTTTCCGCGTGCGGCTGCACGCCAAGGACCTGGGCATCTGCCGCGAGATGGCGGCGGCCAGCGGTGGTTCGCTGCCCATGGTCGAGAGCGTGCTGGCGGACTACGCGAGGCTCATCGAGGCCGGCCATGGCGACGAGGACATTTCCAGCATCCACCGGCTGACGGCACGCCTGTTCGACTGAGCCATTGCCGTGTCGTGGCCCCGGGCCGGGTCGCGCCGCATTGCGGTGTATCCTTGCGCCGATGCGCATGCCCTTCACCAAGATGCACGGACTCGGCAACGACTTCATCGTCGTCGAGTCCGCGGACCTGGCAGCACGGCTGACGCCGGCGGACTGGCAACGGCTCTCGGACCGTCATCGCGGCATCGGCTTCGACCAGGCCTTGGTCATCGAACCGGCCCGCGACGCGGGCACCAGCGCGTTCTACCGCATCTTCAACGCCGACGGCCACGAGGTGGAGCAGTGCGGCAATGGCGCGCGCTGCATCGCCGCCTATCTTCACCAGCGCATGACGGTGCCCGGAGGGCTGTTGCGCATGGCCTGCCCGGGAGGCCTGGTTGGCGCACGCATCACCGGCGCAGGCCGCGTCGCCGTCGACATGGGTGTGCCTGACTTTTCCGCTTCGGCCTCGCACTTCGACGAGGCCGGGCAGACCGGCCCACACTTCAGCATCGACCTCGGCAGCCAGACTGTCAGCTGCGGCGTGGTGTCGATGGGCAATCCGCATGCGGTGCTGCGTGTCACCGATGTCGATGCGGCCCCGGTGGCCGACGTGGGGCCGCGGCTCGAATCGCACCCGCGCTTCCGGCAGCGCGTCAACGTGGGCTTCATGCAGGTCGTCAACCCGGGGCACATCCGTCTCCGGGTGTACGAACGTGGCGCAGGGGAAACCCAGGCCTGTGGCACGGGCGCCTGTGCCGCGGTTGCCGTGGGTCGCCGCGCGGGTTGGCTCGGTGACACCGTGCAGGTCGACCTGCCGGGAGGGCGCCTGGAGATCCGTTGGCGCGGCCCAGGCGAAATGTTGTGGATGGAAGGTCCGGCCGAAGTGTCCTTCGAAGGCTGGGTCGAGATCGCTGGCGAGGAGTAGGCAGGCGTGGAGACGGCAATCAGCACACCCGATGAAGTGGCGCGTTATCTGCGTGAACACCCGGAATTCTTCATCGAGCAGGGCAGCCTGCTGGCCGAGCTGCGCTTGCCGCACGGGCACGCGGAAGGCACCGTATCGTTGCTGGAGCGCCAGCGCGAACTGCTGCGAGAACGCGTCACGACCCTCGATACGCACTTGCAGCAGTTGCTGGCTGCCGCCCGCGCCAATGAGGTGATCGCCGGGCGCATGCGGCGCCTGGTGCGCCGTCTGCTGCGCGCGCCCACGCGCGCTGATGCCTTGGCCGGGCTTGAGGAATCGCTGGACGCAGAATTCGGCCTGGTCGATGTCCGGCTGCTGGTCTTCGGGCTGGGCGCGATGGGTCTGCCGGCCTCCCGCTTCGTGGTGGCCGTCGACCGCAGCGACCCCGCGCTGCAGTCCATCGATGCCGTGCTCGCGGGTGGACGGCCGGTGTGTGGCCCACTGCGCGATTCACAACGTGAAGCCGTGTTCGGTGCCGACCGGCCCGTGGCCAGCGCCGCACTGGTTCCCGTGGGCGAGGGCTCTCCGGTCGCGCTGCTCGTTCTGGGCAGCGACGAGGAAGACCGCTTCACCGCGGACATGGGAACCGACGTGCTGGTGCAACTGGCCGAGGTGACCGGCGAAGTGCTGTCTCGCGCATGAACGCCACGGCGCTCGCCGACATCGAGCGCTTCCTGCGGCATCTGGCAACCGAAAGGCGGCTGTCGCCGCACACCTGCCAGGCCTATGCGCACGACCTCGCATCACTGGCGCACTGGGCGGACGAACAGGGCGTGGTGCAATGGAACGATCTCACGCCACCGTTGCTGCGCAGTTTCGCCGCGCGCTGCCATGCGGGCGGGCTAGCGCCAGCCAGCCTGCAGCGCCGGCTCTCGGCGGTGCGCAGTTTCTGCCGTTTCCTGCTGCGGGAAGGCGTGCTGCGCAGCAACCCCTGTGGCGATGTCCGCGCTCCCAAGGCCGCGCGCCGGCTGCCTGGCACGCTCGACGCGGACCAGATGGGCCGGCTGCTGGAGGCGGCACCCGAGAACTCGCTGCAGGTCCGCGACCTCGCCATCATGGAACTGCTCTACAGCTCGGGTCTGCGGCTGTCGGAGCTGGTCGGCCTTGATCTGCCCGACCTGGATCTCGCGGACCGTACCGTGCGGGTGCTGGGCAAGGGCCGCAAGGAACGCATCGTGCCGGTGGGGCGCAAGGCGGTCGCCGCCGTGCAGGCCTGGCTCGCGGAACGGCAGGCGCTGGCTGCCGGCGGCACCGCGGCGGTCTTCGTCGGGCGCAACGGCCGGCGGCTCGGCGCGCGCGCCATCCAGTTGCGGGTCGCCGAGGCCGCGCGCCGGCAAGGCGTGCCGGTGGGCGTCCATCCGCACCTGTTCCGGCACTCGTTCGCCAGCCACCTGCTGGAGAGCAGCGGCGACCTGCGCGGTGTGCAGGAACTGCTGGGTCACGCCAACATCAGTACCACGCAGGTGTACACGCACCTGGACTTCCAGCACCTGGCCAAGGTCTACGACAAGGCGCACCCGCGCGCCCGACGCAAGCCCTGAGGCAACGCTTCCGCGGCGTCGATGGCCAGGCATTGACCAATTCGCCTGTACCCGGCGGGGACCGCGTGGTATCCGTGCAGTCCCTGAAACAGGCCTCCCGGCCCCGAAGGACGGCGCGTGCAACACCAGAACATCCTCATCATCGGCGGCGGCATCGGCGGCCTCACGGCTGCGATCGCCCTGGGCCGGGAAGGACACCGGATCACCATCGCCGAGAAGGATCCCGCCTGGGCCGTCTATGGCGTCGGCATCATCCAGCAGTCCAACGTCATCCGCGCCGCGGCACAACTGGGCATCCTCGATGAGTACCTGGCCTCGGGCTTCGGTTTCGATGCCGTCGAGGTCTTCATCCCCAGCGGCCAGAAGGTGGCCACCGTGCCCTCCCACCGGCTGGTGGAAGGTGCGCCTGCCAACCTTGGCATGGGCAGGCCGGCGTTGCATGCGCTGCTGGGCCGCCGGGCCAAGGCCGCAGGCGCAGAGGTGCGGCTCGGTGTGACGGTCGAGCAGATCACGCAGGACGCCGCGGGCGTCGATGTCCGCTTCTCCGACGGCCGCAGTGGCCGTTACGACCTGGTGGTGGGCGCCGATGGCCTCTACTCGCGCACGCGGCAGCAGATCTTCCCGGACGCGCCGCGGCCGCAGTTCACGGGCCAGGCGGTCTGGCGGCACAACTTCCCCAAGCCGCCGGAGCTCCACTGCCTGCAGGCCTATGAAGGACAGATCGGCATGGGTCTGGTGCCGCTCTCCGCGGAACTCATGTACCTGTTCGTGACCACGCCGGAGCCGGGCAATCCGCACTACAGCGAAGACATGCTCGCGCCCACGATGCGCGCCCGGCTCGCGCAGGCCGCGCCTGCCATTGCCGCGCTGCGCGACCAGATCGTCGACGGCAGGAACGTCGTGTACCGCCCCCTCGAGACACTGTTCCTTGAAGGGGCGTGGCACCACGGACGCGTGGTGCTGCTTGGCGATGCCGTCCACGCGACCACGCCGCACCTGGGGCAGGGCGCGGGCATGGCCATCGAAGACAGCGTGGTGCTGGCCGAAGAGGTCGGACGGCAGGCTTCGGTGGAGGCGGCCTTCGAGGCATACCGGGCGCGGCGCTTCGAGCGCTGCAAGTTCATCGTCGAACTGTCGTTGTCGCTGTGCCGCAGCCAGCTGGGCACCGGCCCGCGCGTGGAGCAGGGCCCGGCCACCAAGGCGATGTTCGACCGTGTCGCCCAACCCCTTTGACCACCAGACTGCAGACGGAGAATCCATGAGCAAGGCACGGGTCAGCGAGATCCGCTACGTCGGCTATGCCACACCGGACGTCGCCACCGAACTGGCGTTCTACAAGGACACTTGGGGACTGGAGGAAGTGCCGGCCAACGACGGCATGCACTACCTGAAGACCGTGGGCCATGACGAACACCACGTGGTGCGGCTGCGCCAGGGCCCGGACAACCGCGTCGACGTGATCGCCGTCGCAGCGGCCAGCGCCGCGGACGTCGACCGCCTTGCCGTCCAGGCCGAGGCGGCCGGCGCGCGCATCATCCATCCGCCGCGCGCGCTGACCTCGCCCGGTGGCGGTTACGGTTTCCGCTGCTTCTCGCCGGATGGCCTCACGTACGAGGTCTCCAGCGACGTGGCCCGCGGCAGCGTGCGCGAGATCGGCCGCTGGGAGGCGCTGCCGGTGCGCATCAGCCACATCGTCCTGCACTCCAAGGACCACAAGGCCGCGGCCCGGTTCTTCGAGGAAGCCTTCGGCTTCCGCGTGTCGGACTGGCTTGGCGACTTCATGGTGTTCCTCCGCTGCAACAGCGCACACCATCGCTTCGCGATCCTGCCCGGCCCGCCCTGCCTGAACCATGTCGCCTACGACATGACCGGCGTCGACGGCATGATGCGCGGCATCAAGCGCCTGAAAGGCGAAGGCCGTGACGTGGTCTGGGGCCCGGGCCGCCACACGGCGGGCAACAATGCCTTCAGCTACTTCGTGTCGCCAGCCGGCTTTGCCGTCGAGTACACCGCGGACCTCGAGTACGTCGACGACGACCACTGGCAGGCCACCGTGCACACGCCCTCCCCCACCGTCATGGACCAGTGGGGTATCGGCGTCGGCGGCCCGCACACGATGCCCCATCCCCATCCTGATCCAGGCCTGTTCCAGGCCTGCGAGGTCTGACCCATGGCCCTGTTCGAATACTTCCCCAATTACGTCTGGAACCTGTCGCTGGCCATCGCGCTCGAGAGCGGCGGCAAGATCGGTGAAATCCTCGACATGTCGGCGCCGGTGCGCGCCCGCGCCTCGCAAGGCGAGGACGTCGGCACCGCCGACTTCATGCGCGAGTGGGTCCGCAAGGCCGATACGCTTGCGGAACTGGCCGAAGAGGACCTGGCGCGTGGTCGTGCCTTCTCCGCCGGCAACAAGCTGCAGCGCGCGTCGCTCTACCTGTTCACCGCAGAACGCATGCAGGGCCACGGCCACCCGGGCCGCGAGGCCACCTTTGCCAAGGCGCGCGCCCACTTCGAGCGCGCCATGCAGCTGTGCAACGAGCCGGTGACGCGCGTCGAGATTCCGCTGGCACAGGGCACGATGCCGGCGCTGTTCACGCCGCCGGCCAACGCGGGTGCGGCACCGTATCCGGTGGTGGTCTACTGCAATGGTCTCGACAGCTGCAAGGAACTGCTCTACTGGTCGAAGCTGCCGCAAGCCCTGGCGCGCCGCGGCATCGGCACGCTCTGTGTCGACCAGCCGGGCACCGGCGAGACCCTCCGCCTGCAGGGCCTGCCCGCCACGCCCTACAGCGAGCAGTGGGCCTCGAAGGCCGTTGACTGGCTGCTGCAGCAGCCACAGGTGGATGGCCGGCGGCTGGGCATGACCGGCATCTCCCTCGGTGGCCACTACGCGCCGCGGGCCGTGGCTTTCGAGCCGCGCTTCGCCAGTGGTGCCGTCTGGGGCGCGAACCACAACTGGGCCGAGGTGCAGCAGAAGCGCATCCGCCGCGAGGGCGAGAACCCGGTGCCGCACTACTGGGCGCACGTGCAGTGGGTGTTCGGTGCCAAGGACATGGACGACTTCCTCGCCAAGTCCGCCGACATGCACCTGGACGGCGTGATGGAGCGCATCCGCGTGCCCTTCCTGGTCACGCACGGCGCCAAGGACCGGCAGATCAGCGTGGACTACGCGCACCGCAGCCATGAACAGCTGGTGAACTCGCCGCGCCGCGAGCTGAAGATCTTCACCGAGCGCGAGGGCGGCGTCGAGCATGTGGGGGCCGACAACATGGCCTTCGGCTGCGACTACATCGCCGACTGGTTCGCCGAGACGCTCGGCGGCCACACGGCCTGAGGAGTATCGACCATGGGCCGCCGCTTCATCGACCTGTCGATCGTGCTGGACAACGAGACGGTCTCGGACCCGCCGTTCCTGCGCCCCAAGATCACCTACCAGACGCACCGCGAGACGATGCAGGAGGCCCAGCATTTCTTCCCGGGCCTCACGGCGGAAGCCATGCCCGGTGGAGAGGGCTTCGCCGCGGCGGAGTGGGTCACCCTCACCACGCACAACGGCACGCACCTGGATGCGCCCTGGCACTTCCATCCGACCCAGGACGGTGGCACGCGGCCGGCAATGACCATCGACGAGGTGCCACTCGACTGGTGTTTCCGGCCGGGCGTGAAACTGGATTTCCGGCACCTGCCGGACGGCCACGTGGTCACGGCGGCCGAGGTCGCGGCGGAGCTGGCGCGCATCGGCCATGTGCTGCAGCCGCTGGACATCGTGCTGGTCAACACCTCGGCCGGGCTGGCGCTGGGCCAGCCGGACTACGTCAGCCGCGGCTGTGGCATGGGTTACGAGGCCACGATGTACCTCACCACGCGCGGCGTGCGCGTGACCGGCACCGACGCCTGGAGCTGGGATGCGCCGTTCGTGCACACCGCCCGCAAGGTCGCCGAAACCGGCGACACCTCGCTGGTCTGGGAGGGCCACAAGGCCGGCCGCGACATCGGCTACTGCCACCTCGAAAAACTGCACAACCTCGAGGCGCTGCCGGACCACGGCTTCACGGTCTGCTGCTTCCCGCACAAGATCCGCGGCGCCTCTGCCGGGTGGACGCGGGCCGTGGCCATCCTGGAAGACTGAGACGGCGTCCGCTTGAAACCATCGCGCAGCGCCCCCACGCTGCGCCGATGAGCGATCACTTCGACCCCCACAGCACGACCATCCTCGCGGTGCGCCGCGAGGGCCGGTTGGCCATCGCCGGCGACGGCCAGGTCACCCTCGGCAACACCGTCATGAAGGGCAATGCCCGCAAGGTGCGCCGCCTGTACAACGGCAAGGTCCTGGCGGGCTTCGCCGGTGGTACCGCCGATGCCTTCACACTGTTCGAGCGCTTCGAGGGCAAGCTGGAGAAATACGGCAACCTCACCCGCGCCGCCATCGAACTGGCCAAGGACTGGCGTTCCGACCGCTACCTGCGGCGCCTGGAGGCGCTGCTGGTGGTCGGCGACCCGGGCGCGATCTTCATCATTTCGGGCAACGGCGACGTGATCGAGCCCGAGCATCCGTTGGCGGCCATCGGTTCCGGCGGACCCTTCGCCCAGGCGGCGGCAAGGGCCTTGTTCGAGAACACGTCCCTGCCGGCCGCCGACATCGCCACCAAGGCGCTGCATATCGCTGCCGACACCTGCATCTACACCAACCACAACATCATCCTCGAGGAGCTGGGCGCATGACGCCGCGCGACATCGTCCAGGAACTCGACAAGCACATCGTCGGCCAGCAGTCTGCCAAGCGCGCGGTGGCCATTGCGCTGCGCAACCGCTGGCGGCGCATGCAGGTGGATGCGGCCCTGCGTCCGGAGATCACGCCGAAGAACATCCTGATGATCGGCCCGACCGGCTGCGGCAAGACCGAGATCGCACGCCGCCTGGCGCGCCTTGCCCGCGCGCCCTTCGTGAAGGTCGAAGCGACCAAGTTCACCGAGGTCGGCTATGTCGGCCGCGAAGTGGATTCGATCATCAAGGAGCTGGCGGACGTTGCCGTGAAGCTCGAGCGCGAGGAAGCACTGCAGCGGGTCCGGGAGCGCGCCCATGAGGCCGCGGAAGATCGCGTGCTGGACGCGCTGCTGCCGCGGCCGCGGCAGCTGGGCTTCTCCACCGACGAGCCGGCCCAGCCGCGCGATGCCGAGACGCGGCAGCGTTTCCGCAAGATGCTGCGCGAGGGCCAGCTGGACGAGCGGGAGATCGACATCGAGGTGCGTGCCGTGCCGCAGGGCGTGGAGATCATGGCGCCGCCGGGCATGGAGGAGATGCAGCAGCAGCTGGCCGGCATGTTCGCCAACCTGGCCGGCGGCCGCACGCGCAGCCGGCGCGTGAAGGTGCGCGAGGCCCACAAGATCCTGCTCGAGGAAGAGTCCGCCAAGCTCCTCAACGAGGAGGAGATCAAGACGCGGGCCCTGCAGAATGCCGAACAGAACGGCATCGTCTTCATCGACGAGATCGACAAGGTCGCGCGCCGCCAGGACACGCTGGGGGCGGATGTGTCACGGGAGGGCGTGCAGCGCGACCTGTTGCCGCTGGTCGAGGGCTGCACGGTGGCCACCAAGCACGGCACGATCAAGACCGACCACGTCCTGTTCATCGCCTCCGGGGCCTTCCATATGGCCAAACCGTCGGACCTGATCCCGGAACTGCAGGGGCGCTTCCCGATCCGGGTCGAGCTCGAGTCCCTGGGGGTCGAGGATTTCGTGCGCATCCTCACCGAACCGGATGCCTCGCTGACCACGCAGTACCGCGCCCTGCTGGCGACGGAGGGTGTGTCGCTGGAGTTCGCCGAGGATGGCGTGCGGCGCATCGCCGAGATCGCCTGCCATGTGAATGGCCGCACCGAGAACATCGGGGCGCGCCGCCTGCACACGGTGATGGAGCGGCTGCTGGAGAGCCTGCTGTTCGAAGCCTCGGAACGCGGCGGCGAGAAGCTGGCGGTCGATGCCGCCTACGTCGAGGCGGCCTTGGGCGAACTGGCCCGGGACGAGGACCACAGCCGCTACATCCTGTAGCGGCCGGGTCCGTCCGGGCATCAGGTCAGCGCTTGCGACCCGCGCTGGCGGCGGGGGCGGCCGGTGCAGCGTGCGCCGGCTTCTTGTCGGCCTTCGGGCGCGTCTTGCCGAACGAGCCAGCGTAGATCTTGCCGCGACGGGTCCTGCGGTCACCCTTGCCCATGACGTTTCTCCGGAATGCTCGAAAAAAGGGCCGCGATTATAAGAGAAAGACCGGACAAATGCCCGGCCGGTGGCGCAGGCGGGGCAGGAGGGGCGGTTTTTCACTAAGATGCCTGCTGTTGCGTCCGCCCCAAAGGTGTCCCCCATCGTGTCCGAGCAGCATCAAGCACGGGAAACCGACTTCGGCTTCGAGCAGGTGCCGTGGGGGGAGAAGGCGCGGCGCGTCCGTGGTGTCTTCGACTCCGTCGCCGGCAACTACGACCTGATGAACGACCTCATGTCCGCGGGCACGCACCGCCTGTGGAAGCGTTTCACGCTGTCGTGCACGCGCCTGCGACCGGGCCAGGTGGCGCTGGATGTGGCCGGAGGCACCGGGGACCTGTCGGCCGGCATGGCGCGCCAGGTCGGCCCGCGCGGCCTGGTGGTGCTCACCGACATCAATGCCGAGATGCTCTCGCGCGGCAGGGACCGCCTGCTCGATGAGGGGTTGGTGGCCAATACGCGGGCTGCCCAGGCCAACGCCGAGTGCCTGCCGTTCAAGGACAACAGCTTCGACTGCGTGACCATCGGCTTCGGCCTGCGCAACGTCACCGACAAGGCGGCGGCGCTGGCCTCGATGCGCCGCGTGCTGCGCCCCGGCGGGCAACTGATCGTTCTCGAATTCTCCAAGGTCGTGGTGCCGGCCCTCAAGCCGCTCTATGACGCCTATTCGTTCAAGTTGCTGCCGCTGATGGGCAAGCTGGTGGCGCGTGACGAGGCCAGCTACCGCTACCTCGCGGAATCCATCCGCAAGCATCCGGACCAGGAGACGCTGCTGGGCATGATGCGCGAGGCGGGCCTTGAGGACTGCCGCTACCACAACCTCTCGGGCGGCATCGTCGCCGTCCACCGCGGCTGGAAATACTGATGCTGCTGGCGGGCGTCGAATCTGTGCTGGAGCGTGGTATCCAGGCCTCGCCGCGCGCGCAGTCGCTGGTGGCCGCGCTGCAGGCCTCGCCGCTGCGCGTCGAACCGGCGCACCTGCCCTGGCAACTCGTCGTGCAGGCGCGCAGCGGAGGGCTCGCGCTGGCGCTGGAAGCCGCCGGAGAGGCGGCGACGGACAGCCGCGGTGCGCCGCACGTGATCGTGCGCGGCACGCCGCTGAAGCTGCTCGCGCTCGCAGGCAGCAGTGCCGAGGCCGTGATCCGTCGTGGCGATGTGAGCATCGACGGTGACGCCGAAGCGGCCCAGCAGTGGCGTGAACTGGCAGCCCTGCTGCGCCCGGACCTCGAGGAACTGCTGTCGCGCGTGGTGGGGGACATCCCCGCGTACCACGCGGGCCGGTTCGCCCGCGGCGCGCTCGACTGGGTCGCCGGCGCTGTGCGCACGGCAGGCGACAACCTCGGTGAGTACTTCGCGCACGAGACGCGCACGCTGCTGACGCGCACGGAGGCCCAGGGCTTTCTCGACGAGGTGGACCAGCTGCGCGAGCGGGTCGACCGCCTGCAGGCGCGGCTCGACGCTTTGGCGGCACAGGCGCCCCAGGGAGCCGCGTCATGACGCTGCGCGTGCTCTGGCGTCTGGTGCGCATCCAGCGCGTACTGCTGCGCCATGGCCTGCAGGGCTACGCACGCGGCACGCCCCTGTACCGGCCGATGCTGGTGCTTCGCGCCCTGTCGCCATGGACCTGGTTCGCCGGTCGCGCCGCGGGCAGCCGCGGCCAACGTCTGCGCGAGGCGCTGGAGGAACTGGGCCCGGTCTTCATCAAATTCGGCCAAGCACTCTCGACGCGCCGCGACCTGCTGCCACCGGACCTTGCCGAGGAGCTGGTCAAGCTGCAGGACGCCGTGCCACCGTTCCCGGGCGAAGTCGCCGCACAACGCGTGGTCGCCTCCCTTGGTCGTCCCCTGCATGAGGTCTTCGCGGAGTTCGACCCCCAGCCCATCGCGGCCGCGTCCATCGCCCAGGTCCATGGGGCGCGGCTGCAGGATGGCAGCGAAGTGGTGGTCAAGGTGCTGCGCCCCGGCATCCGCGAGCGGATCAGCCGCGACCTCGAGGTGCTGCACGCGCTGGCGCGGCTGGCGGACCGCTACTCCACCGAGGGACGGCGGCTGCGGCCCGTCGACGTGGTCGGCGAGTACGAGAAGACCATCCTCGATGAACTCGACCTGATGCGCGAGGCGGCCAATGCGATGCAGCTGAGGCGCAATTTCGCCGGCGACTCCTCGCTGCATGTGCCAGCCGTGCATTTCGACCTGTGCCGCGACGACGTGATGGTGATGGAGCGCATCCGCGGCGTGCAGATCGGTGACCTGGCGCGCCTGCGTGAACTGGGCGTGGATTTCCGCCGCCTGTCGGAAAACGGCGTGAAGATCTTTTTCACGCAGGTGTTCCACCACAACTTCTTCCACGCCGACATGCACCCCGGCAACATCTTCGTGCTGGTGGAAGACCCGGCGAACCCGCGCTATGCGGCGGTCGACTTCGGCATCGTCGGTACGCTCGACCCGAAGGACCAGCGTTACCTGGCCGAGAACTTCCTCGCGGTGTTCCGTCGCGACTACCGCCGCGTCGCGCTGCTGCACGTGGAGTCGGGCTGGGTGCCGGCCAACGCGCGCGTCGACGAGATGGAATCGGTCATCCGCACCATCTGCGAGCCGATCTTCGAGAAGCCGCTGAAGGACATCTCCTTCGGTGTGGTGCTGCTGCGCCTGTTCGAGGCGCTGCGGCGTTTCGAAGGCCGCATCCAGCCGCAGCTGATCCTGTTGCAGAAGACCCTGTTCAACATCGAGGGCCTGGGGCGCCAGCTCCACCCGGAGCTCGACATCTGGAAGACAGCCGGTCCGATCCTGGTCGACTGGATGAAGGCCCGGCAGCACCCGCGTGCGATCGCGAAGCGCCTGCTCACGCGGCTGCCGGAGTTCGTCGACACGCTGGAGGCCCTGCCCACGGCCCTGCGCTACGCCGTGCAGGCGCACAGCCGGCCAACGGACTCACCGGATGCGCGCGAAGCCGCTGCGCCGCCACCGCAGGCGCCCAGAAGCGGTGCGCCGCTGATCGCCGCCGCGCTGGTGCTGGTGGCCGGGGTGATGGCGCTGGGCATCGAGCGGGTACCGCCGGCTGCAGGCTGGATCCTCGCCTTCGCCGGTGCCGCCTGGCTGTGCCTTGAGGTGCTGCGCCGGGACTGAGCCGCTTCTCAGCTGCGCGGCTCGATCCAGGTGCCGCGGGCCACGGCGCAGAGTTCGCCGTCCTCGTCGTAGAGCGCGGTGCCCACCTCCCAGCGGCGACCCCGGCCTTCGCGCTTCCAGCCGACGATGACGCAGGGTTCCTCCGCGTGCACGCGCCGATCGATGCGGCAGTGGTACTCACCCAGCAACCACAGGCGCATGCCGGTCTGCATGGCGTGGAAACCGGGACAGTCGAGCGCCGCGGCGATGATGGCCGGCGCCACCTTCCCATCGTCACCGCAGAACTCGCTTGCAGGCAGCCACGCGGTCGCGACCACGTCGTCGCGGTCCGGCACGCGGCCGGCAAACAGCCGCAGGCCGTCGCCACGGGCACGACCCGTGCCGCAGACGAAACAGCCGGGGCAAGGATGGTGGCCGGGATCCGGTGCATGGACGGCGGCGTCCAGCGCCTCGATGTAACCCACGGTGGGCGGCACCGGGATGTCCAGGTTCTCCCGGCGCGCCTCGATGATCGGCTTGCCACCGTGGACCACGAGCCAGCGCCCCTCCGTTTCCGGATGCGGCAGCACCTGCAGGTCCGTGTCGAGCGGCGGCGGCGCGAGCAGGCGCACGGTGACATCCTCGCCGATGGCCTCGCACACGAGGCCGCAGACATAGCCGCCGTTGGCGGAGTCCGGCGGGCCATTGAAGCGTCGGGCAACGCGGATGACGCGGTTTTCCATGGGAACTCCGAGGGCAGTCGCGGGCTCAGGAGCGGCGCGCGTACCGCCGCCGATGGACACTGTACCAGCACCCCAGCGCCACCAGTCCACAGGCCAGCGCCAGCAGGGCGATGCCGTCGAGGTGGCCCTCGGCCAGCGGCGCCAGCACGCCCATCGCAAGGCTGATGCCCGCGAACACCATGAACGAACTCATCGACGAGGCCGCACCGCGGGCGGTCGGGTACAGGTCGAGGATGGCGATGGTGAGGATGGGCAGCACCATGTTCGTGCCGAAGGACATCACGCAGAGCAGCAGTTGCTGCGGCCACAGGGGTTGTTCTGGCCACAGCAGTTGCAGCAGCCACAGCAGCAGCGTGGCCACGGCCTGCAGGGCGAAGCCCAGCTTCACCTGCAGGTCGCGCGGGAAGCGGCCGGCCATGCGGCCGCCGATCCACGACGACAGCATGAAGCCGCCGATGATCGGCACGAACAGGTGATAGAACTGGGTTTCGCCCAGGCCCCAACGCTCCATCACCACCACCGGCGCTGAACCGATGTAGGTGACGACGGGTGCGAGGATGAGCGCCGACGACA
>JBJOHO010000042.1:0-44846 GCA_046047615.1 Pseudomonadota bacterium
ATGAACACGGCGGCGAGGCCGATCATGCTGTGCATGAAGGCCACGAGCTCCGGCATCTTGGTCATTTCGACGCGGTAGGCCATGACCGTGCCGGCGCCGCCACCGATCACCAGACCCACGAGCACCAAGCCGAGCGCATCGACGCTGCCGGCCAGTTCGATGACCAGTGCTGCGGTCGTCAGGACGGCAATCGTCATGCCGGCCATGCCGAACAGGTTGCCGCGGATCGAGGTGGTCGGGTGGCTGAGCCCCTTCAGCGCCTGGATGAAGCACACCGAGGCGACGAGGTAGAGCAGCGTGACGAGGTTCATGCTCATGGCTGCGCCGCCCCGTGGCCGGCGGCGTCCTTGCGGTCCTTGCGGCGGAACATCGCCAGCATGCGCCGTGTGACGAGGAAACCGCCGAACACATTGACGGCAGCGAGCGCCACGGCCATCACGCCCATGCTGCGGCCGAGGGTCGTGGTGGTGAGCGCTGCTGCCAGCATGGCGCCGACGATGATGATGGCCGAGATGGCGTTGGTGACCGCCATCAGCGGCGTGTGCAGGGCGGGCGTGACGTTCCAGACGACGTGGTATCCCACGTAGACGGCCAGCACGAAGATGATCAGGTTCATGATCGTGGGGGATACCAGTTCCATGCGGTACTCCTGGAGGCGGCTGCGATGCAGGTCAGTCGGGGCGGCGACGGACTTCGCCACCGCGTGTCATGAGGCAGGCCGTGACGATGTCGTCGTCCTCGGGCAGCACGAACTGGCCGTCCTTGTCGGTGACCAGCTTGAGGAACTCCAGCAGGTTGCGCGCGTAGAGGGCGCTGGCGTCGGCGGCAACCCGGGCCGGCAAGTTGGTGTCGCCCAGCAGCGTGACACCGTGCCTGGTCACCGTGGCATCAGCCTCGGTGAGTGGGCAGTTGCCACCCTGGGCCGCCGCGAGATCGACGATGACAGAGCCCGGTTTCATCGAATGCACCATGTCCTCGGTGACCAGCACGGGCGCCTTGCGGCCGGGGATCAGGGCCGTGGTGATGACGATGTCGGCCTGTGCGATGCGGCGTGCGACCTCCGCCTGCTGCCGCGCCAGCCAGGAGGCCGGCATGGGGCGTGCGTAACCCCCGGTCCCCTGCGCAGCGTGGCGTTCCTCGTCCGTCTCGAAGGGCACATCGATGAACTTCGCGCCCAGCGATTCGACCTGTTCCTTGACGACCGGGCGCACGTCGGAGGCCTCGACCACTGCACCCAGGCGCCGGGCGGTGGCGATGGCCTGCAGGCCGGCGACACCCACGCCCAGCACGACGACCCGTGCGGCCTTCACCGTGCCGGCGGCTGTCATGAGCATGGGAAAGAACCGCGGGTAGTGGTGCGCGGCCAGCAGCACTGCCTTGTAGCCGGCGATGTTCGCCTGGCTCGACAGCACATCGAGCGCCTGCGCACGGGTCGTGCGCGGCGCGGCCTCAAGGGCGAAGGCGGTGAGACCCGCCTCGGCGATGCGTTGCAGTCCGGGCGCGTCGAAGGGGTTGAGCATGCCCACCAGCACCCCACCGCTGCGCATCATCGCGAGTTCGCCTGGCCCCGGGACGCGGACCTTCAGGACGACGGCACTGCCAAAGGCCGCGTCAGCGTCGACGAGCGTGGCACCGGCTGCCGCGTAGGCATCATCGGTCGCGCTGGCGGCGAGTCCGGCACCGCGTTGGACGCGGACACTGTGCCCCTTTGCGCAGAGCTTGCGGACGGTCTCCGGAGTTGCTGCCACGCGGGTTTCGCCCGGCATGGTCTCCGCGGGAATGCCGATGTCCATCTGGGTGTCCCTCTCCCCTGTCCCTTTTTTGTGGCGAGCATAGCGGGGGAGCGGGGCATCGCCAAGGGAAGTTGCCGTCAATACGGAACTTCCCGTATCGGAACAGGCAGGGTCAGCGCAACAGCTGCAGCCAGGCGTGGACGTCGGGCCAATAGCCGCTGGCGACCCACAACGCCACGGTGAGCAGCATCGTGGCGATGTGCCAGGCGAGCCCCCGCACGCGCAGCAGGCCGAAGTACTGCGCGCCGGCCACGATCAGGTCCTGCTGCGCCTGTGACCGCGCCTTGTAGCCCTGCCACAGCTTCACCACCAGCCACACGAGGTTGCCGGTGCCGACGGCCAGCAGCACGATGCGGAAGGTTTGCCAGACGTTGATTTCGCCGTGCGTCAGCTTGTTGTACGTGTAGGAGACGGCGGCGATCAGCAGCGCGGAGACGAAGGCGAGCATGACGTTGGTGAGGGCGGTGCGCCGTTGCTCCGCAGCGGATTCAGAGAGTTCGCGGCGCACCTCCGCGAGCTTGTCGGTGACCAGTTGCGCCAACTCCGTCTTGGCGCGTTCAATGCGCTGGTCCGCAGCTGCGCCGAAGCGCTCGGCCGCGTAATCGATCAGTTCGCGGACATCACCCTTGGTGAGCGACCGCTGGTTGGAGATTTCAGCCGCGATGCGGTCGATGTGCCCCTCGAGGTGCGTGCTCGCATTCTTGATCGAGCCATCGAGCACCTGCCCCAGCTGCTCCAGTTCCGGCTTGAACCAGTTCGCCATCGCTTACTCCTGGACCTGGCGCTGCGTCGGGTAGGCAAAACGGATGCCGGCGCCGGCAAAGCGCTCGAAGATGGCCCGGTTGACCGCGTCGACGATGTCCGCATAGGAGTTCGTGGCAGGATCCGCCACGAAGTAGCAGACCTCGAATTCCAGGGCGTAGGGCCCTAGCGCGATCAGGCGGCAGCCCGCTGTACGCACCGCAGTCTGGGTCTGGATCGCCGCGGTCACCAGCGGCGTGACCTGCGCCACCTGCGCGGGCGCGGTGTCATAGGCGATGTACAGCCGGAAGAGGACGCGGCGCTCCGGCATGCGGCCGAGATTGCGCACACGGCTCCGCAGCAGGTCCGCATTGGCGATGATGACCTGCTCACCCGAGAACGCCCGCAGGCGTGTGCTCTTGATGCCGATGCGTTCGACCGTACCCTCGTATTGGTCGACCTGCAGCCAGTCCCCGACCACGAAGGGCTTGTCGAAGGCGATGGACAAGGAACCGAACAGGTCGCCGAGGAGGGTCTGCACCGCGAGCGCCACGGCGATGCCACCGACCCCGAGTCCGGCCACCAGCGCGGTGATGTTGATGCCAAGGTTGTCCATCGCCAGCAGCGCGAACAGGCCCCAGGCCAGCAGGCGGGCGCAGAACAGCAGGATGTTCACTGAAGCCTGGCGCGAGGGGTCGGGTTCTTCGCTGCTGCCGTAGCGGCGCAGGATCACGAAGCGCAGGGCGACGCTGGCCCAGATGGCGCCCTGCACCCAGGCGCCGACGATGATCAGCACGTTGTGTACCCGGCTGAGCGCCTCGGGCAGGATCAGTATCTGCTCCGCCCAATACAGGGCGATGACCAGCAGCAGCAGGTAGTGGGTGTGGTCAAGCAGCTGGGCGAGGAGCGAGAGGCCCTCGGATTCGGCATGCTCGCGCCGCCAATGGGCATGGTGGCGGCGCAACTGCCGCTTGAAGAACGGCAGCACCAGCAGTGAGAAGGCCACGGCAGCGGCGGCCATGAGCCAGTCGGCCAGCGGGTTGCCCAGGACTGTGAGCGAAAGCAGTGCGGTCATGGAGCCTGCGGCGGAGCGTTAGCGCCGTACCAGCTTACTCCGTGTCGTCGTCCTCGTCGTCGGCCCCCGCCATGCCCAGTTCCTTGAGTTTGCGGGTCAGCGTGTTGCGGCCCCAGCCCAGCAGCTTCGCGGCGGCCTGCTTGTGGCCCTGGGTGTGCCGCAACGCAACGTTGATCAGCGTGCGCTCGAATGCGGGCAGGGCTTCGTCCAGAAGCGGCCGGCCGCCGCCCTGCGCTGCGCGTTCGCCCCAGGCGGCCAGCAGGGCGGTCCATTCGTCGCCCTGCACCATGGCGGGTTGGCCGGCCTTGAGGATCTCCGGCGGCAGGTCCTCGACGTGGATCTCGTTGCCGGGCGCCAGCACGCTCATGCGGCGGCAGAAGTTGACGAGCTCGCGGACGTTGCCGGGCCATGGGTAGGCCGTCAGCAGTTCCAGCGCCGCTGGCGTGAGCGTCTTGCCCTCGACGCCCAGCTCCTGTGCTGCCGCGGCGAGGTAGTGCGCCAGCAGGTCCGGCACGTCCTCGCGACGCTCGCGCAGCGGGGGCAGCACGATGCGGATGACGTTGAGGCGGTGGAACAGGTCCTCGCGGAACAACCCTTTCTCGACGCGCTGCTCGAGGTTCTGGTGGGTCGCTGCGATGACGCGCACGTCGACGCGGATCGGGATCTGGCCGCCGACGCGGTAGAACTCACCCTCCGCGAGCACACGCAGCAGGCGCGTCTGCAGCGACAGCGACATGTCGCCGATCTCGTCGAGGAACAGCGTGCCGCCGTCGGCCTGCTCGAAGCGGCCGCGGCGCAAGGTGTCGGCGCCCGTGAAGGAGCCTTTCTCGTGGCCGAAGAGTTCGGACTCAAGCAGTTCCGCCGGGATCGCCGAAGTGTTCAGGGCAATGAACGGCTTGTTGGCCCGCGGGCTGTGCTCATGCAGTGCACGGGCGGCCAATTCCTTGCCGGTGCCGGACTCGCCGGTGACCAGCACGTTGACACTGGAACGGGACAGCCGGCCAATGGCGCGGAACACCTGCTGCATCGCCGGCGCGCGGCCGAGCAGTTCAGGCACGCGCAGCGGTGCGCTGGGCACGTCGCCGGGGCGGGCATTCGCCTGCGCGGCGCGGCGGACGAGGTCCACCGCCTGGTCGATGTCGAAGGGCTTGGGCAGGTATTCGAAGGCACCACTCTCATAGGCCGACACGGCGCTGCCCAGATCCGAGTGCGCCGTCATCACGATGACGGGCAGGTCCGGGTGGGCGATGTGCGCCTTGCGCAGCAGTTCGAGACCGCTCTGGCCGGACATGCGGATGTCGGTCATCAGCACATCGGGCGTGTCGGCACGCAGGGCGGCGATGGCGGTCTCGGCGGCATCGAAGGCGCGGGGCTGCATGCCCCCGTTGCGCAACGCGCGCTCGAGCACCCAGCGGATGGAGGCGTCGTCGTCGACCAGCCAGACGCGCAAGGGTTGGGCTCTCATGCTGGCATCTCGAGGGGTAGCAGGAAGGTGAACACGGTGCGGCCCGGCTCGCTGTCGAACTCGATGAGGCCGCCATGACGGGTGACGAGATCCTGTGCCACGGCGAGGCCGAGGCCGGTGCCGTTGCTGCGTCCCGTGACCAGGGGATAGAACAGGGTCTTCATCAGGTCGGGTGGCACGCCGGGGCCGTTGTCCTCCACCTGCACGGTGGCCACCAGGCGATGGCGTCGCGAGCCGATATTGATGTTGGTCTGTGCCCGGGTCCGCAAGGTGATGCGGCCGTGGTCGCGCAGGGCCTGCAGCGCATTGCGTGCCACGTTGAGCAAGGCCTGCACGATCTGGTTGCGGTCGAACAGGCCATCCGGGAGGCTGGGGTCGTAATCCCGTTCGATCTGCACCGTCGGGGGCGCCTCGGCGCGCAACAGTCGCACCACGTGCTCGCAGACCTCGTGGATGTTGGTCGGGGTCTTCTGCGGCGCCCTTCCCGGCCCGATCATGTTGTCGACCAGGTTGGTGAGGCGATCGGCCTCGCCGATGATCACGCGTGTGTAGTCGCGCTGCGAGGGATCGGCCAGTTCCTTGTCGAGCAGCTGTGCCGCACCGCGCAGGCCGCCGATCGGATTTTTGATCTCGTGGGCGAGCTGGCGGATCATCAGCCGGCTGCCGTCGATGTTGGCGAGGATGTCGTTCTCCCGCGCCACGCGCTGGCGGGCGCGGGCATCGGTCATCTCCAGCAGCAGGTGCATGCCGGTCACCTCGTCCTCCAGTGGCGTGACCATCAGGTCGACCACATGCGGCTCGCGCGGCATCGGTGTGCCGATGGGACGCAGCGTCAGTTCCAGCTGCGTGCAGGGTTCGTTGTTGTCGAGGGCACGCCGCAAGGTCTCATGCAGGCGGCCCGCATCGTGGAACAGCGTGTAGAGCGGCCGGCCACGGGCCGTGTTGGCACTGACGGCCATCAGGTCCTGGGCGCCGACGTTCGCGTAGGTGAGGCAGCAGTGCGCATCGAGCACGACGATGCCGGTAGAGAGGGCATCGAGCAGGCCGGCCGGGTCCATGTGGCCCAGGGGCGAATCCGCATCGTTCAGCATGGGCGCTCCCGCAACCGGCAGCACCGCGGTGGGACCGTCAGCTGCGCGGTGCCTGCTGGCGTCCCGGCGAGAGGAGACTGGGCTGACGGACGTGGAAGGTGACCGGCGGCAGGGTACAGGCCACGGCGCCGTCGGCGGACAGGATCTGCACGGCGAGCGTGTAGCTGCCGCGTGGCAGGCCGGCGAGGGTATGGCCCAGGCTGCTGGCGCTCCAGCCCTTGATCGGCTCGCCGTTGAGCGTGGCACGCACCACGTGCCCGGCCTGCAGCCGGGGCCTCACGTCGAGCGACATCACCACGGGTTCCGGTGCCAGGAACAGCTGCTCCGCTTCGGGCAGCGCAATACTGCAGCGGCTGTAGCGCACGGGAGTGCGCAGGGCTTCGCTGCGCAGGGCGTCGCCCGCGGCTTGCGGTGTTGCCGGCGCGGGTGCCGCTGGTCCGGCGGGAGCCATCCCACCAAGGGTCACGCGTTCCGCACCCGGAACACGCTGGTCGGAGTAATGCACCCCGCCTTGTGCGTCGACCCAGCGCCAGACCTCCGTCGCGGCGACGGCAGGCAGTGCGAAGATCAGCGGCAGCAGGCGGGTCGTGAGTTGGCGCATCGCGTTTGAGCATAGCCCCAATCCTGTCGGTGCCGCATCCAGGCAGGGCGGCACCGTGATGCGGTACCGCGCCTGCCACGAACTGCCGGGCAGGACAGCCTTACAGGCTGTAGTACATGTCCAGCTCGACCGGGTGCGTCGTCATGCGGTAGCGGGTCACTTCCTGCATCTTGAGGGCGATGTAGGCATCGATGACGTCGTCCGTGAACACGCCGCCGGCCTTGAGGAAGCCACGGTCCTTGTCGAGGTGCTCCAGCGCCATGTCGAGCGAGTGGCAGACCTCGGGGATGTGCTTGGCCTCTTCCGGCTCCAGGTCGTACAGGTCCTTGTCCGCGGCGTCGCCCGGATGGATCTTGTTCTGGATGCCGTCCAGGCCGGCCATCATCATCGCGGAGAACGCCAGGTAGGGGTTCGCCAGCGAGTCCGGGAAGCGCACCTCGATGCGGCGGGCCTTCGGGTTCGCGACCCAGGGGATGCGGATCGACGCGGAGCGGTTGCGGGCCGAGTAGGCCAGCATGACCGGCGCCTCGAAGCCCGGCACCAGGCGCTTGTAGCTGTTGGTGCCCGGGTTGGTGAAGGCGTTGATGGCCTTGGCGTGCTTGATGATGCCGCCGATGTAGTAGAGGGCGAGGTCGGAGAGTCCGCCGTACTTGTCACCGGCGAACAGGGCCTTGCCGTCCTTCGACAGCGACTGGTGCACGTGCATGCCCGAACCGTTGTCGCCGACGATCGGCTTCGGCATGAAGGTCGCGGTCTTGCCGTAGCGCGCGGCGACGTTCTGGATGCAGTACTTGAGCATCAGCACTTCGTCGGCCTTGCGCACCAACGTGCCGGAGCCCACGCCGATTTCGCACTGGCCGCCGGTGGCCACCTCGTGGTGGTGCACCTCGACTTCCATGCCCATCTCTTCGAGGGCATTGCACATCTCGGCGCGGATCTCGTGGAAATTGTCGACCGGCGGGACGGGGAAGTAGCCGCCCTTCACGCCCGGGCGGTGGCCCAGGTTGGGCATGCCGTCGCCGAAGCTCTTGTTGCTGTTCCAGGCGCCGGCGTAGCTGTCGACTTCGTAGGAGCAGCCGTTGATGCCGGCCTGCCACTTGGCGCTGTCGAAGATGAAGAACTCGTTTTCCGGACCGAAGCGCGCGGTGTCGGCGATGCCGGTCGACTTCAGGTAGGCCTCGGCGCGGCGGGCCAGCGAACGCGGGTCGCGCTCATAGCCCTGCATCGTGGCGGGCTCGATGATGTCGCAGCGCAGGTTGAGCGTGGTCTCGTCGAAGAACGGGTCGATGACCGCGGTGCTGGCGTCGGGCAGCAGGATCATGTCCGACTCGTTGATGCCCTTCCAACCGGCGATCGAGGAGCCGTCGAACATCTTGCCGTCGGTGAACAGCTCTTCCTTGGCCGTGTGCGAGGGCACCGTGACGTGCTGCTCCTTGCCGCGCGTGTCGCAGAAGCGGAAGTCGATCCACTTGACTTCCTTCTCCTTGATCAACTTCAGAACATCAGCCGGTGTGGTCATCGCTCCTCCAGATCTGTTGTCGTTGGTGGCCTTGGCCAGGCACTGAAACAATGCATCCGGCGTGCCAGCCGGCTATTCCCGGCGAATCAGGGGCTTGCCACGCACCTGCGCCATATCGGGGCTGCAGTATGCGCCATGCCGGTGCGCCGCGGCGATCCCGCGCACCAAGACTGTGCGTTGCTTCGCGGGGCCGGCCACGGGGGGCGCCGGTATACTGGCGGCTTCCTGCTGCCGCGTTGCAAGGCCTGCCCGCATGACCGACCCTCTCCTCGGCCCCAAGCCGAAGACGTTCCAGGACCTGATCCTGGCCCTGCAGCACTACTGGGCCGGACAGGGCTGCGTCCTGCTGCAGCCCTACGACCTCGAGGTGGGCGCCGGGACCTTCCACACCGCGACCTTCCTGCGGTCCATCGGCCCGGAGCCCTGGAGCGCCGCCTATGTGCAGCCGTCGCGCCGGCCGACGGACGGCCGCTACGGCGACAACCCGTTCCGGCTGCAGCACTACTACCAGTTCCAGGTGGTCATCAAACCCTCGCCGCTGGACATCCTCGACCTCTACATCGGCAGCCTGCGCGCCATCGGTTTCGACACCACGGTGCACGACCTGCGTTTCGTCGAGGACAACTGGGAGTCGCCGACGCTGGGCGCCTGGGGCCTGGGTTGGGAGGTGTGGCTCAATGGCATGGAAGTCACCCAGTTCACCTACTTCCAGCAGGTCGGAGGCCTGGACTGCCGGCCCGTGACCGGCGAGATCACCTACGGGCTGGAGCGCCTTGCCATGTACCTGCAGGGCGTGGAGAGTGTCTACGACCTGGTCTGGGCCGACGGCCCGCGCGGTCGCGTCACCTACCGCGACGTGTTCCACCAGAACGAGGTGGAACAGTCTGCCTACAACTTCGAACACGCCGACGTCGCGGCCCTGCTGCGGCGCTTCGACGAGCACGAGCAGGCCTGCAATGCATTGCTGGAGGCGAAGCTGGCGCTGCCGGCCTATGAACAGGTGCTCAAGGCCTCGCACACTTTCAACCTGCTCGACGCCCGGAAGGCCATATCGGTGACCGAGCGGCAGCGCTACATCCTGCGCGTGCGCACGCTCGCACGCGCCGTGGCGCAGAGCTACTACGCCAGCCGCGAAGCGCTGGGCTTCCCGATGGTGACGGCATGAGCGCGCAGGATTTCCTGGTCGAACTGCACACGGAAGAGCTGCCTCCCAAGGCGCTGCGCACCCTGGAGCTGGCGTTCCGCGATGGCCTGCTGTCGCGTATCGACGCGGCCGGGCTGGCGCACGGCCCGGTCGGGTCCTTCGCCACGCCGCGCCGCCTGGCCGTGCGCGTTGGCGCGCTGGCCGTGCAGGCAGCGGACCAGACGGTGCAGCGGCGTGGCCCGCCGGTGAAGGCCGCCTTCGATGCCGCGGGTACCCCGACCCGGGCCGCCGAGGCCTTCGTGGCCAGCTGTGGTGTGCCGCTCGCTGCACTGGGACGCGAGACCGATGCCAAGGGCAATGAATACCTGAGCTACACCGGCGTGAAGCCGGGGGCTGCCGCTGCGCAGCTGCTGCCGGGCTTGGTCGGCGAGGCACTTGACGCCCTGCCCATCCCCAAGCGCATGCGCTGGGGCAGCAGTGAGGCCCAGTTCGTGCGCCCGGTGCATGGGCTGGTCATGCTCCACGGCACCGAGGTCGTACCCTGCACCCTGCTCGACACCGTGGCCGGCCGGCAGACGCGGGGCCACCGCTACATGGGCAGCAGCCTGCTGCAGCTGGCGCAACCGGCTGATTACGAGTCGCAGCTGGAGCGCGATGGCAGGGTCGTCGCCTGCTTCGAGCGGCGGCGCGAGCGCATCCGTGACGGCGTGCTGCAACTGGCCCGTGAGCTGGGCGGCGAGGCGATCCTGCAGGAGGCCTTGCTCGAGGAGGTAACGGCGCTGGTTGAATGGCCCGTTCCGCTGGCGGGGCGCTTCGAAGAGCGTTTCCTCGAGCTGCCGCGCGAGGTGCTGATCTCCACCTTGCAGGATCACCAGCGCTATTTCCCGGTGGTGGGCCCCACGGGTGCGCTGCTGCCCTGGTTCATCACCCTCAGCAACATCGAGAGCCGTGATCCGGCTGCCGTGCGCGCGGGCAACGAGCGCGTGGTGCGGCCGCGCTTGTCGGACGCGGCCTTTTTCTTCGGCCAGGACCGCAGGCAGCCGCTGGCCTCGCGTGCCGCGGCGCTGGACGTGGTCACCTTCCAGGCGCAACTGGGGTCGATCGGCGACAAGGTCCGGCGCATCACCGCCCTTGCGCGCGAGATTGCTGCCCGCATCGGCGGCGACGAGGCGCTGGCGGCCCGCGCCGCAGGTCTCGCCAAGTGCGATCTGGTGAGCAACATGGTCGGTGAGTTCCCCGAGCTGCAGGGGATCATGGGGACGTACTACGCGCGCGCCGACGGCGAGCCGGAGGAAGTCGCCACCGCGATCGCCGAGCACTACCTGCCGCGTGGCGCCGGCGACGCCCTGCCGGCGACCGCCAGCGGCCTTGCCGTGTCGCTGGCCGACAAGCTCGACACCCTCACCGGCATCTTCGCGATCGGCCAGAAGCCCAGCGGTACGCGGGATCCGTTCGCGCTGCGCCGCGCCGCGATCGGTGTGCTGCGCATGGTCCTGGAGCGGCGGCTGCCGCTGGACCTGGTTGCGCTCATCGAACACGCCCTGCGGCATCACACCGTGTTCGAGGCGCCCGTGGCCGCTGGCGGGAAGCCACTGCCGGACCGCGAGGCCGTTGCAGCGCAGGTCTACGACTATGTGATGGAGCGCTTGCGCGGGCAGTACCTGGAACCCGCCGACGGCGCGGCCGGCCTGCCCGGCATGAGCACCGAGGCTTTCGATGCCGTCCTGGCCACGCGGCCCCGCTCGCCGCTGGACGTGGATGCGCGCCTGCGCGCGCTGCTGGACTTCCTGGCCCTGCCGGACGCCGCAGCGCTGACCGCGGCCAACAAGCGCATCGCCAACCTGCTGAAGAAGTCCGCAGGGACCGAGACCGGGGGCAACACCATCGACGCAGCGCTGCTGGCGGCCGGTGCCGAGCGTGCCCTGTTCGACGCGCTGCAGGGGGTCATGCACAGCGTGCCGGGCAAGGTGGCAGCGGGCGACTACGCCGGAGCGCTGGCGCTGCTCGCCGGCCTGCGCCCCGCGGTCGATGCGTTCTTCGACGACGTGATGGTGATGGACCCGGATCCTCGGCTGCGCGCCAACCGCGTGGCCTTGCTGGTCACGCTGCGCGGCCTGTTCGCCGGCATCGCCGACCTGTCCCATCTGCCGGGTTGAGCCTGGCATCCACTGGAGTCGCACACATGGCAGCCCGTTCCCGCAAACGCACGATCCTGGTGCCGATGGATGGTTCACCCGCGGCGCTGCGCGCCCTCGGCCTGGCGCTGGACCGCCTTGCGGCCGGCGGCTACGCCGGCGTGTTCGCCCTGAACGTGCAGCTGCCGATGCCGAGCAGTGCCTTCGTCAGCCACGAGATGATCCACGAGCACCAGTCGCAGGCTGCTGAAGAAGCGCTGGCACCGGCGCGGCGCCTGGCGGCGCGGCGCAAGCAGACGATCACCTGCGCCACGGCCATCGACGACCCGGCGCATGCCATCACCGCGTTCGTGCGCAAGTCGCAGGGCGACGAGATCATCATGGGCACGCGCGGCCTCGGGCGCGTGGGCAGCCTGCTGCTGGGCTCCACGGCCAGCAAGGTGGTGCAGCTGGCCGACGTGCCGGTGACCCTGGTGAAGTGACCGACCGATATCCTGGATCCTTGGGGGGATGACGATGAACGACACAGACAAGCTCGACCGGCGTGGTTTCATGGCGGCAGCGGCCGGTGCCGTGGCCGGCCTGGCCGGCGCTGCCACCAGCGGCACCGCCGCCGCGCAGGCACCGGGCCCGATGGCCAGCGACATGCTGGACCGCTACGTGCCCACGCAGAAGGACGCCGGCAAGCTGCCGCGGCTGTTCCGCGCGGAACTCGACATCAGCGACTGCGAGGTGGAGGGCAAGATCCCGGCCGACCTTGACGGCGTGTTCTACCGCACCGGACCGGACGCCCAGTACCCGCTGGCACCGGGCAACATCCCCTTCGATGGCGAAGGGCACGTCTCGATGTTCTCGTTCTCGAAAGGCCGCGTGGATTTCCGCAGCCGCTTCGTGCGCAATGAGCGCTACGTGGCCCAGGACAAGGCGGGCAAGATCCTGTTCCCGATGTACCGCAACCCCTACCTTGACGACCCGTCGGTGAAGGGACTGTCACGCGGCACGCACAACACGCACATCATCAACCACCGGCATCTGCTGCTGGCGCTGAAGGAAGACAGCCCGCCGGCGGCGATGGACCTGCTGACGCTCGAGACCGTGGACCCGGTCTACACCTTCGACGGCCAGCTGCCGCGCACGCAGCCCTTCACCGCGCACCCGAAGATCGACAGCGAGACCGGCAACATGGTCGCCTTCGGCTACGAGGCCAAGGGCCATGGCAGCGATGACGTGAACGTGTTCGAGATCACCCCGCAGGGGAAGAAGGTCTGGGACGCGACGGTCAAGGTGCCCTACGTCGGCATGCTGCACGACTTCGCGGTGACGCAGAAGTACATCGTGCTCTACGCGATCCCGCTGGCCTTCGATGCCGAGCAGATGAAGCGTGGCGGCATCCACTGGTCCTGGTATCCGGGGCAGCCGACCTATTTCGGCTATTTCCGCCGCGGCGGCGATGGCAAGGACATCCGCTGGATCCAGGGCCCGGAACGCAGCGCCACCCATGTGATGGGCTGCTTCGACGAGGGCAACAAGCTCTACGTGGACGTGGAGATGTCGCTGTCCAATCCCTTCCCCTTCATGCCGATGCGCGACGGCAGCCGCTGGGACCCGGTGCGGGGCGCCAGCCGCATCACGCGCCTGTCCGTCGACCTGTCGAAGAAGACGCCGAAGGACTACGGCATCGAGACGCTGTACCAGAACCACCTCGGCGCGCTGCCGCGGCAGGACGACCGCTACAACACCGTGCCCTACCGCATCGGCTTCCTGCCCTGCCCGGACCCGGACCCGAAGGACGCCAGCAAGCGGCCGTCGGCGTGTTATGCGCGCTTCGACCACGCCACGCGCCAGACACAGCTGTACCGCGCACCGGAGGGGGCGACGCTGGCCGAAGCCTGCTTCGCGCCGCGCAGCGCGAACGCACCCGAGGGCAGCGGCTACCTGATGGGCGTGGCCAGCTATGCCGCGCAGAACGGCCGCTGTGACCTGGTCATCCTTGATGCGGAGCGGCTGGGAGAGGGCCCGGTGGCCACCGTGAAGCTGCCGACGAAGATCGCCGGCCAGATCCACGGCTGGTGGGTGCCACGGGCGCAGATGCCGGCCAAGGGCTGAGCCCCGGCGGGGGCCGGGCCGGGCGTCAGTGCCCGACCGGCCCGTCGCTGCGCGGGATGTCGACCTTGCGCAGCACCAGGATGAGCGTTGCCAGGGCGGCAAGCCCGAGCGGCAGCAGCGGCACGAAGAACATCTGCTGCACCGGCACACCCAGACTCAGCACATAGGTCCCCACCAGCGGACCCGCGATCGAGCCGACGCGACCGATGCCGAGGGCTGCGCCCACGCCGGTCGTGCGGCAGTTCGGCGGATAGATGAGGCCCGCCGACGCATTGAGCGCGCCCTGGCAACCGATCACGCCGAAGCCGGCGCCACAGACGGCCAACGTCAGCAGCCACGCGGTATCGAAGCCCTGCGTCGCGATGGTGAGCAGCGACAGCATGCCCACGGACAGCAGCACCAGCACCCAACGGATGCCGAGGCGGCCCAGCATGAGGGCGGTGGTGATCGCGGCGATGGCGCCGGCCCAGTGGAAGAAGCTGTTGGTCAGCGAGAACTGCGTGGGCGTCAGGTTGCCAAGGCTCAGCACGGTGCTGATCCAGCTGTTGAGGAAGTGCATCGAGAGCAGCACGCCGGCGAACATGATCCACAGCAACGGTGTGGTGACGCGCAGCGCCGGGGAGAACAGCTCCATGAACCCTGCCCGCGCGTTGCCATCGCTGCCACGCAGGGCGAATTGCGTTTGCGGACCGACAACCACTGACGGATCCATGGCGGCGACGCGGCGCGCCACCTGGTCGCGGTCGCGGCCGCGGTGGGTGAGGAACAGCAGCGATTCGGGCAGCAGCACGAGCAGTACGAGCGCGATCAGGGCGGGTACGACGGCACCGACCACGAACACCGACTGCCAGCCATGCACCGGCACCAGCTGGGCAGCCACGACGCCCGGCATGCCACTGCCCAGCGAGATGCCGAGGATGACCAGGCTGGTGAGCATCGGCCGGCGTGCACGCGGTGTCATTTCCGGCGCAAGGGCGATGACATTGGGCAACACGCCACCCAGGCCGACACCAGTGATGAAACGGATGACCGACAACTCGGTGACATTGGTGGCCGCGAGCGCGCAGAGCGTGGCGAGGCTGTAGAGCAGCGTCCCCCCCACGACCAGCTTCTTGCGGCCGATGCGGTCACCAAAGCCGCCAAGAAAGATCGCGCCGATCATCATGCCGAACAGGTTGGCCGACTGCACGGGGCCGACCAGGTCCTTGGGAGCCATGCCCCAGTCCTTGGCCAGCCAGGGCGCCACCACGCTGACGATCTGCATGTCGAAGCCATCGCAGACCAGCGCCAGCATGAGCAGGAACACGAGCACGTAGCCGCGCGTGCCAAGTGATTGCCGGTCGATGATGTCGTCGACCAGCACGGTGTCTGTCGTTTTCATCCTGTCCCCCCTTCGCCTGCGGCGAGGTCACATCTTGTAGTCGGTCTGCGTCCGCTGGTACTCGATGAACCAGTCCAGGGCGGCCGGGTTGCCCATGGCATCGCGGTTGGCCGCCTTGGCCGGCGGCATGCCGGCGAGGATGCGGCGCACCGGCACCTCCATGCGCTTGCCGCTGATCGTGTAGGGGATCAACGGCACCTGGTAGATCTTGTCCGGGATGTGGCGCGGCGTGTACTCGCTGCGCAGCTTGTCGTTGATGGCCTTTGTGAGGGCGTCATCCAGGACCAGGCCCTCGCGCAGCTTGACGAACAGCGGCATGAAGAAGCGCCCGCCGGGCAGGTCAAGGTTGACGATGAGGCCGTCTTCGACGCCCGGCACCAGCACGATGGTGCGGTAGATCTCGGAGGTGCCGATGCGGATGCCGAAGCGGTTGAGCGTGGCATCCGAGCGGCCGAGGACAAAGACCCCGCCGCGCGCGTTGATCTTGTAGAAGTCCCCCTGGCGCCACTGGCCGGGGAAATCGCTGAAGTAGGTCTCGGTGTAGCGTGCGTCGCCGGCGTCGTTGAAGAAGCCGATCGGCATCGACGGCATGGGTTCGGTGACGACCATCTCGCCCACCTCGTCGACGACGTACTCACCGTTCTCGCCGATCACCTTGACGGCGACGCCAAGGCACGCGGCCTGGATCTCGCCCGCATACTGCGGAAGGATGACGGTGCCGCCGACGAAGCCGGAACAGATGTCCGTGCCGCCGCAGCCCGGGGCGATCCACGCATCCTTCTTCACGTTCTCGTGGAACCAGGCCTGGCATTCGGGCGTGACCGGCGAGCCGGCCAGGGTCACCGAATCGAGGCTCGACAGGTCGAACTTGTCCTTCGGCACGACGCCGTTCTTCTCGAGGATGGACTGGTAGGTCGGGCTGGCACCGAACAGGTTGGCCTTCGAGTCCTGCACCATCTTCCACAGCAGGTCGCCGTCCGGCCAGGCCGGATTGCCGTCGTAGAGCACCGGCACCACGTCGGACAGCAGCGCGCTGACCAGGAAGTTCCACATCATCCAGCCGGTGGTGGTGAAGAAGAACAGGCGCTCTTCCGGCCGCATGTCGAAGTTGAAGGCGACATGCTTGAGCTGCTCGAGCAGGATGCCGCCGTGGCTGTGCATGATCGGCTTCGGCAGGCCCGTGGTGCCCGAGGAGAACAGGATCCACAGCGGATGCATGAACGGCACTTCCTCGTACTGGAAGTCCGCGCGCGCGACCGGCGGGTGGTCGAGCAGTTCGTCCCAGTAGATCGTGCCCGGCGTCAGCCGCCGCGGGTTCGCCGGATCCAGGTAGGGCAGCTGGATGACATGCTGCACCGTCGTCAGTTTCGCGATGATCTTCGCGGCTTCGTCGCGGCGGTCGAAGGGCTTGCCGCCGTACTGGTAGCCATCGACGTGGAAGAACACCGTGGGCTCGAGCTGCGAGAAGCGGTCGAGCACGCCCGGCGTGCCGAAGTCCGGGCCGCAGGACGACCAGATGGCACCGAGGCTGGTGGTCGCCAGCATGGCGATCATGGCCTCGGGGATGTTCACGATGTAGGCGCAGACGCGGTCGCCGCGTTTCACGCCGAGCTTGCGCAGCTGCGTGGCGACGATGCGCACCTTGCCCGCCAGCTCCTCCCAGCTGATGGCCTGCAGGCCCTGGCGTTCGTTGAGGTGCAGCACCGCCGTGGCATTGGGCCGCTCGTGGCGCAGCATGTGGCGGGCGTAGTTGAGCTCCGCGCCGGGGAACCAGTCGGCGCCCGGCATGCTGCGCTTGCCCAGTACCGCGGTGGGCGGCTTGCTGGCCTCGATCTGGAAGTAGTCCCAGATCGACTGCCAGAAGGCGTCGATGTCGGTGGTCGACCAGCGCCACAGCGACATGTAGTCCGGGAAGTCCAGGCCGCGCTGCTGCTTGAGCCACTGCATGTAGTGCGTGATGCGCGCCTTGCGGATGCGCTCCGGCGTGGGCGACCAGAGCAACTGACCTTCCTGGACCATCTGACTCCCCGGGGGACTGTGCGGCCGGCTATTGAAGCATAATTGCCCGCTCCACAGCCTCGCCGCGCCCTCCGGGATTCCCGCATGACCCACGCCCGAACCACCCTCGTCCTCGTGCCCGGGCTGGTCTGCGACCGCGCCGTCTGGGCCTCACAGCGGGATGCGTTGGCGCGCGACGCCACGCTGGTGGTGGCCGACCACGGGCTGCGGGACAGCTTGGGCGACATGGCGGAGGCGATCCTGGGGCAGGTGGCGGGCCCGTTCGCCCTGGCCGGTCATTCCATGGGCGGGCGCGTGGCGCTGGAGGTTCTCGCCCGGGCACCGGAGCGGGTCACCCACCTGGCCCTGCTCGACACCGGCTTCGAGGCCCTGGCCGCGGGCGAAGACGGAGAGCGCGAGCGTGCCGGCCGGCAGCGTCTGGTGGAAATCGCGCGCCGCGAGGGCATGCGGGCGATGGGCGCCGAGTGGGTCCGCGGCATGGTGCATCCCGCACGGTTGGCCGACAGGCCGCTGCTCGACGGCATCCTCGACATGATCGGGCGCTCGTCCGTGCCGCAGTTCGAGGCACAGGTGCGGGCCCTGCTGGCGCGGCCGGACCGCACCGCGCTGCTGCCGCAGATCCGCTGCCCCACGCTGGTGCTCTGCGGTCACGAGGATGCCTGGAGCCCGATCAGCCGCCACCACGACATCGCCCGCCGCATCCCGGACAGCGTGCTGGTCGACGTCCCGGACTGCGGCCACATGAGCACGCTGGAACAGGCGGACATCGTCTCGGCCGCCCTGCTGGCCTGGCTGCACGAAGTCCGGCCGCCGTACGTCGTGGAGGTCTGACACATGCAATGGCTCCGTTCGCTGCTGTTCACCACCGGTTTCCTGGTGTTCACGCTGCTTTACGCGGTGTTTTTCGTCATCGCCTCCCTGCTGTCGCCCTACGCCGTGCGGCTGGCGCTGGCGCGCTGGTGGGCGCGCACGCTGCTGTGGCTGCTGCGGGTCACCTGCCGGCTCGACTACGTGGTGGAAGGCCGCGAGCACATTCCCGGCGGCTGCCATGTGGCGCTCATCAAGCACTCCTCGACCTGGGAAACCATCGCGCAGGGTGCGCTGCTGCCGCCGCAGGCCTGGGTGCTCAAGCGCTCGCTGGTGTGGATCCCGTTCGTGGGCTGGGGACTCAAGCTGCTGCGCTGCATCGCCATCGACCGCGGTGCCGGGGGCCGTGCCGTCCGCCAGCTGATCGACCAGGGCAAACGGCGGCTGGCCGAGGGCGTCTGGGTGGTGGTGTTCCCGGAAGGGACCCGCATGGCGCCAGGACAGACGCGGCGCTACGGCGTGGGCGGCGCCGCGCTGGCGGTCGAGGCCGGGGTGAAGGTGGTGCCGGTGGCACACGATGCCGGCTATTTCTGGGGTCGGCGCGGGTTGCTCAAGCGCGCGGGCACCATCCGCGTGGTCATCGGCCCGCCCATCGACACCGCGGGGCGTGACCCGCGGGAGATCAACGAGGAAGCCCAGGCCTTCATCGAGGCGCACTCGGGTCCGCCGCCAGCGGCGCGGCTCAGGGGCTGAGAGGGCAATCCCCGCCGGTCACGGCACCTCGTCGCCCAGCGCCAAGGCCTGGCGCTCTGCCAGGTTCAGGCCTTGGGTGACGAGGTTGGACGCGGTGAACCAACGGTCCTGGGAACTCAGCAGCACGATCCAGACCTTGTGTGCGCCGCGCTGGGCGAGCGCGATGAGGCACTTGCCGGCACGGTTGGTGAAGCCGGTCTTCAGGCCCACGACCTCGGGCTCGCTCTTGAGGATCCGGTTGGTGGTGCCGAAACGGATACGGCGACCGCCCAGCGTGCGGAAATCCGCGGTCAGCGCGCTACCCGCCTCGGCGATCTCCGGGTAGGTGATCGACACCTGTGCCAGCCGCAGCAGGTCACGTGCCGTGCTGCGCTGGCCCTCCACGTCCAGGCCGCAGGGACCGCCGAAATGGCTGTCGACCATGCCCAATTCGACGGCGCGCTGGTTCATCCGCGCGACAAACGCCTTCACCGAGCCCGCCGCATGTTCGGCGAGCGCGGTGCAGGCATCGTTGCCGGAGCGCACGATCATGCCGGTCAACAGGTCGCCGGCGTACAAGCGTTCGCCGGCCCGCAGGCCGATGCGGGCGCCCGTGGCAGCAGCGGCGGTGCGGCTGACGGTGACGATGGCCTCGGGATCCCAATCACTCTCGAGGATGACGATTGCCGACAGCAGTTTGGTGAGCGAGGCCGGCGCGCGCGGGGTATCCAGCTCGCGGGCCCAGACCAGCCGGTCGTTGACAGCAACCACGTAGGACGCTCCAGCCGTCGCCGGATACGGATCGGTCGGCTCCGGCTGCTGGGCCTGCGCCAGCGAAGTGGCAGCGGCCCAGGCCAGCATGGCGGGCAACAACAACAGTCTGCATTTGCAGGTCGCGCGCATCATGGCATCGGCCAGTTCAGAGCAGGGCTTCGATGGCCGGTTGCAGGTCTTCCGGTTTTTCCGTGGGCGCGTGGCGGCTGATGACCTCGCCGCGGCGGTTCACGAGGAACTTGGTGAAGTTCCACTTGATGCCCTCGGTGCCGAGCACGCCCGGACGTTCGCCTTTGAGGTAGCGGTAGAGCGGATGGGCCTTGTCGCCGTTGACGTCGATCTTGGCGAACATCGGGAAGCTGACGTCGTAGTTGAGGCTGCAGAAGTTCGCGATGTCTTCGCTGTTGCCCGGCTCCTGGGCGCCGAACTGGTTGCAGGGGAAGCCGAGGACGGCAAAGCCGCGGTCCTTGTACTTGCGGTAGAGCGCTTCGAGGCCGGCGTACTGGGGCGTGAAACCGCAGCGGCTGGCGACGTTGACGATCAGCAGCACGCTGCCGCGGTACAGCTCGAGGGAAATGCCGGTTCCGTCCAGCGTGATGGCATGGTAATCGTGGACGCTCATGGGAACTCCCGGTATGGATGCCCTGCATCCTAAGCCGGCCGGGCCCCGGGAGCGAATCCGGACAACACCCCGTTCATGTCACGTCCAGCTGCGGGGGGCCACAGTCGGGGCGAACGTGGACGCGGAGGCGAACCGTGAGACAGCCACTTTGGATCCTGATGCCGGCACTGCTCGCCGTGGGTGGCTGCGCGCTGTTCGCGCCGCCGCCGCAACGCGGACCGGCCCCTCCGGCAACGCTGGCAACACCAGCAACACCAGCAACACCGGCGGCAGCGGTGACGGCCCCGCCCACGGTCGCCGCCGCCGCGCCTGCGGCCCCGGCAGAGGCGCCAGCGCAAAACGCAGCGGCCGCCACGGCTGTTGCCCCGGTCGAGGGACCGGCGCGGAGCCTGCCGCCACCGGCCGCGACCGGCGCTGAAGTCAGGCAGGCCGCCGCAGTCCCCCGACCGGCAGCGCCCAGGCCCGCGGTGGGCAGCCCGTCGACGCCGGCGCGCACAGCCGTGCCGGCAGCCCCGGTTGCACCGCCGGTCCCGGCAGCGCCAGCGCGGGCAGCGCCGGCGGCCATGACGCTGGACCTCGACGGCCTCGAGAAACGGCTGCGCGATACCAGGGCCATCGGTGTCTTCACCAAGTTGGCACTGAAAAACCAGGTGGACGACCTGCTCGCCGCGTTCAAGACACACCACAGCACGCGCGGGCGGCCGCCCCTGCCGGAACTGCGCTCACGATTCGAGGGCCTGCTGCTCAAGGTGATGACGCTGCTGCAGGACGATGACCCGGGGCTCGCGCGCAGCGTGAATGGCTCGCGCGAGGCGCTCTGGGACCTGCTGGCCGACCCCGTGAAGTTTTCCAAGCTCTAGGGAGAAGAGACATGCATACGCATTTCGTCGCGGCAGGCCGTTTTGCTGCGCTGTGCGCGATCGGCACCTTGGCCATGGGTGCCGTGTTGCCGGCATCGGCGGGCGAGGCCCCTGACAGTGCCAAGGACCTCACCGCCGTGCTGGCGCTGCTGGGCAAACCCTGCGGCCAGGTCGTGCGCGTGGAGCCTCGTGGCGACAACGACAATGTCGCCACTTGCTCGGACGGCAACCGCTACCGCGTGTACGTGAACGCTGACGGCCGGGTGGTGGCGGACAAGCTCTGAGGCTCGCCCGCCCTCACCCGCCGGGTCAGAACCGCAGCTTCAGGTTCACGAAGTAGCGGCGTCCCAGGACATCGTAGTAGCCCGCACTGGTGGAGCCCGCGCCGTTGGTGACGCCCGTGGCGGTGGTGCCGGTACCCGTGTTTTCCACCGGCACCGTGAACGCCTGCCCGGCACCCACGCGCTCCGGCTGGGTGTCGAACAGGTTGTCGATGCCCGCGCTCAAGGACAGGTTGCGCGTGACGTTCCAGTTCCCGGTCAGCGCGAAGACGTCATACGCGCCCGCGCCCTGGACCGTGGTGGTCGGGTCGGTCACGTAGTTGGCGCTGAGGATGGACGGCAGGTGCCGCCAGTTCAGCGCCAGGTCCCAGCTCGCATTGGCGTAGCGCAGGGTCGTCACGGTGCGCCAGTCGAACAAGCCGCCGCGCGCGAGCGTGCCCGCGTTTTCCAGTGAGTTGCCGCCGACGAACTCCTGCGCCTCGAAATTGAACAGCTTCGTGTACGAGACGTTCAGCCCCAGCGATCCAGGCAGGCTGGGCATGCCGATGTCGGCGAGGTTTGCGCGCCAGTTCAACGCCACGTCGATGCCGCTGGTCTCGATCGCGCCGGTGTTGGCGTAGGTCGAGTTCACCGAGAGCGCGGCACCGCTGGTTTCGTCGCGCAGGATGTTGCGGCACACCCCGTTCGGATCATCCAGCTTGTAATCCGGGTTGCTCTTGCCGTCGCGGTTGAAGCACAGGTCGTAGGTGGTCTGGGCACTGACCTGGGTGATCGCATCCGTGATCTTCGCCTTGTACCAGTCGATGGCCAGCGTGGTGCCCGAGATCCAGGCTGCTTCGAAGGGCGAGCGCAGCACCGTACCGACGGTCCAGGTTTCGCCCTCCTCGCTCTGCAGGGCACGGTTGCCGCTCGTCACCTGCAGCATCACGCCGTCGCCGCGGCCGCCGGTGAAGTTGTTCGGGTCGGCGGAGAACGGCGAGGTGGTGTTGCCGATGATGGCTTCACACAAGGCCTGCGCCTTGGCGCGGTTTGCATTGGCGGGGTTGTTGCCCGAGACCTCGCGGGTGTCCGAGCGGCAATAGTCCGCAGCGCGCAGCGTGACGGCCTGGCTGCTGGCGTCGAGGAACAGCTCGTTGATGTTCGGCGCGCGGTTTGCCAGCTGGTAGCCGCCGCGGAAGCGCATCCAGTCGAGCGGCGCCCAGCTGAACAGCGCCTTGTAGGTCGGCACCGATCCGGCGGTGTCGTAATCGGAGTAGCGGTACCCCAGCTCGAGTTCCAGCGACTTGGCGAAGGGCTTGTCACGCAGCAGCGGGATCAGCAGCTCGCCGTAGGCTTCCTTGACCTCGGTCTTGCCGGTGACGTTCGCCTGGCCGAAGGCGCCGACGATCGCATCGACGATGTTGTTGCGCTCGCGGATCGCATCCGGGTAGTACTGGAACTCGTTCTTGCGGGTGGTCAGGCCGCCGGCGGCGCGCACCTCGCCGGCGGGGAGTTCGAACAGCCCGCCCTGCACGGTGGCTTCGACGATGTCCTGCGTCAGGCGCGTCCGGTCCGTGTAATTGCCGGTGATCGCCTTGATGCAGTCATCGCTGATGCTGCCACCGAACACGGGAAGGCCACTGGTGCACTGCAGGTTGGTCGATGCCAGCCCCGTGGTGCTCCAGCCCTTGCCATAGTTCGGCGCGGTCGCCACGGCCTGGAAGCGCTTGGTCGAGACGAAGCCGATGTAGTCCAGATCCGTGCGGGTGGCGCCGTGGGAGAGGTAGGCCTCCCAGGTCCAGTCACCGAAGCCGAGATCGCCGCGCAGGCCCGCCATCACCTGGTACAGGGTGGTGGTGTTCTCGATGGTGCGGGGCGGCAGGAAGCTGAACGTCGCGCCCAGGCCCCAATTTGCGTTGACACCTTGCGTCGGGATTTCCACGCCGGTGATCGGGTCGAATGTGCGGGTGGCACCGGCGGCCGGGTACACGCTTGCGCCGCGGGCATCGAGCACCGCCAGCAGTTCCGCGGGCACGGGGAAGGCTTGCGAATTGGTGCAACCGCCGGTGGCCGGGCAGTTCAGACCATACAGGCCGCCCGACAGGTACTCCGCCTTGGTGCTGCCATTGGCGTTGAGTGAGGGACCGTAGACGGCGGACCCATGGGGAATCTGTGCGTTGAAACCGCCGACCGCACCGGTCGGTTGCAGCACCTGGCGATTGGTCGTGTTGACGAAGTTGACTTGCGAGAAGGCCTCAAGGTGGTCGTTGAACTCGAAGTTGGCCTTGCCGAACGCCGAATAGCGCGACATCGGGCTCGAGTAGCGCAGATCGAGGTTGGTCTGGGTCAGCGAGCCGTTCGGCGTGATCTTGTAGTTCGGGTCGTTGGCGATGTCACCCGTGAAGCCCAGGCCCTTGAGGTCGATCTTGTAGAGGGTGCTGGCCGGATCGAGGTTGAAATAGAACGGCGTTGTCGTGCGCACGTTGTAGCCGGCCGGACGCTCCGGGAACAGGGCGTTGACGGCTGCCTGGAAGGCGGTGCGGGTTCCTGCGGCCATGCCGGTGACGGTCGGCTCGTAGGAGAAGCCGTTCATGCGCGCATTGCCGCCGGAGTTGGTGCTCGAGTCCTTCAGGGCGTTCCGGTAGAACGGGCGGTCGATCGCCAGCACCTCGCCGCGTTCCGTCCACTCGATGCCCAGCATCGCATTGCCGCGGCCGTCGCCCATGTTGGTGCCCAGCAGCAGGCTGACGCGGTTTTCCTCGCCATCACCACGCTCGGTGATCCCGCTGCGGAACTGCAGGTCGATGCCCTGGAAGTTGCTCTTGAGTTTGAAATTGGTGACGCCGGCGAGGGCGTCTGCACCATACACCGCCGACGCACCACCGCTGATGATCTCGACGCTCTCAAGAGCGGAGGACGGTATCGAGTTGGTGTCGATGACCAGCGTCGAGTTGACCGGCTGTGCGCGGCGACCGTCCACGAGCACCAGCGTGCGGTTGGCGCCAAGGCCGCGCAGGCTGACGGTGGAAATGCCGGGGGTGCTGGTAGCACTTGGGAAGACGTCCGAGGTGTTGAACTGCGTGTTGGCCGGCACGAACTGCGGCAACTGGTTCAGCACGCTTTCGACCGCAAGCGTGCTGGACTCCTCGAAGATCTGGCTTTCGACGGTGACCACCGGACTCGCCGCATCAAGGTCACGGCGCACGATGCGCGAACCGGTGACGGTCACCTCTGCGAGTTCGTCGTCGGCCGCGTAGGCAATGGGGGCCTGCTGCAAGGCAAGGATGGCGGCGACGCTGGCGGCAATGCTGCCGATCGGTCGGGCGTGGATGGCATGGATGGCGCCGTTACGGACGTGTGCTGTCATGGGCTCTGTGCTCCGCGAGCTGTATGTGTTCATGGCCCCGCCACGCCGCGTGATCAGCGCGGCGGTTCCCCCGTGACGAACATACGTGGGCGAGGCGACCTGCGTCATCCGTCTTTCGGTTGCGGCAGCATCTTCTGCGGGTTGCGATGTCATCCGCCCTGCGCTGCGCTACCCTGCGCATCGCCATGCACCTGCTCCTGCTCACCCCGCCCATGATCCAGGTCAATACGCCGTACCCGGCGACGGCCTATCTCATGGGTTTCCTGCGGCGGCACGGCGGCGGCGGGTTGACGGTCACGCAGGCTGACGCATCGCTGGAGCTGTTCCTGCGGCTGTTTTCTTCCCGGGGCCTGTCGCGCATGGCGCAGGTCCTGGAGCGTTGCCGGCCGACGGTCCGTGATGCCGAGGCACGGCAGGTGGTGGAGCATTTCCTGTCACGGGCTGACGACTACATCGCGACCGTGGATGCGGCGGTGCGCTTCCTGCAGCGGCGTGACCCAAGCCTCGCGTTGCGCATTGCTGCGCGCAACTTCCTGCCCGAGGGGCCGCGTTTTGCGCAGGTCCTGGAAGAGCATCTGCATGACGGCTTTGGCGCCTTGGGCACGACGGAGCAGGCGCGCTACCTGGCCAGTTTGTTCATCGACGATCTGGCGGACGTCTGGCGTCTGGGGATCGACGCGCGCTTCGGGATGTCGCGTTACGGCGAGCGTCTTGCGGCCAGTGCACCGTCATTCGAGCCGCTGGCCGCGGCACTGGCTTCTGCGCCGACGCTGGTGGACGAGATCCTGGACGAGCTGTCCCGCGAGCTGTTCGTGGCGCATCAGGCCGATGTCATTGCGTTCACCGCACCGTTCCCGGGCAATGTCTATTCCGCGTTCCGCATGTCCCGGACGGCAGCGGAGGTGCGGCCGGGCGTGATCCGTCTGCTCGGCGGCGGCTGGGTCAACACCGAGTTGCGTTCGCTGGGCGAGCCCCGCGTCTTTGATTTCTTCGACTACGTCATGCTCGATGATGGCGAGCGCCCGTTGTTGAACCTGCTGCAGCGCCTGCGCGGCTCGGACGTGCCGCTGGTGAGGACCTTCCGGCGGCGCGATGGCGAGGTGGTGTTCGAGAACGATCCTTCCCAGCCGGACTTCGCACAGCGCGACACCGGCATTCCGACCTACGACGGCCTGCCGCTCAGGGACTACGTGTCGCTGTTCGAGATGCTCAATCCGATGCACCGCTTCTGGTCCGACGGGCGCTGGAACAAGCTGACGCTGGCGCACGGCTGCTATTGGAAGAAGTGCAGCTTCTGCGATGTGTCGCTGGACTACATCGGCCGCTACGACCGGCCTGAGGCCGACATCGTCCTGCAGCGCATCCGCTCGATGATCGGTGAGACGGGGGAGAGCGGCTTCCATCTCGTCGACGAGGCGGCGCCGCCGGCCGCGTTGCGAGGCATGGCGGAGCGGCTGCTGGCGGAGCGCCTGCCCATCACGTGGTGGGGGAACATCCGCTTCGAGAAGTCGTTCACGCCTGAGCTGTGCCAGCTGCTGGCGGCGTCGGGCTGCGTCGCGGTCAGCGGGGGCTTGGAGGTGGCGTCGGACCGCCTGTTGGCCTTGATGAAAAAGGGGGTCACCGTGGCGCAGGTGGCGCGTGTGACCCGCGCCTTCACCGAGGCTGGGGTGCTGGTGCATGCCTACCTGATGTACGGCTTCCCGACCGAGACCGAGCAGGAGACCGTGGATGCGCTGGAGCGCGTACGGCAGTTGTTCGCTGCCGGGTGCCTGCAATCGGCCTACTGGCACCGGTTCTCGGCCACCGTGCATTCGCCGGTCGGCAAGGACCCGGCAGCCTATGGCATCGTGGTTCATCCGCCGGCCGACGTGCGTTTTGCGGTGAACGACCTGCCGTTCACGGATCCCACCGGCACCGATCATGACCGGCTGGGCGTGGGGCTGCGCAAGGCGCTCTACAACTACATGCACGGCGTCGGACTCGATGTGGACGTGCGGGAATGGTTCGATCCCCCGCAGCCGCGACGGGGTGGGCGTCGTGGTGGCCGCGGCGTTCCAGCGACCACCGTTCCCGCCGATTTCATCCAGCGGGCGCTGGACTGATCGTCCGGTGCCCGGCGTGCTGCTCGCCTTCAACAAGCCTTTCGGCGTGGCCTGCAAGTTCTCCCCCGAGCCGGGGCGGCGGACGCTGTCCGACTTTGTGCCCATCAAGCACGTCTACCCCGCAGGCCGGCTGGATACCGACAGCGAGGGGCTGCTGCTGCTCACCGACGATGGGGCACTGCAGGCGCGCATCGCGGAGCCGCGCCACAAATTGCCGAAACGGTACTGGGTGCAGGTGGAAGGGGATCCACCGGAACAGGCGCTGGAGACCTTGCGAAGCGGCGTGGATCTGGGGGAGTTCGTGTGTCTTCCGGCAGGTGCACGGCGGATCGCGGAGCCGGAAGGCCTGTGGGTTCGGGAGCCGCCGATCCGCTTCCGGGCGCGCATTCCCACCACGTGGCTGGAGATCATCTTGCGCGAGGGCCGCAACCGGCAGGTGCGGCGGATGACGGCCAAGGTGGGCTTTCCGACGCTGCGCCTGGTGCGCGCATCGATTGGCGGTGTGTCGCTGCAAGGCCTGGCGCCGGGAGAGTGGCGCGAGGTCGACCCGCGGCTGCCGTGGCGTGCGGGCTAGACGATCGAGACGCCGAGTTCGCGGGCGCGGTGCACAAGGCCAGGCCAGGCGTTGCGGATGAACAGGGTGGGGTCACCCCAGGCCGCTTCGTAATCTTGCGCCGGCCGCTTGTCGACCAGCTCCTGTGCGCTCAGGCCTTGCGTCAGCAGGCGGGCCAGACGCTGGCGCATCTCCGCCAGCATGGCTGCCTCCTCCTGCATCTGGACGCGCGTCATCAGTGAACCATGACCGGGGACGATGCGCGTCGCGTCGGTGGATCGCTCCACGAGGGCTTTTGCGGCGTCAGCGAGGCCGCCGATCCAGCCGTTGGTGCTGAAGTCGATGATCGGGAACTGGCCGTGGGCCGCGATGTCGCCGGCGGCGATCACGTCGGCGCCGCGGAAGTGGACGATGAGGTCACTGTCGGTATGGGCCTGCGGCAGGTGGACGTAGTCGATGGTCTCGCCGCCAAAAGCCAGGCTGTCGCGCGTGTAGGTGGTGACGGTCGGGCGCGCCTGCTTGGGCAGTCGCGGATAGCTGCGCGACTCCCATTTCGAGACGATGTCCGTGCCCAGCCACAGCCGCGTGTTTTCGTGCGCGATGATGCGTGTGCCTGCGGCGCCAAGACGGTCGTTGGCACCCGTCTGGTCCCAGTGCCAATGGGTGTTGAACAGGGTATGCACGCGGTCGCTGCCGGTCAGGCGGCGGACCGTGCGCAGCACGGTAGCCGTGTGGGCGGCAGCGCCACCGTCCACGAGCAGCACGCCGTCGCTGCCGCCGTGGAACACGACCACATTGCCGCCACAGCCGCGAAGCGCCCAGAGCCTGGGGGCCAATTCCTCCACGGTCCCCGGCGGAGGCGAGGCCACCGCGTCTGCCGCGGCCGCATGCCGTGGCAGCAGCGTGGCGGTCAGCAGCGCAGCGGCGGGTTGAAGCAGGACGTCGCGTCGGGTGGGCATGGGTTGCGGTTGCCGTCTCAAAGGGTGCTGGCGACAGTGGTGGCTGGCGTGCTGTGGGCGTCCATCAGGCGCCGGAGCAGTGCCTCGGTTTCGGGCCTGGCGCGGATGCCGCCTTCGCGGCCGGAGGTCGAGGTGGTTCCCTTCGCGAGATCGGCTGCCGTGCGGCCGCGGGCGTCCTTGGCAAACAGGTCGATGCCCTTGCCGGCGAGGGTTTCGATCAGGCTGTTCCAGCCCCAGGCGACTGCGCCGTGCAAGGCGGTTTGTCCCGTGCCATCCGCCACGTTGATGTCGGCACCATGGTCGAGGAGCAGGCGTACCGCGGCGACCGCCTGGGCTTCCGTCTTGTAGCGGCCGCGGGTGTCCAGACCTGCCGAGCCGTTGCCGGCAGCCGCGAGCAGCGCAGTGAAGCCGCGCGCGGTGGCGATGTCGGTCCGTGCGCCATGGGCGAGCAGCAGTTCCATGGCCGGCAGGTCACCCGCCTTGGCCGCGCGGATCAGGGCCGTGGCGCCGACCGTCAGCATGTTGTCGGCGCCGCGGTCGTCGCGCAGGGAACGGTACGGCGGAAACAGCTTCAGCTGCAGGTTCGGGTTCGCGCCCTTGGCGAGCATCTTGCGCAGGATGTCGAGGCCGGTGTTGCGGTCGGCGGAGGGTCTGTCGGCACGGCCGCTGGTGGGCAGCGTGTTCATGTCCACGGCGGCATAGACGGCGGACCGACCCCAGGTGTCCCAGCGGTCCAGTTCCGCGCCGGCGTCGATCAGCACCTCTGCCGTATCGAAATTGCCGTTGACCAGCGCAAGGATCAATGGGGTCACGTTTTCCGGATCGGCGAGATCGACCGTGGCACCGGCCTTGAGCAGTTCGCGGGCGCAGTCCGTGCATCCGCGGCGCGCGGCGTAGAGCAGGGGCGTGAAGCCGCCGGCAGGGCGGGCCTGCATGCGCGGTTCGGCGGTGACCTGGCGTTCCCAATTGTTGACCGTGGAACGCGCGTTGACGTCGGCACCGCGCTGGATCAGCAGCCGGACCATCGCCGGTTGGGCTTCGGCGGCGGCCCACATGAGCGCCGTCTGGCCCCGCCAGCCTTCGCGTGCATCGACCTTCGCGCCCCGCTCCAGAAGGACACGCGCCGCCTCCACGTTGCTGGTCCGTGCCAGCGTCATCAGGGCGGTCTGGCCATCGGCGTTGGCCGTCTCCACGTCTGCGCCGGCCTTGACCAGGGCGCGGATGACCTGGACGTTGCCAGTGACCGCGGCCTCCAGCAGCGGGCTCGCGAGGTAGTCATTGCGGGCGTTCGGATCCGCGCCGGACTTGAGCAGGCGCTGCACCAGATCAGCGTCATCGTTGTAGACGGCCCAATGCAGCGCGGTGGTGCCGTCGGCGGAACGTTGAGTGACCGCCGTGCGGCCGGCGGCGGCGAGGAGGCGGTCGATGGTGGCCCGGTCACGGGACCGTGCTGCATCAACGAAGGCCGCGGCGTGCTCGCGCACTTCAACCGGCGGTTGCGCTGCTGCCGCCACTGCGCAGGCGAGCCATGCGCCGAGGATCAGGCTGTGCGCTGTCCGTGCCATCTGTCAGACCTCCGCGATGGCGCCGGTGCTGTCGCCGACGCGGTCAATGGGCACGCCGGCGCGCTGCATGATCGTCAGCAGCACGTTGGCCAGTGGGGTGCGTTCAGCGAAGTTGATGTGCTGGTTGCCGCGTATCGTGCCGGCGCCCTTGCCGAGGAGGGTCGTCGGCAAGGGGTACTGGTTGTGCGCGTTGCTGTTGCTCATGTTGCTGCCGAACAGCAGGATCGAGTTGTCGAGCAGGCTGCCTTCGCCGTCCTGGATTCGCGACAGCGTACCGAGGAAGCGCGCGAACACTTCGACGTGGTAGCGCTGGATCTTCGCCAGCCGTTCTTTCTTGGCCGGGTCGTTCGCGTGGTGCGAGATGGCGTGGAAGGCATCGGGCACGCCGATGTGCGTGTAGGTCTGCTCGCTGACCTCGGGCGCGAGCATGAAGCTCTGGATGCGCGTCAGGTTGCCTTGGTAAGCCAGGGCTATCAGGTCGAACATGAGCTTCAGGTGTTCGTCGAAGCTTTCTGACGTCGCGCCCGGCGCCTCCGGCAGCGTGATGCGCGAGAGGTCACCTTGGGCGTTGTTCTTCACGCGCCGCTCGATCTCCCTCACGCTGGTCAGGTAGTCATCCAGCGTGCGCCGGTCTGCAGCGCCCAGCTGGCGGTGCAGGCTGTTGAACTCGTCGCTGATCATGTCGAGCAGGCTGGCGGTCTGTTGCTGCAGGAAGGCGCGCTCCTGCAAGGAGTCTCCCTGGCCGAACAGGCGCAGGTAGAGCTGGCGCGGGTTGCTTTCCACGGGCAGCGGCGTCGATGCCGTGCTGAACGACAAGGTGCCGGAATAGCTGCAGCCGTAGCCGCGCTCGCAGGCGCTGCCGACGCCGTGGCCCTGGGCCGTGGCGGTTTCGAGGGAGGGCCATGGCGTGTCCTGCCCCAGGTACTTGGCGGCGATCTGGTCGATCGTGGTCGCCATGTGCGGCTCGAGGCCTTCCTTGGGGTGCGTGCAGGACAACCAGGTGGCCGGGACGAGGGCGTGGACCGCACGGCTTTCCGCCGGCTTGTTGCCAAGGTTGCTGATGACCGTCAGGTAGTCCTGGTAGGGCGCCAGCGGCTCGATGATCGGCGGCAGATCGAAGTTGCGTCCCGTAGCCTTCGGTGTGAAGAACTCCATCACCGCGCCGTGGGGGAAGTAGAAGAAGCCAAGCCGGGGCTTGGCCGCGGCGGCGGTTTTCGCGAGCGCAGTGGCGGCGGGAACCATGGCGTCCAGAAAGGGCAGCGCGACGGCGCAACCGGCGCCGCGCAGGACGGCACGGCGGGACAGATGCTTGCGGGTGATGAACATGGCTGTCTACCTCGAGGCAGTGGCCGGCAGGGAATCCGGCGTCAGCAGTCGCTTGCGGAAGGCATCGCTGCCGGCGATGCCGCGAATGATGGCGCTGAACTTGTAATCGTCAGCGGCGGCAGCGCGCACGATGGCGCGCACGGTGGGCATGTCCTGGGCGCGCACCGGGCGGCCCAGGGCATAGACCATCAGCTTCTCGGTGATGGCATGCGCAAACATGTCGGGGCGTGACAGCAGGGCCTGCCGGAGTTCCACGGGGCCGTTGATGTGGGTGCCGCCAGCCATTTCTCCGCGCGCATCGATGGCTTCGTTGGCGTCGAGGTCGCGGTCGCGCCATCCGCCCAGGATGTCGAAGTTTTCCAGTGCAAATCCGAGCGGGTCGATCACGCCATGGCAGCTGTGGCAGGAGGGGGCGCTGCGGTGGGCGACCAGCCGGTCACGGACCGTGCTGGCCGGTGCGCCGGGCTCGTTTTCCTGGAACTGCTCGACGCCCGGTGGCGGAGCGCTCGGCGGCGTTCCAGTGATGTTTTCGAGGATCCAGCTGCCGCGTACGACCGGCGAGGTGCGGTTTCCGTAGGAAGTGGCCATGAGCACGGCGCCCTTGCCGAACAATCCCCAACGACGCGGATCAGCGAGCTTCACCGGGCGGAACTGGTCGCCGCGGATGTTCGGGACGCCGTACTGGCGGGCCAGCCGTTCGTTGAGGAAAGTGGTGTCGCTGCGCAGCAGGTCCAGCACGCTGCGGTCGGTGCGCAGGATGCTGTCGAGGAACAGGCGGATTTCCTGGCGGAAGGCTTCGCGCAGGTTGCTGTCGAAGTCCGGGTAGAGGGTCGGATCCGGCTGGATGTTGTCGATGCGTCCAACGTTCAGCCACTGGAAGGCAAAACTGGTGACGAGGGCATCGGAGCGCGGGTCGGCCAACATCCGGCTGATTTCCGCGTCGAGGACGGCTGGGTCATGCAGGCGGTTGGCCTTGGCGAGTTCGATGAGTCGCGCGTCCGGGCCCGCGCTCCACAGGAAGAAGGACAGGCGGGTCGCGATCTCAAGATCGGTCAGGGCCTGCAGTTGCGCCGGTGCGGCTGTGCCACCGGCGGGTGCGCCTGCGCGCAGCAGGAAACGCGTGCTCGACAGGATGGCGGTGACCCCGCTTTCGATGCCGCCCTCGAAGTCGGCACCGTTCTGGCGGGCCGTGGCATAGAACTGCAGGGCAGGCTTCAGATCGTCGTCGTTGAGGGGCCTGCGGAACGCGGCCGCGGCGAGCTTGCCCAGGATGTCGCGGGCGCAGGCCTGTTCCTCGGCCGCTTCGCGGGGTCGGCAGGTCAACAGTTTGCGTCGGCTTGGCGTTTCGCTGACGCCGCTGGCGTTGAAGGGGCCGGAGATATCGAGGCCCGGGATCAGCGGTACGCGCTCCATCTCAGGGAGCATGGCAATCGGCTGCAGCGGGGATTCGGATTGCGCCTGCGAGCGGGCGATGAAGGCCACGCCGACGCGGTGGGGACCTGCCTTCACCTTCACGCGGATGTCGTTGAAGCGGTTCTGCAGGTTGTCCGCGGCAATGGCCTGGTGCTGGTCGACGTATTTCTGATCCTCGGGGCCACCGACCGTCTGCTGGAAGACGCGGACGTCGTCGATGGTCAGGATCACGGTATGCGGGTGGTCCACCTTGGTGACGTAGCCCGCGCCCATGAAGAAGAACTGGCGGATGTTGAAGACGTACTCGCCGTCGGCAGGGAAGTCGTGGACCACGGACAGGCCGCCCCGCGTACCCAGCGGCAGGCCGTCCACGTGCCGGTCCTGGTTGCGGGCAGGATCTGCGCGGTATTCGGTGCTGGTCGGCTTGGCGCTGCTGCGACCAATGGCCTGGCGGCTGATCAGCCGTGCGGCGGTGATGTACTGGTCGAGGAAGCTTGGGGAGATGCGCAGCGTGGCGGCGACGTTGTCGAAGCCGTCGCTGGAGACGTCCTTCGGCAGCAGGTGCTGGACATCGACATCGATGTCCAGCAGGCGGCGGATCTCGCGGGCGTACTCACGGCGGTTGAGCCGGTGCAGGCCGACGTATCCGGGGTCCGGGTGGCGCTGCGCTGCATCATCGAGACGACCCTCGAGCCAGTGGACGAAGCTGTCGAGTCGCGCACTCTCGGGCTGGCGTTCGCCGGGAGGCGGCATCATGCGGCCGCGCATCTTGCGGATCGTCCGTTCCCAGATGTCGGCGTCTGCCTGCAACGGGCCGTCCAGGCTCAGCGTATCGAAGGCGACGCCGCCGGCCCAGTCGGTGCTGTTGTGGCATTTGCCGCAGGCTTCGTCGATCAGGCCGTGGTCCGGTGCGGCGGCGAAAGTCGCCATCGGCACCAGACATGCGGCAGCCGCAGTCAGTCGTCCCCATGCCTGGCGCAAATCACGCAGCGTCATCGTCACTGTCCCCCGATCTGTCCTCCGATCATTCCATAGATCGTCCTGCCGGCGGAGAGTGCCCTGCAATTTTGCGTTGTGGCGTCAGACGTCGAGGTTGGCCACCGTCAGGGCATTGCGTTCGATGAAGTCCCGGCGCGGCTCCACCTCTTCGCCCATCAGGGTGGTGAAGATGGCGTTCGCACTGATGGCGTCCTCGATACGGACCTGCAGCAACCGGCGCGACTGCGGGTTGATGGTGGTTTCCCACAACTGGTCCGGGTTCATCTCGCCCAGGCCTTTGTACCGCTGCATCGATTGGCCCCGGCGCGCCTGTTCGAAGAGCCAGGTGATGGCTTCCTTGAAGCTGCCGATGTCGCGGCGCTGGTTGCCACTGACCACGTATGCGCCTTCGCCGATCATGCCGTGCAGCGTCCGCGCCAGGTTGGCGAGCGCGGCGTAATCCGCGCTGGCAAAGAAGTCCCGCGGCAGGGTCGCGTCGGTGGTGCTGCCGTGCTCGGTGCGCGAGATCAGCAGCCTTTGGGGTTTGACGACGTCTTTTTCGGCGGAGATGTCGGCTGTTTCGACGATATTGGGCAGCTGGAGGCTGATTGAATACTGCCGCAGGGCCTCGCCCGGGCGGTTCATCGCCTCGTTCAGTTGCGCGACCCATGGGTTGATCACGGCAGGGTCATTGAAGTCGGCAGGTGACAGCACCGGCATGTAGACCAGTTGCTCGAGGACCAGGGCGTCGTAGCGGCGTGACAGCCGCCGGATGATCGCCTGCACATCCATGTATTGGCGCGACAGGCTTTCAAGGGCGGGGCCGCTCAGGGGCGGCGCCCCGGCCTCGACGTGCAAGGCAGCCTCGTCAATCGCATTGTTCAGGAGGATCGCGTTCAACTCCGCATCATCCTTCACGTACATCTCGTGCTTGCCCCGCTTGACCTTGTAGAGCGGCGGCTGGGCGATGTAGATGTGCCCGCGCTCGATCAACAGCGGAATCTGCCGGTAGAAGAAGGTCAGCAGCAGGGTGCGGATGTGCGACCCGTCCACATCGGCATCGGTCATGATGATGATGCGGTGGTAACGGAGCTTGTCGATGTTGAAGTCGTCGCGGCCGATACCGCAGCCAAGCGCCGTGATGAGCGTGCCGACCTCGGCCGAGCTGATCATCTTTTCGAAGCGCGCCCGCTCGACGTTCAGGATCTTGCCCTTCAGCGGCAGGATGGCTTGGGTTCGGCGGTCCCTGCCCTGCTTGGCTGAGCCGCCTGCGGAATCACCCTCGACGATGAACAGTTCCGAGAGGGCCGGATCCTTTTCCTGGCAGTCCGCCAGCTTTCCAGGAAGCCCGGCGACATCAATCGCTCCTTTGCGCCGGGTGAGCTCGCGGGCCTTCCGGGCAGCTTCGCGGGCACGGGCCGCATCGATGATCTTGCCGACAATCAGCTTGGCATCCTGCGGACGCTCGAGCAGGTACTCGGCGAGTTTCGCGGCCACGGCTGTTTCGACGACCGACTTCACCTCCGAAGACACCAACTTGTCCTTCGTCTGCGAGGAGAACTTCGGGTCCGGCAGCTTCACCGAAAGGATGGCCGTCAGGCCTTCGCGTGCGTCATCACCGGTGGCAGCAACCTTTTCCTTCTTGGCCTCGGTCTCGATGTAGTCGTTCAGCGTTCGGGTGAGCGCAGCGCGGAATCCGGAGAGGTGCGTGCCGCCATCCCGCTGCGGGATGTTGTTGGTGTAGCAGAGCATGGTCTCCGAGTAGGAGTCGTTCCACTGCAGCGCCACTTCGACCGTGATCAGCCCCACCTGTGTGGTGAACCAGAACAGCGAGGGATGAACGAGGGTTTGCCCCGCGTTGAGGAACTCGACGAAGGCCTTCAAGCCGCCCTCGTATTGAAAGACTTCGTGGCGGTTGTCCCGCTCATCCGTCAGTTCGATGCGGACACCCGAGTTGAGGAATGACAACTCGCGCAAGCGCTTGGCGAGGATGTCGTAGTGGAATTCGGTCTTGGTGAAGATGCTGGGCGACGGGCGGAAACGCACGGTCGTACCGCGTTCCTGCGTGACGCCGACCTCGGCCAGTGGCGCCACCGGATCCCCAAGGCGGTACTGCTGCGTGTAGAGCTTTCCGCCGCGACGGATGCTCAGGTCCAGGACATCCGACAAGGCATTCACGACCGAGACGCCCACACCGTGCAAGCCACCGCTGACCTTGTACGAGGAATCGTCGAACTTTCCGCCGGCATGGAGCACAGTCATGATGACCTCAGCCGCCGAGCGCCCCTCCTCCGGATGGATATCGACGGGGATGCCACGACCGTTGTCCGTCACCGTGACGGATTCATCCGCATGGATCACCACCTGCACGCGGTCGCAGTGACCCGCCAAGGCTTCGTCAATGGCGTTGTCGACCACCTCAAAGACCATGTGGTGCAGACCGGTGCCGTCATCGGTGTCACCGATGTACATGCCAGGACGCTTCCGGACGGCATCAAGACCTTTGAGAACCTTGATCTTGCTGGAGTCGTAAGTGTCTTGTTCTGACATGGAAAACCTCGACAAGCGGGTTGGCATCATAGCACCGCGGAGAGACGACCTTGTTCCACGTGGAACACCCGATCCGGTGTGCCGAACAGTTTCGTCGCATCGCTCAAGGCCGTGACGATCAATTGGCACTGCAATTGGCACACCCGCTCAACCAGGAGCGATAGACGCTTCTGATCCAGCTCCGCCGCAGGGTCATCGAGCAACAAGGTCGGCCGTGCCGCATCCTGTTGTCGCTGAAGATGCTCCAAGGCTGACAGCACCAAGGACAGGGCCAACAATTTCTGCTGCCCCCTCGAACACACGTCCCGAGCCATCCCCTCCCCCATGCGGATCACCACATCGGCCCTATGTGGTCCGACAGACGTAGACCCCCGCTCAAGATCCCGGGCACGGGACTGCGAAAGCGCGTCGGACAGGCTGCTGTCTCGGGACCACCCCTGGAACAATGAAAAGGTGAAGTCGCGCGACACCATGTGTTCTGCCCCGCGCTCAAGCCCCGCTTGCAGGGAAGCGAACCACTGGGCGCGGTAGCTCGCCACCTCCTCGCCAGAGGCCACGAGCTCACGGTCCCAGACGTCCGGAGCCGTACCGGCTTTCAAGGCCGCGTTGCGCTGCTTGAGCGCCCTGCTGTATCTCGCCCACGCTGCAAGGAATCTTGGTTCCACGTGGAACACACCCCAATCCAGCCACCGCCTGCGCTCCTGGGGACCCTCGGTCAACAGCCGATGGATTTCAGGATCCACCACTTCCACGAACCAACAGCCCGGCAGTTCTGCCAGCGACTTCAAGTTCCGGCCGTCAAGCCGACCCTCGAAACCACCGACCCGACGATACTCAAGCCCTATGCGATGCGCCGGTTCCCCAACCTGCGCGAACACCTGCAAGGCATCCTCGCCGTGACGAACCAGCTTTTCGGTTTGATGGGTGCGGAACGAACGTCCGCGGCCGGCCAGGAAAGCGGCCTCAAGGATCGACGTCTTCCCTGCCCCGTTGGCGCCGGTGATCAACGTCAGGCGGGGCCCTGGTTCCAGGACCCCCGCCTCAAGACTTCTCAGATTGCTGAACTGCAGCCTGTCGAGGGTCACAACCGCATCGGCATGACCACGAACCGCACCAGCGACAGCCCGGGCGCACGCACCAGACAGCTGCTGTTCGCATCGGTCAACCCGATCTCCACGGTATCGCCGTCCACCGCGGCCAGCGCGTCCATCAGATAGGTGACGTTGAAGCCGATCTCAACGGGCTCCCCCTGATAGCTCACTTCCACTGAATCCTCGGCTTCCTCCTGCTCCGGATTATGGGCCATCACCGATACGGTCCCCGGACTGACACTGAGGCGCACCCCACGGTACTTCTCGTTGGACAAGATGGAGGTACGGTGCAAGGCCTGGCGCAGCGCCTGCCGATCTGCAGCGACGATGCGCGTGGGATTGCTGGGGATGACACGCGAGTATTCCGGGAACTTGCCGTCGATGAGCTTCGATGTGAAACGAACATCGCCAATCGTGGCACGAATGTGGTTCGAACCGATGACCAACTCGACCTCACCCGACTCCCCAAGGATGCGCTGCAACTCGAGCACACCCTTGCGCGGAACGATGACCTGCTGCGGCGCCTCCACAGGCTCCGCCAGCGTGGCATCCGCTACTGCCAACCGGTGGCCATCCGTGGCCACCGCCCGCAGCAGGGACCCCGACGTCTCGAAAAGAGTGCCGTTCAGGTAATACCGGACGTCCTGCTGGGCCATCGAAAAGTGGGTCTTCTCGATCAGACGCTTGAGTTCCGCCTGCGGCACCCGCAACACCTGCTGGGCACTCACATCGTCGATGACCGGGAACTCCGCCGCCGGCAACGTCGCCAACGTGAAACGGCTGCGACCGGCAACCACCTTGGCCTTGTCCCCCTCGATACTGATCGTGATAAGCGTGCCCTCGGGCACCGCCCGGACGATATCCAGGAACTTGCGGCCTGGGAGGGTGACCTCGCCAGCCTGGGCCACCGCGACTTCCCCGCTGGCGACCATCTCCACTTCGAGATCGGTGCCGGTCATGTGGATCCGCCCCGCGCCCGTCCCCTCCGTGCGCACCAGGACATTGGCCAGGATAGGCATGGTCTGCTTGCGCTCCACCACGCCGATCACGCCCTGCAAGGGCTGCAGGATCTGCTCCCGCGTCGCCGAAAACTTCATGAGGGGGGTCCCTTCTGGTCTTAGTTTCTTAGGTTTAGAAGAACTGCTGTTGCTGCAGTAGGGCCTGTGGATGGTGAGGATATCGCAGAAGGTCTTTCCCGATCATCCACTTGCACGCCTCCGGCCTGTTGGCGATGTCCGTGGCAGACACTGCGCCAGCTGTGCACGGGCTGTGGACAAAACGCTCCACAAATCCATCCACAGGCTTGTACACAGGCTTGTCCCGAAGCCTGCCCACAGGCTTGCACACAGGCTGCACCACGACATCAACCCGTCAGGATCCGCAGCAGGTTCGCATAGTCCTCACGCATCCCCTGCTCCGACTCGATGAGTTCCTTGATGCGCTTGCAGGCGTGCATCACCGTGGTGTGGTCACGACCTCCGAAGGCCTCACCGATTTCCGGCAGACTGTGTTGCGTGAGCTCTTTCGCCAGCGCCATGGCCACCTGCCGAGGCCGTGCAATCGACCGCGTCCTCCGCTGGGACAGCAGTTCGGACTGCCGGACCTTGAAGTACTCCGCCACGGTCTTCTGGATGTTCTCGATGGTGACCAATCGGGCCTGCAGGCTCAGAAGATCCTTCAGCGCCTCACGGGTGAAATCCAGGGTGATGGGTTGCCCAGTGAAACGGGCATTGGCTACGACACGCCGCAACGCGCCTTCCAGCTCCCGGACGTTGCTGCGGATGCGCTTGGCGATGAAGAACGCCACCTCATCCGGCAGCTCGATGGCCACGGCATCGGCCTTGCTCTTCAGGATCGCGACACAGGTCTCAAGATCCGGTGGCTCGATGGCCACGGTCAGACCCCAGCCGAACCGCGACTTGAGCCTCTCCTCAAGCCCGGCGACTTCCTTCGGGTACCGGTCGCAGGTGAGGATGATCTGGTTCTGCGACTCCAGCAGCGCGTTGAAGGTGTGGAAGAACTCTTCCTGGGAACGGTCCTTGCCCGCGAAAAACTGGATGTCATCAATCAGCAACGCAGACAGGGAGCGGTACGAGTTCTTGAACTCGTTCATCTGGTTGTGCTGGAGCGCCTTCACCATGTCGCCGACGAAGCGCTCCGAGTGCACATAAGCCACCTTGGCGGCAGGGTCGCGACGCCGGATCTCATGCCCAATGGCTTGCATCAGATGGGTCTTGCCCAGACCGACACCGCCATAGATGAACAGCGGGTTGTAGGCACGTCCCGGATTGCTGGCGACCTGCAATGCCGCAGCCTTGGCAAAGTGGTTGCTGCGCCCCTCGACGAAACTGTCGAAGGTGCTCTCCGGATTCAGCCGGATGCCCAGCACGCTGTCGGCCCGCCTGACAGCACCCGCCACGGCCTCGCCGCTATTTGCAGGCGCGCCTGCCTCCGGCACCACGGCCCGGCTGCCCACCTCGACAACGACCTTGACGCCTGTACCCGCGACACCGGACGCCAAGGCCTCAAGCCGCGCGGCAAGATTGCCGTTGACCCAGTCCACCACGTACCGGTTCGGGGCCAACAGACGCAGGACCCCGTCCACCGCGCTCACCGCCTGCAACGGCCGGATCCACGTATTGAACTGTGTCTCTGGCAACTCGTGCTCGAGCGACGCCAGAACGGCGGGCCACAACGCTGGCTTGAACGGAGCGTCAGACATGACGGAAGGTGACCGGCCGGTATGCAACGGCCGCACATCATAACCCGCAGGACGTCCGCGTCGCAGAGGCTTTCTTGACACTGCCCTGCCTGCTGCGTACCCTTGCCGGCCCTTGAACGTCCGACGTCAGGCAGCGACGCCATGAAGCGCACATACCAGCCCAGCAAGATCAAGCGTGTCCGTACCCACGGGTTCCGCGCCCGCATGGCCACGGCCGATGGCCGCAAGGTCCTGGCCCGCCGCCGCGCGAAGGGCCGCAAGCGCCTGATCCCCTGATCCCGGGCTGACGCCACGGCCTGGCCGTCATGAACGCCGGGCCGGATCGTCCCGCCGGGTTTCCCCCGGCCTACCGGCTGCTCAACTGCGCCGATTTCCAGCACGTCTACAGCCTGCGGCGCCGCGTTTCTGACGGCCACTTCTCTGTCAACTTCGCCCCGAATGACCTCGGACATCCCCGTCTCGGTCTCTCTGTCGGCGCCAAGATGGTCGGCAACGCTGTCTCCCGCAACCGCGTCAAGCGCCTGATCCGCGAAACCTTCCGGCAGCACGCCGCGCTGTTGCCGCCGGTCGATCTTGTCGTGGGCGCGCGCGCCCTCACCCGCTCCGCGCATAATGCGCGCCTGCGCGAATCCCTCGCGTCCCTGTGGACCCGTGTAGCCCAGCAATGCGCCGTCTCGCCCGCGGAATGATCCGGCTCTACCAGGTGGTGATCAGCCCCCACCTCGGCCGCAATTGCCGCTTCCACCCCAGCTGCTCGCAGTACGCCCTCGACGCCTACGCCGAGCACGGCACGCTGCGCGCCAGCTGGTTGACGGTACACCGCCTCTGCCGCTGCCATCCTTTCAATCCCGGCGGCCACGATCCCGTGCCGCCTGCTTCCCGCCAAGGCATTAATTAATGAATAACCTGCGCGTGTTCCTGTGGCTCGCCCTGGCCATGATCCTGTACGTGAACTACGACATGTGGACGCGGGACTACGCGTCTGCGGCGCCAACCGCCGCGGCCCCCTCGGCTGCCGCCAGTCCCGCTTTCACTGACGACGCACCCACCGCCGCCAGCAACACCGCGGCCACGGGCGCGACGCCTGACGCCAACCCCGCGCTGCCCTCGGCACCCAGCGACGGCCCCGAAGCCGCCGCTGCCGCGGAAACGATCACTGTCACCACGGATGTCCTGCGCCTGAAGATCGCGCTGCGCGGCGGCGAACTCGTGCAGGCCGACATCCTCGAGTATCCGAAGGTCAAGAACGACCCCAGCGTTCCGGTGCAGCTGCTGCGCCGCAACGGCGCGCGCGACACCTATGTGTTGCAGACCGGTTTGGCCGCCGACGCCGCTGGTGGAGACCGGCCCACGCACCAGGCCCTGTTCACCAGCCCCCTCCGGGAGATCCAGCTCTCCGCCACGGATGACATGCTGAAGTTGCCGCTGACCTGGACCTCCGCCGACGGACTCGTGTCGGTGACCAAGATCTACACCCTGACGCGCGGCCAGTACCGGATCGATGTCGACTACATGGTGCGCAACAACAGCCCGCAGCCGTGGCGCTACGCCTCGTATGTGCGCGTCCTCCAGGACCTGCCCCCGGTCGAGACGTCCTACTTCAAGGTGGAGAGCTATGCCTTCCAGGGGCCGGCCATGTGGGACGGCGAGAAGTACAGCAAGCTCGCCCTGGACGACGAGGACACCGCGACCCTCAACCGGTCCGTGACCCACGGCTGGATGGCCGCCCTGCAACACCATTTCGTCAGCGCGCACGTACCTCCGGCAACCCAGCCGTATCAGTACAGCCTGCGCACGGATGGACAGCAGTACGTGTCCATGACGATGAGCCCGACCGCAACCGTGGCCCCGGGCGCCACCGCGACCCAGTCCGAAGTCCTCTTCGTAGGCCCGAAGCTGCAGGCCCAACTGGAAACCCTGCACGAGGAACTGCCGCGCGCCGCCGACTACGGCAAGCTGACCATCATCGCCAAGCCGCTGTTCATCCTGCTGCAGTGGGTACACGACGTCGTCGGCAACTGGGGCTGGACCATCGTGCTGGTCACCCTGATCCTCAAGCTCCTGTTCTACCCGCTGTCCGAAGCGAGCGGCAAATCGATGGCCAAGATGCGCCAACTGCAGCCGCGCATCCAGGCGATGCAGGAACAGTACAAGGACAACAAGGAACAACTCGGCAAGGCGATGATGGAGCTCTACAAGCGCGAGTCCATCAACCCCGCCGCCGGTTGCCTGCCGATGCTGATCCAGTTGCCGGTCTTCCTCGCGTTCTACTGGGTGCTCCTGGAAAGCGTCGAGATGCGCCAGGCGCCCTTCTTCGGCTGGATCCAGGACCTGTCCTCGCGCGATCCTTTCTTCATCCTGCCGATCATCATGGCCGGCGCCATGTTCCTGCAGTACAAGCTGAACCCGAAGCCGACGGACGAGATCCAGGCAAAGGTGTTCATGATCCTGCCGCTGGTCATGTCCGTGACCTTCGCGTTCTTCCCGGCCGGGCTGGTGCTGTACTGGGTGACGAACACGGTGCTGTCGATCGCACAGCAGTGGAACATCAACCGCCGCATCGAGGCGCAGGCGGCCGCACGCCGCTGAGCCCCGACGCAGCACAGGAGCAGGCCGCATGCCCGGTACACTCCGCGTCAATGGCCGCCGCCGGCGCGTGACGGCGGCCGACGACGAACCCTTGCTCTATGTGCTGTCCGATGAGCTCGGCCTGAACGGTCCGCGCTTCGGCTGCGGACTGGCCCAGTGCGGCAGCTGCTCGGTGCTGGTGGATGGCGTGGAGGTCCGCAGCTGCGTCACGCCACAGTCGGCCGTGCAGGGTCGTGAGATCACCACGCTGGAGGGCCTGCCACGCTGGTATGCGCTCAGCCGCGGCCGGCGCATGGCTCCCGGAACGCCGCTGCCGCTGCATCCTGTGCAGCAGGCCCTGATCGATGTCCAGGCGCCGCAGTGCGGCTACTGCATGAACGGCATGGCCATCAAGGCCGCCGAACTGCTGTCGCACAACACTTCGCCCAGCGAAGCCGAGGTGCGCGCGGCCCTTGAGGGCCATCTCTGCCGCTGCGGCACCTACCCGCGCATCATCGCCGCGGTGCTGTCCGCGGCCGCGACGATGAGCGAGGACGCCAGCCCGTGACCACGCGGCGCGGATTCATACAGGCCTCGGCAGGCTTGTTTGTTGCCCTGCCCACGCTGCTGCGGGCGATGGCCGCACCCGGCGCTGCCGCCCCTGTCGACGCCACCCGGATCGACAGTTGGCTCGCGATCCACCCCGACAACACCGCCACCTTGAGACTGGGTGTGGTTGAGCTCGGCCAAGGTGCGACGCAGGCCCTGTTGATGGTGGCCGCGGAGGAGCTGAACCTCGACCTGGACCAGATCACCGCCGCACCGGTCGATACGGCCGGATCACCCCCACAGTTCGGCACCTATTCCAGCAGTGCCGTACAGCGTGGACGCCCACAGGTCGCCGCTGCCGCCGCCGAGGCCCGGCAGGCCCTGTTGGAGCTTGCCGCCGCCCAGCTTCGTTCAAGCATTGAACAGCTGGTCGTCGAACGCGGCGTGGTACGCCTGCAAGCCGATGACGGTCGCCGCATCACCTATGGCGAACTCATCGGCGGGCGTCGCTTCGAGCTCAAGGTCACCGGCACCGCCCCGCTGAAACGGACGGCCGACTACCGCCTGTTGGGCAGGCCGCAAGCCCGCACCGACCTTGCATGGAAGCTCGATGGATCGCGACGCTACCTGCAGCAGCGACGTCTGCCGCGCATGCTGCACGCGCGGTTGCTGCGACCCGCGGGACAGGCTGCGCTCGCGGATCCCGCCAAGCCGATCGCGATCGACGACAGCGCACTGCAGTCTTTAGGGGATGCGCGCCTCGTGCGCCTCCAGGACCTGCTCGCGGTCGTCGCGACGCGCGAATGGCATGCCGTGCGTGGCGCACGCGATGTGAAAGTCACCTGGTCGCCGGTGACTGGTCTGCCTGACACCGCGCAACTGCACGCTACGGTCCGTGCCGACCGCACGCAGGAACAGGTCGCCCTCGAACGCGGCAATGCCGGCATCGCCTTCGGCCTGTCCGCGGCGACGGCCACGGCGCGTTGCCTCGGCCCCTACCAGGCCCACGCGCCTTTCGCCCCGAATGCCGCACTAGCGGATGTCAGTGGCGAAGCTGCCTACGTCGAGTGCGCATCGCAGGACGTGCAGGCCCTGCGCCGCAGCCTCGCGTCCTTGCTGCAACTGCCACCGAAGGCAGTCCGCGTCGTCTTCGTCGAAGGGGCCGGCACCTATGGCAAGAGCGCCTACGACGATGTGGCCATTGCCGCCGCGCTGCTGTCGCGCGAGACGGGCCGGCCAGTACGCCTGATCCTGAGCCGGGCGGACGAGCTGGGTTGGGACAACTACGGTACGGTGCACGTCGGAGAAGTCCGCGCTGCCGCAGACCGCGAGGGCCGGCTTACCGCCTACGAGTACCACGGCTGGCAGCACAACTGGACCTTGAACGAAACCAGCGCACAGCACGCCGGCCTCGCCCCGCCGGCGGAATGGCCCCCGGCGTCGGTGCAGGGCGTGAGCGCGCTGGACTGTGGCGGCATGTACGCGATCCCGCACCGCAGGCTCGTCAACCACCGGCTCGACGGCCTCAAATATTTCAAGGCAGGCTGGCTGCGTTCGCCGCTGGACCTGTCCTTTTCATTCGCGTCGGAACAAGCCATCGACCAGCTGGCATTGCAGCTGCAGATCGATCCGGTCGAGTTCCGGCGCCGCAACGCGATCGACGACCGCTGGCGCGGTGTGCTCGACGCCGCCGCGGAGGCTGCCGGGTGGCAGACGCGCCCTTCACCGCGCCCGGTCACCGGGCCTGCGGCGGCAGGGGAGGGCGGCGAAGGTGGCCACGGCGATTGGCGCCGCGGCCGCGGCGTGGGCCTCGGTACCCACCTGGTGTCGCATGGCGCGGCCGTGGCGGAGCTTGAAGTGAACGTCGTCAGCGGCCAGGTGCGCCTGCTCCATCTGCTTGGCGCGCTGGATGCTGGCGCCGTGGTCAACCCGGCCACCGTGGAAGCGCAGATCATGGGCCAACTGGTGCAGACCGCCA
>JBJOHO010000043.1:0-43199 GCA_046047615.1 Pseudomonadota bacterium
CGCTGGTCAGCGGCTCGGCGCAGGACAGCAGCCACACCGGCGCCAGCGGGCCGGCGGCGAGGGTCTTCTCGAAGGCAGCGAAGGAAGCGAGTTTCACGCGGTCAGGCGGCGTCGGTGCCCGGTATCCCGGGGACCGGAGCCAAGGCGCGGCAGACGTTTCAGGTCACAATGCGCCGACTGGCGCGCGAGTCCCGCCGCACTCAGCCCGAGTTCAACCCGCTGCTCGGCAAGAATCTGGCCAGGATGTATGGGGGGACGTCGCATCGGTGCTCCCAATGGTAATCCAGTATCGGGACCCGGGCATGTGGACAGGGTCGCGGCGCCGGCCCGTCAGGCCAATCCACGAATCTGATGGTTTATCCCCGAATTGCCCTCTTCCGCAGGCCACCTTACCCTAAGCGTCATGTTCCGCCGCCAGTACCTGCGCCTGGTCCTGCTGCTCACCTGCCTGCTGTTCGTGGGCACGGTGGCGCTGGCGCATGTGCATCCCGCGGAGGAATACGCCGCCGGCGGCAGCCCGGCGGCGCATTGCGAGCTCTGCGTCCAGCTGGACCACGCCAAGGGACTGCCGGGCACAGCCGCCGCAGTGGTCGTGGTCGCCCTCGCGGCCGATGGCCCGGCCCTGCCGCCGGCCCAGCCGGCACCGCCCGTCCGCACGCTGTCCCTGCCGCCGGTGCGCGGCCCTCCCCTGCAGGCCTGACCGACCCTCTCTCCGGCCTCCCGGCCCTGCAGCTGCAGGGTCGGGGCATGCCGTGGTCCGTCTGTTTCCGCCTGCAGGAGTCCTGACCATGAAGCCTTTCGCCTCTCCCGCCCTCGTTGCCGCCGCTGCGCTGGCCACTCCCGTCGTGCACGCCGCCGACGAGCTTTCAGAAGTCGTCGTCACCACCACCGCCTTCCACGGTTCGCCCGAGGACGTGATCCACCCCATCGTCGTGCTCGACGCCGCCGACCTGCTGCGCGAGCGCGGCAGCAGCCTGGGCGAGACCCTGGCACGCCAGCCCGGACTCAGCGCCACCGGCTTCAGTCCCGCAGCCAGCCGGCCGCTGATCCGCGGCCTTGGCGGCGAGCGCGTGCAGACGCTCGAGGACGGCCTCGGCTCGCTCGACGTCGCCGCACTCTCGGAGGACCACGCGGTCAGCGTCGAAGACGGCACGGCCGACCAGATCGAGATCCTCAAGGGACCAGCCACATTGCTGTATGGCAGCGGCGCGGTCGGCGGCGCGGTGAACGTGCTGACGCGCCGCATCCCGTTGCGCGTGCCCGATGCGCTGGCCGGCGAGGCCACGCTGCGCGGCGACTCGGCGTCCGGCGAAGTCAGTGCCCAGGCCAGCCTGCGGGGCGGCCACGGCCCGCTGGCCTTCCACGTCGATGGTTACCACCGCGACAGCAGCGACCTGCGCACGCCGGCCGGGCGCGTGGCCAACAGCGACCGCGATGCGTCCGGTGGCTCGTTCGGTGTCTCGCTGGTCGGCGACGCGGGCTTCATCGGCGTCTCGGCCAGCCGCCTGGACGACCACTACGGCATTCCCTTCCTGCTCGAGGAAGAGCACGACGAGGATGAAGGCCATGCCGAGGAAGACGGCCACGATCACGGCGGCGCGCGCATTGCATTGCGCCAGGACCGTTACACACTGCGCGGCGAGTGGCGCCGCCCAGGCGCGGGCTGGGAGAACCTGCGGCTCGCCTACGTGCACGCGGACTACCGCCATGCGGAACTCGAGCCGGACGGTGCGATCGGCACGCTGTTCACCCAGCAGGGACAGGAGCTGCGGCTGACCGGAGACCACCGCACCGGGGGCTGGCTGGGCACGGTCGGTTTGCAGTACCGGCAGGTGGATTTCGAGGCCGCGGGCGAAGAGGTGTTCGTGCCGCCCTCGACCACGCGCAACCTCGGCCTGTTCGCTTTCGAGCAGTTCCCGCTCGGCCGCGCCACCGTGGAGGCCGGCCTGCGCTGGGAGCGGCAGACCCTGCGTCCGGTCGTGGCGGACAACGCGCTGCCGGACTACCAGGACGACGCCTTCAGCGGTTCGCTGGGCCTGTTGCAGCCGCTGGGCGACACCTTGTCCCTGGTGGCGAACGTCACGCTGTCGCAGCGCCACCCGGCCGCACCCGAGCTGTATGCCGACGGGCCCCATGCCGCGACGGGCCAGTTCGTCATCGGCGACACCGCGCTGGGGCTTGAGCGCGCACGCGCGCTGGACCTGGGCCTGCGCCACCGTGGCGAACGGCTGCGCTGGCAGATCGATGCCTTCGTCAACGACTTCAGCGGCTTCATCTACCTCGCGCCCACGCCGCTGGTGGTCGACGACCTGCCCGTCTACCTGTACCGCCAGGCCGATGCGCGCTTCACCGGTGCGGAGGCCCAGTTGCAGGTTCCGCTATGGACGCAGGGCACGCGCGAGCTCAGTGTTGATCTGTCGGCCGACGTGGTGCGCGGTCGACTGCGCCAGGGCGGCGGCAACCTGCCGCAGCTGCCGCCGTGGCGACTGGGCCTGGGCTTGTCCTACGACACCGCGGACTGGAAGAGCGGCCTGTCGCTGTGGCAGTACGGGCGGCAGGATCGCGTCGCCGAATACGAGACGTCGACCGGCGGCTACACGCTGCTCGAGGCCAGGCTGGAACGCCAATGGCTGCTGCAGGACGGTGCGCGGCTTACCGCCAGCCTGCGCGGCAGCAACCTCACGGACCAGCTCGCGCGCCGCCACAGCTCGCCACTGAAGGACATCGTCCCTCTGCCCGGCCGCGGCATCACGCTGTCGCTGCGCCTGGCGCTATAGTCCGGCCATGGCAACGCTCTTCGAACGCATCATCGCCGGCGAACTGCCGGCGGATGTCGTGTACCGCGATGACGAGATCATCGCCTTCCGCGACATCCACCCACGCGCGCCGGTGCACATCCTCATCGTGCCGCACAAGCCCATCCCCACCGCCAACGACATCACCGACGCCGACGCGCCGGTGATCGGCCGGCTGTTCTGCGTGGCGCGCGACATCGCGCGCCGCGAGGGCATCGCCGAGGACGGCTACCGGCTCATCATCAACTGCAACAGGCACGGTGGGCAGGAGGTCTACCACCTGCACCTGCACCTGATCGGCGGTGCACCGCTGGGCGCGATGACCGCCGCACGCTGACGCGCGCCCACGGGAGCAGCCATGACCACGAAAGACGGGCTCTACCCCGCCATCCGCCCCTACCGCACGGGGCGGCTGCGCGTGTCGCCGCTGCATGAGCTCTACTACGAGGAAAGCGGCAACCCGCAAGGCAAGCCCGTCGTGTTCCTGCACGGCGGGCCCGGTGGCGGCACCAACCCCGCCATGCGGCGCTTCTTCAACCCCAAGGTCTACCGCATCGTGCTGGTCGACCAGCGCGGCTGCGGCAAGAGCACGCCGCACGCCAGCCTGGAAGACAACACCACCTGGCACTTGGTGCAGGACATCGAGGCCTTGCGCGTGCGGCTCGACATTCCCCGCTGGCAGGTGTTCGGCGGCTCCTGGGGTGCCACGCTCGCGCTGGCCTATGCGCAGACGCACCCGAAGCGCGTCACCGAACTCGTGCTGCGCGGCATCTTCATGCTCCGCCGCCAGGAGCTGGAGTGGTTCTACCAGGACCCCTGGGGCGCCGGCGCCGTGTACCCGGACCTGTGGGAGCGGTACCTGAAGCCCATCCCGCCCGCCGAGCGCGGCGACATGATGGCCGCGTACTACAAGCGGCTGACCAGCCGCAGCGCCGCCGTGCGGGCACGCGCAGCCCACGCGTGGAGCGTGTGGGAAGGCGCCACCAGTTATCTGCACACCGACGCCAGCTATGTGGCCAAGTTCGATGACGCGGACTATGCCGCGGCCTTCGCCCGCATCGAGTGCCACTACTTCGTGAACCGCGGCTTCTTCGAGGTCGATGACCAACTGCTGCGCGATGCCGGGAAGATCCGCCACATCCCCACCGTCATCGTGCAGGGGCGCTACGACATGGTCTGCCCCATGCGCAGTGCCTGGGAACTGCACCAGCGCTTGCCCAAGTCGAAGCTGGTGGTGGTGGGCGATGCCGGGCACTCGGCGTTTGAAGCGGGGATTGCCAAGGCGTTGCGCGCAGCGGCGGATGGGTTTGGGAAGGGTTAGCCTTCGCCAGCCGACGCGGTACCGCCGTCAGGTGAGCACCCCCAAACCCCTCCCCCCCAACCACGCCCTGGCCTCGGCAGCATCTTCAGTGAACCACCGCTCCGCGCTGCCGAGCCGGAAGGTATAGCCCCAGGCGTCCATGTCCCGGCAGGCGCGCGCGAAGCCGAAGCCCGTGATTCTTGGCGCCAGCAGCAGCTGCAGGTAGCAGACCGCATCCTCCTCCGCATACTCGCCGCCGGCATCGGTATGCAGCGTGGCGCGGCGGTCCTCGTCCATGCACAGCCAGTGGCAGCCCTCATGCAGCGCGGAGTGCACGGGCGTGTCGTCGCGAAGGTAGAGCGTGTTGCCGATGAGCCCGGCTTCCGTATCGCCCCAGTAGCTGCCGGGGATGGGCTGCCCATCCGGCACCAACTGCACGCGCAGGCCCTGCGGCTCGAACAGCGCGGCAACCTCGGCCCAATCCACGTCGCGCAGCCGCAGCACCTGCGGCTCGCCGCCGCCGGCGGCCAGCGCGGCGGTCACTGCAGTGCCGCGAGCCGCCGCAGGGTCATGCCGGCCATGTCCTGCGCCATCGCGCGCACGAGGCCTTCGCGCTCGCGGTCCTTCGCGAGCAACTGGCGCTCATCGAAGCTGTAGACCCGCGACAGCGACAACCGCTCGGTGGGCATGAGCTCGCGGTCGCCGGCACGCACGGCCACGTCCACCTCGTAGGTCAGCTCGTAGTCCGTGGGGATGTTGCGCGCGGACACGGTGAGGACGCGCTCGCCGACGCCATCGCGCGTGACCCGCAGGACCGCCACGCCCTCCGCCGCCGCCGGACGCAGCTGCACGCCCGAGGCGATGAGGCTGCGCCGCAGCGCCTGCACGTATTCGCTCTGGGCATCGTCAGCCTGCACGTGCACGACCTGCAGCGCGGCAGGCATCGGCATGCGGCCCTGCAACTGGAAGCCACAGCCGGCCAGCAGCGCCAGCATGGCAGCACCCGGCAGCTGCCGCAGCAGTCGGATCGGGCTGGCGTGGCGCATGGCGTGTTCCTCGCGGTTCAGACGACGATGTTGACGAGCTTGCCGCGCACGACGATGACCTTGCGCGGCGGCTTGCCCTCAAGGAAGCGCTGCACGTTGGCATCGGTCAGGGCCGTGGCCTGCACGACATCGTCCGCGGCGTCCGGCGCCACGCTGATGCGTCCGCGCAGCTTGCCATTGACCTGCACCACCACCTCGACCTGGTCCTGCACCAGGGCCTCCGGATCGGCCTCGCGCCAGCGCTCGCGGTACAGCGGCGTGTCATGGCCCAGCGCCTTCCACAGCGCGTGGCAGATGTGCGGCACGATGGGCGACAGGCACATCACGGCGATTTCCAGCGCCTCCTTGCGCACCGCATGCGCGGCGCTGGTATCGCCGGTGTGCCGGCCGATGGCGTTGAGCAGTTCCATCACCGCCGCGATGGCGGTGTTGAACACCTGCCGTCGGCCGATGTCATCTTTCACCTTCGCCAGCGTCTGGTGCGCGATGCGCCGCAGGTCCTTGTCGGCGGCGGCCAGCGCGGCGAAATCCTCGCCCCCCGCCGGCGCGGTGGAGACGTGGTCATGCACGGCCTTCCACAAGCGGCGCAGGAAGCGGTGCGAGCCCAGCACGCCGTCGTCGCTCCACTCCAGGGACTGCTCCGGCGGCGCCGTGAACATCATGAACAGCCGCGAGGTGTCGGCGCCGTACTGCGCGACCAGCGCGTTGGGATCGACGCCATTGTTGCGCGACTTGGACATGGTGCCCATGCCCTCGTAGGTGACCTCGCTGCCGTCCTTCTTCAGGGTGGCACGCGCCTGCCGCGTGGCGGCATCGACCACGAGGTCGACATCAGCCGGATTGAAGTATTCGCGGCGACCCGCGGCCGGCGTACGGTGGAAGATGTGGTTGAGCACCATGCCCTGCGTGAGCAGGTTGGCGAAGGGCTCCGGCGTCTTCACCAGTCCCAGCTGGTGCATCACGCGCGTCCAGAAGCGCGCGTAGAGCAGGTGCAGGATGGCGTGCTCGATGCCACCGATGTACTGGTCGACCTGCAGCCAGTAGTTGGCGCGGGCGTCGACCATGGCCTGGTCGTTGCCGGCGCTGGCGAAGCGCAGGAAGTACCAGCTGCTGTCCACAAACGTGTCCATGGTGTCCGTCTCGCGGCGCGCTTCGGCACCGCACTTCGGGCACTGGCACTTCAGGAAGGCCTCGCACTTGTTCAGCGGATTGCCGCTGCCGTCCGGCACCAGGTCTTCGGGCAGGCGCACGGGCAGGTCTGCGTCCGGCACCGGCACCTCGCCGCATTTGGCGCAATGGATGATGGGGATCGGGCAGCCCCAGTAGCGCTGCCGCGAAATGCCCCAGTCCCGCAACCTGAACTGCACGCGCTTCTGGCCGAGGTGCTTTGCAGCCAGCGCCGCAGCGATGGCGTCGACGGCAGCCGCCGACTCCAGGCCATCGAAGGCGCCGGAATTGACGGTCGTGCCGTGCTCGGCATAGGCCTCGATCCACGGCACCTGCACCTGCGTGTAGGCGCCGGTCTTCGAGGCGATGACCGTGCGGATCGGCAGCGAATATTTCTGCGCGAATTCGAAGTCGCGCTCATCGTGCGCCGGCACCGCCATGACCGCGCCTTCGCCGTAGCCCATCAGCACATAGTTGGCGACCCACACCGGCAGCTGCTCGCCGCTGAGCGGATGCAGCACATGCAGGCCGGTCGGCAGGCCCTTCTTCTCCTGCGTGGCGAGATCCGCCTCCATGGTGCTGCCCTGGCGGCATTCCTCGATGAAGGCCGCAAGCTGCGCATTGCCCGCTGCCGCGGCCAGCGCCACCGGATGCTCGGCGGCCACCGCGACGTAGGTGGCGCCCATCAGCGTGTCGGCGCGCGTCGTGAACACACGCAAGGCGCCGGCCTTGCCCAGCAAGGCCGCGGTATCGCCCGCATAGGGGAAGTCGACATCCACGCCATGGCTGCGGCCGATCCAGTTGGCCTGCATCGCGCGTACGCGTTCCGGCCAACCCGGCAGGTCGTCCAGCGCATCGCGCAACGCATCGGCGTAGGCGGTGATGCGCAGGTAGTACATCGGGATCTCGCGCTTCTCGACCACCGCGCCGGTGCGCCAGCCGCGGCCGTCGATCACCTGCTCGTTGGCGAGCACGGTCTGGTCCACCGGGTCCCAGTTCACCGTACCGGTCTTCTGGTAGGCGATGCCCTTCTCCAGCATGCGCAGGAACAGCCACTGGTTCCACTTGTAGTAATCGGCGTCGCAGGTGGCGAGCTCACGCGACCAGTCCAGCGACAGGCCCAGCGACTTCAGCTGGCCCTTCATGTAGGCGATGTTCTCGCGCGTCCACTGCGCCGGCGGCTTGCCATTGGCAATGGCGGCGTTCTCGGCCGGCAGGCCGAAGGCGTCCCAGCCCATGGGCTGCAGCACGTTGCGGCCCTGCATGCGCATGAAGCGCGACAGCACGTCGCCGATGGTGTAGTTGCGCACATGGCCCATGTGCAGCCGCCCCGAGGGGTAGGGGAACATGGACAGGCAGTAATACTTCTCGCCAGGGGCGGATTCGTCGGCCCGGTGCGCAGCCTGCGCTTCCCAGTCGGCCTGTGCGCTGCGCTCGACCGCAGCCGGATCGTACTTCTCTTGCATCGGGGTTGCGCGCCACGCGCGCCTTGCGGACAGGGCCGGATTGCCCTGCCGCAAGGATACCCGATCGGCGGCGGTCAGTTCCCCGCGCGCACCGGCACGAAGATCTGCGCGTTGCCGCGCTGGATCAGCAGCGGCACCACACGGCCGGACTTCTTCACCGCAGCCTGCAGGTCGGCGATGCTGCGCACCGGCGTGCCGCCGACGGCGAGGATGATGTCGCCGGCCTGCACGCCCGCGGCCGCAGCGGGCCCGCTGGCGTCCTCGACCAGCAGCGTGCCGTCCGTCTTCGCGGCGGCCTTTTCTTCCTGCCGCAACGGCCGGACGGTCAGGCCCAGGGCGCCACGCGAGGCGTCGGCGTCCGGACGCCCGGCCGCGTCGTTGTCGCCGTCTTCCTTGAGTTCGGCCACACGCACGGTGATCACCTTCGGCGCGCGGTCGCGCCAGACCTCGATCTGCGCATCGGTGCCCGGCTTGATGTTCGACACCAGAGACGGCACTTCCGAGTCGCGCTCGATGACGCGGCCATTGACGCGCGTGATGATGTCGCCGGCCTTGATGCCGGCCTTGTCGGCCGGGCCGCCGGATTCCACCGAACCCACCAGCGCCCCGCGCGGGCGGTCGAGGCCGAAGGAATCCGCCAGCTGCGAGGTGACGTCCTGGATGCTGACGCCGATGCGGCCGCGGCTGACCTTGCCGGTCTTCACCAGCTGCTCGCGCACGTTGTTGGCGACGTCGATGGGGATGGCGAAGGACAGGCCCATGTAGCCGCCGCTGCCGCTGTAGATCTGCGAGTTGATGCCAACCACCTCGCCGTCCATGTTGAACAGCGGACCGCCGGAGTTGCCAGGATTCACGGCCACGTCGGTCTGGATGAAGGGCACGTAGCGGTCATCCGGCAGCGAACGCGCCAGCGCGCTGACGATGCCCGAGGTGACGGTGTTCTCGAAGCCGAACGGCGAACCGATGGCGATCACCCATTGGCCCGGCTTGAGCTTCGCCGGATCCCCAAGCCGCACAGTGGGAAGGTTGCGCGCTTCGATCTTCAGCACGGCAACGTCGGTGCGCTCGTCCTGGCCGATGATCTTCGCCGTGAACTCGCGGCGGTCGGTCATCTTGACCGTCACCTCGTCGGCACCGCGCACCACGTGGGCGTTGGTGAGGATGTAGCCATCCGCGCTGACGATGAAGCCCGAGCCCTCGCCGCGGGCCGGCGGGCGCTCACCGCGCGGTGAGCCGCCATTGGGCGCACCCGGCACACCAAAGCGGCGGAAGAACTCGTAGAACGGGTCGTTCGGCGACATGCCGCGCGCCTGGCGCTCCTCGCGCTTCTGCACGGTCTGCACGTTGACGACGGCCGGACCCATGCGCTCGACCAGACGGGTGAAGTCCGGCAGGCCGGTGACCAGCGGGCCGTTGACGGGCGGAGGCGCGGCACCCGGCGACTGCGCCTGGGCGGTGGAAACGGCAGGCGTGGCGGCGCCGGAGCAGGCGGACAGGCCAGCGCCGATGACCAGGGCGGCGGCGATCTGCGTGCCGCGGCGGAACAGGCTCATGTGCAAGGTCCTCATGGGTCGGGTTCTTGTCTGGACAAGCGGCGCGGGCGCAGGTTCCGCCCGCAACGCCAGAGGGCACTATGCGCCCGGCAGCGGCGGATTCAAGCCTGCGGCAACGGCGGCACGCTGTCGCCAGGCGGCGACAGCCACGAGGGCCGCGCACAGCAGCAGCAGCGGCAGGTTGCCCGTGGCCAGCCACGGGGTGTCGCCGTGGCGGCGCTGCACGCTGGCCCGCAGCACCGCAGGCTCGAACTGCGGCGCCTGCGCCACAACCGCGCCGTCGGGGCCGATCACGGCGGAAATGCCGTCGTTGGCCGCGCGCAGCATGAAACGGCGGCTTTCCATCGCCCGGAAGCGTGTGATCTGGAAATGCTGGTGGCGGGCGCCGGCCTTGCCGAACCAGGCGTCGTTGGTGACGTTGACCAGCAGGCCGGACGCCCGCGTGGCGGAACGCTGCGTCGAGGGATAGGCGTCCTCGTAGCAGATGCCGGCACCCAGCAGCAGGTCGCCACCGCCGGCCAGCGGCGGCTGCCCCGCCCCGCCGCGTGCGAAGTCCGAATACGGCAGGTCCATCATGCGCAGCCAGTGGCGCACGAACTGCGGCACGGGGAAGAATTCGCCGAAGGGCACCAGGTGGTGCTTGTCGTAGAAGCTCGCCTCGTCGGCCAGCGACAGCAGCGAGTTGTGGTAGGTCTCGCCGTCCTCCTCGACGCGCACCACGCCCAGCACCAGTGTCGAGCCGGCCGCGCGCGCATCGCGCCACACGCGCGCCACGTAGCGCGGATGCAGGTTGACCAGATCCGGGATCGCCGCCTCCGGCCAGAGGATCAAGCGGGCGCCCAGCGCCTGCGTATTGAGCGCTTCGTACAGGTCGAGCGTGCGCTGCAGGTTGCCCGCTTCCCACTTCTGGTCCTGCGGCACCGCACCCTGCAGCACGGCCACCGGGAAGGCCTGTCCCCGCGGCTGCGTCCACGCGACGTGGTGCAGCATGAACCCCGCGGGCCAGGGCAGCGCGGCAACGGCCAGGGCGATCCAGCGCCAGCGTCCCCGCCGGTGCACGGCCACGACCAGCCCCGCGGCCACCAGCAGCACGATGAAGCTCGTGCCATGCACGCCCAGCACCGGCGCGAAGCCTGCCAACGGGCTGTCGGTGTGGGCAAAGCCCAGCGACAGCCACGGGAAACCGCTGAACAGCCAGCCGCGCAACCACTCCGCCAGCGTCCACGCGGCCGGCACGGCCAGCAGCAGTCCCGGCCCGGGCCCACGCGGCAGCCAGCGCCTGACCCCATAGCCCAGCGCGGCGTAGTACAGCGCCATCAGCAGCACCAGCAGTGCCAGAAGCAGCAAGGCCACGGGCAATGGCGCCTGGCCGAAGCCGTGGATGCTGATGACCAGCCACCAGGTGCCGGCAGCGAAAGTACCGAGGCCGTGCAGCAGGCCCAGCCGTGCGGCCTGGCGCGGCGAGGCGGTACCGGCCCACAGTGCCATCAGGACCGCGGGCGAGACCACGGACAGCCACCACCAGGACCAGGGCGCGAAAGCGGCCGGCAGTGCGAGGCCGGCCAGCAGCGCCAGCGCGTCGCGCCAGGCTATTGCGGTCCACTCACCCAGGCGACCCGCGAACGGGCGGGAATCAGCCGCCATCGGCAGCGTCGGATTCGCCCGTGCCCGTGGCGGGCTGCGACGGCGGTGGCGTGACGCGGAGGGTCTCGACGCGGCGCCGGTCGGCACGCATCACGCGGAACTCGAAGCCGTCGATCACGGCCACTTCGCCCCGGCGCGGCAAGCGGCCCAGCTGCTGGCTCACCAACCCCGCCACCGTGTCGACCTCGTCGTCCGGCAGGCGGCTGCCGAAATGGTCATTGAAGTCGCCGATGCGGGTCGCGCCGCGCACGCTGAACTGGCCGTCGGGCTCGGGCCGGATGTCGTCCTCCGGTGCAACGTCGTATTCATCGTCGATGTCACCGACGATCTGCTCGATCACGTCCTCGATGGTGACCAGGCCGGCCACGCCACCGTATTCGTCGACCACCAGCGCCAGGTGGTTGCGCCGCTGGCGCAGGTCCTTGAGCAGCACGTTCACGCGCTGCGTTTCCGGCACGAAGACGGCCGGGCGGATCAGTTGCGCCAGGTCGAAGGGCTTGCCTGGCGTCAGCGCGTTGCGCAGCAGGTCCTTGGCCAGCAGCAGGCCGACGACGTCCTCGCTGTCGGCATCCATGACGGGATAGCGGGAATGCCCGGAGTCGGTGACGATCGACAGCACTTTCTGCGGTGGGTCATCGCGCCGCACGCAGACCATCTGGTTGCGCGGCACCATGATGTCGCGGGCCTGCAGGTCGGCGACCTGCAGCACGCCCTCGAGCATGCCCAGTGCCTCCGCATCGAGCAGGTCCTGCCTGCGGGCCTCGCGCAGCACGTCACGCAATTCCGCGCGGTCGCGTGGCCCGGCCAGCGCCTGCAGGCGCCGCAACCACTTGCTGGCCCCGGTCTTGCCGCCGGGTTTGCCGTCGCCGTTCATCCTCCCAGCCTCCGTGCCGCATCCATGCGGTATGGGTTGGCGAAGCCCAGGGCGCGCAGCACGACGATCTCACGCCGTTCCATGCGCCGGGCGTCCTGTTCCTGTTCGTGGTCGTAGCCCGCCAGGTGCAGCGTGCCATGCACCACCAGGTGCGCCCAGTGCGCCCGCAACGGCTTGCGCTGTTCGCGGGCCTCGCGCGCCAACACCTCGGGGCAGATGACGATGTCCCCGAGCGGCCAGGCCGGCGGCACGGTGGACGGCGCCGGCAACGTGCTGGGGAAGGACAGCACGTTGGTGGCGTAGTCCTTGCCGCGGTAGTCGCGGTTGAGCCGGCGCATGGCCGTCGCGCCCACCAGCCGCAGGGCAATCTCCTTGCCGGCGGCCCGTCGGCCCAACGCCGCGGTGGCCCATTGCGCCAGGGTGCGTGCCGCCGGTGCGCGATGCCGCCCCCGCTGCAGCAGCTCGAGCCGCAGCGGCGCCTTCACGGCTGGAACCTCGGCCCGTCCGGGGACTGCGGACCGCCGGTATGGCGGTCGAAGGCCTCGTAGGCCTGGACGATGCGCTGCACGAGCGGATGGCGCACCACGTCGCCGGCATCGAAGAAGCTGAAGGCCACACCCGGCACGCCCTGCAGGAACTGCAGCACGTGGCGCAGGCCCGAGGGCTTGCCCATCGGCAGGTCGGTCTGCGTCACGTCGCCGGTGACCACCGCGTGGGAACCGAAGCCGATGCGCGTGAGGAACATCTTCATCTGTTCGGGCGTCGTGTTCTGCGCCTCGTCCATGATGATGAAGGATTCGTTGAGCGAGCGGCCGCGCATGAAGGCGAGTGGCGCGACCTCGATGACATTGCGCTCGATGAGCCGTGCGACGCGGTCGAAGCCCAGCATCTCGTAGAGCGCGTCGTACATCGGCCGCAGGTAGGGATCGACCTTCTGCGAGAGGTCGCCGGGCAGGAAACCCAGCCGCTCACCGGCCTCGACCGCAGGCCGCACCAACACCAGCCGGCGCACGCGTTCCGTCTGCAATGCCTCGACAGCACAGGCCACCGCCAGGTAGGTCTTGCCCGTGCCCGCGGGGCCGATGCCGAAGGTGAGGTCGTGCGCCTGGATGTTGTTGATGTAGAGCTTCTGGTGCGGACCGCGGGCGCGGATCACGCCGCGCGGCACGCGGGCGACGCCATCGCCGTTGCCGGCGCCCAGGCCGGCGGCAGCCAGCGCGCCGGTGGCCCGCTGCGTGGGTTCGTCGCCGGCCTCCTCGTGCTCGCGCAGCGCGAGGTGGACGTCCGGCAGGTCAACGCCTGCCGGCGTGCCGGCCAGATCGAACAGGTCGCGCAGCACCTGGGCCGCGGCGGCCGCCTTGCCACCCACGATACGGAAGCGGTTGCCACGTCCCCGCACCTCGACGCCCAGACGCTGCTCGATGAGGCGCAGGTTCTGGTCCAGGGGGCCGCGGAGCACGGCCAGGCGGGCGTTGTCCTCGGGCGTCAGTTCCAGCTCGACGCGCGTGTCCGGCGTGGCGCCAGGCGCACTCATGGCGTGTCGACCAGCCGGCCACGCAAGGAATTGGGCAAGGCCTCGGTGATCTCGACCTCGACGAAACGGTGGATCAACTCCGGCGGCCCGTCGAAGTTCACCCAGCGGTTGTTCTCGGTGCGGGCGGCGAGCTGGCGTGAGTCGCGGCGCGAGGGCTTCTCCACCAGCACCGTCTGGCGCGTGCCGACCATGGCCCGGCTGATGGCGGCGGCCTGTTCGTTGAGCAGCGCCTGCAGGCGCTCGAGGCGCTGCTGCTTGACCTCACGCGGGACATCGTCCGGCAGCGTTGCGGCCGGTGTGCCCGGACGACGGCTGTAGATGAAGCTGAAGGACTGGTCGAAGCCGACATCGCGCGTCAGCTGCAAGGTCTGCTCGAAGTCGCGCTCGGTTTCGCCGGGGAAGCCGACGATGAGGTCGGTGGAAATGCAGATGTCCGGGCGCACGGCACGCAACCGGCGCAGCTTGTCCTTGAACTCGAGGACCGTGTAGCCGCGGCGCATCAGTTGCAGGATACGGTCCGAGCCGCTCTGCACCGGCAGGTGCAGGTGGTTCGCGAGCTTGGGCGTGCGCGCGAAGGCCGCCACCAGCGAATCGGTGAAATTGACCGGATGCGATGTGGTGAAGCGGATACGGCGCAACCCGCTCTCGTGCGCCAGCGCGAGGATCAGGCCGCCCAGATCAAAGGGGCCTGCGGCCACATCAGCCTGCGCGCCCTCGTAGGCATTGACGTTCTGGCCGAGCAGCGTGACTTCGCCGACCCCCTGCGCGACCAGCCCACGCACCTCGGCCATCACGTCGGCGGCAGGACGACTGATCTCCTCGCCGCGGGTATAGGGCACGACGCAATAACTGCAGAACTTGCTGCAGCCCTCCATGATCGAGACGAAGGCCGTGGCGCCTTCGGCACGTGGCGGCGGCAGGCGGTCGAACTTCTCGATCTCGGGGAAACTCACATCGACCTGCGGCCGGCCCGTGCCGCGCAAGGCGGAAATCATCTCGGGCAGGCGATGGACCGTCTGCGGACCGAAGACCAGGTCCACATGCGGGGCACGTGCCCGGATCGCCTCGCCTTCCTGGCTGGCCACGCAACCCCCGACGCCGATGATCAGGCCGGGTTTCTGCTGTTTGAGGGCGCGCCAATGGCCCAGCAGGGAAAACACCTTGTCCTCGGCCTTGTCGCGCACCGAGCAGGTGTTCATGAGCAGGATGTCGGCGGAGGCCTCGTCCTCGGCGGGCGTGAGGCCTTCCCAGGCGCCGAGCACGTCCCCCATGCGGGAGGAATCGTACTCGTTCATCTGGCAACCGTAGGTCTTGATGAAGTAGCGGCCGGGCATAGCGTAAGTGCCGCGAAGCTTACCACAGGCCCCGTTGCAGCATGGTCGCCGCAACCTGCAATCGATTTGCAACGGTCGCGGCCCGCCGCCGCGTAGGTGTTTGACGCAAGCCGGCACCGGTCCCCGGGCGGGCGCCGGCGGCTACCATGCGCAGGTCGGCGGACCCGGTCCGCCACGGGAGGAAAAGATGACAGCAGCGGTTACCTACAACGACCGCGTGGTCCGGCAGTTCGCCGTCGCCACCGTGGTCTGGGGCATCGTCGGCATGGCCGTCGGTGTCTTCATTGCGGCCCAGTTGTACTGGCCGGCCCTCAATTTCGACACCCCCTGGCTGAGCTTCGGACGCCTGCGCCCGTTGCACACCAACGCGGTGATCTTCGCCTTCGGCGGCTGCGCGCTGTTCGCGACCAGCCTGCACGTGGTGCAACGGACCTGCCATGTACGGCTGCTGTCGGACCGGCTGGCCTCCTTCGTGTTCTGGGGCTGGCAACTGGTCATCGTGCTGGCCGCCATCACCCTGCCACTGGGCATGACGCAGGCCAAGGAATACGCCGAGCTTGAATGGCCCATCGACTGGCTGATCACGGTGGTCTGGGTCGCCTACGCGGTGCTTTATTTCGGCACCATCGGCAGGCGCAAGGTCAACCACATCTACGTCGCCAACTGGTTCTTCGGCGCATACATCATCACCATCGCGATCCTGCACGTGGTGAACAACGTCGCGATCCCGGTCGGTCCGTTCAAGTCCTATCCGCTCTACAGCGGCGCCGTCGATGCCATGGTGCAGTGGTGGTACGGCCACAACGCGGTGGGCTTCTTCCTGACCGCAGGCTTCCTCGGCATCATGTACTACTTCGTGCCGAAGCAGGCGGACCGCCCCGTCTACTCGTACCGGCTGTCCGTGGTGCACTTCTGGGCACTGATCGCCATCTACATGTGGGCCGGTCCGCACCACTTGCACTACACCGCGCTGCCGGACTGGGCGCAGTCGCTGGGCATGGTGTTCTCCCTGATCCTGCTGGCGCCGAGCTGGGGCGGTGCGATCAACGGCATCATGACGCTGTCGGGCGTGTGGCACAAACTGCGTACCGACCCGATCCTCAAGTTCCTGATCGTGTCGCTGTCGTTCTACATGATGTCGACCTTCGAAGGTCCCATGATGTCGATCAAGACCGTGAACGCGCTGAGCCATTACACGGACTGGACCATTGGCCACGTGCATTCCGGCGCCCTCGGTTGGGTCGCGATGATCTCCATCGGCGCCATCTACGCGCTGTTGCCGCGGCTGCTGGGCCTCGACCAGATGTACTCCGTGAAGTGGATCGATACGCACTTCTGGCTGCATACCATCGGCGTCGTGTTCTACATCGCCTCGATGTGGATCGCCGGTGTCATGCAGGGTCTCATGTGGCGGGCCACGAACGCCGACGGCACGCTGACCTACAGCTTCGTCGAGTCGCTGAACGCCACCTATCCCTACTACCTCGCGCGCCTGGGCGGCGGCCTGCTGGTGCTGGCCGGCATGCTGCTGATGGGCTGGAACGTCCTGAAGACCTGGCAGCAGGCCAAGGCCATCGGCGAGCAGCCGCTGGTGCCCGTGGACCCGTCGGAAGCGCGTGCCTGAGGAATCCCCCATGAGCAACGGACACGAGAAACTCGAGAAGAACGTCGGCCTCATGGCCGTGGCCATCGCCGTGGCGGTGTCCTTCGGCGGCCTGGCCGAAATCGTTCCCCTGATGTACCAGGCCGAGGCCATCCAGCCCGCGCCTGGGGTAAAGCCCTACGCCGCGCTGGAACTGGCTGGACGCGACATTTACGTGCGCGAAGGCTGCTACAACTGCCATTCGCAGATGGTGCGGACGCTGCGCTTCGAGACCGAGCGCTATGGCCACTATTCGGTGGCCGGCGAATCCGTCTATGACCGGCCGTTCCAGTGGGGCAGCAAGCGCACCGGGCCGGATCTGGCGCGCGTCGGCGGCCGCTACTCCGACGACTGGCACCGGGTACACCTGATCAATCCGCGCGACGTGGTCCCGGAATCCAACATGCCTGGCTTCCCGTGGCTGGCGGAAACTGCGGTCGACGGCGCACAGGTCGCCCGCCGCATGTCGGCGTTGCAGACCATCGGCGATCCCTACACCGATGAGGAAATCGCTGCAGCGCCTGCCGTGGTCGAGGGACGCAGCGAGCTCGACGCCGTCGTGGCATACCTGCAAGGCCTCGGCCGCAGCGCACCCAAGGAGCAGTAGCCATGCTTTCGGGAATCGTCACTGCCGTGCTGCTGCTGCTGTTCATCGGCGGCTGGATCTGGGCCTGGCGTCCTGCGCGCAAGGCCGCGTTCGACGCGGCGGCACGCCTGCCGCTCGAGGATGGTTTTGAAGTGTCGGCCAAGCGCCGCAAGGAGGATCAGCCATGAGCATGGGCTGGTCGTGGTATGTCATCGCAATCGTCGTCCTCAACATCATCGCCTGCACCTGGCTGCTGTGGTGGACCAGCCGCCGCCACCCGGGCGAGGCACCGGCCGAACAGACCGGGCACGTGTGGGATGGCAATCTCACCGAGTTCAACAAGCCGTTGCCGAAGTGGTGGATCAACCTGTTCTACCTGACGATCCTGTTCGCGATCGGCTATCTGGTCTGGTTCCCGGGCATGGGCAACTTCGCGGGCACCTCGGGGTGGTCGTCGGCCGCCCAGCACGACGCCGAAAAGGCGCGGCGCGATGCGCAGCTGGCCGCCACCTTCGCACCCTACGAAGGCAAGGCGCTCACCGAGCTGGTCAACGACGAGCGTGCCCTGCAACTGGGTCGCAACCTGTTCGTGAACCACTGCGTGGCCTGCCACGGCTCCGCGGGCCAGGGCGCCGTCGGCTACCCGAACCTCACGGACGCGAGCTGGCAGTGGGGCGGCGACCCGGACAGCGTGCTGGCCACGATCCTGCACGGCCGCAACGCGGCGATGCCCAGCTGGAGCGCCACGCTCACGGCCATGGGCGGGCCCACGGCCGTCGATGATGTCGCCACCTATGTGCTGTCGTTGTCCGGGCGTGCCCCGGCCGGCACCGATGCTGCGCAGATCCAGAAGGGGCAGGGGCTTTTCGCCGGCATTTGCGCTGCGTGCCATGGGCCAGAGGCCAAGGGCAACCCGGCCTTGGGTGCCCCGGACCTCAGCGACAATGTCTGGCTCTATGGCGACGACCTGGAGACGGTGAAGACCGCCATCATCCAGGGTCGCAACGGCGTGATGCCTGCGCACGGCCCCTTGATCGGCGAGACCCGTGTCCGCCTGGTCGCTGCCTATGCGCTGTCGCTGTCGCAAGGCGGAGCCGGCGCGCCATGAGCGGTGCGCCGGCCGCACCAGAGTTCCAGCCGCGCGCACAGCGGCTGGGCGCCATCCTCTGGCCCAGCTTCTTCGCGGCCGGTGTCTGCACCATGGTGTTCTTCGCCTTCGTTGACCCCGTGGTGCTGCGCCGGATCACGTTTCCGTCGCTGCCGGTGACGCGCGAGATGGGCTACACGCTCGGGTTCTTCATGTTCTGGATGGCGACTGCCGCCTCAAGCCTGTTCACCTCGTTCCTGCTGTGCAGCGCACGGCAGGTCAACCGACCCTTGCCCGAAGAGGACTGAACGCACCATGGCCGGACGGCTCCCACAACCCGTCGTCGAGTACACCCACGAGGGCGCCGCCTACGTCAGCGAGGGCAAGGTATACCCGCGCGGCGTTGACGGTCGCCTGCAGCGGCTGCGCCTCGCCGCAGTCCTCTGGTTGCTGGGCATGTTCTACGTCTTCCCGTGGCTGCAGTGGGACGGCCGGCAGGCCGTACTTTTCGACCTGCCCGCACGCAAGTTCCATGTCTTCGGACTGATCTTCTGGCCGCAGGACTTCCCGTTGCTGGCGATGCTGCTGATCATCGCCGCGTTGTCCCTGTTCTTCTTCACCGCCCTGGCCGGACGTCTGTGGTGCGGCTATGCCTGCCCGCAAACCGTCTGGACCGAAGTCTTCCTGATGATGGAGCGCATCACCGAGGGTGACCGCGCGCAGCGCATGCGCCTTGACCAAGGCCCGTGGAGCTTCGAGAAACTGCGGCGCAAATTGGCCAAGCACCTGCTCTGGGCGGTGTTTGCCCTGTGGACAGGCTTCACCTTCGTCGGTTTCTTCACGCCGGTCACCGAACTCTGGCAGCGCGGCATGGCGCTGGACTGGGGCGGCTGGGAGACCTTCTGGGTCCTGTTCTACGGCCTCGCGACCTGGGGCAACGCCGGCTTCCTGCGCGAGCAGGTCTGCAAGTACATGTGCCCCTACGCGCGCTTCCAGAGCGCCATGTTCGACCGCAACACGCTCATCATCGCCTACGATGCGCTGCGCGGCGAGCCTCGTGGCGCGCGCCGGCGTGGCACGCTCGACAGCGTGCTGCAGCGTGCCCGCGGCCTGCTCGACAAGGTCACGGCCTACGACTACGTGTTCCGCGCCAGCCAGCACCCCTCCGCCGCCGCGTCGCAGGCCCAGGCGCGCGGCACGATCACCTTCGAGACCCATCGCGTCGCCGAACCACTGCCGGACTTCACACCGGAGCAACTGGGCGACTGCATCGACTGCACCTTGTGCGTGCAGGTCTGCCCCACGGGCATCGACATCCGCAACGGCCTGCAGTATGAGTGCATCGCCTGCGGCGCCTGCATCGACGCCTGCGACCAGGTCATGGACAAGGTGGGCTACCCGCGCGGCCTGATCCGTTACACCACGCAGAACGCCATCGACGGCCGCACCTCGCGCATCCTGCGGCCGCGTATCCTGGTCTACGCCACGCTGCTGCTGGTGCTGGTGGCTGCCTGGGGATGGGGCGTCACGCACCGCCACGCCTTCCTCGTCGAGGCCCTGCGCGACCGCAACGCGCTGTACCGCAAGTCCGCCGACGGCAGCCTGCAGAACAGCTACCAGATCAAGATCGCCAACAAGGCCGAGGGCATGCGCTGGTTCCGCATCACGCTCGGATCGGCCACACCGGACCTGGCGCTGCAGGGAGGCGCGCGCAATGTCCGCGCGGCGCCGGGCGAGGTGCTGTCGGTGCCCGTCACGGTCACCGCGCCCGAGGGTGTCCGCGGCCGCATCGATCTGGAGTTCGTCGTCACCGAAGTCGAGCGAGGCGAGGCCCGCACTGCCGACAGCCGCTTCTTCGGGCCGCTGTGATGAATGATCCACATCGACCCGCTTGGCGCGAACCCATGCTGTGGCTGGTGGTCGGGCTGCCACTGGTGGTGATCTGCGCCAGCATCGTGACCATCATCCTGGCGAGCAGGTGAGCGAAGACCGCCGCTGCCGTCACTGCGCGGAAGCCCTGCCCTCGACCTCGGGAAGCGACTATTGCTGCGAGGGCTGCGCCGCCGCTGCCGCCTGGTTGGCCGACATGCGGCTGACCGACTACTACCGGCTGCGCACCCAACCGGCCGGCCGGCCCGAGGCAGGATTCGACTATTCCGCGTGGGACCGCGCAGATGTCCAGGCCGGCCACGTCCAGGCGGTGCCAGGTGGCTGCGAGATCACGCTGGTCAGCGACGGCATGCGCTGCGCCGCCTGCGCCTGGCTCATCGATCAGGCCCTGCGCCGCGAGGACGGCGTTCTGGAGGCGGGCGCCAACGCCATCACCGGACGCATCCGCCTGCGCTGGGATCCCGGCCACACCCGGCTCTCGAAGCTTCTCGAACGGCTGGGATCGCTCGGGTATCGCGTCGGACTGGCACAAGGCACTGCGCGGGAGCGCGAGCGCCGTCGGGAACGCAACCGTTGGCTGCTGCGCCTCGGCATTGCGGGACTCGGCAGCCTGCAGGCGATGATGTTCGCCGAGGCGCTCTACCTGGACGCCGCCGGCCAGATGCCCTTGGCGACGCGCGACTTCTTCCGCTGGCTGACCTTCCTGGTGGCCACGCCCGTGCTGTTCTACGCCGGCTGGCCCTTCCTGACAGGCGCCTGGCGTGAGTTTCGCGGACGTGCACCGGGCATGGACACACTTGTCGCGGGCGGTGCGCTGCTGGCCTGGGCGGGCAGCCTCGTCGAGACCCTGCGCGGGGGCCCGCAGGTCTGGTACGACACCGCCGTCATGTTCGTGTTTTTCCTGCTCGCGGCGCGATTGTTGGAGCAGGGTGCGCGCGCTGCCGCGACCGCCCAGGTGGACGCCCTCGCCCGCGCGCAGCCCGCGCTGGCCCGGCGGGTGGACCCGGCAGATCCCACAGGCACAGCCCTTGAGACGGTCCCGGCCGCTGCCCTTGAGGCCGGGGATGTTGTCCTCGTCGCCGCCGGCGAGTCCCTGCCTGCCGACGGTATCCTGCTGGATGCTGCCGCGGCGGTGGACGAGGCCTTGCTCACCGGGGAGTCAACGCCGGTCCAGAAGGCTGTCGGTGCGCGCGTCCTGGCCGGCAGCGTCACCACGGGTCAGGCGCTGCGCCTCCGTGTCGAGGCGGCCGGCACAGGTACCCGGCTCTCGCAACTCGCCCGCCTCGTCGAGCAGGCGCAGTCACAGCGGCCGCCGGCCGCCGAACTGGCCGACCGCGTGGCCCGCCATTTCGTGGCCGGCATCGTCCTCATCGCCAGCTGCGTCGCGGCGGGCTGGAGCCTGTACGACCCGTCCCGCGCCTTCGAGGTGACGCTGTCGCTGCTGGTCATCAGCTGTCCCTGCGCCCTGTCGCTGTCGGTGCCCGCGGCCCTCGCCGCCGCACATGGTGCCCTGGCCCGCCATGGCGTACTCGTCACGCGCGCCGGCGCCTTGGAGGCGCTGGCAGGGCTCACGGACGTTGTTTTCGACAAGACGGGCACGTTGAGCCACGGTCACCCCACGATCGTCGCCACGGTCCATGCGGCAGGCGAGGATGCCCGGTACGCCCTGCGAGTGGCAGCAGCGTTGGAGCGCCACAGCCGCCACCCCTTGGCGGCCGCCTTTGCGGATGCGGCCGTCGCCGGCGGCCTCAGGCCGGACGACTTGGCCGCCGCGGTCTCGGACTTGCAGGAACAGGCCGGTGCCGGCCTGCAGGGGTGTCTGGACGGCCACGTCTGGCGGCTGGGCCAGCGCGCCTTTGCTGCCCCGCAGGCCGCGCTGCCCGGTATCGACAGGCTCGACGACTGGCTCTGGCTGTCCCGGAATCAGATGCCCATCGCGGCCTTCCACATCGAGGACTCGCCCCGGCCTGAGGCTTCGGCCGTCGTGCGGCAGCTGCAGGATGCGGGCCTGGAGGTCCATCTGCTCAGTGGTGACGCGGTCGACAGGGTCGAACACTTCGCCGCTGCGGTCGGCATCCACTTTTGTGCCGGCCGTCTGGCACCGGAAGACAAGCTGGCCCGCGTGCGTGAATGGCAGGCGCTGGGGCGCATGGTCGGCATGGTCGGTGATGGCATCAACGATGCTCCCGTGCTCGGCGGCGCGGACGTCTCGATCGCCCTGGCCAGTGGTGCGCCGTTGGCGCGCCAGTCCGCCGACGTGGTACTGGTCTCCACCGCGCTGACCCGCATCCCGTGGATGCTGCAACTGGCGCAGCGCGCCCGCCGCATCATCCGCGAGAACCTCACTTGGGCGCTGGGCTACAACGTGGTCGCCCTGCCGGTGGCAGCAGCAGGTCTGGTGACACCCTGGCTCGCGGCACTGGCGATGGTCGTATCCTCGCTGACGGTCACCTTCAACGCCCTGCGCCTGAACCGCCTCCGGGACACCCTCACCCCATGATCATCCTCCTGCTGTTGATCCCGTTGAGCCTGCTGCTGCTGGTGGCGGGGATCTGGGCCTTCATCTGGGCGGTGCGCAGCGGACAGTTCGAGTCGCTGGACAGCGCACCGCTGGACATCCTCGCGGACGACCGCCCCCCGTCTGGCGAGCGCAATGCCGATTGACACCTTGGTGATCGGCGCAGCGTTCCTCAGCGGACTGCTGGGAGGCGTGCACTGCGTTGCCATGTGTGGCGGCATCGCAACCGCCTTCCCCTGCCGCACTCTCGGCTCGGCGCTGCAACCGAACCTCGGGCGCATCGCCGGGTACACCGTGGCGGGCACGGTGGCCGGTGGCCTGGGACACGGCGTGGTCGGACTGTTCCGCTCCCCGGTCCTTGGGCAGTCGTTGCGGGCCGTGGTGGGTCTGGTACTGGTATGGGCCGCCCTGCGCATGCTGGGCCTCGTGAGAGGTCTGGGCACGCAGGCACTGCCCGGCCCCCTGGGCCCGGTCCTGCGTGCGCTGCGGCAACGTCTGCTGCCGCTCGATACCGGCGTGCGCCGCTTCATGGCGGGGCTGTTGTGGGGTTGGCTGCCGTGCGGCCTCAGCGCCACCCTGCTCAGCGCCGCATGGCTGCAGGCCGACCCCTTGGCCGGCGGACTGACGATGTTCGCCTTCGGAATAGGCACCTTGCCGGTGATGCTGCCGTTGACCTGGTCAGGCAGCCGCTGGCTTTCGCAATTCCAACGGGGCGGGGGCCGGACCGCGGCAGGCGTATTGGTATTGTTGGCCGGCCTGCTGACGCTGGCGGCGCCGTGGTTGACCCACGCACCCGGTGTGCACCGGGTGCTGGTGGCTCTGGGCTGCGCCAGCGCGCAGCCCTGAGCCAGGCCGCCGGCTCAGAACGGGATGTCGTCGTCGATGAACGGATCGTTGCCCGAAGCCGGCGCGCTGCCGCCGCCACGGGGCTCCTGGGCATAGCCACCGCCCTCCGGAGAGCCTCCCATGCCGCCGCCAGCACCGCGGCCGCCGCCGCCGCCCAGCATTTGCATGTCACTGGCGACGATCTCGGTGCTGTACTTGTCGTTGCCGCTCTTGTCCTGCCACTTGCGGGTACGCAGGCGGCCCTCGATGAAGACCTGGGAGCCCTTGCGCAGGTACTGGCTGGCCACTTCGGCCGTGCGCCCGAACAGCACCACGGTGTGCCACTCGGTGGATTCCTTGCGCTCGCCGGACTGCTTGTCGGTCCAGCTGTCGGTGGTGGCGATGCGCAGGTTGGCAACGTTGCCGCCCGAGGGCATTGCCCGGACTTCCGGATCCTGCCCGAGGTTGCCGACCAGGATCACCTTGTTGACGCCGCGTGCCATGTGTTTCCCCTGTTGCGTGGTGTGGGCGCCATTCTAGTCGGCCCGTTCCGCGGCAGGCGCTGAGAATCTGCCGTGTTCATGCGGAAAAGGCGGCGGCCCGTGGCCACACCGCTATAGTAGCCGTTTGTCCACGCACCCCGAGTCGCCATGCAAAGCCTGCGCATCCGCGGCGCGCGCACCCACAACCTGCGCAACATTGATGTCGACCTGCCGCGCAACCGGCTGATCGTGCTCACCGGCCTGTCGGGTTCGGGCAAGTCCTCGCTTGCCTTCGACACACTCTATGCGGAGGGCCAGCGCCGTTACGTGGAGTCGCTGTCGGCCTATGCCCGACAGTTCCTCTCGATGATGGACAAGCCGGACGTCGACAGCATTGAAGGCCTCTCGCCCGCGATCGCCATCGAGCAGAAGGCGACCTCACACAATCCGCGTTCCACCGTCGGCACGGTCACGGAGATCCACGACTACCTGCGCCTGCTATATGCGCGCGCCGGCGTGCCGCGCTGCCCCGAGCATGGCACGGACCTCGCCGCGCAGACGGTCAGCCAGATGGTGGACCAGGTGCTGGCCCTGCCCGAGGGTGGCACTGGCATGCTGTTGGCGCCGATGGTGGCCGGACGCAAGGGCGAGCACGCGGAAATCCTTGCAGAACTGGCGGCGAAAGGCTTCGTCCGCGTACGCGTCGACGGCAAGGTGATGGAGCTCGACGCAGTGCCGGCGCTTGAACCCAGGCGCAAGCATGACATCGACGCGGTGATCGACCGCTTCCGGGCCCGTGCGGACATCGGCCAGCGCCTTGCCGAGTCCTTCGAAACCGCGTTGCGATTGGGCAATGGCATCGCACGCCTGGCGTTCACGCATGATGGCATCGCGCACGCAGAGCAGACCTTCTCCAGCCGCCACGCCTGCGTGCACTGTGGCTACAGCCTGCCGGCGCTGGAGACCAAGCTGTTCTCGTTCAACAGCCCCAGCGGCGCCTGCGAAGGCTGCGACGGCCTGGGCTACCAGGAATTCTTCGATCCTGCGCGCGTGGTGCTGCACCCGGAACTGTCGCTGGCCGGTGGCGCCGTGCGCGGCTGGGATCGCCGTCATGGCTACTACTTCCAGATGATCCGCTCGCTGGCCGACCATTACGGCTTCGATCCGGAGATCCCTTGGGCGCAGCTGCCCGCAACGGTCCGCGAGGTGATCCTTCACGGCAGCGGCGAAGCGACACTGGATTTCTGGCAGACCGATGCCCGAGGCCGCCGCGTGCGCAAGCACCACGCTTTCGAGGGCATCCTGCCGAACCTCGAGCGTCGTTACCGCGAGACCGAATCGGCCACCGTACGCGAGGAAATCGGGCGCTTCAGGGGCACGCGCACCTGCACCGTCTGCGAGGGTGCCAGGCTCAACCAGGCGGCCCGCCACGTCTTCGTCGCTGGCCAATCGCTGCCCGAGGTGTCGCGGCTGAGTGTCGCAGCGGCGCTGGACCATTATCGCGAACTCTCCCTGTCGGGGTGGCGCGGCGAGATCGCCTCGCGCATCGTCCGTGAGGTGGCGGACCGGCTGCGTTTTCTGGTTGATGTCGGGCTGGATTACCTCACGCTCGACCGCAGCGCCGAGACGCTCTCGGGCGGTGAGGCGCAGCGCATCCGCCTTGCAAGCCAGGTCGGCTCGGGCCTGACCGGGGTGATGTACATCCTGGACGAGCCTTCCATCGGCCTGCACCAGCGCGACAACATGCGCCTGCTGGGGACGCTGCAGCGCCTTCGTGACTTGGGCAACACGGTGATTGTCGTCGAGCACGACGAGGACGCCATCCTGATGGCGGACCATGTGGTGGACCTGGGTCCCGGTGCCGGCGTCCACGGCGGCGCCATCGTCGCGCAGGGCACCCCGGCCGAGATCAAGGCCCACCCCGATTCACTGACGGGTCGTTACCTCAGTGGCCGCGAGGCGATCGCGGTTCCGGCCCAGCGCGGCACGCCCCAGGAGGGCCGGTGGCTGCGGCTGGTGGGCGCGCGAGGCAACAACCTGCGTTCGGTCGACGCGGCCTTCCCGTTGGGCCTGCTCACCTGCGTGACCGGGGTATCCGGGTCGGGCAAATCGACCTTGGTCAACGACACGCTGTATCGGGCGGCCTGCCACCATCTGGGGCTGGGCAACGAGGCCGCGGCGGCCCTCGAGCGTATCGAGGGCATGGAATACATCGACCGCGTCATCGACATCGACCAGAGCCCCATCGGGCGTACGCCGCGCAGCAATCCCGCCACGTACACCGGCCTGTTCGCGCCCTTGCGCGAGCTGTTTGCGCAGGTGCCCGAGGCGCGCACCCGTGGCTACGATGCCGGCCGTTTCAGCTTCAACGTCAAGGGCGGACGCTGTGAGGCCTGCCAGGGCGACGGCCTGATCCGGGTCGAGATGCACTTCCTGCCTGATGTCTACGTCCCCTGCGATGTCTGCCAGGGCCAGCGCTACAACCGTGAGACGTTGGAGATCCGCTGGCGCGGCAAGTCGGTCCACGATGTGCTGCAGATGACCATCGAGGATGCACTGGCCTTCTTCCAGCCAGTGCCCGCCATCGCCAGCAAGTTGCAGACGCTGGTGGATGTCGGACTGTCCTATGTGCGCCTGGGCCAGAACGCAACCACCCTGTCGGGAGGCGAGGCGCAGCGCGTGAAACTCGCGCGCGAACTGGCCAAACGCGCCACCGGCCGCACGCTCTACATCCTCGACGAGCCCACAACCGGCCTGCACTTCCACGACGTGGCGCAGTTGCTCAAGGTGCTGCACAGGCTGCGGGACGAGGGCAACACGGTGGTGGTCATCGAGCACAACCTCGACGTGGTCAAGACTGCGGACTGGGTGGTCGATCTGGGGCCGGAGGGCGGAGCAGGCGGCGGCCGCATCCTTGCTGCCGGTACGCCGGAGCGCATCGCCGCGGAAGCGGCGTCCGAGACCGGGCGCTTCCTCAAGCCCTTGCTGGATCGCGCGCGCCGGACCTGAATCGCTGGCGGAACTCGCCATCCACCAACCGCTCCTCGAAGACGCCAGCGGTGTATTGGCGGATGACGGCGCGCCAGAACGCCACGGCGCTGCCAAGACGCGCAGGCTGCCGCACTTCCCAGTCGCCGGCAAACCGGTCCATCAGCAACCGGGCGGCACGTCGCCCAATGCCACGGCGGCGGCAACTGCGTGCAACGTAGAAATCAGAGAGCTGATAGCGGGCGGTACCGGCCTTGTCGCAGCGCTGGCCGACCAACAGCGCGAAGCCGGCCGGCTGGCGACCCAGCGTGATGCACATCAGGCGCGTGTTGCGGTCCCGCAGCCAGTCCGCGACCACGTGCCGGTCGGGGAGCCCTGGCGTGTCGCCATGGGCCAATTCCATGACGTAGTCGGCGAACGCTGTTGCGATCCAAGCCTGGTCTGCCGGGGATTCCCGGGCGTCACGCAGGGAGATGTCAGGGAGCGACATGGGGGAGGTCCACAAGACAAAGCCCGGAGCGGCGAACCGGTCCGGGCCTTGTTGTGTCCGGACCGTGGTCCGGACGGGCAATCACGCAGGGCGTGATTACTGGGCGGCCGGAGCAGCAGCCTCGGCGGCCGGAGCCTCAGCAGCCGGAGCCTCAGCAGCCGGAGCGGCTTCGGCCGGAGCGGCCTCGGCGGCCGGGGCTTCAGCGGCCGGAGCCTCGGCGGCCGGAGCGGCCTCTTCCTGCTTGGCGCAACCGGCCAGCGCAACGGCCACAGCGAAGGCACCCAGAGCGAGCTTCATGTTCATTCGTCGATACCCCAAAATGATGGTTGATGGCGAGAGACCCGAAACGGCTGGGCGATTTTCACGACCGACCGGCGACCCAGTAATCGCTGACCGCGGAGTCTATAGCTGCGATTGACAATTTGAAATACCCCGGAGGGTTCCGGGGGCATTGCCAAGCGGCCCAGCTTCGCAGACGCTCCTACTATGCGGATACAAGATGAAGATGCGCTGAACGCGGCGCAGCACGCGGCCCACCTTGCTGTTTTGCAGGGGCGGCTTGCCGTCGCACTGGACGGCACGGGATTCGACGGACTCGTCATCGCGGCGGGCCGTCCTCGACTGGCATTCCTGGACGACCAGTCCTATCCATTCCGCCCCAACCCGCATTTTTCGTGGTGGGTTCCGGGCGAGGTTGCGGCCGGGAGCGTCCTGCTTGTGCGTCCCGGGCACCGTCCCCACCTGCTGGTGCCGCGCTGTGAGGATTTCTGGCACCAGCCCCCAGTACCACCGAGCGGGGCGTGGACCTCAGCCTTCGACATCGAGGAGTTTGACGACGCCGGGACGTGGCCGTCTGCGCTTGTTTGCGACAACCGCACGTGGGCCTATATAGGCGAGGAGTCACCGGGTCTCGACGTGTCCCGCTTTGGCGCCGTCAACCCCCCCCGCGTGCTCGCGAGGCTTCACGAGCAGCGGGTGCGCAAGACGCCGCATGAGGTGGGTCGCCTCCGGTTGGCCAGCCGGCGCGGTGCGCTGGGGCATATCGCCGCGTTGCGCGCCTTCCGGGACGGTGCCAGCGAATTCGAGATCCACCGTGCGTTCCTCGGCGGCTGCGGCGCACGCGAACAGGAGTTGCCTTACAACGCCATCGTTGCGCTGAACGGCCACGGTGCCGTCCTGCACCACCAGACACTCGACCGGCATGCCCCGGCGCGCCTGCGCACCTTGCTCATAGATGCGGGTGCTCCCTGCGACGGATACGGCAGCGACATCACACGGACCTGGGCGGCCGAGGGAGAAGTGGAGTTTCCCGGCGTCATTCGGCGGATGTGGCGGTTGCAGAATAGCCTTGCGCGGGACATCCGGCCGGGCTGCGATTGGGTGGCACTGCACCTGCGCTGCCATGAACTCATCGGCGAACTGCTCGCCGAACTGGGCTTGTGGCGCGGATCGCCAGAGAGTTGTGTCGGACTCGGCGTAACCCGGTCTTTCATGCCGCACGGGCTGGGTCACCTGCTCGGCCTTCAGGTCCATGACGTTGCGGGACGCCTGCCGGACCCCGATGGACCTCCGCGGCTGCCTCCCGCCGGCCACGAGTTCCTGCGCTTGACGAGGACATTGGAGAGCGGCTTTGTCGTGACGCTGGAGCCCGGGCTCTACTTCATCCCGATGCTGCTGGATCGGCTCCGCTCGACGGCCGAAGCGAAGCTGGTCGATTGGCCCATGGTCGAACGGTTGAGGACCTGCGGAGGCGTTCGCATCGAGGACAACCTCGTCGTCACCCCAGAGGGGCACGAGAACCTCACCCGCGATGCCTTCGCGGCCTCGGCTCCGCCATAACGAAAACTCCCGCCTTCATGCGCCGGCCGCTCGGAGCGGCAGGCGCAGGCGGGAGTCTCGGGCCGACACGGAGACTTCAGCCTCCGCTGGCGGATCAGGCCGCGGCGGCAGCCTTCTTCTTGCGGGCAGCTTTCTTCTTGGGCGCGGCTTCAGCAGCCGCTTCGCCGACCGACTCAACCAACTGCATCAATGCCATCGGGGCGTTGTCGCCAGGACGAGGCGCCATGTGCAGGATGCGGGTGTAGCCACCCGGACGGGCTTTGAAACGAGGACCGAGGTCGGCAAAAAGCTTGTCCACGACCTTGACATCACGCAGCCGGGCGAACGCCAGGCGGCGCTTGGCTTCGGTATCGATCTTGCCCAAGGTGATCAGCGGCTCGACAACGCGACGCAGCTCCTTGGCCTTGGGTACGGTGGTACGGATCGTCTCGTGCTGAAGCAGCGAGACGGCCATGTTGCGCAGCATGGCGCGGCGATGCGGTGCATTGCGCGACAGCTGGCGGCCGGAAAGTTGATGACGCATGGGCTACTCTTCCGTCAGATCGTGTTGCGTTCGTCGTCGTGGCGCAGGCCCGCAGGCGGCCAGCCGTCCAGGCGCATGCCAAGCATGAGACCGTGGCCCTGCAGCACTTCCTTGATTTCGGTCAGGGACTTCTTGCCGAGATTCGGCGTGCGCAGCAGCTCGACCTCGGTGCGCTGCACCAGATCGCCGATGTAGTGGATGTTCTCGGCCTTCAGGCAGTTGGCACTGCGCACCGTGAGCTCCAGCTCGTCCACAGGACGAAGCAGGAGCGGATCGAACTCCATGATGGTCTCTTCGCCCGGCTTCTCGTGTTCCCCCTGCAGGGCAACGAACACGGAAAGCTGGTCCCGCAGGATGTCGGCGGAACGGCGGATGGCCTCGTCGGCCTCAATGGTCCCATTGGTCTCAATATCGAGCACCAACTTGTCCAAGTCCGTGCGCTGCTCGACGCGCGCCGCCTCAACGGCGTAAGTCACTCGCCGCACAGGGCTGAAGGACGCATCCAGCTGAAGCCTGCCGATCGGGCGCGATGCCTCCTCGAACGCGACCTGCTGCAGCGCCGGACGATAGCCGCGCCCCTTCTCGACCTTGATCTGCATGTTCAGTTCGCCAGCCTTTGTGAGATTGGCGATGACAAGGTCCGGGTTGACGATCTCGATGTCGTGGTCCAACTGGATATCGCCCGCAGTCACAGGACCGGGGCCGCGCTTGTGCAGGCGCAGTTCCGCGACGTCCCGGGCATGCATGCGCAGTGCGATGGATTTGAGGTTGAGAAGGACGTCCACGACATCCTCCTGGACACCCTCCATGCTGGTGTACTCGTGGAGCACACCCTCGATCTCGACTTCCGTGATCGCCGCGCCGGGCATGGACGAAAGGAGCACGCGCCGCAAGGCGTTGCCCAACGTATGCCCAAATCCACGCTCGAAGGGCTCGATAACGACCCGCGCCTGCCGCGGCGCGACCGGGGTGACGAGAACGTTGCGCGGCTTGAGGAATTCGCTTACCGGGGATTGCATCGCACCTCCAAGATCACTTCGAGTACAGCTCGACGACGAGGTTCTCGTTGATATCCGGCAGGACGTCGTCGCGTCCCGGCGCCGCCTTGAAGACGCCGCGCATTTCCTTTTCGTTGACGTCCAGCCACTCCGGAAAACCGGCCTGGGATGCGCTGGCAAGTGCACCCTGCACACGCAGCTGGTTACGCGCCTTTTCACGAACCTGCACGGTATCGCCAGCCGCGACCTGGTAGGACGCGATCGTCACGGTCTGCCCGTTCACCTGGATGCCTTTGTGGCTCACCAGCTGACGCGCCTCAGCACGTGTGGAGGCAAAGCCCATGCGATACACGACATTGTCCAGGCGGCACTCAAGAAGCTGCAGCAGCGTGGCGCCGGTGGCACCGGTACGCCGGCTGGCCTCGTGGTAGTAGTTGCGGAACTGCCGTTCAAGCACACCGTACATGCGGCGCAGCTTCTGCTTCTCGCGCAACTGGGCGCCGTAGTCGGACAGGCGCGTACGGCGCTCGCCCTTGATGCCGCCCGGTGGGACCTGAAGCTTGCACTTGCTCTCAAGCGGCTTTGCGCCACTCTTGAGGAACAGGTCAGTACCCTCGCGACGCGAGAGCTTGCACTTGGGACCGATATAACGCGCCATGTTCTGCTTTCCTGTCCGTTACGCTGCTTCAGACCCGGCGCTTCTTCGGCGGGCGGCAACCGTTATGCGGGATCGGAGTGACATCCGAAATGCTGGTGATCTTGAGACCGCAGGCGTTGAGTGCCCGCACCGCGGACTCCCGACCCGGACCAGGGCCACCAACGCGCACTTCGACGTTCTTGAGCCCGTGCTCCTGGGCAGCGATGCCGGCCTTCTCGGCCGCAACCTGCGCAGCAAACGGGGTGCTCTTGCGCGAACCGCGGAAGCCACTGCCACCAGACGTCGCCCAAGACAAGGTGTTCCCCTGCCGGTCCGTAATGGTGACGATGGTGTTGTTGAAGGACGCGTGGATATGCGCGATCCCGTCGAGCACGTTCTTCCGTGCCTTTTTGGGCTTCTTCGCGTTCGCCGCAGCCGTCTTCTGGTCAGCCATGGGTCTACCTGTGCCTCTTTAACTGTTACTTGCCCGGAGGCGCGTTGAGCTTCACGGCCTGCTTGCGCGGGCCCTTGCGGGTGCGCGCGTTAGTGCGCGTACGCTGGCCGCGCATGGGCAAACCACGCCGATGCCGAATGCCACGCCAGGTACCCAGGTCCATCAAACGCTTGATGTTCATGGACACTTCGCGCCGCAGGTCACCCTCGACCGCCCACTTGGCGACGGCGGAGCGCAACGCCGCAACTTCGGCCTCCGTCAGGTCCTTGACCTTGGTCGTCGGCCTGACGCCTGCCCCTGAACAGGCTTCCTTTGCCCGGGTCCGGCCAATCCCATAGATATGGGTCAGCCCGATCCAGACATGCTTGTTCATCGGGATATTGATACCGGCTATACGTGCCATCTGCTCGCCCCGAAGCCGCGGAAAAGGCGCGGCATTTTACGTGGAAACATTGCCAAATCAACCATTGACCGGAATAAACGTTCCGATCAGCCCTGCCGCTGCTTGTGACGCGTGTCGGTGGAGCAGATCACGTAGACCACCCCGCGACGACGCACGATCTTGCAGTTCTTGCAGATCTTCTTGACGGACGGACGTACCTTCATTTTCGAATCCTCGTTGCCCTGTGCCGGACGGCTGGTCAGCCGCCAGCGCCGTTGCGCCCTGCTCCAAGCAGGTTCGCCTTCTTCATCAACCCCGGGTAATGGTGCGACATCATGTGCGCCTGCAGCTGGGCCATGAAATCCATCACCACCACCACCACGATCAGCAGCGAGGTGCCCCCGAACTGGAACGGCGTCGCGCCCTGCGCAAGCAGCAATTCCGGGACCAGGCAAACGGCGGTGATGTACAGGGCACCCCACAGGGTAAGCCGCGTCAGCACCGTATCGATGTACTGCCCGGTCTGCTCACCAGGCCGGATCCCGGGGATGAACGCACCGGACTTCTTCAGGTTCTCCGCCGTGTCACGCGCATTGAATACGAGCGCCGTATAGAAAAAGCAGAAGAATATGATCAGCGCTGCATAAAGCACCGTGTGCAGCGGCTGCCCGTAATTCAGCGCAGCCGAGATCTCCTGCAACCAGGCCCCCGGACCAGACTCGGCACCCGCACCGCCGAAACTTGCAAACGTCGCGGGCAGCAACAGCAGGCTCGAAGCAAAGATCGGCGGGATAACGCCTGACATGTTCAGCTTGAAGGGCAGGTGGCTGGTCTGACCGCCATACATCTTCCTGCCAACCTGCCGCTTGGCATAGTTGACGGTAATCCGGCGCTGGGCGCGCTCGACGTAAACGCAGAACCAGGTCACCAAGACAACGATCGCGAGCAGCAGGATGGCAAACGGTCCCGAAATCTCTCCTGTATTGACCTGCTCGAAGGTGTTGCCCACAGCGCCGGGCAATCCGGCGAGGATGCCGACGAGGATGATCATCGAGATGCCGTTGCCGATACCGCGCTCGGTGATCTGCTCACCCAGCCACATCAGGAACATCGTCCCGGTTGTCATGGTTACCGTCGCCGGGATCAACCAGCCCACCCAACCGGGTGTAAGCACCATGCCACCGTTCTGCAGGCTCAGCGCGGCCGCGAAAGACTGGAACAAGGCGAGCACGACCGTTCCATAACGGGTCATCTGGGTGATCTTGCGACGCCCTGACTCCCCTTCCTTCCGCAATTCCATCAGCGACGGAACCACCATGGAAGCCATCTGCACAATGATGGAAGCCGAAATGTAGGGCATCACCCCCATCGCGAAGATCGACAGGCGCTCGAGCGCACCACCCGAGAACATGTTCACGATTCCAAGAATCGTCTGCGACTGGTCCTGGAAAAACCGCGCCACCTGCAACGGATCGATGCCCGGAACGGGTATGAATGTCCCCGTGCGATACACGACCAGTGCACCGATCAGGAACAGCAATCGGCCCCGGATCTCGCCGAAGCGGGTCACGTCACCGAGTGCAGCTGCCGGATTGGTGTTTGGGCTGGCCATGGGGTTGGCGTCAGACCGCCTGCTCGACACTACCGCCGGCAGCCAGGATGGCGGCGGCAGCACCCTTCGTCGCGCCAACGCCCCGCAGCGTTACAGCACGGGCAATTTCGCCCGAAAGCACGACTTTCGCCTGCTCCGCGTGCGCTGGGACGATCCCGGCGGCCTTCAAGGCCGCCAGATCGACCACCTGCTCGGTCATGCCGGCGACTTCCGACAAACGAACTTCGGCACGGGTGGCCTTCATGGCCGAGCGGAAACCGACCTTCGGCAGCCGACGCTGCAACGGCATCTGTCCGCCCTCAAAGCCGACCTTGTGATAGCCACCCTTGCGCGCCCGCTGTCCCTTGACGCCACGGCCGCAGGTCTTTCCCTGCCCAGCCGAGGCGCCACGACCCACGCGAAGGCGGGCCCGCTTCGATCCTTCACCGGGCTTGAGCGAATTCAGGCGCATCACTTGGACTCCTCGACCTTCAGAAGGTGAATCGCCGCATTGATCATGCCGCGGTTCTCCGGCGTGTCAGCAACGACAACGCTATGGTGCCGACGGCGAAGCCCAAGCCCCCGCACCGAGGATGCGATCGACTTCAACTGACCGTGGATGCTCTTGACGAGCGTGATTTTCACGTTGCCCATGACGCCTCAACCCAGGATGTCTTCGACGCTTTTGCCGCGCTTCGCCGCGATATTCGCAGGCGAGCGGATCGCCGCCAACGCATTGATGGTGGCGCGCACGACGTTGATGGGATTTCGCGATCCATAGCTCTTGGCGAGGACGTTGCGAACGCCAACACACTCCAGAACGGCACGCATGCCGCCTCCGGCGATGACTCCGGTACCACCCGATGCCGGCTGCATCAGCACACGGGTTGCCCCGTGGGTACCGCGGACCATGTAATGGAGGGTGTCGTTCTTCAGGCTCACATGAACCATGTTCTTGCGTGCCTGGGCCATTGCCTTGGAAATCGCCACCGGAACTTCGCGCGCCTTGCCAAAACCGAAACCGACCCGGCCCGCACCATCGCCCACAACGGTGAGCGCGGTGAAGCCGAACTGGCGGCCGCCCTTGACCGTCTTGGCGGTGCGATTGACGGCCACCAACTTTTCGGTGAAATCGTCAGCGCTCTGATTCTTGTCGACTCGTGCCATGTCGTTGGGTCCTGCTTAGAACTCGAGGCCGGCTTCGCGGGCCGCGTCAGCCAGCGCCTTCACGCGGCCGTGATAACGGAATCCTGAACGGTCGAACGCCACCTTGGTGATGCCCGCCTTCAGCGCACGCTCGGCGATGGCACGACCGACGGCCTTGGCCGCATCGACGTTGCCGGTGCCCTGAAGGCCGGCCGCAACCTCGCCCTGGACGGTCGAGGCAGTGGCAAGCACGGTAGCACCCTGTGCATCGAACACCTGCGCGTAGATGTGGCGCGGGGTCCGGTGGATCGTCAGACGCGCAACACCGAGCTCGCGGATGTGCTGGCGTGTCTTGATCGCACGGCGCAGGCGGCGGTCCTTCGTGGAAATACTCATGGTCGCTGCTCCTCGCGCTACTTCTTCTTGCCTTCCTTAAGGACGATCCGCTCTCCAGCGTACTTCACGCCCTTGCCCTTGTAGGGCTCGGGTGGACGGTAACTGCGGATCTCGGCGGCAACCTGCCCGACGCGCTGCTTGTCGATGCCCTTGATGAGCACCTCGGTCTGGCTCGGGGTCTCGATCGTGATGCCCTCGGGCACGTCATACGCAACCGTATGCGAGAACCCAAGAGTCAGGTTCAGGACCTTGCCAGCCATGGCGGCACGATATCCAACACCTACCAATTCAAGCTTGCGCTCGAACCCGGCAGTCACACCGGTGACGATGTTGGCCAAATGTGCGCGGGTCGACCCGGCCAACGCGGCGACGCCCTCGCCGTCCGAGTAGGACACGGACAGCGCCTTGTCGGCCTGGACCACGCTCACGCCGGTGGCGAGCGGCAGGTTTACCGAGCCCTTTGCACCCTTGATGGTGACAAGGTCGGAAGTAACGGTGGCCGTAACACCCTGTGGCAGGGGTACCGGCTTCTTGGCTACGCGGGACATGCTTGAACCCTTTGTTGCGGCGCGGCCGTCAGGCCACGATGCAGAGAACTTCGCCACCCTGGCCAATGGCCCGGGCCTGACGATCGGTCATCACGCCACGCGGCGTGGAGACGATGACCGTACCCATACCGCCGAGCACCTTCGGGAGCTCGTCCTGCCCGCGGTATACCCGGAGTCCAGGGCGGCTCACCCGCTCGAGACGGTCGATGACGGGACGGCCCTCGAAGTACTTCAGGTCAATCGTAAGACGAGGCTTGCCGGCTTCGTCAGCGATGTGGAAGTCCGCGACATAACCCTCATCCTTCAGGACCCGCACGATGGCTGTCTTGATCTTGGAGGAATCGAGGCTCACCTGGGGCTTGCCGGCGCTCTGTCCATTGCGGATTCGCGTCAGCAGGTCGGCGACAGGATCAGTCATGCTCATGTTTGCAGGGCCTCCTACCAGCTCGCCTTGACCAGACCGGGGATCTCGCCACGGTTGGCGACTTCACGGATCTTGGTGCGCGCCAGACCAAACTTGCGGTAAACGCCGCGAGGCCGCCCGGTGAGCTGGCAGCGGTTTCGCCCGCGGGAAGGGCTGGCGTCTCGCGGCAACTGCTGCAGCTTCACCTGCGCAGCCGCGCGATCCTCCGGCGACGTCTGAGGATCGCGGATCGCTTCCTTCAGAGACGCCCTCTTCGCAGCGTACTTCTGCACGGTGCGCGCCCGGCGCTTCTCGCGCTCGACCATACTCGTCTTGGCCATCGACTCTGTCCTCGTCGCCTTACTTGCGGAACGGGAAGTTGAAAGCTTCCAGGAGCGCACGACCGTGGGCGTCGTCCGCGGCGTTCGTGGTGATCGTGATATCCATTCCCCGGAGCTTGTCGATCGTGTCGTACTGGATTTCCGGAAAAATGATCTGTTCCTTGACGCCAAGGGTGTAATTGCCCCGCCCATCGAAGGCACGGGACGACACGCCACGGAAGTCACGAATACGCGGCATCGCGATCGTGATCAAACGATCAAGGAATTCGTACATGCGCTCGCCGCGCAGCGTGACCTTGCAGCCGATCGGCAGGCCTTCGCGCAACTTGAAGGAAGCGATCGCTTTCTTCGAGCGCGTGATCAACGCCTTCTGGCCGGTGATCTTCGCCATGTCGCCAGCAGCGGCATCGACCAGCTTGCGGTCAGCAACGGCCTCGCCGACACCCATGTTCACCGTGATCTTGGTGATGCGCGGCACCTGCATCGGATTCGCGATCCCGAGATCCTTGCGGAGCTTCGGGATGACGGTGTCGCGGTAGTAATCCTGCAATCTGCTCATGTTCGTCCTGTTCAGACGTCAAGTACTTCGTTGTTGGACTTGAAGAACCGGACCTTCTTGCCATCGGCCAAGGTGCGGAACCCAACCCGGCCACCCTTGCCCGTCGCAGCGTTGAAGATCGCGACCTTGCTGCCGTGAAGCGGCATGGCCTTGTCCTGGATGCCGCCCTGCTCGTTGCGCTGCGGGTTGGGACGCTGGTGCTTGCGCACGACGTTCACACCCTCGACCACGACCTTGCCGTCGGCGAGCACCTCAAGAACCGTACCCTTGCGGCCCTTGTCGCGCCCTGACAGCACGACTACCTGATCACCTTTGCGGAGCTTGTTCATGCCATTGACCTCAGAGAACCTCAGGGGCCAGCGAAATGATCTTCATGAACCGCGACGTCCGCAGCTCGCGCGTGACGGGCCCGAAGATGCGCGTGCCGATCGGCTCGAGCTTCTGGTTGAGCAACACCGCGGCATTGCCATCGAAGCGGATCAACGAGCCGTCGGGCCGCCGGACGCCGAACGCAGTGCGAACGACAACCGCATCATAGACTTCGCCCTTTTTCACCTTGCCACGCGGGATAGCGTCCTTGACGCTAACCTTGATGACGTCACCGACGGTCGCATAGCGGCGGTGTGAGCCGCCCAGGACCTTGATGCACATCAAGGTCTTGGCGCCGCTGTTGTCAGCGGCATTGAGCAACGTGCGCATCTGGATCATCTTGCACCTGCCTCGAAAAGCATCAAACCGTGGCGCCGCGCTCGACGACCGACACCAGCCGCCACGACTTGTGGCGCGACATCGGACGGCAGGGGGCAATCGCTACCGTATCCCCCTCACGGGCCTCGCCGGCTTCATCATGCGCAAGCAGGCGCGTGGTGCGCCGGATGTACTTGCCGTACACCGGATGCTTGACCAGGCGGCTGATCTCCACGGCAATGGTCTTCGCAGTCTTGCTGCTGACCACCTTCCCCGTCATCGTGCGCTGCGCCTTCACGGCGCCCTGCTCGGCGTTGCTCATGCCTTGGCTCCATTGGCAGCCGCGCCCTTCAGTTCGCGCTGCACCGTCTTGAGGCGCGCAATGTTCTTGCGGACCTTGTCGAACTGATCCGGCTTGACCGACTGCCCCGTCGCGCGCTGCAGCCGCAAGGCGAACTGCTCACGACGCAGCGACAGCAACTCGTCGCCCAGATCCTTCGCGGACTTGCCGCGCAATTCCTTGGCCTTCATCAACGCACCTGCCGCTTGACGAACATCGTGCTGACCGAGAGCTTCGCACCCGCGAGGCGGAACGCCTCCCGCGCCTGCTCCTCAGTCACCCCTTCCATCTCGAAGAGGACCTTGCCGGGCTGGATCTTGGCAACCCAGTACTCGACGTTGCCCTTGCCGCTACCCATGCGGACCTCAAGAGGCTTCGACGTGATAGGGACGTCCGGGAAGACCCTCACCCAGATCTGCCCACCGCGCTTCACGGCCCGGGCCATCGCGCGACGCGCCGCCTCGATCTCGCGGGCGGTCATCCGCGCGCGCTCCGTGGCCTTGAGCCCGAACTCGCCGAAAGCCACATGGCTGCCGCGCTGCGACAAACCGGCATTACGGCCCTTGAACTGCTTGCGGTACTTTGTACGCTTCGGTTGCAGCATGACGGACTACCTCAGGCCGTAGCCGGCTGCTCAGCAGCCTGCTCGACGGACTCGACCTGCGACTCAGGCGCCTGGTCGAAGACCTCGCCCTTGAAGATCCAGACCTTGATACCGATCACGCCATACGTGGTACGCGCTTCGGCGGTTGCGTAGTCGATGTCCGCACGGAACGTATGCAGCGGGATACGACCCTCGCGAACCTGCTCCGTGCGGGCAATTTCGCTGCCGTTCAACCGGCCGGACAGACGGATCTTCACGCCCAGTGCGCCAGAACGCATCGTGCTCATCACGGCGCGCTTCATCGCACGGCGGAACATCACGCGCTTCTCGATCTGCTGGGCAATGCCCTCCGCGACCAGCGCCGACTCGAGCTCCGGCTTGCGGATCTCCGCCACGTTGATGCGTACGTCCGCAACGCCCATCCCAAGCATGCGACCGGTGTCGGCGCGCAGCTTCTCGATGTCTTCGCCCTTCTTGCCAATCACGATGCCCGGGCGCGCCGTATGCACGGTGATATTGACCTTGCGCGCCGCGCGTTCGATGTGAATGCGGCTGACCGATGCCTCGGCAAGCTTCTTGCGAAGGAACTCGCGGACCCTGAAGTCCGTGAGAACCTGGACCGGGAACTGCTTCTTGCCCGCGTACCACTTGGACACCCAATCGCGGGTGATGCCGAGGCGTATGCCGAGCGGATTGACCTTCTGGCCCATTCGCTATTCCTTCCTGCCGTCGCTGACGTGGACCGTGATATGGCTGTAGCGCTTGACGATCCGCGCCCCGCGCCCCTTGGCGCGCGCCGCAAACCGCTTCTGCTGCGGAGCCTCGTCAACCTCAATGCGCGAGATGCGCAATTCGTCGATGTCGGCGCCGTGGTTGTGCTCGGCGTTGGCTACTGCCGACTCAAGCGTCTTGAGAACCATGCCCGCGCCCTTCTTGGGCATGAACCGCAGCGTCGACAGCGCAAGGCCGACACCCTGGCCACGCACCACATCTGCGATCAACCGGCATTTCTGCGGCGAGATGTGGGCGTAGCGGTACTTTGCAAAGACCTGCATCACGCGACCCCTTACGAGGAAACCTTTTTGTCGCCGCCGTGACCCTTGAAGGTACGTGTCGGCGCGAACTCACCCAGCTTGTGACCAACCATGTTCTCAGTCACGAGCACGGGCAAATGCTGCTTGCCGTTATGCACCGCGATGGTCAACCCGACCATCTCCGGCAGGATCATCGATCGGCGCGACCAGGTCTTGATCGGCTTGCGGTCATTGCGGGCCACCGCAACCTCAACCTTCTTGGCGAGGTGCAGATCGATGAACGGGCCCTTCTTCAGCGAACGTGGCACTGCTTACTTCCTCCGCTGCACGATCATGCTGCTGGTGCGCTTGTTGCGACGGGTTTTCTTGCCCTTCGTCTGCCAGCCCCATGGCGAAACCGGATGCGGGTTGCCCTGCCCGGACTTGCCCTCACCACCGCCGTGCGGATGGTCCACCGGGTTCATGACGACGCCGCGGACGGTTGGCCGGATTCCAAGCCAACGCTTCGCGCCAGCCTTGCCGTAGACCCGCAGGTTGTGCTCGTCGTTGCTCACCTCGCCCAGGGTGGCCCGGCAATCGATGTGAACCTTGCGGGTCTCACCCGACTTGAGGCGCAGATAAGCGAACACGCCCTCACGCGCCACGTACTGCACCGAGGCGCCCGCGGTACGGGCCATCTGGCCGCCCTTACCCGGCTTCATCTCGATGTTGTGTACGGTGGAACCGACAGGAATGTGCCGCAACGCCATGGCGTTTCCGGACTTGATCGGCGAGTCAGACCCGCTTCGAACCTCGTCGCCCGCCTTCATGCCCTTGGTCGCAAGGATGTAACGGCGCTCACCGTCAGCGTACTTGACCAAGGCGATATGGGCAGTGCGGTTCGGATCGTACTCCACACGCTCGACAGAGCCAGCAATGCCGTCCTTGTCGCGCAGGAAGTCGATCAACCGGTACTTCTGGCGAGAACCACCACCCTTGTGGCGGGTTGTGATCCGGCCGAAATGGTTGCGCGCGCCGGTCTTGCTTTGCGCGACCGTCAGCGGACCGAACGGGTCACCCTTGTGCAGGTGCGAACGGTCGATGCGCACCACGAAACGCGCGCCGGGCGAAGTGGGCTTGAGTTTGATCAGTGCCATGTCGGGTTACCTGGATGGGACCACGCCTCAGCGCTGGTCCTGGTTCCTGCTCTGGGCCTCGAAGTCGATCGCCTGGCCAGCAGCCAGACGCACATAGGCCTTCTTCCAGTCCTGAGTCCGACCCGTCATGCGACCGAAACGGCGGGTCTTCCCCGGCTCATTCACGACCTGGACAGAATCGACCTTCACGTTGAAGAAGAGCTCTACCGCCGACTTGATCTCAGTCTTGTCGGCATTGCGAAGCACACGGAAGGTGTACTGGTTGTTGTTGGCCATCGCCAATGACGTCTTTTCGGTGACGTGCGGCGCGACCAGGATATTCAGCAGGCGCTCACGGCTCATTGCAGGCGCTCCTCAAGCATCTTTACGGCGCCAACGGTCATCAGCACCTTGTCGTGGGCAGCCAACGCAAGCGGATTGACCGCAGCAGCCGTCAGCACATCGACGTAGGGCAAGTTGCGCGCCGCGAGCACGAGGTTGTCGTCCTGCGCCTCCACAACGATCAGCACGCTCGTCAGCGACCAGTCGCGCAACTGCTTGGCAAGCAAGCGCGTACGAGGCTCCATGACCGACAGCTGCGACGCCACCAACAGGCGGTCACCGCGCACCAACTCGGCCAGCATGGAGCGCAGGCCAGCCCGATACATCTTCCGGTTGACCTTCTGCTCGAAGCTGCGGGGCCGGGCCGCAAAGGCGCGACCACCGCCGACCCAGATCGGGCTGCGGATGGATCCGGCGCGGGCGGACCCCGAACCCTTCTGGTTCCACGGCTTCTTGCCGCCGCCGCGCACCTCTGCGCGACTCTTCTGACGCTTCGTGCCCGCTCGCCCAGCAGCCCGGTAGGCCGTGACAAGCTGGTGCACCAGCGCCTCGTTCCAGGCCGCACCGAACGTCTTCTCGGAGACGTCCAGCTCGGCACCATCATTGATGACCTTGAGCTTCATGGCGAGGCCTTACTTCTTCTTCGCTTCGGCTTTCTTGTTCGGGACAATGCTGCGGCGACGCGCAAGACGCGCCGCCTTCACGGACGGGCGCACGATCACTTCGCCACCCTCGGAACCGGGCACAGCACCGCTGATCAACAGCAGGTTCCGGGCCGCATCGATCTGGACGACCTTGAGATTCTCGGTGGTGCGGCGAACAACACCCATATGACCGGACATGCGCTTGCCCAGAAACACGCGACCCGGTGTCTGGCGCTGGCCGATCGACCCCGGCGCGCGATGCGTGACCGAGTGACCATGCGAAGCCGGGCCACCGCGGAAGTTGTGCCGCTTCATGGTGCCGGCAAATCCCTTGCCGATCGTCGTGCCAGTGACGTCTACCAGCTGGCCCGCGGAGAACATGCCCGCATCGAACTGGGCGCCGACCGCGACATCAGCGGCCTCGCCATCGACGAGCCGGAATTCTACGAGCGAACGCCCCGGCTCCACGCCGGCCTTCGCATAGTGTCCCGCCACCGCCTTGCCCAGCAACTGCGGGCGGCGCGCGCCGTAGGTCACCTGCACCGCGCGGTAGCCATCGGCATCCTGATTCTTGACCTGCGTTACGCGGTTCGCCAATACCTGGACAACGGTCACCGGAACCGATTCACCGGCTTCCGTGAACACCCGCGTCATGCCGCACTTGCGACCGACAAGACCGATAGTCATCTCGCATTCCTCTGTTCGATACAGCGGGGCCTGCCGAGGCGGGCTGCTGCAGCTTGCGACACCTGGCAGGGATGGACCGTCGATTACAGCGCCCCACTGGCTGGGGGTGGCGCTGGCTTCGAGTGGTCTTGGGCAGACTTGCGCCTGCCCAACCTTGCCCGATACCGCGTTCGAAAACGCGCGCTGCAGGCATTGCCCGACAGCGAAAAGGGGCGCGAAGTCTAAGCGATCCTTCGCAGCCCCGCAAGCACCCGTTGGGGTTTTTTCAGTTGAGCTTGATCTGGACGTCGACGCCAGCCGGCAACTCGAGCTTCATGAGGGCATCCACCGTCTTGTCAGTCGGATTCAGGATGTCCATCAGGCGCTTGTGCGTACGCAGCTCGAACTGGTCCCGTGCGTCCTTGTCCCCGTGGGGCGCCACAAGCACCGTGAAACGCTCCATCTTGACCGGCAGCGGGACCGGCCCCTTGACGGTGGCGCCGGTCCGCTTGGCCGTCTCGACGATCTCGCGGGCCGAGTTGTCGATCAAGCGGTGGTCGAAGGCCTTGAGGCGGATGCGGATGTTCTGGTTTGCCATGATTAGGGAGCCTTACTGCAGGATCTTGGAGACGACGCCGGCGCCGACGGTGCGACCGCCTTCGCGGATGGCAAAGCGCAGGCCTTCGTCCATCGCGATGGGCGCAATCAGCTCCACCGTCATCTTGATGT
>JBJOHO010000044.1:0-7395 GCA_046047615.1 Pseudomonadota bacterium
GGCCATCTCCCAGCGCACGACAGGGCGATCGCCGAACTGCAGGCAGGCGAGCGCCACGCGTTCATTCCCCGTGTCGAATCGGGCGATGACCAGGCTGGCGGCGTAGTCACCGGGCGCCACCGTGCGGGTGAACGCTGCGGCATCGGGGTTGACCAGCGGATCGCAGGCGACGATGCGGCCCGTGGGCAACTGCAGCCGGCCGATGGCCTGCTGCCGGAATTCGATCGTCGCCTTGCCCGGCGGCGTCAGGCTGCGACCCTCGAGCGCGGCAGCCAACGCAGCCGTGTCAGGGGAATAACTCACGGGACGCTCTCCTGGCATTCGGCCAACAGGTCGACATAGGCGACGGCCAAGTGCTGCGATGGATCGATGTCGAGAGCCGCCAGCAGTGCCTCGGCTTCGCGTTCGCCCGCCTCGAAGGGCTCGCCTTCCACCAGCACGACCTCGAGTTCGAGGAAATCGCCAAGACCTTCGACGCGATCGAGGTGCAGTCGGGTGCGGCCGCTCAGGTACAACCGGCGCTGCTTGCGCACACGGCCCGTCAGGCCCAGCGCCTGCTGGAGCACCGCGCGCAATGCCGCGGGATCCGGTGTCGCGGCGATCTGGTAGCTCGACACTCGCGGTCCTGTCGCGTCCACCCGGTCATAGGCGATGAGTTCGCCCCGTCCGTCGGCGAATTCGCGCAGCTTGAGGCGGCCCTGGCTGGCGGCGAAGAAGCTGTCGTCCTGCGCGATGTCGAAGGGGCCCTGGTCGGCGAGCGCGCGGACCCGTGGCTCGAGCCCGTCGACCGATGCGATGCGGGCCTTGATCTCGACGTTGCGGCCCATCGGCGTGATCAGCGCGGCCGGCCCAGCCAGGCCACGACGGTCTCGAGCTGAGCATCGGTGAGCTCGATGCGTGTGAAGCGCTGCATGCCACCGATGCCGTTGCGCACCACGGTGCGCACCAGCAGGGGCGGCAGGTCGTTGCGTTCCTCCAGCAGTGCCGGCACGCCTGCCGGCAACCTGCGCGCCAGCGCAGCGGTACCGGGCCCGCCCGCGGCATGGCAGATCGCGCATTTCTGGCGGTAGAGCATGGCGCCGGCATTGTCGGCGGCCACGGCCGGCATGCCCGCGGACAAGAGCAAGGCAGCGAACGCCGAGGCTGCCAGGACTTTCATGAACGCCCCCGCTGGCCGCGCGGCCAGATGCCCTGCTTGCCGGGCGACAGGATGCCGTTCGGATCCAGCGCATCCTTCACGCGTTCGTTGAGGCGGCGCAGGGCCTGCTGGTTGTAGTCGAAGCTGTCGGCGATGAGGTCCATGTAGTCGACCGTGACGCGGTACTCGCCATAGCCGTGCTGCCGGGCATCGGCCACCAGCACCGGGAACAGTTCGCGCAGCTTGCGCTTGGCCTCGGCGTCGCCCGCATCGAAATACAACTCGCTGACGACCATCATGGCGCGTTCGTGCAGGTAGGCCGAGCCGTAGTAGTCGAAGCCGTATTCGCGCATGCGCCGGTCGGTGCGCTGGAACTGCTCGAGGGCGAGCTTGCCGTCCAGGGGCATGACCGGCGAGAAGGTGAGGAAACTGCCGCGCCCGCCGGGCCAGTTCAGCTTGTGCATCGAGGCCATCGCGGGTCGTGACTGCCCGGAGCGCTCGCGCGGCTCGCCACGCTGCCAGGTGCTGATCTCGAACTGGCGGTCGGTGTAGGGCGCGACCGCGCGCTGCACCGCTTCGGCATTGGCGCGGTTGGCACCGTCCACGCCATACAGGCGCAGGTTGATGTTCCACCAGCCGACGTTCATGCGGCGCTTGATGTCATCGATGGTGGCATCGGTGAGCGCCCCGGGTTCCTGCTGCCAGTCACGCTTGCGCGTGTTCATGGTGGCGGCGCGCATGAAATTGCGCAGCGCAACGAACTGGCGGATCGTGCCATTGGTGCGCAGCGGCCCCAGCGCATCGATGATCCAGCGCAGGCCGTCGGCCTCCTCCACTTCCATGTTCATGGTCAGCGTCGCTTCGGGCTCGGGCATCAGCCAGAAGCCCATGCGCGTGACGATGCCGAAGTTCGACTGCGTGAACATCGGGTCCCAGCCCGGGCCGAAGGCATGCTTGAACAGGTGCCAGTTGGGGCTGCCGTCCATCGCGCCCATGCCGGTGCGGACGATGTCGCCGTTGGCCAGCACCACCTCGAGCCCGCAGATGTTCTGCGCGTGGTCGCCGTAGGGCGTGGTGGACGCGCCGTGCTCCAGCGCATTGCCCATCACGCTGCCCCAGGACTGTCCGGGTGAGCCCATCCACAGCTTGATGCCGTGCTCATCCAGGTAGTCCTGCAGCTGGAAGAAGCCCACGCCAGGCTCGACCACGCAGTAGGCGAGCTTCTCGTCCACATGCAGGATGCGGTTCATGCGCGACAGATCGAGGATCACTGAACCCTTCACGCGCGGCGCAGCACCGCCATAGCCCAGGTTCTTGCCCCGGCTGACCGTCCACAGCGGCACCTTGTGGCGGTTCGCCAGCTTGAGCAGCGCCTGGATCTGCGGCACGCCGTCAGGTGCAACCACGCCACCCGCAGCGTGGTCCGCCGCATCGAAGGTGGTGAACGGGTCCTCGAAGGCCTTGAGGTCCTCGGCCTGCCGCAGCACCCATTCGGCGCCCACGACCTGCGCGGCATCGTCCAGGAAGGCGCGCAGGGCGCGCAGCGAGGGGCTATCGGTCATGTCCGGATCTCCGGGCGGCGGAAGTCGACCTGCTGCAGCGCCACGACCCAGCCCGCGCTGCTGGCGACGGCGAATTTCTGCGTCAGGGGCAGGCAGGTGAGGGTCATCATGCTCAGCGCCCAGGGCCGTGCGGTGTTCGCGGCGCCGTTCCAGGCGACCTCGCGGAACAGGGCCGAAAAGAAGTTGCGCTCCCAGTCGTAGCCGGTGGTGTTCGGATCTTCCGGCGTGCCGCCGAGGTAGGCCTGCGTCGACTGCCACAGCAGCAATGCAGCCACGGCCACGCCGAGCAGTGGCAGGGCACGCGCCAGGCGTTGCCGCATCAACCCGTTTGTGGACATGCTCCCCCCATCACGCCCTGTCCTGGCCTGTTATTGTGCAACGGTTCCGGATCGGGGGTCTCGATGATGATGCGTCCTGCCTTGCTGCCCGTGTCGGTGGCGCTGTGCTGCCTTGTTGCCTGTGATGCACCGCCCCCCGAGCTACCCCCGCCCCCCACCGTACAGGTCGCCACGCCGCTGGCGCGCGAGGTCACGGACTGGGATGACTATGCCGGCCGCTTCGAGGCGGTGGAGGCGGTGGACATCCGGCCGCGCGTGTCCGGCGCCATCCAGTCGGTGCACTTCACCGACGGCCAGGACGTCGCCAAGGGCCAGCTGCTGTTCGTGATCGACCCCCGACCCTACGAAGCGCAGCGCGCCCGGGCGCGCGCGGACCTGGCCGGGGCGCGCGCCGCACTGGCCAATGCCAGCGCGGAACTGGAACGCGTGAAGTCGCTGGCCCCGAGCCAGCTGGTCAGCCAGGCGCAGCTGGACCAGCGCACGGCGGCGCAACTACAGGCCACCGCCGCCGTGGCGGCCGCCGAGGCCGCGCTGCAGCTGCACGAACTCAACCTGTCGTTCACCCGCGTGACCGCGCCGCTGGCAGGACGGGTGTCGTGGCGGCGTTTGGCGCCCGGCAACCTTGTCGCCGCCGACAGCACGCTGCTGACCACGATCGTCAGCGTCGACCCGATCCGCTTCGTGTTCGATGCGCCGGAATCCGCGCTGCTGCGCTACCGCCGCGAGGGCGGCGGCGGCACCGGGCGTCCGGTCGACATCCGTCTGCAGGACGAGGCCGACTACCGCCTGAAGGGCACGCTCGATTTCCTCGACAACGCGCTGGACCGCAGCGCCGGCACGATCCGCGGCCGCGCCGTGGTGCCCAACCGCGACGGGCTGCTGTCGCCCGGCATGTTCGGGCAGATGCGGCTGTTCGCCGCCAAGCCGGTGCCGGCGCTGCTGGTGCCGGACGAGGCCGTGGTGACCGACCAGACACGCCAGGTGGTCTACGTGGTCGGCGCCGACAACGTGATCGGCCAGAAGGTGGTGCGACCGGGCCGGCTGGTGGACGGGCTGCGCGTGATCCGCGAGGGCCTGGCCACGACCGACCGCGTGGTGATCAGCGGCGTGCAGCGCGCGCGGCCCGGCAAGCCGGTCACCGTGACCGAAGGCGTGGTCAGCGACTTCCCGTCGGGCGTTGCCCGCGGCGAAGACGGCCAGCTGTCGCTGCCCGCGGCGCGCTGAGGCCCCGCCGCCATGCGCCTGTCGCACTTCTTCATCGAACGGCCGGTGTTCGCCGCCGCCGTGTCGGTGGTCATCACCCTGCTGGGCATCGTCGCCTACGGCGTGCTGCCGGTGGACCAGTACCCGCAGATCGCACCGCCCACGGTGACGGTCAACGCGCAGTTCCCCGGCGCCACCGCCGAGGAGATCGCCGAGACGGTGGCCGCGCCGCTGGAGCAGCAGATCAACGGCATCACCGGCATGCAGTACATGTCGTCGTCCTCGACCAGCGAGGGCCGCATGTCGATCACCGTCACCTTCCAGACGGGCGTCAATGTCGACATCGCGCAGGTGGAAGTGCAGAACCGCATCCAGTCGGTGCTGCCACAGCTGCCGCAGGAGGTGCGCGAGCTGGGCGTGACGGTGCGCAAGGCGCAGAACGACACGCTGCTGATCGTGCACATGTTCACCGACGACGGCAGTGTTGACCGCAAGTACATCGCCAACTACGCCAGCCTGCAGGTGCGCGAGCGGCTGCTGCGCACACCCGGCGTGGGCGACGTGGGCGTCAACGCGGCGCGCGACTATGCGATGCGGGTGTGGATCGACCCGCAGCGTGCCGCGGCCCGTGACCTGACCACCACCGAGATCGTCGCGGCCCTGCGCAGCAACAACCTGCAGGTGGCCGGTGGCGCGGTCGGCGCGCCGCCCTACAACGACACGCCCGCGGCCTACCAGCTGAGCGTGCGGGCCCAGGGCCGGCTGTCGACGCCCGAAGAGTTCGCGGACGCGATCATCAAGCGCGATGCCGACGGCCGCGTGACCCGCGTGCGTGACGTGGCGCGCGTCGAGCTGGGCGCACAGAACTACATGCTCAACGCCTACAAGAGCCGCGAGCCGGCCGTGTCGCTGAGCGTGCAGCAGGCACCGGGCTCCAACGCCCTGGAGACCGAGGACAACATCCGCCGCACCATGGAAGAGCTGGAACGCGAGTTCCCGCCGGGCGTGGCCTACGAGATCATCTTCAACCCGGTGGCCTTCACGCGCGCCGCGGTGGTCGAGGTGCGCCACACGCTGCTCGAGGCCATGCTGCTCGCGGCGCTGGTGGTGGTGGTGTTCCTGCAGCGCTGGCGCACTGCCCTGGTGCCGCTGGTGGCCATTCCGGTGTCGCTCATCGGCACGCTGGCGGTCATGTCGGCCTTCGGCTTCTCGCTGAACAACCTGTCGATGTTCGGACTGGTGCTCTCCATCGGCATCGTCGTCGACGACGCCATCGTGGTGGTGGAAAACGTCGAACGGCACTTGCGGGCCGGTATGGCACCGCGCGACGCGGCGCACCTCACCATGGACGAGGTCGGCGGCGCGCTGATCGGCATTGCATTGGTGCTGGTGGCGGTGTTCGTGCCCACGGCGTTCATGGGCGGCATCACCGGCCAGTTCTACAAGCAGTTCGCCCTGACCATCGCGGCGGCCACCGTCATCTCACTCGTGGTGTCGCTGACGCTGTCGCCGGCGATGGCGGCTGCCATCCTGCCGCCGCACACGCCGCATGCCGGCGGCCACGGCGCCGGTGCACGCCTGCATGCGCTGGGCGAGCGGCTCAACGGCTTCATGGAACGCATGGGCGCCGGCTACGGCCGCATCACGGCCGTGCTGCTGAGGCGCTCGGTGCTGCTGGGCGTGCTGTACCTGGGCCTGGTGGCGCTGACCGGTTGGCGCCTGCTCGACACGCCGCGGGGTTTCATCCCCGTGCAGGACCAGGCCAACGTCGCCATCTCGATCACCATGCCGCCGGGCAGCAGCCTGGCACGCACCGACGCCATCGTGCAGCAGGTCATCCCTATCGTGCTCGACACGCCGGGCGTGGAGCATGCGTCCGTGTACTCGGGCATGGATGCGATCAGCTTCAGCATCGCCACCAGCTCCGGGCAGATGTGGGCAATCTTCGAGCCCTTCGAGGAGCGGCTGGCGAGGGGCCTGACGGCCGATGTCATCGCCGCGGAGCTGCGCAAGCGGCTGGCGCACATCACCGCCGCCGAGATCCGCGTGGTCATGCCCGCCTCGGTGCGCGGCCTGGGGTCGACCGGTGGCTTCCGCGTGATGGTCGAGGACCGCGCCGGCATGGGCTATCGTGCCCTTGAGGCCGCGACGCGCGAACTGGCAGAAGCCGCCACCGCAGACCCGGCGATCGGCATGGCGTTCACCAACTTCAACACACGCACACCGACGCTGGATGCCGATGTCGACCGCGACAAAGCGGAGATGCTGGGGGTGCCGGCACGCAACGTGTTCGCCACGCTGCAGACCTACCTCGCGGGCAGCTACGTCAACAACATCAACCTGCTGGGCCACACCTTCCAGGTGATCGCGCAGGGCGATACCGCCTACCGGCAGGATGCGGCCTGGATCGGCGGCCTGAAGACACGCTCGTCCAATGGCGCGATGGTGCCCATCGATGCAGTGGCAACGCTGCGACCGGCCACGGCGCCCTACCGCGTGATGCGCTACAACCTGTATCCGGCGGCGGACATCCAGGGCGATGCCGCGCCGGGGTTCTCGTCGGGACAGGCGATGGAGGAGATGGAGCGGCTGGCAGACCAGGTGCTGCCGGCGGGCATGGCGCTGGAGTGGACCGACATGGCCTACCAGCAGAAGGTGTCCGGCAACGCCGGTGGCCTGGCCTTCGCGCTGGGCGTCGCTTTCGTGTTCATCTTCCTGGCGGCGCTTTACGAAAGCCTGACGCTGCCGCTGGCCGTCATCCTCATCGTGCCCATGTGCCTGCTGGCGGCGCTGCTGGGCGTTAACCTTTTGGGCAAGGACAACAACATCCTCACGCAGATCGGCATGGTGGTGCTGATCGGCCTCGCGGCCAAAAACGCCATCCTCATCGTCGAGTTCGCGCGGCAGGGTGAATCGCAGGGCCTGACGCCGGTGCAGGCGGCCATCGACGCGGCGCGCACACGCCTGCGGCCGATCCTCATGACCTCCGCTGCCTTCATCTTCGGCGTGATCCCGCTGGCCTTCGGCAGTGGCCCGGGCTCCGAGCTGCGTCAGGCGCTGGGTATTCCAGTGTTCTACGGCATGATCGGCGTGACGATCTTCGGCCTGCTGTTCACGCCGCTGTTCTACGTGCTGTGCCGGCGGCTGGCGCTGC
>JBJOHO010000045.1:0-5453 GCA_046047615.1 Pseudomonadota bacterium
CGTCGTGACCGCCCAGTTCCGCGAGCAGCGCCTGCAGGACACACCGCTGGCGATCACCGCCGTCAATGCGGAGCTGCTGGAATCGCGCAACCAGACCAACCTGTCTGACGTGGCCGGGCAGGCCCCGAACGTGATCCTGAAAGAGACCGGCGGCGCCTTCGGCCCGGGAATGTCAGCCAACATCCGCGGCGTCGGCCAGCGTGATTTCAACCCGGCCTTCGAGCCGGGCGTCGGCGTCTACATCGACGACGTCTACTACTCGAGCCTCACCGGCGCGAACTTCGACCTGCTCGACCTCGACCGCGTGGAGATTGCCCGCGGCCCGCAGGGCGTGCTGGGTGGCCGCAACAACGAGGGTGGCTCGATCAAGCTGTATTCGGCCAAGCCGAAGGGCGACGACAGCGGCTCCCTCCGTGCGGCCTATGGCTCGCGCAACCTGGTCGACTTCCGCGCCTCGGGCGACTTTGCCCTGGGCGAGAACCTGTTCGTCCGCGTCGCCGGCGTGTCGCGCTCGCAGGACGGCTACGTGCAGCGCATCGACTATGGCTGCGCGTTCCCCAACTCCGGCGTGCCTTCGACGTCGCAGCAGCAGGACTGCAAGCTCGAGAAGCTCGGCGGCAAGGACTACAGCGCCGTGCGCGGCGCCCTGCGCTGGGTGGCCTCGGACAGCATCGAGGTGAACCTGTCGGCAGACTTCACCGCCGACCGGTCGCCCAGCGCTGCCATCGTGCTGCAGGCCGTGAACCCGGCTGCCGGTGGTGCCGCCTACTCGGCCACCGACTTCGGCCAGGGCGTGGTGCCGTACGACACGCGCTTCCTGCCGCCGAACCCGTTAACCAGCTACGCCGGCTGGTGCGGCAAGCGTCCGCAGAACCTGTTCGGACCGCCGAACGCGCTGGCAGGCTCGACGATCTGCTTCTCGCCGACGACGTCCACGGATGTCTGGGGCGCCAATGGCACCGTCGACATCGCGTTGTCCGACTCGCTGAGCCTGAAGTCGATCACGGCCTATCGCGAGTTCGACAGCCGCTGGTCGCAGGACAACGACGTCTCACCGGTCTTCGGATCGCTGGGCGCCGAGCACCTGTACAACCACTCCTTCAGCCAGGAACTGCGCCTCAGCGGCACGATCGGCGAGCGGGGTGACTTCACCATCGGCGGCTATTACTTCGACCAGACGACCACCTACGACACGCACCAGCTGCTGCCGTACGCCGTCCCTGGCTTCGAGTTCTACGGCAACGATCCGGTCGAGGCCTCCACGTACGCGTTCTTCGTGAACACCAGCTGGAAGCTCACCGACGCCCTCAACCTCAACCTCGGCGCGCGCTACACCGAGGATGAAAAGACCTACAACTACAGCCGCCTTCCCGTTGGCGGTTCGCTGGTGCTGGGCCTGGATGCCCTCAATGGCAACCCGGGCTACTACAAGGGCGACAACCTCGACTGGCGCGCCAACCTCGATTACCGCTGGAACGATGCGCTGATGACCTACGCCAGCGTCTCCACGGCCTTCAAGGGCGGTGGCACCAACGCGCGTCCCTTCGGCCCCGGCCAGGTCGTGCCGTTCGACAAGGAGACCCTGACCGCCTACGAGGTGGGCTTCAAGTCGGACTTCCTGGACCGGCGCCTGCGTCTGAATGCCGCGGCCTTCATCAACAAGTACGAAGACATCCAGCTCACGCTGCTCAGCTGCCCGACGCTGACGCCCGTGGCGCCCTGCGCCGCGACGTTCAATGCGGGTGATGCAGACATCACGGGTTTCGAGGTCGAGGTGTTCGCCGAGCCGGTGGACAACCTGACCTTCGATGCCTCGTGGAGCAACCTGGACTTCGAATACACGAGGCTGCTGACCGATGCCAGCGGCGCCAACGTCACGGGCCTGACGGTCGGCCAGACCGCCCCGGGCACCATCAAGACCAAGTACTCGGCCGGCCTGCAGTACGAGTTCGCGATGGCCAGCGGTGCGTCGGTGACGCCGCGCGTCGACTACTCTTACCTCGGCGGTTTCAACACCAACGCGGTGTTCGCGGACAGCAACCGCGTGAAGGGTTACGGCCTGACCAACGCGCGCATCACCTGGGCGTCTGCGGACGACAAGTGGGATCTGGCGCTGGTGGCGGTGAACCTGTTCGACGAGCTGTACTACATCTCGAACTTCGACCTGCTGTCGAGCTCGGGTGCCCAGTACGGCCAGTTGGGCGCGCCGCGTGAGATCTCGTTGCAGGTGAAGCGCAAGTTCTGACGCGCCGCGCGTTGTGGACTTGAGGAAAGGGGCGGCGCAAGCCGCCCTTTTTCATGGTGCGGCGTTGGCGTAATCCAGGCCGTGGCCATAGGGAAACAAGGTGTCTTCCGGGGGATAGCCGGGAGCGTCGGGTGCGTTGTCGATGACCGCCTGCAGGTTCGTGGCGAGCGCGAACGGCAGACGCCCACGCGGTTGAACCGGCCGGCCCTCATCCAGACTGCGTCCGGCGACGACATCGAGCAGCGCCTCGTCGCCCACGCCGAACGTCGCCAGCAGCGCACCCGCCTTGCGCAGGCCGCTGGCCTCGTCGAGCACGAAGGGTTGGCGGAAATAGATCGCGAGCACGGTACGTCCGGCGCCCACTTCGTCCATGACGGCACGGATGTCTGCCAGGGACGGCGTCAGCTGCCAGGACCGTGAACTGGCCATCGCGGTGAACGAAGTGCTGCGCGGCCCGCAGAGCACCCTGTTCGGCAAGAACGCCTCGGCCGGCGTCATCAACATCGTCACGCAGGATCCGTCGACCTCCTTCGAGGGCTCGGTCGAAGCCGGCATCAGCAGTGACAACGAATACCGCCTGCTGGGCTCGCTGTCCGGCCCGGTCGGCGACACGGCCGGCCTGCGCGTCAGCGCCTACTACAGCGACCGCGAGGGCCACCTCAAGAACCTGACGGATGGCCGTTCGCTCGATGGCGGCACGAACTACGGCGCACGCGCCAAGCTGCGGATCAACCCGGACGGCCCGCTGGACATGACCGTCATTGCAGAGGTCAACGAGTCGCAGGAGACCACCGGCGCCCTGCCCTTCCGCTCGATCACGCCGAACGCCGTGCTGTTCGGCTCGATTCCCGCCAGCACCTTCCTGGCGGGCATCACACCGTCCACCGGGAACACGGTGGTCCGCCGCGATGGCCCCTCGGTCTCCGATTCCTCGGACTGGATGCTCAGCGCCCGCTTCGACTACGAGCTGGGCGACCACACGCTGACCTCGGTCACCGGCTACCGCGAGTGGAGCTACGACTGGCAGCTGGATGCGGACCAGACCGGCGCCTTCACGCTGAACCAGGGCGGTCCCTACGCCACCGAGCAGCTGACCCAGGAAGTGCGGCTGACCTCACCGTCCTCCACCACGCTGGAGTACGTGGTCGGCCTGTACTACACCGACATGGACAATGCCCGCAGCTTCGAACGCGGCCCGACCGTGGCCCGCGCCAGTTGGACGGCGACGGCAGGCTCCGAGAGCCTCGCCGTGTTCGGCAAGGCCAAGTGGGGCCTGGGCGAGAAGTTCGATCTGATCACCGGCCTGCGTTACAACCACGAGAAGTACGACGCGACCTTCCGCAACCTGATCAGCGGCGCGGCCTTTGCGCCGAGCGACAGCGACGACGTGGTGCTGGGCAAGCTGTCGCTGCAGTACCGCCCGAGCGACGACGTGATGGTGTTCGGCAGCTTCGCGCGCGGTTACAAGGCCGGCGGCTATGACATCTCCACCTTCTTCAACCAGGTGGCGGCCGACAACCCGGTCGGCGCGGAGAGTTCAGATGCCTTTGAACTCGGCCTCAAGAGCACGCTGGCCGACGGACGCGTGCAGCTGAACGTGACCAGCTTCCGCACCGACTTCAAGGATTTCCAGGCCCAGAGCACCGTCTTCAACACGACCAGCGGCGCCTTCGACTTCCGCCTCAACAATGTGGGCGAACTGCGCACCCAGGGTCTGGAGATCGACGCCGTCGCGCTGGCCACCGAGGACCTGAAGTTCGGCTTTGGCGCCGCCTACGTCGACGCGACGATCAGTTCGTTCCGCAACGCGGATTGCTTCGTGCGCCAGACCGTGGCAGAGGGCTGCGCACCGATCGATCCGGCCAACGCGGCCTCGCGCAAGGTGCAAGACCTTTCCGGCAAGCGGCTGAACAACGCGCCGGAGTGGAAGTTCGGCCTGACGGCTGAGTACACCCTGCGGACGGAAGGCAGCTTCGATGGCTTCGCCGATATCGCCTACCAGTGGCAGGACGCGGTGAACTTCGACCTGCTGGGCAAGCCCTTCACGGAACAGGGCGCCTACGGCGTTCTGAACCTGAGCGCGGGCATCAATGCCAAGGACGAGAGCTACCGCGTGACGCTGTTCGTGAACAACCTGCTCGACCAGTCCTACGTCACGGCGATCTCGGACACCTCGTCGTTCTATGCAGCCGCGGACCGCGTCATCCTGCACCGCATCCCGCGGCAGGCGGAGCGTTACGCGGGCCTGCGCGTGAAGTGGAATCTCTGACCGTTTGACGGCGCCTGCGCCGGCAGCCGCCTGCCCGGGAGCGTGCAGGTGCCGAAGCCACGCCACAGCACGACCTCGGGCACCATTCCTATTCTTCGGTCGATATCAGAACCCGACCGACACACGTCCGTAGATGAAGCGCCCCGAGCGGCCGAACGGCGAGTAGTTGGAGAAAGACGTCGCACCGGTCGTGTTCAAGGACGGCGGCAGGCCATCCGGATACTCGTCGAGAACGTTGTCGGCGCCGAGAGCAAGCCGGACGCTCTCGCTCACGTCGTAACGCGCCTCGAGGTCCACCAGCGTCTTCGCCGTCAGCACGAAGTCCGATGCGGCAACCGTGCCCGGCGACAACACGTCACCATAGCGCGTGGCGCGCACGGTGGCTCCCCACGGACCATGGGACCAGGCACCCGCCAGCACGAACTTGTTCTTCGGATTGCCCTCTTCGAAGGTCAGGATGTTCGAGCGGCCGAACAGTGTCGGATTGAGCTGCGCGATCCCGGAGAGGGTGGGCAAACGCGTGACTTTGGTCGAGTTGAAGTTTGCCGTCGCCGTGAGGTCGATCCTGCTGCCGTTGCCGAAGCGCAACGGATAGTTGGCGACGACATCAACGCCGCGGGTGTTGGTATCCACACCATTGATGAAGAACCGGCCGCCGCCGATACCGATGAAGCCCTTCGAGGCCAGGAAGTCACGGACGTTGGCCGCCGTGAGGTTCTCCGACAGCACGATGCGGTTGTCGATGTTGATGCGGTAAGCATCGATGGTGAGACTCAGATCGCCCGCTTGAATCACGGCACCGAACGAGAAGTTCACCGATTCTTCGGCTTCGAGCGGCTTTGCACCCAGCGCGATGGCGACCGGGTCGGAAACCGGGAACGTGGTGATGTCGTAGGGTATGCCGTTGATGAAGTTGGTCGAGGTCGTGGCGAAGTACTG
>JBJOHO010000046.1:0-46900 GCA_046047615.1 Pseudomonadota bacterium
GTGAACGTCGTCAGCGGCCAGGTGCGCCTGCTCCATCTGCTTGGCGCGCTGGATGCTGGCGCCGTGGTCAACCCGGCCACCGTGGAAGCGCAGATCATGGGCCAACTGGTGCAGACCGCCAGCCGGCTGCTGTTCGAGGAAGTGGGCATCGCGAACGGCCGCTCCACCGCCCTCGACTGGCACAGCTACCCCGTGCTGCGCATCACTGACTGCCCGCGCATCACGCCAGTCGTGGTGCAACGCATGGACCAGCGCTCCACGGGCGCCGGCGAGGAAACGATGGCCGCGGCTGCCGCAGCGATCGCCAATGCCTTCTTCGATGCCACCGGCAAGCGCATGGAGCGCTATCCGCTCACCCCGCAGCGCGTGCGGGAAGCGCTGGCCTGAATTCCCCCACTGAGACCGCGACCCATGAACCACTTCAAATGCCCCCTGATCCTTGCCGCAGCCCTCACCGCCACTGCAGCCGCTGCAGCAGCAGAGGACACCGGCATGTATGTCGGCGTCGACATCGGGCAGGAAAAGCAGGAGTTCCACCCGCGTTACGAGTTCGCCAGTGGTGCGCCCACCCAACGCTACGCGGACAATTCCACCGGGCGCAGTTATGCGCTGCGCATCGGCCACGCCTGGTCGATGGCGGAACGGGTCACGCTGGCGGCGCAGCTGCGCTACGCCCACGCCGACAACCGCTGGCGCCTCGCGACGCCGGAGCCGGCAACGCTGGATTACCAGATTCCCGACGTGCTCTCTCTGGGCCTTGTGGCGCGCTATGTGGTCAGCGGCCCGTGGAGCGCCCACGCCGAACTCTCGATCGGCCGCGGCGACGTGCAGCTCCGCAAGCAGTCCGGTGGCGCCAGCGTCACACAGTACGCGCGCGATGGCGCCGCCAACCAGCAGGGCTGGGCGATCGGCGCCGGCTATGCGCTGTCGCCGGCGCTGGGTCTGCAGGCGGAGTACCGGCGCCTGCGCTTCGAATCCCTGGGGACCACATCAACGCTGCCCGGCAGCAGCACCGTGGTGGAGACACTCACCGACCGGCCGACGACAGAAGGCCTGGTGCTCGGACTCCAGTACCGCTGGTGACCTCGAAAGACACGATCGCCGCGCTGGCCACGGCGCCCGGCCGTGCCGGTGTGGCGGTGCTGCGCGTTTCCGGACCGGGCGTGCGGTCGATCTGTGAGGCCTTGAAAGTCGACGCGCCGGCGCAGCCGCGGCGGGCGCTGCACACGCGCTGGCACGAGGCCGACGGCGCCGTCATCGACATCGGCCTGTCGCTGTTCTTCCCCGGGCCGCATTCCTTCACCGGCGAGGACGTGCTGGAGCTGCACAGCCATGGCGGCCAGCAGGTCCCCGACCTGCTGCTGCAGCGCCTGCTGCAACTCGGCGCGCGCCGGGCGCGACCCGGCGAGTTCAGCGAGCGCGCCTATCTCAATGACAAGCTCGATCTCGCGCAGGCCGAGGCCATCAGCGACCTGATCGACGCCGGCTCGCGTGCGGCCGCACGCGCCGCACTGCGTTCGCTGCAGGGCGAGTTCTCCGCCCAGGTGCAGCGCCTGACGCGCGCACTCATCGACCTGCGCGTGTACGTCGAAGCCGCCATCGACTTTCCCGAGGAAGAGATCGATTTCCTCGGCAGCGCCGAACTGCAGCAGCGGCTGGCAGATGTGCAGGCGCAGCTGCAACGGGTCGAGACCTCAGCTGCGCAGGGGGTGCTGCTGACGCAGGGGATGCACGTCGTGCTGGCCGGCCGGCCCAACGCCGGCAAGTCATCGCTGCTGAACCGCCTCGCCGGCTTCGAGGCCGCCATCGTCACGCCCATTGCCGGCACCACCCGCGACCTGCTGCGCGAACGCATCGACATCGACGGCCTGCCGCTGCACCTGGTGGACACGGCCGGCCTGCGCGCCGACAGCGCTGATGCCATCGAAGCCGAAGGCATGCGTCGTGCCCGCCATGAACTCAAGCGCGCCGACCGCGTGCTGTTTGTCATCGACAGCATTGCCGACCCCGACGCGCAGGCCTATTTCCAGGAGCGCGACAGCCTGCCCCCCGGTGTGCCTGTCACGCTGCTGTTCAACAAGTGCGATGCCGGAGCGCCAGCCCCGGACGCGCTGGCGAACATGGCGGCGCAGGGTGTCGAGGTGCTGCGACTGTCTGCCAACACGGGCTCGGGCGTCGATACCCTGCGCGCGCACCTGAAGCGGGTGATGGGCTACGTGGAAGGGGAGGGCGGCACGGTCTCCGCGCGCGCGCGCCATCGCGAGGCGCTCGCCCGTGCGCGTGCCGGCTTCGATCGTGCTGCCGCGTTGCTGCAGTCGCGGCAGGGAGAGCTGGTGGCCGAGGAACTGCGCCTCGCGCAGGAGGCGCTGGGCGAGATCACCGGCGAGTTCGACAACGAGGCGCTGCTGGGCGAGATCTTCGGCAGTTTTTGTATCGGGAAGTAGGTGGCGCGTTCTCGCTCCGCTGGGCGCTGTAGCGAATTGGCGCAATGAGGGTGGATAGGCGCGACACAAGCCGCGCGAGGACCGGCATGCTGCCGTCATGAAAAGCCCACTTGCCCTCCATGAAGCGCTGCTGCAGGCTCAAGTCCCGCCCATTGCCGCCGAGAAGGCGGCTGCGGCCCTGGAGTCGGACATGAGCACCGTGCTGGCCACCAAGCAGGACCTGCAGACCTTCGGCGACAACATCCGCCGCGACATCGCCGACCTGCGCACCGAGATGGTCGGACTGATGACGGCCGGCCACGAATCGCTGCGTCATGAATTCAAGACCGATCATCACACCCTGCGCGCCGAGTTCAAGGCGGAACTGCTGGCCCTGCGCCACGACATGACACGGGCCGACGAGCAGCTGCGCCACGACATGGTGCGGGAAAACCAGCAATTGCGTCATGAGATGCAGCAGGGCTTCGCCACCCTGCACAACGACATGACGCGGCTCGGCAACAGCCTGCTCATCCGTCTCAGCGGCGTGATGGTTGCTGTGGTGGGCCTCGCTGCCACGGCCCAGCACCTGCTGCAGCGCGCTGGCTGATCGCCGGCACCCGGCCGGTCCGGACTGCCGTCGGCCAAACCCCGCGCATCTCTGGCCCCGCCCCGCCCTATGCGCTACCCTCTGCAAGCGCTTGCAGCCCGGTCCGCCCGCGGCTGCATGCCGGACAACAAGATTTCCGACCACCCCCGGGGAAAGCCATGACCAACCACCGCCAGAAGTTCACACCCACGTCCGCGCTGGGCGCGCTCATGTCGATCGCCGCCTACGGCCTCGCGGGCCAGGCCCTCGCCGCCGACGAGCTCGAAGAGGTCACGGTCACGGCGGAGCGCCGTGCCGTCAGCGTGCAGGACATCCCGGTTTCCGCCATCGCCTTCAGTGGCGAGGCCTTGGCCAACCGCGGCGTGCGCACCTTCGAGGAACTGCAGTACCAGGTGCCCTCGCTCACGTTCACGGACAATGGCAACAGCAAGTACGTGAACATCCGCGGTGTCGGCGTCTCCGAATCGGCGCCGAACCAGACGGTTGGCGTGGCGGTCCATCTGGACGGCGCCTACGTGGCGCGCGAATTCGTTTTCGGTGATGCGTTCTTCGACCTGGCGAGTGTCGAGGTGCTGCGTGGCCCGCAAGGCACCTACGCCGGCCAGAACGCTGCGGGCGGTGCGATCTTCATCAATTCCAAGGCGCCGCAGCTGGGCGAGAACGACGGCTTCTTCAATGCGGAGCTCGGCAGCTACAACCTGCGCCGCATCGGCGCCGCGTCCTCGTTCACCCTGACCGACACCCTGGCGGTGCGCCTGGCCGGCGACATCGAGCAGCGCGACAGCTTCTACGAAAACCACGGCCCCGACCCGACGGCCAACCCGGACAAGATCGCGGACCAGCCGGGCAACCTCGACCGCGCGCTGGGCCGCATCCAGCTGCTGTACAAGCCGACCGACACCCTGGAAATGCGCGTCATCCATGAGATGAGTGACGTCAAGACCGATGGCGTGCCCTACAAGTATTTCGCCAGCAAGGGCAGCAACACCTTGCCGACGACGGGCCTGCGCGAGCTGAACTACGACATGGACGGCCACCGCAACGTCAGCTACGACCGCACCACGGCGAAGCTGGACTGGCAGGCCCATGACAGCTTCAAGCTGCTGGCCACGGCTTCCTACCTCGCCAGCAGCCAGCACTACCTGCAAGACACCGACCGTGCCTCGCCGTTCGTGTACACCACGGCTCTGGCGGCGACCGCGACGGTGCAGAACGGCGCCGACTACACCATCAATGACCACTATTGGTCGGCCGAGCTCAACCTGGTCTCCACGATCGAGGGTCCGCTGGAGTGGACCGTCGGTGCGAGCTACCTGGACTACAAGCAGAACAACTACCTGAACTTCCTGCGCTACAACAACGCGCAGTTCCCGGGAACGGCGGTGGATGTCACGCGGCATACCCGTCTCTATTTCTATCTCGACAACGTGCGCACCAACAGCGCGCTGTTCGGTGAGGTCGGCTACGACATCTCGCCGACGCTCGAGGTGAAGGTCGGTCTGCGCTACAACGAGGACGAAGTCGGCTTTGCGAAGGATTCCTACCAGTCCGGCGGACCGACCTATCCGGCCGGCCGGCTTTCGCACTACTTCGCGCCGACCGGCGCGCCCTTGCCGGCCAGCTTGCTGGACTTCAACGCCACCACGGGCCGCGTCCTGCTGAACTGGAAGCCCGTCGACGGCCAGCTGGTCTACGCGACGATGAGCAAGGGCTACAAGCCGGGCGGCACGACGCCGCTGGCAGACACCTATGATTCCGAGAAGGTCACCAACTACGAGCTGGGTTGGAAGGGAGATGCCTTCGATGGCGCGATAACCGCGTCCTTGGCGGCGTTCTACATGGAATACGACAACTTCCAGCGCACCTACTCGCCGGACCCGAACAACCCGGCGGCCAGCGTGACGAACAACGTGTCCGGCACGACCATCAAGGGTTTCGAAGCCCAGCTGTCGGGCCTGGTGGGTGACCTGCGTTGGGATGTGTCCTACGCCTACAACGATGGCACCTACGGCAGCCTTGAGGTCGTGATGCCCCGCGGCGTGATCGATGGGATCAACCCGACGGCGGCCACGCTCTACAACCTCAAGGGCAGCTCGATGGACTACCTGCCCAAGAGTGTCTGGAACGTCGGTCTGTCGTACCAGGGCCTGAACCTTGCGGGCGGCAAGCTGGTTCCGTCCGCGCGCGTCTCCCACCAGGACGAGTACTACACGAACTATTTCCACTATCCGCAGAACCTGACGCCCGGAAAGACGCTGCTGGATCTTGCCCTGACCTACGAATCAGACAAGAACTGGCGCCTCGAGGCCTATGCCCGCAACGCCACGGACAAGGACTACATCAGCCGCACGCAGGCGGGTTCGGATGCCTTGGGTTCCTATCTCCTCGGCGCACCGCGGCAGCTGGGCGTGAAGCTGGGCTACCGCTTCTGACCTTGTGGGGGCGTCTGGCATGAATGCGCTGCGGCGTCCTGTGGCCGGCATGCTGGCAAGCGTGCTGGCCACGCTTGCGGCCGCGCAGCAGCCGGTGCCCCTGCAGCCGGTCGGCGTGCTCGGCGCGCCGGGCGGCTCCGGTCGCTGGACCGCGGTGGCCGAGGCGATCGAGTCCCTGCGGACCAACACCTTCTACCACCCGGCCACGCTGCCGCGTCAGCCGCTGCCCCTGCTGCTCTGGGGCAACGGCGGCTGCCGCGACAACGGCCTGCGCTATGCGCAGTTCCTGCGCGAGGTCGCCTCGCAGGGCTACTTCATCATCGCGGCCGGGCATCCGCGCTACGAGCGTCCGTTGCAGCCGCCGGGGACACCGCCGGTGGCCGGCACCGACGATATCGACGGCAAGGCCTCGGTCGCCACCTTGAAGGCCGCGTTGGACTGGGCCGAGCAGGCCACGCGGACACCGGGCCACCGTTTCCACGGCCGCATCGACACCAGCCGCGTGGGTGTCATGGGCACCAGTTGCGGCGGGCTGCAGTCGATCTTCATGGGTACGGACCCGCGCGTCGATACGGTGATCGGCTTCAATACCGGCGTGCTGAACCACCCGCCGCCCGCCTCGCAGCCGGACCCCGACCTGCTGATCGGCAAGGACACGCTCGCGCGGCTCAGGGGACCGATCGCCTATATCAATGGCGGCCCGACGGACATCGCCTACGAGAACGCGCTGGACGACTTCGAGCGCATCAGCCACGTGCCGGTGTTCTTCGGTGAGAACGGCGTCGGCCACGGGGGGACCTACCTGGCCAACGACTACGGCGGCAGCTATGCGCGCGTGGCCACGCAATGGTTCAACTGGCAGCTCAAGGGCGACACCCGCGCCGGGCGCTGGTTCACCGGCCCCGACTGCGTGCTGTGCACGCGGCCGGGCTGGACGGTGAAGTCGAAGAACCTCGCAGGGCGCTGAGCATGGCGGGACTGGACCGCCGCACACTGCTCGCCGCCGCGGCCTTCGCAGCCGCTGCCACGACCCTGCGCGGCCAGGCGGCGGCCACTGACGACGCCCGCCGGCCGGTGGACATCGACTCGGGGGATTCGATGGCGCTGGCGCGGCATGTCTCACTGGCGCCGCTGGACACGGTCCCGGCCGAGGCGCTGCGCATGGCACGCTTGTCGATCCTCGATGCCATCGGTGTGTCCATGGCTGCGGCAGGCGACGAGCCCGCCTGCAAGCCCTTCCTCGAGCAGGCCTTCGAAGAGGGCGCTGGTGGGCCGGCGGTGGTGCTGGGCACCGGGCGGCGCAGCAGTATCGGCCTCGCGGCGCTGGCCAACGGCGCGCTCGCGCATGCCCTCGACTATGAGGATGCGCACGATCCCTCGCGCACGCACCCCAACGCCGCACCGGTGGCTGCGGCGGTGGCCCTGGCGAGCGCGCGTCGCGGGATCAGCGGCCGCGACTTCCTGATGGCCGTGGCGCTGGGGGCGGACGTGGCCTGCCGCAGTTCGATGGCGCAAGGCAATGTCGACGTGCTGCCCAAGGCTTTCTACCCTCCGGCCATCGCCGGCACGATGGGCGCCACCGCGACCGCGGCGCGGCTGCTGGCCCTGACACCGGCACAAACGCTCGACGCCTTTTCCATCGCGCTGTGCCAGAACGCGACCAGCGCGGAAATCCTGTCGGACGCCTATTCGGACCTGCGGGCGGTGCGCGATGGCTTCTCTGCGCAGGTGGCAGTGCAGGCGGCACAGCTGGCACGTCGCGGGGTGAAGGGCTTCGCACGGCCCTTCGAGGGCGAACGTGCCTTCTTCGCCATGTACGCGGACGGCCGGCAGCAGCCGGGCGTGCTCACCGCGCAACTGGGCCAGCGCTACGAGGGCCAGTTCGTGGGCTACAAGGCCTGGCCGGCCTGCCGCGACAACCACCCCTACATCCAGGCCGTGCTGGAAGGGCAAGGGCGCGACCGCCTCGACCCGGCGCAGATCGATGCCCTCCACGCCTGGGTGCCGCGGCGCAGCCTGATCGTCTGCGAGCCGCGCGCCGAGAAGCGCCGGCCGCGCGCCGCCATCGACGCCAAGTTCAGTCTCTACTTCACCGTGGCGCACACGCTGCTGCACGGTGCGCCGGGCCTGGCGTCCTACGGTCCGGCGTCCCTGGGTGATCCGGCCACGCTCGCCCTGGCGGCACGGGTCGACTACACGGTGGACACGGGGCCCGCGCTGCTGGAGGTCCGCTTGAAGGACGGCAGTCGCCGCCTCTGGAACATCGACGGCCTGTATGGCAGCCCGGAGAACCCGATGGACGAGCAGGCCCTGGTGGCGAAGTTCATCGACTGCGCGCTGGCCTCGCCGCGGCGGCTGCCCGCTGCAAAGGCAGCCCCGTTGGCGCAGCAGCTGCTGCGCATCGACGGGCACGCCGACCTGCAGCCGCTGCTGAGGCAGCTGTGAGCCGCCTGTTGCAGGCCGCCTGCGCGGCGGCGGTCCTGCTCGCCGCCACACCGCTGCCCGTCGCTGCCATGGCTGCAGCCCCGCCAACGGCTGCGCCCTCGTGGACGCGCAGCGCCGCCTACGTGCCGATGGCCGACGGCACGCAGCTTGCCGTCACCGTGTATCTGCCGGCGGCAGCGCAGCCCGGACAACGGTTTCCGCTGCTGCTGTGGTACCTGCCGGGCCACCGCGAGAGCATCGACCCGGCGACCGGCCGCTTGATCCCGGCCTGGGATGACGAGGACCTGCGCTACTTCACGGCCCACGGCTATGCGCTGGCTGCCGCGGAAATGCGCGGCTCCGGCGCCTCGACCGGATACCGTGAACTGGACCGCGGGCCGCAGATCGGCCGCGACGGCCGGGAACTGGTGGATTGGCTGGCGGCGCAACCCTGGAGCGATGGTCGCGTGGGCATGGTCGGCGCGTCCTACCAAGGCTTCGCGCAGTACGCGACGGCGGCGCACCGGCCGCCGGCGCTCAAGGCCCTGTTTCCGGAGATTGCCGGCTTCGACGACTACACGTCGATGTTTCATCCCGGCGGCATCCAGAACCTCGCGCTCACCCGCTTCGCCACCGCGTCGATCGTGCGCGACGACCTGAACTACCACGAGCCCGCGGCCCCGCGGCCGCGCTACCCCAGTGCCCCGGTGGTGGACGAGGACGGCGATGGCGAACTGGCGGACGAAATCCCCGTCGATGCCAACGGCAACGGCAGCTTCCTTGATGACGGCCCACCGGCATACCGCGATGGCCAGCCGCGCCGGCACCTCTACTTCCTCGCCACGCGCGGCCACGAGCGCAACGCCAACCTGACGGTCGAGGCGCTGGCCGCGGCACCTTTCCGGGACTCGCCCCTGGGGGGCACGCCGTACGACTATGCCGTGGTGGACCCCGCCGACCGCGCGCAACGCCTGGCCGGTTCCGGCATTGCGGTCTACCACCGCGGTGGCTGGTTCGACTACCACGCCCGCGACACGGTCATGTGGCAGGCCACGCTCCAAGGCCATACGCCCAGCTACCTGATGATGGCGCCGACCGGCCACGGCGGCTTCCCCGGTGCTGAGGGTGATGCCCTCTACCGCGCCGGTCCGTATTTCCGCCATTTCGGCGACAGCACCTCGACGCGCCACAGCTTGAACGAGGAGAAGCGGGCCTTCTTCGACCACCATCTGCGCGGCCTGGACAACGGCTTCGACCGCCGGCTGCCCGTCCGCCTTTATGTCATGGGCCATGGCTGGCGCGACGAGGCCGCATGGCCGCTGGCGCGGCAGCGTCTGGTCCGCCACGCGCTGCGCGAGGACGGGCGCCTGGATACGCAGCCGGGGCCACCTGCACCGCTGCGCTGGACCGTGGACCTCACCGCCGACTCGACGTCGCAGGGCGCGAACCGCTGGAACTACGGTGTCTCCGGCGCCCGCGAGCCGCTGTCCCTCGACGCCACCGCGACGCGGCGCAAGGCCTGGACCGGCGATGCACTGCCCGCAGACCTCGAAGTCACGGGACACCCCGTGCTCACCGTGCACCTGTCGTCGACGGCGCCGGAGGGCGATCTTTACGCCTATCTGGAGGACGTGGCGCCGGACGGCCGCAGCCTGCTGGTCACTGAAGGGCAGCTGCGTCTCAACTACCCCACGCTGCTGCCGGCGCAGCAGATCACCGGCGTTCCGGCCCGCGTGATCGAGGTGAAGCCGGCACTGCCCTGGCACGGCTACCGCCGCAGCGACTACGTTCCCGCTCCACTGGCCGGCGGACGTGTCCGTGCCTACACGCTCGACCTCCTGCCCACCGCATGGGTCTTCAAGGCCGGCCACCGCCTGCGGCTGTCGATCGCGGGTGCCGACGCGCCAAGTTTCGCCTTGCACCCGGCGCAGGCCGGACCCGGCGTGCCTGCCCCGGTCTGGACATTCCACCTCGGCCCCGAGCTGTCGAACCTGGTGCTGCCGGTCATTCCCGCGCACCCGCAGCGGGCAGGGCCGCAGGGCCCATGACCCACACTGGTGCGCCGGCGGGCCCAATTCTGCGATCCGCCCGATATCCCGTCGCACCAAAGGCTGGCACGATCCCTGCAACGCCTGAGCCACAGGACGACAGGGAAGGGCGCCGGTGACGCGCAAGTTCTACGACGAGATGACGGCCGAGGAGGGCACGGCACGTGCGCACTACGCGGCGCTGGCCGCATGGCTGGCGCAGCAGCCGCCCGGGCGCCTTGAACAGAAGCGCATGGAGGCGGACCTCGCCTTCCACCGCCTCGGCATCACCTTCGCGGTCTATGGGCAGGAACAGGGCACTGAACGCCTGATCCCCTTCGACCTCGTGCCGCGCGTGGTCCCGGCCACCGAGTGGCGGATCCTCGAGCGTGGCCTGAAGCAGCGTGTCCAGGCCTTGAACGCCTTCATCGGCGACATCTACGACCGCCAGGCCATCCTCGAGGCGGGTGTCATCCCGCGCGAGGCGATCCTGGGCAACGCGCAGTACCGCGCGGAAATGCAGGGCGTGAAGGTGCCGGGCAACACCTGGGCGCATATCGCCGGCGTCGACCTGGTCCGTGCGGGCGATGGCGGCTATTACGTGCTGGAGGACAACCTGCGCGTGCCCTCCGGCGTGTCCTACATGCTCGAGGACCGCCGCATGATGATGCGGCTGTTCCCGGAGCTGTTCTCGATGCACTCGGTGCGGCCGGTGGAGCAGTACCCGGAGCTGCTGAACCACAACCTGCGCAGCGTCGCGCCGGAGGGCATCAACGACCCGGCGGTCGTGCTGCTGACGCCCGGCCGCTACAACAGCGCCTATTTCGAGCACGCCTTCCTCGCCCAGCAGATGGGCGTGGAACTGGTCGAGGGCCAGGACCTGTTCGTGCGCGACCGCTTCGTCTTCATGCGCACCACGCGCGGCCCGCAGCGCGTCGACGTGATCTACCGCCGCATCGACGACGACTTCCTCGACCCGCGGGTGTTCCGCGCCGACTCGCAACTGGGCGTGCCCGGCCTCGTCGATGCCTATCGGGCCGGCCACGTCACGATCTGCAACGCCATCGGCACCGGCATCGCGGACGACAAGTCCGTGTACCCGTACGTGCCGGACATGATCCGCTTCTACCTGTCCGAGGAACCCATCCTGCAGAACGTGCCGACCTGGGTGCTGCGCCGTCCGGAAGACCTCGCGCACGTGCTGGCGCACCTGCCGGATCTGGTGGTGAAGGAAGTGCATGGCGCCGGGGGCTACGGCATGTTGATCGGGCCCGCCGCCAACAAGGCCGAGATCGAGGAGTTCCGCGCGCGCATCGTCGCCCATCCGGAGCGCTACATCGCCCAGCCCACGCTGGCGCTCTCCACCTGCCCGACCTTCGTGGACAGCGGGCTGGCGCCGCGCCACATCGACCTGCGGCCCTTCGTGCTGTCGGGCCGCGAGGTGCAGGTCGTGCCGGGAGGCCTCACGCGCGTGGCGCTGCGCGAGGGTTCGCTGGTCGTCAACTCCTCGCAGGGCGGTGGCACCAAAGACACCTGGGTACTGGATACCTGAGCCATGCTGAGCCGTACCGCAGACCACCTCTACTGGCTGGGCCGCTACGTCGAACGTGCCGAATCGCTCGCGCGTGCACTCGACGTGCAGATCCAGCTCTCCTACCTGCCGCAGCCGGCGCACTTCGTGGCCGCGGGCTGGCTCGACACGCTGGACGAACTCGGCCTGCTCGAGAGTTACCGCGAACAGCACGGCGAAGTCGACGCCGAGCGTGCACCGCGCTACATCGCGCTGGCCCCGGACACCGTGCTGTCGATCCGTGGCTGCCTGCAGGCGGCGCGCGAAAACGCGCGCGCCGTGCGCGGCGCCATCACCTCTGAAATGTGGGAGACGGTGAACACCACCTGGCTCGAGCTGCGCACGCGCGCCACGGGCCAGGCCTCGGCTGCGGACCTGCGCGAGTTCATCGAGTGGGTGAAGCTGCGTTCCCAGCTGCTGCGTGGCGTGAACATGGGCACCATGCTGCGCGACGAGGCCTATGCCTTCCTGCGCATGGGCACGGCACTGGAGCGCGCCGATGGCACGGCGCGCATCCTCGGCGCGCGCCTGGCCACCAGCAGTGGCGGCACGGGCGTCGGCGACTTCCATCAGTGGAGCGTGCTGCTGCGCGCCATGTCCGCCTTCGAGAACTACCGCAAGCTGCATCGCCACACGATCGAGCCGGAAAGCGTGGCCCGCCTGCTGGTGCTCAATGGCGAGGAGCCGCGCTCGCTGCGGCGCGCCGCCAGCGACCTCTACGAAGGCCTGCGCATCGTCGCGAACCACCGGTCGCAGGAAACGGAGCGCTGTGCCGGTGCGCACGAGGCGCGCCTGCGTTTCGCCAGCCACGAGGATGTCAAGCTGGGCAAGTTGCGGGAATTCCTCGATGATTGCGTGGGTCGCCTCCGCGATATCCACCAAGGCATCTGCGAAGACTTCCTGCCATGACCTACTGCCTGTCGATGCTCCTGGACACGGGGCTTGTCTTCCTCAGCGACTCGCGGACCAACGCCGGCGTGGACCAGGTCAGCACCTTCCGCAAGACGACGGTCTTCGAGGTGCCGGGCGAGCGTGTGCTGGTGCTGCTCACCGCGGGCAACCTCGCGGTCACGCAGTCGGTCGTCAGCCTGCTGCAGGAAGAGGCGGCGCAAGCGTCGCAGGTCCCGAACCTGCTGCACTGCCCGACGATGTACGAAGCGGCCTGCCTGGTCGGCGAAGCGGTGCGGCGGGTGCACGCCCGCGATGGCGAATCGCTGCAGCGCTTCGGCTTCGACTTCAACCCGGCGATCATCATCGGCGGTCAGATCGCCGGCGAGAAGCCGCGGCTGTTCAACGTCTATGCCGCGGGCAATTTCATCGAGGCGACCCCCGAGACCACCTACTTCCAGATCGGCGAGAGCAAGTACGGCAAGCCGATCATCGACCGCGTGGTCCGACGCAGCAGCAGCCTGACCGAGGCCGTGAAGTGCGCGCTGGTGTCGATGGACTCCACCATCCGCTCGAACCTGTCGGTGGGCCTGCCACTGGACCTGGTCATCGTCAGGCGCGACCAGTTGCGCGTCGCGCGCCATGTCAGCATCGACAACACCAACGACTACTTCCGCAGCATCAGCAGCGGGTGGGGCGAAGCCCTGCGGCAGGCCTTCGTGCACCTGCCGGACCACGACTGGCTCAGCGACCGCAGCACGCTCAATCCCTGAGCCTGCGCTGGGTCATACTGGCCGCCCGGCAACGGAGGCCCTCCATGATCCGCTGGTTGAAATCCGCCCTGCAGTCCCTCAGAGGGCATTCGAGAACCCAGGCCGCGGCCGTTGGCCCCGGCCCGGGAAAGTCCCGCAAGCCGCGTTATGGGGCCACGGTGGTCGACGTGCAGGACCTCGGGCCGCACCTGCGCCGCGTGCGCTTCGCCGGCGAGGCGCTCAAGGCCTTTGCGTGGAGCGGCCCGGCGGCCCACATCAAGCTGGTCCTTGATCCCACGGGCGGCCCCGACGGCCGCCCGCTGATGCGTACCTACACACCGCGGCGCTTCGATGCCGCCAGCGGCACGCTCGACGTCGACTTCGTCCTGCACGGCGCCGGCCCGGCCTCGCGCTGGGCGGCACAGGCGGCAGCCGGACAGCCGATGACCATCGCCGGTCCGGGCCGCGGCTATGCCATCGACCCCGCGGTCAGCCATTACCTGCTGGCCGGCGACGCCTCCGCACTGCCGGCCCTGGCCACCTTGCTCGAGGCCCTGCCACCGTCCGCCGAGGTGCAGGTCTATGTCGAGCTCGACGATCCCGCCGACCAGCCCGCCCTCGATGCCGTCCATCCGCGCGCGACACTCCACTGGATGCCCCGTCGCAGCGACGCCGATCCCTACCCGGGCTGGCGCATCGAGCAGGCCCTGCGTGATGTGCCGCTGCCACCCGGCGACGGCCGCGTCTACGTTGCCTGCGAGTCGGACGCGGTGCGTCGCATCCGCCGGCAGCTGCTGGAGGAGCGTGGCCTGACGCCGGCGCGGCTGGTGACGCGCGGCTACTGGAAGCGCGGCCGGGCCGACCACCCGGACCGTGACTACGGCGAAGACCTGCCCCCTGCCGCCTGAGCGCGTTTCCACGATGACCGCGGAGCGCCCGGGCGGCTTCCTCGTCCTGCACGGCAATCGCCTCGAAGACCTGCGCAGCCTCGTGGTCGGTCTGGTGCGCAACGATCCGCTGCCGCCGCTGGTGCCCGAGGTCTTCCTCGTGCAGAGCAACGGCATGAAGCACTGGCTCGAGCAGTCGCTGGCCGACGACAGCGAGGGCCTCGGCATCTGTGCCGCCACGCAACTCGTGCTGCCGTCCAGCTTTCTCTGGGAGGCGTACCGGGCCGTGCTCGGCGCCGGAGCGGTGCCGCACGAACTGCCCTTCGACAAGGACGCCTTGGCCTGGCGCCTGTTGCGGCTGCTGCCTGTGCTGGCCGCGGGCGACGAGCGCTTCCTGCCGCTGCAGCGCTACCTGGCCGCCGATACGGATGGCCGCCATGCCTGGCAGCTCGCGCAGCAGGTCGCCGACGTGCTGGACGGCTACCAGCAGTACCGCGCGGACTGGCTGGAGGACTGGGCCGGGGGCGGCAGCGCGGGCGCCGGCACGGACCACGCGTGGCAGCCTGCGCTGTGGCGCGCCCTGTTGGTCGATGTCGGTCCGGACCGGGCGGCAAGTTCGCGTGCGGCCGTGCACGGCCGCTTCGTCCAGGCACTGGCGGCGTGTTCAAACGCTGGACAGCGCCCCCCGCGCCTGCCGCCGCGGGTGATCGTGTTCGGCATCACCGCGCTGCCCCTGCAAAGTGTCGAGGCGCTCGCCGAGCTGGGCCGCGTCTGCCAGGTGGTGCTGGCAGTGCAGAACCCCTGCCGCCACTACTGGGCCCACATCGTCGGCACCACGGCACAATTGCAGCGCCTGCAGCGCTACCGCCAGTCCGCCAAGGATGGCCGCCTGCCACATGAACTGCCCGTGGATCCGGTCGCCCTGCACGGCGAGACCCATGCACTGCTCGCCGCCTGGGGCAAGCAGGGCCGCGACTACCTGCACCTGCTCGACCGCTACGACCAGACGCAGTCGCAGCCGCACCGGTTGGGGCGCACGGACGTGTTCACCGAACCGCTGCCACCGGGAGCGCCGGCCACGCGGCTGCGCCGCCTGCAGGACAGCATCCTTGACCTCGAGCCGGCACCAGCGACGCCGGCGGATGTGCCGCTGGATGACTCGATCCGCTTCGTGACCTGCCACTCCGCGCAGCGCGAGGTCGAAGTGCTGCACGACCAGCTGCTCGCCTGGCTGGACGCCGACCCGACCCTGGAACCCGGCGACATCCTTGTCATGGTGCCGGACATGGCGACATTCGCTGCGCACGTGCAGGCCGTGTTCGGCCGCTATGCGCCGGGCGAGGATCGCCATCTGCCCTACAGCCTCGCTGACGTCTCGGTACGGCAGTCGCCGCTGGTGCAGGCGCTCGAGCGCTGGCTGCTGCTGCCGGAAGGCCGGATCACGCTGCCGGACTGGCAGGCGCTGTTCGAGGTGCCTGCGGTGCGGCGCCGCTATGGCTTGAGCGAAGATGACGTCGCCGGTCTGCGCGACTGGCTTGAGGCCGCGGGCGTGCGCTGGGGCCTGGACGCCACCCACCGAAAGGCGCAGGGTCTGCCGCCCGGCCTGCCGGGCCTGGAACAGAACAGCTGGGCGGAGGGCCTGCGGCGCCTGCTGCTGGGCTATGCCAGCGGCACCGACCAGCCCTGGGCCGAGGTGCTGCCGGTGGCGGGCATCGGTGGCCTCGAGGCGCGCCGGCTGGGTGCCCTCGACGCCTGGCTCGCCGACGTCGGGCAGTTCACGGCAGCGCTGCGCCAGCCGCACACCCCGGACGAATGGCTGGCGCTGCTGCAGTCGCTGCTGGCGCGCGTCTTCGATGACAGCGACAGCGCCGATGCGCAGCTGCTGCAACGCCTGCGCGAAGCCCTGCAGGCCTGGCATGCGCTGTGCGCGGCAGCGGCACTCGAGCAACCCCTGCCGCTGTGCGTGATCCGCGAGCATTGGCTGGAGCGCGTCGAACCACCGGCCCTGCGGCAGCGCTTCTTCGGTGGTGGCGTGCAGTTCGCCACGCTGATGCCGATGCGCTCGATCCCGTTCCGCTGTGTGTGCCTGCTCGGCATGAACGACGGTGACTACCCGCGCCCTGCGCCACAGCGTGACTTCGACCTGCTGGCGGATGACTGGCGGCCGGGCGACCGCTCGCGGCGCGAGGACGACCGTTATCTCTTCCTCGAGGCGCTGCTGTCGGCCCGCGAGCGGCTCTACCTGAGCTGGGTCGGACGTCGCGCCACCGACAACGCCGAGCAGCCGCCCTCGGTGGTGGTGGCGCAGCTGCGCGATGAACTGCGTCGCCGCTGGCAGGTTGAATCGCCCGCGCTTGAGCAGCCGCTGCAGCCGTTCTCGGCGCGCTACTACGATGCGCATGACAGCGTCGCCACCTACGACCGCGACTGGCAACCCTGCCGTGTGGACCAGCTCCCGGACCGCCTGGCGGGCATCCCGGAGCAGCGTCACGACTGTCCGCTCGAGCTGCGTCTCGCGGACCTGCAGCGCCTGCTGCATCGTCCGGTCGAGGTCTACTGGCGGCGCCGTCTTGGCGTGCGCCTCGATGCTCCCGCCGAGGCCTTGCCGGAAGACGAGCCTTTTGACTACGACAGCCTCGAAGACCATCGCGTGACGGCGGACCTGCTGGAGGCCTTGCAGCGCCACAGCGACGACAGCGCCGCCTTGCAGCGGCTGCGGCTCGCGGGCGTGCTGCCGCTGGGCGCCGTGGGGGCCCTCGAAGAGCGCCGCCTGCACGAGAAGGCGCGCGCCGTGCTCGACCGCGCCACGCCCCTGCTGCAGACGCACAGCCTCCGCGCCGAGGCCCTGCCGCTGTCACTGCAGTTCGGCGCCGCAGTGCTGCAGGACGCCATCCCGGGGCTCCACGTCGGCGCCGAGGGTCTGCTGCAGCTGGTGCTGCACGCCGGCGCCGTGCGCCACCTTGCCGGCGGCGAGTCGATGCCACGGCATCACCTGTTGCTCCGCCCGTGGGCGCTGCAGGTCTGCCTGGCGGCGGCGGGCCACGCCAGCCGCACCGTGGTCTGCGGCGCCGACGACCAGTTGCTGTTGCCGCCGGTGCCGCAGGCCACCGCGCTGCGCATTCTCGGGGACTGGCTGCCCGCCTGGGAATGCGCGTGGCGCGCGCCCCTGCCGGTCGCCGCGCGCACGGCTTTTGCGCTGCTGCAGGCCGAGGACATCAACGACGACAGCGTGCGCAGCGCCTTCGAAGGCACGCCGCGCTTCAGCGGCGACCTGGGCCGCTGCGCCTACCTGCAGCGCAGCGTGACCGGCTTCGACGAGGCCAGCGAGGCGCTCGAACAGTGGACGCGGCCGCTCTACGGCGCCCTGTGGGATCACCTGGCCGCCGCCGAGGCGGTTGCAGGGGCGCCGTCATGACTGCCGCGCCGGCCGTGCAACGCCTCGACATTGCGAGCTTCCCTTTCGTGGGCGCCCAGGTCATCGAGGCCAGCGCGGGCACGGGCAAGACCTGGACGCTCGCGCACCTCTACCTGCGCCTGCTGCTGGGTGCCGGACCCGGCGGCCGGCCGCTGCAGCCGCCGCAGATCCTCGTGATGACCTTCACCGAAGCCGCAACGCGCGAGCTGCGCGACCGCATCCGCCGCCGCGTGGCCCTCGCGGCCGCGTGCTTCCGGCAGGAACCGCCGCCGCCCAAGGAAGACTACGATCCCGAGCTGCTGGCGCTGCGGCAGTCGTGGTCCGGAGACCGCTGGCCGGCGCTGGCCTGGCAGCTCGAGCTGGCGGCACAGTCGATGGACGAGGCCGCCATCCACACACTGCATGGCTGGTGCAACCGCGTGCTGCGGCAGTTCGCCTTCGACAGTGGCAGCCTGTTCCGCCAGGACCGCCTTGATGACCCGGCCGGCCTGCTCGCCGAAGCGGTCCGCGACTACTGGCGCCAGCACGTCTACCCGCTGGATGCCGCTGATGCGACCGTGCTGGCGGATTTCGCGCTGTCACCGGCGGCGCTGCAGCGCTGTATCGCACGCCACCTGTTCCAGCTCGACAACCAGCCTCACGCGGCCGCCACCCTGCGCGCCGGGGCTGTCGACGACCTGCACGCCGCCCTGCAGGAACGCCTGCGCTGGCGCCGCGCCACCCAGGCCCAGGAGGCCGAAGTACGGCGCCAGTGTGCCCTGCACGCACAAGTGCTCGAGACCCAGCTGCACAAGGCCTGGAACGAACGCGTGCTGTCGGGCAGCCGCTGGCGCGCGGGCAGCCGCGAGCGCCAGTTGGCAGGGCTGCTGGACTGGGCCCAGGGGGCTCCGCTCGACGTGAAGACCCTCGAGCGCTTCGGCACGCGCTATCTCGGGGAGTCGCTGGCCAAGGGCAAGGCACCGTTGCCTGACGGCACCGGCTGCTTCGCGCTCATCCAGGCTTTGGTCGACCGCTACGCGGCGGCGCCGGAGCCCGCACCGCTGCACGCCCATGCGGCGCTTGCCGTCCATGCCCGCATGGCCGTCCTCAAGCGCCAGCGCGCCCGCTTCGACTTCGGCGACCTGCTGCATCGCGTGTACCACGCGCTGCAGTCACCGGAAGGGCAACTCGCCGCCCGGCTGCGCACCGCGTGGCCGGTGGCGATGGTCGACGAGTTCCAGGACACCGACCGCTGGCAGTACGGCGCCTTGCAGCGCATCTACCTCGACGCACCGCCGGAGCAGGTCGCGCTGGTCATGATCGGCGACCCCAAGCAGGCCATCTATGGCTTCCGCGGTGCGGACCTCGGCGCCTATCTCGAGGCGCGCGCGGCCGCCCGCGCGGTCCATACGCTTGCCGACAACTACCGCTCCACGCCGGCCCTGGTGCGTGCGCTCAACCATGTCTATGCGCAGGCCAGGGAGCGCTCGCCCTTCGAGGGCATCGCCTACGAGCCGGTCGAGGCGCGCCGCGACCTGGCGCCGCTGCCAGATCCCGCGGGTGGCGAATGGCCCGCTGTCACGGTGGATGTGGTCGACACCAGCGAGCCGCTGCGCGCAGACCGGCTGCGCCAGCTGCTGGCCCGCAACTGCGCCCTGCAGGCCGCCCGCCTGGTGGGCCACGGGCAGGCGAAGCCGCAGGAGATCGCCATCCTGGTGCGCAGCGGCATGGATGCGCGTGCGCTCCGTGCCGCACTGCTCGAGCAGGGCCTGCGCAGCGTCTATCTGTCGGAGCGCGACAGCGTCTTCCGCACGCCCGAGGCGCGCGAACTCTGGTACCTGCTGCGTGCGCTGACGCAGCCGCGCTCGCTGCCGGCGCTGCGTGCTGCCCTCAGCACGCGGCTGATGGCCTATGCGCTGCCCGAACTCGACCGGCTGCTGCAGGATGAGCGCGCGCTGGAGTTGCAGCTGGAGCGCTTCGCGGCCTGGCAGCAGCGCTGGCAGCGCCACGGCCTGCTGCCGATGCTCTATGCCCTGCTGCACGAACAGCAGCTGCCCCAGCGCCTGCTGGCGCAGCCGCAGGGCGAACGCATCCTCACCAACCTGCTGCACCTGGGCGACCTGCTGCAGCAGGCCAGCCTGGGCCTGCAGGGCGAGAGCGCCGTGGTGCGCCACCTGGCCGACCAGATGGCGGCCCAGGGCACGGCGGATGCCGGCACGGCGCAGCTGCGCCTGGAAACGGAAGAGGCGCTGGTCAAGGTGGTCACCCAGCACAGCGCCAAGGGGCTGCAATATCCGGTGGTGTTCGTGCCCTTCGCGCACGAGTTCCGCGTGGCCACCGACGGCGACCTCGTCGATGACGACGCGCGGCGCATCGCCGAAGACCAGCGCCTGCTCTACGTCGCCTTCACGCGTGCCGAGCGCGCGCTGTTCATCGGCTGCGGCACACGCAGCCGGGACTTCGCCAAGACCCGCCCGTGCCGCTCGGCCTTCGGCCGCTTGTTGGGCCGCAGCGACGCCACCGACCTGCTCCAGTGCCTCGAACAGTGGACGGCCTGTCCCGACATCGCCGTGCGTCTGGCCACAACGCACGCCGCGACGGCGGTGCCGGTCGCACCCTCGCCGCCCGTTCAATCCCGCCCTGCGCTGCAGCCACGGCGTCGCCATGCCAACCGCTGGCGCAGCAGCAGCTTCAGCAGCCTCGCCAAATCCGTCGATCCCCTGCCGTCGCCGCTTCAGGTGCCGGACGATGACGACCGGCTGCGCCATGAAGATGCTGCCACCGACGCCGCCAGCGATACCGCCAGCGATGGCACGGCCGACGCCGCGGCAGACGCCACGGCCGGTACTGCTGCCGTCTCCCACGGCGCGGGCCTCAAGGGTGGCGCTGCCCTCGGCGACGTGCTGCACCGCCTGCTCGAGTGGCAGCTGCTGGCGGACTGGCCGCTGGTCCACGACCCCGAGGCTGCCATCGCCGATCCACGCTGGGCCGGCCACCTGCGTCGCAGTGCGGCGGCCGTGGGCCTCAACGACGCCGAAGCCGTGCAGTTGCAGTCGTGGGTCCAGGCCATCGGCCGCTGCCCTTTGCCGCTGACGCCCGCCCTGACCTTGGCGCAGATTCCAGCCGTGCGCCGCTGGGCCGAGATGGGCTTCGTGTTGCCCACGGCCGGCCTGCAGACGCAGCAGCTGGACCAGTGCCTGCAGGCCGCAGTGCTGCCCGGGCTGCCCCGCGACGCCCTGCGGCGCGACAGCCTGCACGGCCTGCTGACGGGCTTCATGGACCTGGTCTTCGAGCACGATGGCCGCTACTACGTGCTGGACTACAAGTCGAACCGGCTGCCGGACTATGGCCAGCCGGCCCTTGAAGCAGCGATCGTCTCGAAGCGCTACGAGCTGCAGTACATGCTCTACCTGCTGGCCCTGCATCGCCTGCTCAAGGCCCGCCTGCCCGGCTATGACTACGGGCAGCACATGGGCGGCGCGATCTATCTATTTGTGCGGGGCATCGGCCAGCCCGGCGACGGTGTGTACATGCACCGGCCCGAGCGTGGGCTCATCGAGCAGCTCGACGGCCTGCTGTCTCCCGCGCGCGGCGGGTCTCCCGTGGAGGCCGCATGAACGTTGCAACACCCGTGGCACGGCTCGACGGCTGGCTGCAGGGCCTGCCCGCCGATCTGCCCCTCACCGCGCTCGACAAGGCGCTGCTGCGTGTCCTGCAGGAGCGGCAGCCCTCGTCGGACGCGCGCCACTTCTGGCTCGCCGCGCTCGCCAGCCACCAGTTCGGCCGCGGCCATGCCTGCCTCGACCTCCAGGCCCTCGCCGAAACACCGCAGCGGCTGCTGGGGTGGGCGCCCGCGGCATTGGCCTCGCTGCCGCCGGACGTGGCGGACGCCGCAGCTTCGATGCCGTGGTGTGCCGGCGGCAACAGTCCACTCGTGCTGATGCAGGACGAGTGCGCACGGCGCCTCTACCTGCGCCGGGCGTGGCGCGCGGAACAGGCCATCACGCTGTCCCTGTCGCTGCGGCGTCTCACGCCCGCCACGGCCCCGGCCGATCTCGAGCAGCGGCTCGACGCCCTGTTTCCGCCGGACCCGATCCCGGAACGCAGTGCCGGGCAGCGCCAGGCCTGCGCCATCGCTGCGCGTTCCCGGCTCTGCCTGATCACCGGTGGCCCGGGCACGGGCAAGACCACGACCGTGGCCAAGCTGCTGCAGCTGCTGGCCGGCGAGGCAGCCGGACAGGGCAGGGCGCTGCGCATCCACCTCGCCGCGCCGACCGGCAAGGCCGCCAGCCGCCTGAGCCAGTCGATCGGCACGGAACTCGGCACGGCCGCGCCGCGCCTGCAGGCGCTGATCCCCACCGCGGCCAGCACGCTGCACCGCCTGCTGGGGGGCACGCTGCCCCTGGCGACAGACCTGGTGGTCGTCGACGAGGCCTCGATGATCGACCTGGAAATGATGGCGCGCCTGCTCGAGGCCGTGCCCGCCGGCGCCCGCCTGGTGTTGCTGGGCGACCAGGACCAGCTGGCGTCGGTGGAGGCCGGTGCGGTGCTGGCGCAGCTCTGCGAGCGCCCGGACCTGCAGGCCAGCCATGCGCGCCTCCGCTACAGCCACCGCTTCGCCGGCGACAGCCCCATCGGCCAATGGGCCGCCGCGCTCAACTCGGGTGACCGCCGCCGCGTGCAGGCGCTGTGGCGCGCCTTGCCGGACTGGCAGCCGGGCATGGCGCAGCCGCTGCAGGCGCTGCGCTGGCGCCGCGTGGCCGCGCAGCCGCTGGCCGCCGTCGTGACCGAGGGCTGGCAGGACTGGTTGCAGGCACTCGCGCCGCTGCGCGAGGCCGGGTCCGCCTGCGATGACGCCACGGCCGGGCGCCTGCTCGATGCGCTGGCGCGCTTCCAGCTGCTCTGCGCCCTGCGCAGCGGACCCTGGGGCACCGAGGCGTTGAACGCCCAGGTCCGCCAGGCCCTGGGTTTCGGCCGCGATCCCTGGTTCGTGGGCCGGCCGGTCATGGTCACGCACAACGACTACGCGCTGAAGCTCATGAACGGCGACGTCGGCCTGTGCCTGCCGCGCGACGGTGGCCTGCGCGTGGTGTTCCGCGATGCCGACCGCAGCCTGCGCTGGGTGCCGCCCTCGCGTCTCGAGAACGTCGAGACCGTGTTCGCCATGACGGTCCACAAGTCGCAGGGTTCGGAGTTCACGCGCGTGCTGCTGGTGCTGCCGGACCGCGAATCCCCGGTGCTGACGCGCGAACTGCTCTACACGGGCCTCACGCGGGCACGCGAGGGCGTGACCTGGCTGGTGCCGGAGGAGCGCGAGCTGCTGCGCGCCGTGGAAGCCCGCGTGATGCGCTCCGGCGGTCTCGCCGGCTGAACGGACACGCTGCTGCCGGGCCGCAGCGCCTCACACCCCGTCGATGAGCCCGCTGCTGTCGCCGAAACGTTCCTGGGGCAGGCCGCAGCGGTCGAGCATCGTCAGGTGCAGGTTGGCGATCGGTGTGCGCGCCGGAAGCGCCAGATGCCGGCCGCCCTTGACGCGGCCACAGGCGCCGCCGATCCACAGCGTGGGCAGGGGATGGCTGTCATGCCGGTCGCTGTTGGACATGTTCGAGCCGTAGAGGAACAGGGCGTGGTCGAGCAGCGAGCCCTCACCGTCGGGCGTGGCCGCGAGACGGTCGATGAAGCCCGCGAAGCGCTCGACGTGGTAGCGCTGGATCTTCACCAGCTTCAGCAGCCGCTCGCGGTCATCTGCGTGGTGCGACAGGGGATGGAAGGACTCCGGCACCCCGATGTGCGCATAACTGCGCAGGCTGCCTTCGGCCGCCATGATGCAGGAGATGACCCGCGTGAGGTCCGCCTGGCAGGCCAGCGCCAGCAGGTCGAACAGCAGCCGCAGCTGCGCATCGAAGTCCGGCTGCACGCCGGCCGGCGCATCGGGCACCGGCAGCTGTGCGAGACGCTCAGGCTGCGAGCGCTGTACCCGCCGCTCGACCTCGCGCACGCTGTCGAGGTAGTCGGCCAGCACGGCGCGGTCCGCGCCGCCCAGTTTGCGCTGCAGGGCCTGCGCCTGCTCCCGCACCAGGTCCAGCAGGCTGCGCTGCTGCAACAGCCGCAGGCGGCGCCCGTCTGCGGTATCGCCCTCGCCGAAGAGCCGCAGGTAAAGCCTGCGCGGGTTGTACTCCATGGGCAGTGGCGACCGTGGGTCGCGGAACGACAGTGTGCTGCTGTAGTAGCAGCCTCCGGCACCGTTGCAGGCCGCGACCTGGATCGTCGACTCCGCAGCCACTTCCAGCGAGGGCAGCGCCGTCTCCTGGCCGATCTGCCGCGCCATCAGCTGGTCCAGCGTGGTCGCCAGGTGTGCGCCCGGCCCATCGTCCCGGGGCCGCACGGCGCTCAGCCAGGTGGCCGGGTTCAGGTGGTGTACCGAGCCTTGGCTGGCGGCGTTCCCGAGGTTGCCGAAGGACGTGACGTACCGCTTGTGCCGTTCCAGCGGCGCAAGGATGGGACTGAGCCGCAACTCCCCGCCGCGTTCCGCGGGCGTCCAATGGTCCATCGCCGCGCCGAAGGCCGTGTTGTCCATGATGGCGCCGTGCGGCATGTAGAAGAAGCCGACGCGCAGGCGCGGACGTGCAGCGGTCCCTGCCAGTGCCGTGGCCGCGGGCACCATCGCGTCCAGCAGCGGCAGGGCCAGCGCGACGCCGGCACCGCGCAGCACCGCCCGCCGTGACAGGTGCCTGCGGCTCAGGAACATGGAGACGCCTGCAGCCGGAAGGCGTCGCTGAGCACGATGCCGCGCACCAGGGCGGAGAAGCGGTAACCATCGCGCGCCGCTTCGCGCACGATCCGCCGCAGCTGCGGCATGTCGTGGTAGGCCGGCTGGCGCCCGGTGGCATGCATGAGCAGCTTCTCCGCGACCACCAGCGCGAAATCCCCGGGGCGTCGCGCGAGTTCCTGGCGCAGCTCACGCAGCGCGGCCACGCGGGCGTCGATGTCTGGGTCAGTGTCGCGCCAGCGGCCGGTGACGTCGAAGCCCTCCAGCGCCAGCCCGATCGGGTCGATGACGCCATGGCAGCGGTTGCATTGCGGCTGCTCCCGGTGTGCCGCCAGCCGTTCGCGTTGCATGGAGGGCCGCTCTCCGGGCAGGGTTGGCAGGGCGGTGTCGACGCCCGGTGGCGGTGGCGGCGGGGGCGCGCCCCGCAACTTGTCGAGCACCCAGGCCCCGCGCAGCACCGGCGAGCTGCGGTCGCCATACGAGGTGCGCAGCAGCATCGCGCCCTTGCCCAGCAGGCCGAAACGCCGCTCATCGCGCAGTGCGACGCGGCGGAACCCGGCTCCCTGCACGCCGGCGATGCCGTAGTGGCGTGCCAGCCTCTCATTGAGGAAGCTGTCACGCCCGTCCAGCAGCGCCATGATGCTGCGGTCCTGCAACAGCACGTCCTGCAGGAACAGCCGCAGTTCCTGCGCGAAGTCCGCGCGCAGCGCCGGCGTGAACGCCGGGAACAGCCGTTCGTCCGGCGCCACCACGTCCAGTTCATCAAGGTCGAGCCAGCGCAGCGCGAAGCCCTCGACCAGCGCCGTGGCGCGCGGGTCCGCGAGCATGCGGCGCAACTCGCTCTCCAGCACCTGCGGATCCTGCAGCCGGCCCGCTGCCGCGACAGCCAGCAGCGGCTCGTCCGGAACGCTGCGCCAGAGGAAAAACGACAGGCGCGTGGCCAGCGCCAGATCCCCCAGTGGCTGCGTGCCGCCGGCGCCTGCAGGCTGCACGCTGCGGAACAGGAACTCCGGGCTGGCCAGCACCGCGGCCACCAGCTGCTGGATGCCGGCCTCGAAGCGGCCCGTCTCGCGCTGCCCCTGCTCATGGAACGGCATCAGACGGTCGATGTCGGCGGCCGTGACCGGCCGCCGGTAGGCGCGCTGGGCCAGGTGCCCGGCGATCCGCCGTGCGCAGGCGGGCTCTTCGGCGGCAGACCGGGGTTGGCAGACGAACACCCGGGACTGGCGCAGGTCGACGAGCCGCGATACGCGCACGGCCGCCGCCAGGTATTGGTCGACGAAGGCCGGCGAGGTCTCCAGCGCCGCGGCGATGTTGTCGAAGCCCGCCACCTCCTGTTCCGGTGGCAGCAGTCCACTGGCGTCGATCTCGACGCCCAGCAGATCGCGCACCACCACGGCAAACTCGCTGCGGCTCAGGCGTTGTGGCGGCGCCTGTCCGGCGCGCGGCGTCCCGGGTCGCGCGTCGAGGCTTGCGGAGGTCGCGGCCACGAAGGCGTCGACGATGTCCTGGCTGGGCTGCGGGCTGCCCGGCGGCGGCATCAGGCCACCCCGCAACTTGCGCAGCACCTGCTCGAACAGCGCCGGGTTGGCGTCGATGCCGGGGTCCGCCAGGGCGTCGAAGGCCAGGCCACCCGCCCAGTCAACGCTGTTGTGGCAGCCGTTGCAGTACGGCCCGAGGCTGTCCCAGCCGTGGCGGTCCTGCGCCAGCGCGGGGGCCGCCAGCAACAGGACGGCGACGGCGCCACATCGGGCGCGGAACGCCAGCCCCTGCGCCGCCACGGCCCTCATGGCAGCGCCGCGGCCTCGCGTCGCCCCGCGAACACGGCCGCGACGACCGCCTTCCAGACCGCCTCGCGCGAGGCCTCGGCGTCGAGTGCGCGGATGTCCACCTCATGGTGGCCCGCCCCCGCCTGCTGCAGTTCCGCCAGTTGCGCCGCGATGCCCGCCGGCAGCCCGCGGTCCACGAACGCCACCAGCAGCTCCACGGCCCCGACGGTCTCGCCCAGGAAGCAGTTGCGATCGACCACATCCGTCAGGTGCAGCACCGCCGCGTGTCCGAACTCGCCTTCCAGTGACTGCTGCAGCGCCAGGAAGGCCGGCCGGGCCTGTGTGGCCTCCAGCGGCACGGAGACCACCAAGGCACGGTCCGCCTGGCGCGCGGGAGCCGGGTCCCAGAACTGCGGGTGACCCCGCAGGCTGGCCTGGCGCGTGGCCTGCAGGCTGCGCGCCCAGGCGAAGTAGAGCAGGGCGGCGTTGAAGGGGATCAGCAGGTCCAGGTGCCAGTGCGTGTAGCTGATCCCCAGATAGACCACGGCCAGCAGCGCCAGCTGGCTGCCCGCGAAGCTCCGGTCGATCCAGGTCTGGTCGGCACCCGCCACGAAGGCCCAGGCCAGGCCGCCGATCATCAGCAGCGACAACGCCAGCACTGTATGCCGCCCCAGCATCTGCAGGCCGGAGCCGCGCAGTCCGTCGTCGATGGCCGTGGCCAGCAGCAGGTTGTCGTCGGTGAGGACGGATTGCGCCGTCGGCCGGATGGCGGAGATGCCGGCGGCGCTGGCGCCGAACACCACGATACGGTCGCGGAACGTCGCCGGATCCAGTGTGGTCTCGCCCTGCATGCCCGCGTAGAGCTCGCTGAAGGACAGCCGCGGATAGGTGCCGTTGCGGTTGCGCCAGTTCAGCCGCCGCGGCGCGGCATCCGCCGAAGGCGGCTCCACGCCCGCCGCCAGCAAGGTGGCGGCCGCCGCGCTGGGGAGCAGGTGGTCACGGGTGCGGATCCAGTACCGGTAGCTGCGTACGATGCCATCGACATCGGCATCGATGTTGGTCGCGCCCATGCGCTGCTGCAGGCTGGCGAAGGCCGGCAGCACGACGGCCACGCGGTCACTGCCGGCCGGCGCCCCATCGTCCCGCAGCGGCCGCGCTCCGGGCAGCCGCCCGGCCTCCAGGGCGCTGCCCACGTCGTTGGCGGCGGGCAGGCGCAGCATCGGAAAGACCAGCTGCGGATAGGCGGCGGCCACCTCCTGCAGGGCGCGGTCGCCATCCGGGCGCAAAGGGTCCGGCTCCGTGAACAGCACGTCCACGAACACCGCGCGCGCGCCGCTTTCCGCGATCAGGGCCAGCGACTCGGCCAGCACCTCGCGCGGCCAGGGCCAGCGGCCGTGGTCGCGGCCGACGCGCTCCAGGCTGCGCTCGTCGATGTCGACGATCAGCAGTTGCGGGGAGGGTGCCGGGCTCGACAGGCGGTAGCGCACCAGCTTGTCGAACAGCCTGTCGTCGAGTCCGCCGATGGGGTTTGCCAGCGCCAGCAGGTTCAGCGCCACCGCCAGCATGGCCACTGCCGCCAGCCCCAGGTAGGGCGCGCGGCCCGCGCGGCGCGTCCAGACGCCGAACAGGCGTGTCCGGCCCAACCACCAGCCTGCCAGCCGGGTCCCCCGCACGGGTCGGCGCAGCGGCGGCTGCATCTCAACGCGCGTCGCGCGGCAGCGGGCGGCGCAGCAGACGGCCGGCGGCGGGCGAAGGCTGGGCGGCAGCCTCCAGTGCGGGCGTGACGACCGCGCCGAGGGCCCGCAGGCGGTCGCCCGGCGACGGGTGCGTCGACAGCAGCAGCGCCGTATCGGCGCCACCATCGCCGGCGCGCTCGATGCGCTCCAGCACAGCCAGCAATGCCGAACTGTCGTAGCCGGCCCGCGCCGCAAGCACCATGCCGTCGCGGTCCGCCTGGTACTCCGCCGACTGGTCGAGACCGCGCGCCAGCACCTCGGTGGCACGGCCCGCCACCGTCTGCAGCAGCGCGTCGCTGCTGCCGGCCCGCTGCTGAAGTTCGCCGGCGATGAGCTGCGTCAGCTCCTGGTTGCGCACCACGGCGTAATGGTGCTTGCGGACCACGTGGGCGATCTCGTGCGCCAGCACGGCCGCCAGTTCGTCCTCGGACTCCAGCACCTGGTAGAGCCCGCGCGTCAGCAGCACGATGCCGCCGGGGGTCGCGAAGGCGTTGAGCGCCGGCGACTCGACGACACCGAAGCGCCAGGGGAGCCCCGGCCGTTCGCTCTGCAGCGCCACCCAATGGCCGACGCGGTTCACGTACTGCTGCAGCCGCGGATCGGCAACGAGGTCGAAGCGCCCCAGCAACCGCCCGGCAACGGCACGGCCGACGGCGATCTCGCTGCGCTCGTCGTCCTGTTTGGCCACGATGCTGGCCGCCTTCGACAGCAGGTTGCCCAGGTCGGCGGGCACGGCCGCAGGCATCCCCAGCAACAGCAGGCAGACGAACACGCTCGGGCGCCGGCTCATCGCCGCGCCCTCGACGGGGTGACATAAGGCAGCTTGCGCGGCGCCAGCGGCGCCTCCGCCGCGAACTGCCGCACCTGCGCCTCCGGCGTGTTCCAGCTCTCGAGCAGCGCCAGCTCCTGCGCATCTTCCGTGGCGTCGAGCAGGTCCTCGGCGGACAGGGCACGCGCGCCGCTGCTGCTGACGATGTTGCCGGTCATGCCCCGCCCGGTCGCCAGGGCTGCGAGCCCTGCCGTGTCCGCCTTGCCGGACAGACTGCGGACGCTGGCCAGCTTCAGCCAGCCGTTGCGCCCTCCGGACTCGACCTGCTGCCAGAAGCCCTTGCGGCCGGTCAGCGTCACTTTGGCGCCTGCCGGGAGCACGGTCACCACCTTGGCGTTGGCCAGCGGCGACTGCCGCACACTGTCCTTGCGCGTGGTGACACCGGGCGTGCTGGCCAGCGCCGTGCACAGCAGGCCGGCGAGGCCCAGCGCCAGGCCCGCCCTGCCGGCCCGGCGCGCAATCACGCGCCCGCCTCGCAGCGGTAGCTCACGGCGGACTTCGGGTCGCCCCGTCCGTCGTACTTCGGGACCGCCGGATAGGGGCACATCGGGCGCGACTGCCCGGGCAGGAACGTGCCGGTCGCCGGCACGCCCACCGGCGCCTTGCCCTGCTCCACCCACTCCACCAGCGGCGTCAGCAGGTCGAAGCGGTCGAGACCCGGCCCCCCGGCGCAATGCGCGACGCCGGGGGCGAGGTACAGCCGGCTCCAGTCCTGCAGCGGCTGGCCCGGGTTGTCGACCGCCAACTGCTCGTAGTAGCGCACGGTCTCGAGCGCCGAGAACCAGGGGTCGCTGTTGCCGTGGAAGAACAGCAGTTTGCCGCCGTGCCCACGGAAGCTGGAAAGGTTGGTCCAGGCGTCGGTGTCGCCCGCCATGGAGCGGGCGTCATGCGCCCGCGCCGCGGCGGCATCCACGTCCATCGTGGTGCCGGTGGGGTTGTCGCCCTCGGGGGCGAAGGGCTGCACCAGCAGACCCGGCAGCCCGGGGCCATCGACAATGGTGCCCGTGTCGTAGAGGTAACCGGGGTAGACCTGCCTGCCACTGGCGGTGCGCGGACCGGCAAACGCCCGGCGTACCGCATCCGCCTGTGCGCTGCTGAGGCAATCGCCCGTCTCACCGGCCTTGCACACCGCTGCCGCGGGGTCGAACTTGCAGCCCTTCGTGTCGAACACCAGACCGTCGCGCTGGCCGTCCAGCGCATCGCAGGACTGCAGCAGCCTGTCGATGAGCCGCTTGCGCTGGCCTGGCGTCATCGCCTGTCGCGGGCTGCGCTTGCCATCCGGTCCGGCGGGGGCGACGGTGTTGAGCTGCGTGGCGACCCAGCGCACGCCGAGGTTCGAGTAGTTGGTGCGCATGGCCGGGGCGCCGGCGATGACGCCATCAAAGGCCTTCGGAAACCGCTGCGTCTGGATCATCGCCTCGCGGCCACCGGTCGAGCACCCGGCAAAGTAGGAACGGTCCGGGCGCCGCCCATAGTGCACGGCGATCAGTTGCTTGGAGGCCTGCGTCACCTTGTCGGTGGACTGGTAGAGGAAATTCAGCAGCGCTTCCTGGTCTGCCATGAAGCTGCCGTCGAAGCCCGCGCCCTGGTGCCCGGAATCGGTGCTGACCACCGCGAAACCGCGCGCCAGCGCCGGCGTGTCACCGGCGGCCACGCCGCCGACCGGCGGGCGGATGCTGCCATTGAGGCCGCCGCCGCCCTGGAACAGGAAGCGGCCGTTCCACTCGACGGGCAACGCCAGCGCGAAGCCGATGCCGTAAGGCTTGCCCTCGAAACCGGTGCGCGCGTCGATGACGCCCTCCACGCGGCAGTGTGCGGGCAAGTTGGCTGGCGGCGGCGGCGGCTCACCGGGTGCCGCCTGCAGCGGGCCAGCGGGCACCAGCCGGGCCTGGGTGATCTTCATCTCCATGCCGGGCAGGCTGGCGCCGAGCAGGGCGGTGCAGTCCGGCGCCGCAGCCACGGCGACACCCATGGGCAGCAGGGCCAGCAAGCCGGTCGACAGGACGAGACGAGGCAGCGCGGACATGGGATCCCCCTTGTGGACCATCGTGATTTTCACCGGAATATACCCTGCTGCGTCGACGCAGCAGTCCGGCAGCCGGCCCCGCCCCGATTCAGCGAACGCCGTTCACCAGTTGCGCCACCTCCTCCACGGCCTTGAAGTCGCGGCCGCCGGCGTTGCCGGCGGCGGCATCGCGCGGCGTCCGGCCCCGGGCGTCGGCGATGTCGAGGCGTGCCCCGTGCTCCAGCAGATACCTCACCACCGGCGTCCAGCCCCAGTTGATCGCCCCGTAGATCGCGGTCTGGCCCTGACGGTCGGTCATGGTGCTGGGACGGGCGATGCGGGCCGTGTGACCACTGGTGTCGGTGACACGCGCGTTGATGTCGGCACCGCCGGCCAGCAAGGCCTCCAGCGTGGGCAGCACGCGCGCCACCACGTCACCGCCGTACTGCCCCCGTGGATCACGCACCGACACACCCAGGCCGGCAGCGGCCATCAAGGGCGTGACGCCCATGCCATTGGGCAAGTCGACCTTCGCGCCGTGCTTCAACAGCAACTGGATCGCCGGCACATCGAAACCGATCGCCGCGCGCAGCAGCGGCGTGGCACCGACCGTAAGCAGGTCATCGGTGAAGCGGCCACTGTTGGCGCCACGACCGGGACGATGGAAGTTCAGCTGCGGCTGTACCTCCACACCTGCCTCGAGCAACCGGGCGGCGAGGTCCAGCGCCGTCGGCGCCCCGGCGGGAACTGCCGGACGGCCCGGGAAGCTGTTCATGTCGATGGCGATGTACAGCGCCGTGCGTCCCCACCAGTCGGCGAGCGCCGGATCCGCGCCACCGGCGAGCAGCACGCGCGCGGTAGCGAAGTGGAAGTTGTCGAGTGCCACCATCAACGGCGTGATGCCGTCGGGCGTGGGCTTGTCGACATGCGCGCCGGCCTCGAGCAGCGCCACCACGCAGTCGTTGCAGCCGGCCCGCGCGGCATACAGCAGCGGCGTGAGCCCCGCTGCGGGCCGGTATTGGGCCCGCGGCTCGGTGGTCACCTGCCGCTCCCAGTCATTGACATGCGCCCTGGCATCGACGGCTGCGCCATGGCGCAGCAGCAGCCGCACCATGTCGGGGTGGCTGTTGGCCGCGGCCCACATCAGCGCCGTCTGGCCGCGCCAGTTCTCGCGCGCGTTGACCTTGCCGCCCCGGTGCAGCAAGGCATCGGCCACCGGCACGACGCCGGTGCGTGCCGCCAGCATGAGGGCACTCTGGCCGTCGTCGTTGGCTTCGTCACCCCGCGCGCCGGCCTGAAGCAAGGCGCGGGTGATGGGCGCGTTGCCGGCCTTGGCGGCCTCCAGCAGCGGCGTCACGCCGTAATGGCTGCGCGCCGAGGGCCGGGCCTTGCGCGCAAGCAACTGCTGCACCAGGGCCTCATCGACCTGGTAGGCGGCCCAATGCAGGGCGGTCGTGCCATCCGGGAGCGTCGCATTGACGTCGGCCCCGGACTCAAGCCACTGCAGCGCCTGCGCACGTTCGCCGCGCGCCAGCGCTTCGGCGATGACGGGCCCCTCGGGAACCGCAGCTGTGGCAACGCCGCTGCAGGCCCACAGGGCGGCCACTGCAAGCAGCGCTATGCCCTGGCAGGAGGGGCGTTGGCGAAACTGCATCATGTCATGCACTCCCCTAGACGATGTCGTGGGACAGCGTGTTGTGGTGTGCCCACAGCCCACGGAAGGCGTCGTGGACGAAGCGCTGCGGGTCGCGCAGCCCGAGGCCGGTGCCCTCGAGCACCTGGGCCTGCAGCATGTCCTCGGCGCTGTAGCCCTTGCGCAGCAGCTCTGCCATGCGCGTGAACAGCTGCGCCAGCGCATCGTGCTGTGTCTGCAGGTCCGCGCGGCCGAGGACCGCGCCCTGCGCCGGCAGGTAGCGCGTGCCGGCATCACCCAGCGCAATCAGGCGTGCCAGCGCATCGATGCGTCCACCCAGCCAGCCGCCGCCGTACCAGTCCAGCTCCGGGTCACGTCCCGAAGCCACGGCATCGCCCACGGCAACCAGGTTGTGTGCGGGCAAATGCACGTAGCAGTCGCCATCCGTGTGTGCCTGCAGCAGGTGGCCCAGGGCCAAGGCCTCGCCTCCCACGACGATGGCCATCCGCTCGAAGAAGCTTTCGGCAGGCCGCCCGGCAGCGGGCAGCGGCGTGCGATAGCGGTCGGTCAACGGGTCGTACTGCGCGACCGACAGCCGCTGGCGCGTCTTCTGCTGCGCGATGATGCGGCCGCCGTCGCGCCCCACCACCACGTTCAAGCCGGTCTGTTCCGGATGCCAGTGTGTGTTGACGAGGGTATGCACGCGGGCGCCGGGTGCGATGCGCCGCAACTGTCCGCGCAGTGCGCGCCACGACGCTGCCTGGCCGCCATCGACCAGCAGCACGCCGTCGTCCGTGCGCAGCACCAGCACATTGGCGCCAACGCCATACACCAGGAACAGCCTGTCGCCGAGCGCCGTGCTGCCGGGAGGGTTCGTCCCTGCAGCCAACGCCCGCACCGGCTGCAGCAGCGCGAGGCCCGCAGCCCCGAGTGCGGCACCCAGCAGGCGGCGGCGGCAGGCATCGTGCTTGTCCATCACGCCTCCTTGATCTGGCCGTTGCTGTCGGCGAACTGCCCTTGCTGGATGCCCAGGCGGTTCAACAGCGTCAGATGCAGGTTCGCCAGCGGCGTGTGGGGCGGCAGATCGACATGCCGTCCGCCCTTCCAGGCCCCGGCGCCCCCGCCGACCACGATGTTCGGCAGCGGGTAGTTGTTGTGCCGGTCGCTGTTGCTCATGTTCGAGCCATACAGGAACAGCGCGTTGTCCAGCACCGTGTTCTCGCCATCAGGCATCGCGGCCAGCTTGCCGATGAAGTCGGCGAAGCGCTCCACGTGCCAGCGCTGCACCTTCACCAGTTTTTCCAGCCGCTCCCGGTCATTGGCATGGTGCGACAGCGGATGGAAAGCATCGGGAACGCCGATGAAGTTGTAGGTGCGGTTGGTACCTTCCGACACCATCATGTAAGTCGCCACGCGGGTGAGGTCGGTCTGGTAGGCCAGCGCCAGCAGGTCGAACATCAAGGCGACCTGCTGGTCGAAACGCTCCAGTTCACCCGGCGGGGCCTTCGGCAGGGCCAGGCCCGACAGGTCCTTGGCCTGCGACATCTGCACGCGGCGCTCGATCTCGCGCACGCTCTCCAGATGGTTGTCGAGCGTGGCGCGGTCCGCGGCACCGAGGCGTTTGCGCAGGTCGCCCGTGCCCTCGCGCAGCAGGTCGAGCAGGCTCGCCGTCTCCTGCATCAACGCGGCGCGTTCCTCCGCTGTGTCGCCTTCGCCGAACAGCAGGGTGAACAGCTTGCGCGGGTTGTATTCCATCGGCAGCGGCGAGTGCGCGTTGCGGAACGCGAGCGTCGTGCTGTAGTAGCAGCGGCTGGTGCTGCCACCGCAAGCCGCCACCTGCAGCGTGGTCTCGCTGGCGATCTCCAGCGAGGGCAGGGTGGTGTCCTGGCCGATCTTCTGCGCCACCAATTGGTCCAGCGTCGTGCTCATGTCCGCGCCGGCGGATTCCGTCTTCGGGTGCACGCAGGACAACCAGGTGGCGGGGTTGATCACGTGCACCGAGGCCTTGCTGCACTCGTTCTCGAGGTTGCTGAACGAAGTGACATGACGCTTGTACTTTTCGAGCGGCGCGAGGATGGGGCTGAGCTTGAAGCCCTCGCCGCTGCCGCTGGGCATCCAATGGTCCATCTCCGCCCCGAAGGGCGTGTTGTCCATGATGGCGCCGTGCGGCATGTAGAAGAAGCCGGCGCGCAGCTTCGGCGCCGCCGCGGTGCGGGCGATCGCGGTGGCCGCGGGCACCATCGCATCGAGCAGCGGCAACGCCAGTGCCACGCCGGCGCCGCGCAGCACCGTGCGGCGCGACAGGTGCTTGCGGGTCAGGTAGTTCATCGTGCCACCTTGAGCGGCTCGGGCGCGGCAACCGTGCCCTGTTGGAGGAAGGCCGGGCTGTTGACGATGCCCAGCACCAGCGAAGAGAGCCGGTAGCCCTCAGGCTGGGCGCTGCGCAGGATGCCGCGCAGCGTCGGCATGTCGGCGGGGTCGAGTTCGCGTCCCAGCGCGTAGACCATCAGCTTGCGGCCCAGTGCCAACGCGAACTTGTCCGGTTGTGACAGGATCTCGGCGCGCAGCCCGTCGACGCCTTTAACCGCCACGCCATTGGCCAGCACGGTGTCCGCGTCGATGACCTCCTGCGCGACGGTGTCGATGCTGCGCCAGCGGCCGATGGCATCGAAGCTGTCGAGCGCGAGACCGATCGGGTCGATCACGCCGTGGCACTGGTTGCAGGCCTGTGTCTTGCGGTGCACTTCCAGCCGCGCGCGCAGTGTCTTCGGCTTCTGGCCCACCGGCGTCGACAGGTCCGTGTTCACGCCGGGCGGTGGTGGCGCCGGCGGCGTCCCCATCAGCTTGTCGAGCACCCAGGCGCCGCGCAGGATCGGCGAGGTGCGGTCGCCGTAGGACGTGCGCAGCAGCATCGCGCCCTTGCCCAGCAGCCCGAAGCGGTGGCTGTCGCGGAGTTGCACGCGCCGGAACTGCGGTCCGCTCACGCCCTCGAGGCCGTAGTGCCGCGCCAGCCGTTCGTTGAGGAAACTGTAGTCCGCGCTGACCAGCTCGAGGACGCTGCGATCCGCCAGCAGCACCTCGCGCAGGAACAGCCGCAGCTCCGTCGAGAAATCCTGGCGCAGCTCGGGGCGGAAGACCGGGAACAGCGCGGGGTCCGGCTCGACCGACTCCAGCTCATCGAGGTTCAGCCAGCGCATCGCGAAGCCATCGACCAGCGCCGTCGCGCGCGGGTCGCGCAGCAGCCGCAAGGTCTGCGCCCGCAGTACCGCAGGCTCGTGCAGGCGTCCCTCCTGGGCCAGCTGCAGCAGCGTGTCGTCCGGTGTGGCGCTCCACAGGAAGAAGGCCAGACGGGTGGCCAGCTCATGGTCCGTCAGTGTGCGCACAGCCTGCCCAGGCTGCGGCGGCAGCGCGCGGTACAGGAAATCCGGGTGGGCCAGCACGGCAGTCAGCAGTTGCCGGATGCCGTGGTCGAAGCTGCCACCGTTGCGCCGGCCTGTCGCGTAGAAGTCCATCAGGCGGGCGACGTCGGCGTCCTGTGCGGGCCGCCGGAAGAAGCGGCCCGCCAGATGGCGGGCAATCTGCCGCGCGCAGTCCGGCTCCTCGGCCGCTGCCTGCGGCTCGCAGACGAAGACCTGCCGCCGCGACGGCGTGGCTGTCAACCGCGCGTTGCCCACGGGGCCGAGGATCTGGATGCCGTCGAGCAGGCGCGGGACGCGCAACCGGCCGTATCCCTCGCCCGGGCCGCCAAAGCCGCCGCCACCGCCGACCACCTCATCAGACTCCGCCTGGGCGCGTTCCACGAAGCTCACGACCAGCTCGTGCGGGCCGGCGGGCACCTGCAGCGGGATGCCCTGGAAACGCGACATCAGCTTGCGGCGGCCGTCAGCGCCCTCGCGGTCGATGGTGGCCAGATCCTCGCGACCGCCGATGTCGCCGCGGAACACCTCGCGGCCGTCCAGCAGCACCACCAGCGTGTGCCGCGTCTCCACGGCCCAGGGGTAGAGGCCGATGTCCAGGTCCATCACGTTCAGGCGGTAGTCACCGTCGGCCGGAAAGTGGTGCCGGAATTTCATGCCACCGCGTGTGCCCAGCGGCAGTCCCGGCTCGTGGCGGTCCTGTTCTCCGCCTGGCGCGGCGTGGAAGGCGGTGGTGACCTTCGGCGCGACATCGCCGACGGCCATGCGCGCCACCGTGCGCGCTGCACCGAGGTACTGGTCGACGAAATAGGGCGAAACGCTGAGCGCCGCCGCCACGTTCTCGAAGCCGTCCACCTCGTTTTCGGCCGGGAACAGCGCCTTCGGGTCGATCTCCACACCCAGCAGCCCGCGGACCGAGTTGGCGTACTCGGTGCGGGTCAGCCGCTGCACGCCCACCGCGCCGCTGTGCGGACGCGCCGCCGCCGCGGCATCCAGCGAGGTCTGCAGCCAGGCGACCAGCTCGTCGATGCGCTGCTGGCTCGGCTGCTTCTCGCCGGGTGGCGGCATGAGCCGGCCCTGCAGCTTGCGGATCGTGCTCTCCCAGACCTTGGCCTCGTCCGGCACGCCCTCCGGCGTGAGCAGGTCGAAGGCCACGCTGCCGGCCCAGTCGACGGTGTTGTGGCAGCTGTTGCAGTACTCCTCGAGCAGCGCCCAGGAGCGGCCGCCGGGGTCGGCATGGGTGGCCGCGGTGGCGGGAAGGGCGAGGCCGGCGGCCAGCGCCAGCGCGAGGGCAAGTTGATGCGGAACCCGGTACACGGCAACCCCGATGCCGGACCGCAGACCGGGGCCGGCTTCAAGGCAAGCTGACTATGTACGGAGTGCCGGCACCATCGTGGCAAACACCGAGGAAGCCGGCAGGGGGGCGCAGAGGACTGGCGAACGGCTTGACGGCCGATCAGATGTCGGCGGTGACCCGCGGCCTCACCGGTGTTGCCAGCCCCAGGAACACCAGCAGCGCGCGATTCAGGCGAACAAGATCGGGCACCGACAACGTGCCGATGCGCTGGCCCAGCTGATCCCGGCGCAGCGTGAACGGCTTGTCGATCATCAGGTCACTGTCTTCCCGCAGGCCAGTGCTGCCCCCCGCCGGGAACCTCAGCCGCAACAAGGGTGCGTCAACCAGCGTTGAGGTGAACCCGCAAACGGTCACAGAGGCCGTCATCGGAAAGGCGTCGTCCTGGATGATGACCGCAGGCCGCTGCTTCCCACCGAAGCCCGGCCCTCCCGCCACGCTCCAAACCTCGCCGCGCTTCATGCCTCGGGCCAGGACCCGGCGACGGCTTCAATCCAGGCTTGATCCGCCGCTTCGCCTGCGGACGCAGCGACCGCAGCGGACTGCTGCAGTGCCGCGGCTTCAAAGACCTTGCTGGCGGTGTCCGGGACCCAGATCTGCACCGGCTTGAGCCCCTGCGCCCGCAACCGGGCCCGATGGGCGCGAACGTCTTCCCGGGACCCTGCCATGGCGATGGCCTTTGCTACGGACAATGGGTGACATGTAACCATGCGCACTGATCCTTGGCAACCGACGCCCGTGGGAACAGTGCACCCTCCGCGGCCGCTCCGGGGATCGGCAATCTGCGGTTTTCCGCCCATTGACAGCTTGCACCGGGCTGTATATCCATACAGCCATGTTCGAGATTCCCCCGGCTGCACCGGATCGCGGCCCGCTCACCCTGCGCGACAAGCTGTCCCTGCTGGCGGATGCCGCCAAGTACGACGCCTCCTGCGCTTCCAGCGGCACCACGCGCCGCAACTCGCGCGACGGTGGCCTGGGCTCCGCGGGCGGCATGGGCATCTGCCACTCCTACGCGCCGGACGGCCGCTGCATCTCGCTGCTGAAGGTGCTGCTGACCAACTACTGCGAGTACGACTGCCAGTACTGCATCAACCGCCGCTCCAGCGACGTGCGCCGCGCGCGCTTCACCACCGAAGAATTGGTGAAGATCACGCTGTCGTTCTACCGCCGCAATTACATCGAGGGGCTGTTCCTCTCCTCGGGCATCGTCCGCAGCGCCGACTACACCATGGAGCAGCTCACCGCCGTGGCGCGCACGCTGCGCGTGGAGCATGGCTTCCGCGGCTACATCCACCTCAAGACCATTCCTGACGCGGCGCCGGAGCTGCTGCGCCAGGCCGGCCTCTACGCCGACCGGCTGTCGATCAACGTGGAACTGCCGACGCTGCAGGGCCTGCAACGGCTGGCGCCGGAGAAGGACGCCGTGCAGATCGACGGCGCCATCGACCACATCCGCGACGGCATCACCGAGAACCGCGAGGACCGCAAGCGCCTGCGCAGCACGCCGCGCTTCGCGCCGGCGGGGCAGAGCACGCAGATGATCATCGGCGCCGACGCCGCTGACGACGCCACCGTCCTGCGCCGCAGCCACGGCCTCTACGACCGCGCGGGGCTGCGCCGCGTCTATTACTCCGCCTACAGCCCGATCCCGGACGCCAGCAGCGTGCTGCCGGGGCAGGCGGCGCCGCTGGTGCGCGAGCACCGGCTCTACCAGGCGGACTGGCTGCTGCGCTTCTACGGCTTCGGCGTGGACGAGATCCTCGACGCGGCGCCGGGCGGCATGCTGCCGCTGGACCGCGACCCCAAGCTGGCCTGGGCGCTGCGCCACCCGGAGCGCTTCCCCGTGGACCTGAACCGCGCGCCGCGCGAGATGCTGTTGCGCGTGCCGGGCCTGGGCACACGTTCCGTCGACCGCCTGCTGGCCATGCGCCGGCTGCAGCGGCTGCGCCTCGCGCACCTGCAGGGCGTGGTGCCTTCGCTCAAGCGCGTGCAGCCCTTCGTGCAGCTGCCGGATTGGCATCCCCGTCAGGTGGTGGCGTCCAACGACGACGGCGCCATCCCCGTCGCGCAGAACGGTGCCCAACTGGCGCTGGCGCTATGAACGGGCTGCGCTGCGTCATCGTCCAGCAGGACGATGATCCGGTGGAATGGCTGCGCCATGCTGCGGCCCTGCTGGCCGCGGGCGTGCCGCCGCAGTCCGTCACCTGGCAGGCTGCCGCGGGCGCACAGGCCGACCTGTTCGCGGCCGCATCGCCGGAGGACACTGCCGCGGGACACGACCCCGCCGCACCCGCCGCCACGCCGCCCGTGCCGGAAGACTTCATCCCGCGCCTGCGCCGCGTGATCTGCCACGCTGACGGCCGCAAGCACGCGCTGCTTTACCGCGTGCTGTGGCGCCTGCAGGCGGACCCGGCCCTGCTGCGTCGTGCCGACGATGCCGATGTGCGCGCACTGACCGCGCTCGAGCAGGACGTGCGTCGCGCCGCGCACAAGATGAAGGCCTTCCTGCGCTTCCGTCATCGGCCGGAGGACGACGTCTACGTGGCCTGGTTCGATCCCGGCCACCCCTTGCTGCGGCCTTTGGCGCGATTTTTCCTCGACCGCTATGCCAGCCAACGCTGGATCATCCTCACGCCCTACGGCAGTGCCAGCTGGGACGGCCGCCAACTGGCCTTCGGACCGCCGGCGCCGCGCGGCAGCGGCCCGCAGGACGATCCCTGCGAAACGCTCTGGCGCAGCTACTACGCCAGCATCTTCAACCCGGCGCGGCTGAAGGTCCGCGCAATGACGCGCGAGATGCCGCGCCGCTACTGGCGCGACCTGCCGGAGGCGCCGCTCATCGCGGCGCTGGTGCGTGATGCGGGCCCGCGCACGCAGGCCATGGTGGAAAAGGCACGCGGTCTGCCTATAGTCGGCAGCAACGCCCTCCCTGAAGGATGACCTCCCCATGGCCGCCGTCCCCGGCAACCTGTTCCGCCGCATCCTGTTCTGGATGCACCTCTCCGCCGGCGTCGCCGCGGGCCTCATCATCTTCGTGCTGTCCGCGACCGGGGTGCTGCTGACCTACGAGCGGCAGATGGTCGAATCGGCCGAACGCGGCAACCGGGTCGAGGTCGCCGGGCGTACACCGCTGCCAGCCGATGTGCTCGCTGAAAAAGTGCGGGCCGCAGTGCCGGAGGGACGCGACTTCGAGCTGGTCTTCCACGCCGATCCGGCCGAACCGGTGCGCGTACCACAGGGGCGCGGCGCACCGCTGTACTTCGACCCCTACACCGCCGAGGCGATCCCCGATGCTGCCGCCGGCACGCGCGATGTGCTGCACGTCATCGAGGAGTGGCACCGCTGGCTGACGGGCAGTCCACGCGGCCACCTCGCCAGCGCCGTCGACATCGCCAACCTGCTGTTCGTCTTCATCGTCGCCAGCGGCCTCTACCTGTGGTGGCCGGCCAACTGGCGCTGGCGCTCGGTGCGCGACCGCGTGCTTTTCCGCCGCAAGTACGTCAATGCCAAGGTGCGCGACTACAGCTGGCACCAGGTCTTCGGCCTGTGGGCCCTCATCCCGCTGTTCCTGATCTCGCTCAGCGGTGTGGTCATCTCCTATGGCTGGGCCAGCAACCTGGTCTACACCGCCTATGGTGAGCTGCCGCCCTCGCGCCGGCCGGATCCACCGGTCCCCGAGCCCTCGCCTGCTGCCGTCGCAGCCGCAGTGGCCGCCGCCGCCACGCCGGCACGGGCCTCGCTCGAGCAGCTGCGGCAGGTGGCCGCCCGGGAAATCCAGGACTGGCAGACCCTGGCGATCGCCAGCCGCATCGACGGCCCGACCGCACGCCTGCAGGCCGTGCTGCAGTCCAGCGAGTTCCGCGCGCCGCGCCAGGCCATCACGCTGTCGGCGGTCGATGCCTCGGTCGTCGACATCGAGCCGCGTCCGCTCTCGGCGTCGGCCACGCAGACGCCGGCCGGCCGCGCCCGCACCTGGTTCCGCTTCGTCCATACCGGCGAGGTCTACGGCATCGTCGGCCAGACCATTGCCGGCCTGGCGTCGCTGGCGGCCTGCTTCCTGGTCTACACGGGTCTCGCGCTGGCCTACCGCCGCCTGCTGCGGCCACTGTGGCGCAAGTCCTGATCGTCGAGGACGAGCCGGCGATCGCCGACACGCTCGTCTATGCGCTGCAGGCCGACGGCCATGCCGTCGACTGGCAGCCGCGCGCCGAGCCCGCCCTGACACGCGTGCAGGCGGGCGGCATCGACCTGGTGCTGCTCGATGTCGGCCTGCCCGACATCGACGGCTTCGAGGCCTGCCGCCGGCTGCGACGCTTCAGCGATGTGCCCGTGATCTTCCTCACGGCGCGCAGCGACGAGATCGACCGCATCGTGGGGCTGGAACTGGGTGCCGATGACTACGTGGTCAAGCCTTTCAGCCCGCGCGAGGTGGCGGCGCGGGTGCGTGCCGTGCTGCGCCGGAAGCCCTCGAGGGACGCTGTTGCCGCGGGCGCTGCTGCAGCCGTGGTGGGCCCGGTACTGGTGCTCGACGCGGACCGCCGCGCGGCGCGCTACCACGGCCAGGAGCTGCCGCTGACGCCCCACGAGTACCAGCTGCTGTCCTGCCTGCTGGCACAGCCGCGTCGCGTCTTCAGCCGCGAAGAGCTGCTGGCGGCGCTGGGGATTCCCCGCGATGCCGGCTATGAACGCAACATCGATGGCCACGTGAAGGAACTGCGCGCCAAGCTGCGCGCCGTGGCGCCGGACGCGGAGCCCCTCCGCACACACCGCGGCTTCGGTTACAGCGTGCAGCCGGACGATGCCTGACATGGCCCTGACGCCGCGCCTGCCAGTGTGGCTGCGGCCTTCGCTGACGCTGCGCATCTTCCTCGCGTATGCGCTGTTCGTCGTTGTGGGTGGCAGCTATGCCATCCGCGAGGCGGGCGGGCAGGTCAAGCCGCTGGTGCGCCAGGCGGCCGAGGAAACCCTCGTCGACACGGCCAACCTGCTGGCCGAGCTGCTGGCGCCCGCCTTGCGCCAGGGCCGGCTGGACGAGGCCGCGCTCGCCACGGCGCTGCGTGAATATGGCCGCCGTACACCGCAAGCCGACATCTGGGGCGTGCGCAAGGACAGCGTCAGCCACCGCATCACGCTGACCGATGCCCGCGGCATCGTGCTGTTCGATTCGCGCGGCACCGACGTGGGCCAGGACCACTCGCGCTGGAACGACGTCTACCTGACCCTGCGGGGCCGTTACGGTGCGCGGACCACCGCCGAGGTCCCCGGAGACGAGACCAGCACCGTCATGCATGTGGCGGCGCCGCTGCGCGACGGTGGACGCATCATCGGCGTGGTCACGCTGGCCAAGCCCAACCGCAGCCTGCAGCCCTACATCGACCGCACCCTGCAGCGGCTCTATGGCCTCGGCGCCCTGCTGATCGGCGGCGGCCTGCTGCTGGGGGCCTTGCTGTCGGTCTGGCTCAGCCGTGCCATCCAGCGGCTGCGCCACTATGCGCAGGCGGTCAGCGCCGGTGGCCAGCCGCCGCTGCCGGCCTTGCCGGGCGGCGAGCTGTCGGAGCTGGCGCAGGCGCTCGAACAGATGCGCCGCGACCTTGAGGGCAAGGCCTATGTCGAACGCTACGTGCAGACGCTGACCCACGAACTGAAGACGCCGCTGGCCGCGGTGCGCGCTGCGGCCGAAGTCCTGCGTGGCGAGTTGCCGGCGGCGGACCGGCAACGCTTCCTCGACCATATCGACGCCGAGACGCTGCGCCTGCAGCAGATGGCCGAACGCCTGCTGCAGCTCGCGCAGGTCGAACAACGGCATGGCCGGCTGCAACTCGAGGCCATCGACCTGCTGGCACTGGCGCAGGCCCTGCAGGCCTCGCGCGAGCTGGCCCTGCAGGCTGCCGGTCTGACGCTGTCACTGGCGGTGCCGTCCGGACTCGTGCTGCAGGGCGAACGCTTCCTGATCGGGCAGGCGCTGGGCAACCTGCTCGACAACGCCATCGACTTCGCCACCCCCGGCAGCACCCTGGCACTGCGGGTGCGCAGCGTGCCCGCGGCGGTCGAGATCGAGGTCTGCAACGCGGGCGATCCGGTGCCCGACTTCGCGCTGCCGCGCGTCACCGAGCGTTTCTACTCGCTGCCGCGTCCCGGCAGTGGCCGCAAGAGCACCGGGCTGGGCCTGAACTTCGTGGTCGAGGTGGCCAGCCTGCACGGCGGCCACTTCCAGTTGCTGAATCTGCCGCCCGGCGTCTGCGCACGGCTCACCCTGCCGGCCTGATCAGCCCCGGCCCCACACAAAACCCACACAAGTCCCGGCGAGGCCGCGAACGGCAGGCCTGCCTCCGCGGGCACACTCCCGGCCACCATCCCTGCTGGAGTGTCCGCGATGAACCGTGCCTTGTTCTGGAAGAGTGCCGCGCTGGCGGGGCTCGGCCTCGCCCTGTTGATCCTCCTGCTCATCATGGGAGGGCTGGTGCAGGAACGGCAGGCGCGCCGCGACGAGGCCGTGGCCGAGATGGCGCGGGCCAGCGGCGGCCCGCAGCAACTGCTGGGGCCCATCCTGGTGTTGCCCATCGCCTTCGAGGAGGAGACCTGGACGCCCGACAAGGCCACCGGCGCGAACCGGCGCCGCGTGCAGCAGGTCACCGAGCTGCGTTACGTCATGCCACAAACACTGGAACTTGCCGCGACCCTGGGAACGCAGGAACGCAGCCGCGGCCTCTACACCCTGCGCAGCTGGGAAGGCCGGCAGCATCTCAAGGCCCGCTTCGCCGGCGTGCAGCAGGCCTTGCCACAGGGCGACCCGCGCGCCTGGCGCCTGCTCACGCCCTACGTTGCCGTGTCCGTGAGCGACGTGCGCGGCATCGGCACGGATCTCAAGGTCGGCATTGCCGGGCAGGCGGCCATCGCGGCGCCGGGCAGTGAGCTGCGCTTTGCCCCCGATGGCGTGCATGCCCCGCTGCCCGCCACGGTGCCGCTGGCCGGCCTCGATACGCTGGACGTGCAGGTGGAACTGCCGTTGCGCGGCAGCAGCGGATGGTCGGTGGTGCCGGTGGGCCGCGAGAACCGCATCCGCCTGGACGGCGACTGGCCGCACCCGTCCTTCGGTGGCGACTTCCTGCCCAGCACGCGTGAGGTCGGTGCCGATGGCTTCACGGCGCAATGGGACACCAGCCATTTCGCCACGCAGTTCGAGGCGCTGCTGCGCGACTGCGAACGCCGTGCGGCCGAATGCCGCGAGCTGAAGGCTCCGGTGCAGTCGGTGTCGTTCATCGACCCGGTCGACACCTACCTCAAGACCGACCGCGCGATGAAATACGCCATCCTGTTCCTGGCCCTGACGTTCGCCGCGCTGTTCATCACCGAGGTCATGGTGGGTCGGCCCATCCATGCCGTGCAGTACGCGCTCGTCGGCAAATCGCTGGCCGTGTTCTTCCTGCTGCTGCTGTCCCTGTCCGAACACATCGGCTTCGGCCTGGCATATCTGGTCGCGGCCGTGGCCAGCCTGCTGCTGCAGGGCACTTACCTGCGTCATGTGCTGGACAGCCGCGCCCGTGGACTCGCCTTTGGTGGCGGCTTCGCCGTGATGTACGGCCTGCTGTACGTCCTGCTGGGCCTGGAGGATTACGCGCTGCTGGTGGGTGCCGTGTTCCTGTTCGTTGCGCTCGCCACCGTCATGTGGGTGACGCGTCGTGTGGACTGGGGGCGGTTCGGCGCCCCGTCGCCTTGACTGCCGCAGGGCCCGGTGCCCTGTGGCGCCGGGCTCTGCTATACATTGTGGCAGGCCGACAACAACAAGGACGGAACATGGGGAAGCACACCGCCATCGCCCTGCTGGCGGGGCTGGCATTGAGCGCGCCCTTGCATGCCGCGCCGGTCCACGGTGAGCTGCGCGACCTCAACGGCAGGCCGGTGGCGCAGGCTGCGGTCACGCTCTCCGTCGGCCTCGACGGGCCGACGGCCACCACCGTGTTCACCGATGCCGCGGGGCGCTTCGCCTTCCCGCCCAGCCTCGACGTGGCCGACGGCACGCGCCTGAAGTTCGAGCTGCGGTCCCTCGGCCACATGCTCGATGGCAACGGCAGCCGCCGTGCCGACGGCCAGCCGCTGCTGCTGCTCGCGCGCAGCACCGCCAACCAGGCGGCGAGTGCGCCGGCTTCCGCCTGGCTGCGCTCGGCGGAACCGCACGACGCCAACAGCAGCTTCATCCTCGACTGCGTCGGCTGCCACCAGGTGCCGGGCGTGCAGGCGCGGCGCTATGCCGACGCCATCGCCGCGGTCCCGGGCAGCGACCGGCCTGCGCAGGCGAAGCAGGGCTGGGAGGCCATGGTGAAGTACATGAACTTCATCTCGGCCCAGGAGTTCAGCCGCGGCAGCGGCCACAGCCCCGATGCGGTCAACGTCTATTCGGTGGGCAATGGTCCGGCCGTCACGGACTTCCTGGCCCGGCGCTTCCCGGACCGCATGGACCGCGTGACGGGCTATGACTGGGGCGCGCCGCTGGCGGTGAACGATCGCACCGTGATCCGCGAGTACGAGCTGCCGCGGCCCAATGCCATCCGCGAGGCGGTGCTGTTGGGCAAGACCGGCCAGCTGTACGTGGCGGACGTGGCAAGCAACCGCATCCTGAAGCTGGACCCGGCCACGGGCCAGCACACAGCGCTCGAAGTGCCGTTCAAGGGCGAGGTCGGACCGCACACCCTGCACCGGGCGCCGGACGGCGCGCTGTGGGTCGCGCCGTTCGTCACCAGCGTGGTGGCGCGGCTCGATCCGGTCACCGAGACCTGGCAGACCTGGCCCATGCGCACCAAGGACGGCAAGCCGGTCGGCATCCACGACCTCACGGCCGGCGCCAACCACGAGCTGCTGACCGACAAGGCCGGCCGCATCTGGTTCTCCGACATCGTCAACGACGCCGTGGGCTACCTCGATCCGAAGAACGGCAAGGTCGAGATCTATCCCGCGCCGAAGGTGAAAGGCCGTGAACGCAACGGCGGGCTCTATGGCATCGCCATGAGCCGGGACCGCGACCGCATCTGGTACAGCGAGGTCAACATCGGCCACGTCGGCAGCTTCAACGTCCGCACCCGCAAGTACGAGACCTCGATCGTGCTGCCGGAAAACAGCGGCCCGCGCCGCGTGGCGATCAGCGACGACGACATCCTGTATGTGGCGCTCTACGGCAGCGGCCAGCTGCTGGCCTACGACACCAAGGCCCGTCGCCAAGTCGGCATTTATGATCTGCCGGACCGTGCCAGCGCCCCCTACGCCACCACCTGGGACCCGCTGCGCAAGGTGGTGTGGATCCCCACGTCGAACGCCGACGTCATCTACCGTTTCGATCCGCGTGATGCCAGCGTGCAAGCGCTGCCCCTGCCGCGCCAGGGCGCCTTCCTGCGCATGGTCGATGTGGACCCTGCCAGCGGCCAGCTGGTCACCTCGTACGCCAATATCGTCGAGCAGGTCCACGGGCCGCGCATGGCGGTGATGATCGACCCGGGTGATGGCGTGCGCGGACCGGCCACCGCTGTTGCAGCGGCCAGCGTCACCGCGCCAGCGCCGCCGCCGGCGAAGGCGCCGCCCGTGCTGGTGGCAACGCCGGTGTCCGCCGCGGCTGCCGCGCCCGATGGCGAAGGCCTGCAGCGCAGCGCCCGTTGCCACAGCTGCCACCATGCCACCGACATGCTGATCGGCCCGCCGTGGCAGGCCATCGCGCAGCGCTACGCGCCGGACCGAGCCGTGATGGAAGAAGTGCTGGCGCGCAAGATCGTGCGCGGCGGCGGTGGCAATTGGGGCGTGGTGCCCATGGTGCCCAACGAGCACGTGAAGCAGGCCGAGGCCCGTACCTTGGCCCGCTGGATCCTCGACCAAGTTCCCGGAGAGACGAAGTGATGCATCGACGCAAGACGCCGGCCGCGCTGCTCGCGGCCACCCTGCTGGGCCTCGGATCCGCGGCCAGCCTGACAAGCCCACCCGCGTTGGCCGCCGGCCC
>JBJOHO010000047.1:0-21865 GCA_046047615.1 Pseudomonadota bacterium
GCCAGCGTCTTCTCGATGATGCCGGGCAGTTCGACCAGGCGGGTGACGAGGCCGCGCTCGCGCTCGGCGTCCGTGCCGTGGCTCTTGGCCAGCGCGATGACGAGCAGTGACAGCGCGGTGATCTGCGTGGTGAAGGCCTTGGTCGAGGCCACGCCGATCTCCGGGCCGGCACGCGTCAGCATGACCAGGTCCGACTCGCGCACCAGCGAGCTTTCCGGCGCGTTGCAGATGGCCAGCGTGGCCAGGTAGCCGTTCTGCTTGGCCAGCCGCAGGGCGGCCAGCGTGTCGGCCGTCTCGCCGGACTGCGAGATGGTCACGAACAGCGAGTTCTTGGGCACCACGGCATTGCGGTAGCGGTATTCGCTGGCGATCTCGACCTGGCAGGGGATGCGGCAGATCTGCTCGATGAAATACTGCGCCACCACGCCGGAGTGGTAGCTGGTGCCGCAGGCGACGATGCGCACGTGCTCGACGCGCGGGAACAGTTCGCCGGCGCGGTGGCCGAAGGCGGCCTCGAGCAGGCGCCCGTTGGCAACGCGCTCCTGCAGGGTGTTGGCGACGGCGCGCGGCTGCTCATGGATCTCCTTGAGCATGAAGTGCGCGTACTGGCCCTTCTCGGCCGCATCCGCTGAAAGCTCGCTTTCCTTCACCGGGCGGTCGGCATGGTTGCCTTCCGCGTCCAGCACGGTGATGCGGTCACGGCGGATCTCCGCGAAATCGCCTTCTTCGAGGAACAGGAAGCGGCGCGTGACCGGCAGCAGCGCCGAAACGTCGCTGGCCACGTAGTTGCCGTCCTCGCCCAGGCCCACGACCACCGGGCAGCCCATGCGCGCGAGGATGATGCGGTCGGGATCGGCCTCGCTCAGCACGGCCAGCGCGTAGGCCCCCTCGAGTTCGGCGACCGTCGCACGCACCGCGCGGAACAGGTCGGCGTGGGTCTTGAGGTGGTGGTGGATGCGGTGCGCGATCACCTCGGTGTCGGTGTCCGAGGTGAACACATAGCCGAGGCCACGCAGTTCCTCGCGCAGCTCCTCGTGGTTCTCGATGATGCCGTTGTGCACGATCGCCAGGCCGTCGTGCGAGATGTGCGGGTGCGCGTTGCGCTCGCTGGGGGCCCCGTGCGTGGCCCAGCGGGTGTGCGCGATGCCCAGGTGGCCGCGGGCCGGCTGCTCGTCGAGCGCCTCCTGCAGCATCTTCACCTTGCCCACGGCACGCAGGCGGCGCAGCTGGCCGCTGTCGCCGAGCACAGCGAGGCCCGCCGAGTCATAGCCGCGGTATTCCAGTCGCCGCAGGCCTTCCATCAGCACCGGGACGACATCACGCGCCGCGATGGCGCCCACGATTCCACACATGTCGGTATTGCCTCGTTGTCAGTGTCAGGCGGGTTTGCGCGGCGCCTTCACCGGGCGCTGCCAGCCATCGATCGTCATCTGTTTCGCGCGCGACAGCGTCAGCTTGCCGTCCGCCGCATCTTTGGTGATGGTGGAGCCGGCGCCGATGGTCGCGCCCGCCCCCACGGTGACCGGTGCCACCAGCATCGAGCCACTGCCGATGAAGGCGTTGTCGCCGATCACGGTGCGGTGCTTGTTGGCGCCGTCGTAGTTGCAGGTGATGGTGCCGGCGCCCACGTTCACCCCGGCGCCAACATCGCTGTCGCCCAGGTAGGTCAGGTGGTTGGCCTTGGAGCCCAGCCCCAGCACGCTGTTCTTCACTTCCACGTAGTTGCCGATGTGGACGTCGTCCGCGAGGCGCGCGCCGGGGCGCAGCCGCGCGAAGGGACCGATGCGGCAGTCGCGCCCGGCTTCGGCGCCTTCCAGCACGCTGTGGGCATAGACCACGGTGTCGTCGCCGAGAGTGACATCCTTGAGCACGCAGCCGGGACCGACGCGCACGCGATGGCCCAGCGACACCCGGCCCTCGAACACCACGTTCACGTCGATGAACACGTCGCGGCCCAGCGCGAGGCTGCCGCGCTGGTCGAAGCGCGCCGGATCGGCCAGCGTCGCGCCGGCGCGCATCGCGGTCTCGGCGCACTGGCGGCGGTAGGCGCCCTCAAGGAACGCCAGCTGCAGCTTGTCGTTGACGCCCAGCACTTCGGTCTCGCTGGCGGCCACCAAGGGCTCGACGCCCAAGCCATCTTCGACGGCCATGCCGATCACGTCGGTGAGGTAATACTCGCCCTGCGCGTTGTCGCTGCGCAGGGCGGCGAGGTAACGCTTGAGCGTGGCCGCCGGCGCGACCAGCACGCCGGTGTTGCCCTCGCGCACCGCGAGCTGCGCGGGCGTGGCGTCCTTCTGTTCGACGATGCCGCGCACGCGGCCGGCCTCGTCACGCAGGATGCGGCCGTAGCCGGTCGGGTCGGCCAGCTCGACCGTCAGCAGCGACAGCCGGTCGACGGCCGCCAGGGCCACCAGCTGTTGCAAGGTCCCGTGCTTCACCAAGGGCACATCGCCGTAGAGCACCAGCACCAGGTGGTCGTCGGGGATGGCGGGCATCGCCTGCGCCACGGCATGGCCCGTGCCCTTCTGCTCGGCCTGCAAGGCCCAGTGCAGGGCCTCGTGGGCCATCGCCTTCTGCACCTGCTCGCCGCCGTGGCCATAGACCACATGCAGGCCGGCAGGCGCGAGCTGTCGCGCGGTGTCGAGGACGTGTTGCAGCAGGGGCTTGCCGGCAAGGGGTTGCAGGACCTTGGGCAGGTCCGAGCGCATGCGCTTGCCCTGGCCTGCGGCCAGGACAACGATGCTGAGGGGTGGCGTCAGAGTCATGGTGGCACGCTAGCACAGGGTCCGGAGGGTGGACTGTGAGGGAGTTCCACCACCGGACAGCTCGTCAGTCCAGATCGCGCGTCATCACATAGTGGGGACCGATGGGCACGATCTCGAACTCAGGTCCTTCGGCGATGAAGCCGAGCCGCTCGTAGAACCCCAGGGCCGCCAACCGCGCGTTGCACCACAGGAGCCTGCCGCCGTGGGCGCGGATGTGCGCGAAGCAGGTTTCGAGCAGGGCGCGGCCCTGCCCCTGTCCCCTGACGGCGGGGCGTGTGGCCATGCCCCGCAGGCGCCAGACCTCGGCGCCCTGGCGCAACGGCAGGCGCCCGGCGGGCATGGGTTCGCGGCATACCGAGGCGATGCCCACCAGCGCACCGTCGACGAAAGCGCCGGCATGCAGGCTGTCGGCAGCCTCGTCTCCGAAATAGACGATGCGCTCCGGCGGGTCGAAGGGGCGCAGCAGGTCGTGGCGCAACTGGCGCACTTCGGCCGGGGTGATGGCGCGGATGTCGGTCGCGGGGGATGGGCTCATGCCGGCAGCTCGAGGCCGAGGATGTAGTCGTAGAACTCGCTGTCGCCGACCCGGAAGGTCCGGTCGCCGACGACCGTGAACCCGACCCGCCGGTAGAAGGCCAGCGCCGGCTCGTTCTTCGAGTACACGCCCAGCAGCAGGCGCCGCGCGCCGCGGCTGCGCGCCCAGCCGGCGGCCGTGTCCATCATGCGGCGGCCCAGCCCATTGCCCTGGAAACGGTGCAGCAGGTAAAGCCGCTTGACCTCGACATCTCCGGGCCGCGGGTCGGCGATCACCACGTCCGGGGGGCTGGCGAGCATGTAGCCCACCGGCGCGTTGCCCGGCTGCACGCGGGCCAGCCACAGCGCGCAGTCCGCGTCGGCCAGCCAGTCTTCATAGGCTGCCGGCGCGTGTTGCGTCCGGCAGTGATGCAGGATGTCTTCAGCGCGCAGGGCCCCGGCATAGGTCTCGAGGAAGGTCGCCGCGGCCACCAGCGCGAGGTCGCCCGCGTCGGCGGGGCGGGCGCGCTCGAGGTTGACCTGCAGCGTACGGGCGTCGGTGGTCACGTCGGGGTCTCCAGACAGCGGGTGAGCAGGGCGGGCAAGGTGCCGTCATCGTCGATGGCCCTGAGGTCCAGTCCGAAGGCCTCGGTCATCACCGCCTGCAGCGACGGCAGGTCTGGCAGCTGCCGCATCTCGGCATGGCCGGCAGCATCGCGCCGCAGATAGCGGCCATTGCGCAGGGAATGGCGGACGCCGCCAGCGCCGGCCCGCGCCAGGAACAGGTGCTGGCGGAAGCGGCTGTCGGCGTGCCGCGCCAGCCGCGCATTGACGCCCAGCCAGTCCGCGGCGGCCCAGGCGCGGCGGGCCAATCGGTAGAGTGGGGCCCAGCCGCGATCCAGCAGCGCCTCGACGCGCAGCAGGCCGTCCGGCTCGGCCAGCAGCCGGTAGCGGCCATGGGGGGTGCCCTGTTCAGGACCCGCCTCCAGGCGCAGCGGCGCCGTCAGCGTGAGGCGGCCGAAACCGGCGTCCACCAACCAGTCCTGGCCGTCAAGCGCGACCTGGAGTACGGCGTGTTCGGCCGCCGGCCGCGCCTGCGGGGGCTGCTCCCACAGGACTGCTGCCGGCAGCACCGTGACCTCGAAGCCGAGCGCCTGCAGCTGGGCCTGCAGGAAGGCGGCGTGCTCGAAGCACCAGCCGCCGCGACGCTCCTCCACCAATTTGCGCTGCAGGTCCGGCAGGGTGAGCGACGGCACCCGGCCGCGCAGGGCGTCGAGGTGCTCGAATGGGACGGCCAGCACGTGCGCCTGATGCAGCGCGGCCAGCGTCTCCAGCCGGGGCTGCAGTCCGCCACCGTGGCCGATGCGCGCCAGCCAGTCGGCCGTGCGGGCCTCAGACCAGCGCACCGAACCACCGGCCGGCCAGATGGGTGATGCCCAGCGCCAGCGCCCCCCAGAACGCCACACGCAGCGCCGCACGGGCCGGGGGCGCGCCCCCCAGCAGGGCCGCGAGCGCACCCAGCCCCGCCAGCAGCGCAACTGTCATGCCGGCCAGCCACGGCGCCAGCTGCGCGGCCGGCAGCCACAGCGCCAGCAGCAGGGGTGGCAGGGCACCGGCGGCGAAGGACGCGGCCGACGCCGCGGCCGCCAGCAGTGGCTGGGCCTTGCTGAAATCCGTGATGCCGAGTTCGTCGCGGGCGTGGGCGCCCAGCGCGTCGTGGGCGGTGAGCTCGGTGGCCACTTGATCGGCAAGCGCCGGCGACAAGCCCCGCTGCCGGTAGATGGCGGCCAACTCACGATGCTCGGCTTCCGGTATGTTGGCCAGTTCCCAGCGCTCCTTGGCGAGGTTCGCCGTCTCGGCGTCAGACTGGGCGCTGACGGAGACATACTCCCCGGCGCCCATCGACAGGGCGCCGCCGACAAGGCCGGCAAGGCCGGCCAGCAGCACGACCGTGCCGCCAGCTGCGGCGGCGGCCATGCCGATCATCAGGCTGCTGGTGGAGATCAGGCCATCGTTCGCGCCGAGCACGCCGGCACGCAGCCAGCCGATGGCGTCCAGGCGGTGGGTCTCGCGGTGGTGGGCGGGTTGCAGTGGCATCGCGGAATTCTACCCGCAACGCGTTACGGACAATCCGTGCTGGCGGCCCGCCGCGAACGCGTGGCATAAGTACACTGTCCAAGGATGTGCCAGTCCTGTTTTCCCGGGGGTTCCTGCTGATGTTCCGGCTCCGTTCCACGCTTGCCAGCCTGTGCGGTGTCGCGGCCCTGTCCGTGGCGCCGGGTGCCGTGCTGGCCGATGACCTGCCGACCCCGTCCGCAGCGGCAGCTCACGCCGGCAGCGCCGGGTCGCCGTGGGCCTTTTTCGGCGAGTACTGCAACAAATGCCACAACGCCGAGGACTGGGCGGGCGGCGTGGCCTTCGACACGCTCTCCGAGGGCGAGATCCCGCAGAACGCAGAGGTGATGGAGAAGGTCGTGCGCAAGCTGCGCGGGCAGATGATGCCGCCCGGCGGCAACAGGATGCCCGACAAGGCGCTGTCTGCGTCCTTCGTGAGTTGGATGGAATCCACGCTCGACCAGGCCGGCAAGGCGCACCCGGATCCGGGCCGCGTCGGCCTGCACCGCCTCAACCGCAAGGAATATGCGAACGCGGTCCGCGACCTGCTCGGCCTCGAGATCGATCCGGCCGCGCTGCTGCCGCGCGATGAGCCGCGCGAAGGCTTCGACAACGTCGCACAGGCGCTGCAGGTCACGCCCTCCTTCCTCGACCAGTACGTCGCGGCGGCGCGCAGCGTGGCGGTGCAGGCCATGGGCAACCGCGACGCGCAGCCCGCGGGCACCACGTACCGGCCGCGCCAGGCCAGCACGCAGATCTTCCATGAGGAAGGCCTGCCGCTGGGCACGCGCGGGGGCATCGCGGCGGACCACAACTTCCCGGCCGATGGCGAGTACGTGGTCAACATCGCCAACATGGCGCAGGCCCTCTGGGTCTACAACATGGAGTTCGAGAACCACCTGGTCGTGACGCTCGATGGAGAGCTGGTCTATGAGACCACCATCGGCGGCGAAGCTGACATGAAGGCCATCGACCAGCTGCAGGACCCGGCGGTCGAGGCCATCAACAAGCGGCTGAAGAACATCCGTTTCAAGGCCCGTGCCGGCGTGCGCAAGCTGGTGGTCGCCTTCCGCCACCGCAGCTTCGCCGAGTCCGAGGACCGTCTGCAGATGCACGTGCCGGGCGGCGGCCAGGACCGCATCCTGCGCGTCACCTCCTTCGAGGTCCGCGGTCCGTACAACGTCACGGGCATCAGCCGCACGGCAAGCCGTGACCACATCTTCGCAGGCTGCGTGCCGCAGTCGGCGGCCGACGAGGAGCGCTGCTCGCGGGAGATCATCAGCCGCGTCGCGCGGCGCGCCTTCCGCCGGCCACTCGCCGACGATGACCTGCGGCCGCTGCTGGGGTTCTATGCGGCCGGCCGCAAGGCGGCCGATTTCGATACCGGCATCCGCCGTGCGCTCACGGCCATCCTCGCGCATCCGGACTTCCTCTATCGCGACGATGAGCCGCAGACACCGGTGGGGCCGGGCGGCGTCTACGAGCTTTCCGACCTGCAACTGGCCTCGCGGCTGTCGTTCTTCCTGTGGAGCAGCGTGCCCGACGACGAGCTGCTCGAGGTCGCGATCCGCGGCCAGCTCAAGGACCGCGAGGTGCTGGCCGGGCAGCTGCGCCGCATGCTCGCCGATCCGCGTGCCGGCACGCTGGCCAGCAACTTCGGCTTCCAGTGGCTGAACCTGTCCAAGCTCGCCGAGATCACCCCGGAGCCCACGCTGTTCCCCTACGCCAGCGGTGCCGGTGACCTGCGCGAGGACTTCAAGGAAGAGCTGCGGCTGTTCATGGACAGCATCTTCCGCGGCGACGGCAGTGTCATGGACCTGGTCAGCGCGAAGCACAGCTTCGTGAACGAGCGGCTGGCCCTGCATTACGGCATCAACAGCGTGCGCGGCGACCGCTTCCGGCGCGTCGAGCTCGCGGACAGCGAGCGCTGGGGCGTGTTGGGCAAGGGTGGCGTGCTGATGGTCAGCGCCTACCCCAACCGCACCTCACCGGTGTTGCGCGGCGCCTTCGTGCTCGAGCGCATCATGGGCACGCCGCCGCCGATTCCGCCGCCGGCCGTCGAAGCCTTGAAGGACAACCAGGCCGGCGAGAAGCCCAAGACCGTGCGTGCGCTGCTGGAGATGCATCGCGACAAGCCGCAGTGCTTCTCCTGCCACGTGTCGCTCGATCCGCTGGGCTTCGTGCTCGAAGGCTTTGACGCGGTCGGCAAGAAGCGCGAGATCGACCGCTTTGCGCGCACCCCGATCGACCACCTTGGCACGCTGCCGGACGGCACCGTGCTGCAGGGCCCGGATGACCTGCGCCAGGCGCTGCTGGCCAACCCCACGCAGTTCGTGCAGAACGTGACCGAGCGGCTGATGATCTACGGGCTGGGCCGCGTGATCGAGGCGCACGACATGCCCACGGTGCGCGACATCGTGCGGCGCTCGGCCGCCGACAACTACAGGTTCTCGACGGTGTTGCTCAACATCGTCACCAGCGACGCATTCATGAAGGCCCGCCTGCCCTCCGAGGGCGGGGCGGCTCCGGTGATCCAGCAGGCTGCAGTGCAGCGGTAGGTCGTTCCATGTACATCAGCAAGAAGCATCTCTCCCGCCGCACGGTCCTGCGCGGCATGGGCGTCTCGGTGGCACTGCCGCTGCTCGACGCGATGGTCCCTGCGGCAACCGCGCTGGCCAACACTGCGGCACGCCCTGCCCCGCGCATGGGTTTCGTGTACTTCCCGCATGGCGCGATCATGAAGGCCTGGTCGCCTGCCGAGACCGGCCGCGACTACACGATGTCGCCCATCCTCAAGCCGCTGGAGCCGTTCCGCGACCAGATGACCATCGTCAGCGGGCTGCGCAACAAGGGCGGCGAGAGCTCGGACCCGCACGGCATCATGGCCGGCACCTGGCTGTCCTGCCACGGCATCCGCAACCGCGAGAACGACAAGGGCACCACGGCGGACCAGCTGGCGGCGCGCCTGCTGGGCAAGGACACCCCCATCCCCTCGATCGAGCTCACCGGCGAAGGCGGCAACGCGACCTGCGGCCAGGGCAGCACCGGCTGCGGCTTCGGCAGCACGGTGTCGTTCCGCACACCCTTCCAGCCGCTGCCCATGGAGGACAACCCGCGCAAGGTGTTCTACCAGCTGTTCGGCCAAGGGGACACGGGGAAGGAACGTGCCGACATCCTCGAGGAGACCGGCAGCATCCTCGATTACGTGCGCGAAGAAGGCGCGCGGCTGCAAAAGCGCATCGGCGCGGCCGACCGCGCGCGCGTCAATGATTATCTCGAGTCGGTGCGTGAGGTGGAGTCGCGCATCCAGAAGATGGCGAGCAGCGACAGCGCCAGGCTCGAGCTGCCCAATGCGCCGCAGGGCGTGCCGGACGACTGGGGCCAGCATCTGGACCTGCTGTTCGACATGATCGCGCTGTCGTGGCAGTCGAACATGACACGCGTGAGCAGCTTCATGATGGCCAAGGAGGTCTCGATGCGGACTTACCCGAACCTGTCCATCACCGAGGCCTTCCACCCGCTGTCGCACCACCAGAACGATGCCGACAAGATCGCGCGCCTGGTGCGCATCCAGAACTACCACACCCAGGTGTTCGCGAAGTTCATCAAGAAGCTCGCCGGCACGCAGGATGGCGATGGTTCGCTGCTGGACCACAGCATCATCCTGTACGGCAGCAACATGTCCAACAGCGACCTGCACAACAACGACCCGCTGCCGAACGTGGTGATGGGCCGTGGCTACGGGCGCATCAAGGGCGGCCAGCACCTGCGCTACCCGCAGGACACGCCGCACGCCAACCTGCTGCTGACCTTGCTCGAGCGCGCCGGCCTGCCCTACGAGGACCTGGGCAACAGCTCCGGCCTGCTGGCTGACGTCTGATGCCGGTCACGGATTCCCGCCGCAGCTTCCTGCGGCTCGCGCTGGCCGGCGGCACCGTCGCCGCCAGTGGCCTGGCCCTGTCCACGGCGGGTGCCGCTGCGCGCGGCAGCATGGCCATGGACCTGGGCGGCGGCGTGCGGCTGCTGACGGCGGGCGGCAACAACGTGCTGGCCTTGGGCACCGCCACCGACGGCCTGCTGATGATCGATGGCGGCGACGCGCGCCAGTCTGGCGGACTGTTGCGCGAGGCACTGAAAGCGACTGGCGCCCGGCGGCTGCACACGCTTTTCAACACGCACTGGCACCCGGAGCAGACCGGGCTCAACGCGCGGGCCGGCAAGGACGGCGCGCGCATCATCGCGCACGAGAACACGCGCCTCTGGCTGACACGGCGCATCACCACCGATGTCCTGCCGCAGGGCTTCGGGCCGCTGCCCAGACAGGCGCAGCCCAACCATGGCTTCTACACGCGCGAGTCGTTCGACTTCGCCGGCGAGACCCTCGACTACGGCCACCTCGGGCAGGCACACACCGACGGCGATCTTTACGTGCACCTGCGCAAGGCCAACGTGCTGGCCGGCGGCGGCGTGGTCAGCACCGGCGCCTGGCCGGTCATCGACTGGCAGACCGGGGGCTGGATCGGCGGCTTTGTCGGCGGCATCGACCGCCTGCTGAAGGTCGCTGATGACAACACCAGGATCGTCGGCGCCAGCGGCAGCGTCATCACCCGGCAAGCGCTGCAGGCGCAGCGCGAAATGTTCTTCACCATCTTCGACCGTCTGGTGAAGCTGCTGGTCAAGGGCCAGGGGCCGGACGAGGCGGTGGCGGCCAAGCCTGCCGGCGAGTTCGAGGCCCAGTGGGGCAACTCAGATGCCTTCGTGCGGGCCTCGTTCAAGAGCCTCTGGGGGCACTACGCGCCGGATGCGTGAAGTGGCGCTTTTCCGGGAATTCCACCGGTAATCGGCGACCGGGCATGAAGCAGGCGGTATAGATTTTATACCGCCATGCAATTCGAGTACGATCCCGCAAAGAGCGCCGCCAACCTCGACAAGCACGGGATCGATTTCGTGGAGGCACAAGGCCTCTGGGAAGATCCAGAGCTTGTCGTGCTTGCGGCGCGGGAACAGTCCGAACAGCGTTGGCTCGCCTTGGGCAAGGCGCGCGGTTCACTGTGGGCTGCGATCTTCACCGTGCGTGCGGCCAGTATCCGTTTGATATCTGTCCGGCGTGCGCGGCCTGAGGAGGCACGTGCCTATGAAGAAGACTAAGCGGGCTGCAGCGGATCTTGATCTGGCGTTCGACGCCGGAAAGTCTGTCCTGCACCGTTTCAATGTCGCGGCACCCATCCGTCCGAACCGCAGTCCCATGCGGGTCAACGTGGACTTTCCGCTGTGGATGGTCCAACAGCTCGACCGCGAGGCCGAACGTGTGGGCGTGACCCGCCAGTCATTGATCAAGTTGTGGTTGGCAGAGCGACTGGACGAGACTGCACGGGCAACAGGCAAGCGCACCGGCGCCGCCTGATCAAGGCATGGGCGCCGGTTTCCTTCGGTAAGCCAGGAACACGTTGCCGGCGCGCTGCCCGCCCATGAGGCCGTAGCCGGAGTTGACGAACAGCAGGCCCTTGGCGGCGACGACCGAGGCGTTGTCGATCGCGCCGCCGTGCCCCGGCACGCCATTGATGCCCTGGTACGCGATGGCCGTGTCCACTTCCCACAGCAGCGCGCCGGTGACGCGGTCGTAGGCGCGCAGATAGCCGTCGACACTGCCCTGCACGACGGCACCATCGACCACCGTGGGTGCGCCGCTCAGGCCGATGCCCAGGCAGTTGGGCACGCGGGCCTTGCGTTCGGGGCGGCAGTCCGGGCGCGGCTCCACGCTCCAGGCCACGCTGCCGTCATCCACGTTCACCGCGTGCAGTGCCGCTGTCTGGTTCGGATCGCGGCCCGTGCGGTCCGGGAACAGGTGGATGGGCGTGAACACGCGTGTGCCGTCGAAGGCCAGGCCCCAGTGGATGCCACCGATCGGCGAGCCCTTGCCGAATTCGCGCGTCCACACCAGCCGGCCGTCGTCCGGCTCCAGCGCCCACAACATCCCGGACTTCTGTCCGGCAAGCAGCAGCTCGCGGCCATCGGTTCGCCGGCCCATCACCAGCGTGGCGCCGAAGTCGTGGTCCAGCAGCCGCCCTTCGCGCGGGCAGTTGAGGCCCTGCGGATTGCGCATGCACGCGGTCAGGAAGATGTCGTCGGGCGTCGCCTGGTACTTCCAGCGCAGCGCGCCGGTCTTCATGTCGATCGCGAGGATCGAGTCGGTGGTCGGCGCTGCCGGTGCCGAAGTGGCCTCGCCGGTGCCGACGTAGATGAGCCCGCGCTTGCGGTCGATGAGCGGGCTGGTCCAGATCGGGGCGCCCGAGGGGCCCCACATCATCTGGCCGTCGCCGCGGTCGCGGACGGGCCTGGCCTCCTCCATCGTGTGGTAGGTCCACAGGATGCGGCCGCTGCGCAGGTCGAGCGCGTGGAAGGCGCCGTGCGTCTTGCAGCACAGGTGGCGCGCGTCACCGCCGATGTTGATCTCCGAGGCGGACAGCGGCACGTACACGCGGTCACCCTCGATGACCGGCGTACCCGTCGCGTTGGACAGGTCATAGAGCCCGACGTGCGTCTTCCACAGCAGGCGGCCGCTGGCGGCGTCGACCAGGTGGATGCGCGTGGCCACGTCGTTGAAGACGATGACCTTGCGGCCCGTGCCGGGCATCGTGCCGAAGCCTATTCCTGAACGCAGTGGCACTTCGGCGGCATAGGTCCACTGGATGCAGGGCGTGGGGCCTGCAATGTCCAGCGCAAACAGGCGCGCGTTCTCGCCCACCGACAGGAACAGCGTGTTGCCGACGATGGCCGGCTGGGCACGCATCGTCGTGGCGCCCGGAAACGCCAGCGCCCACGCGAGCTCCAGGTTCTTGAAGTCGGCGGTGGCGATGCCGGCCTGCGCCCGCGTCAACGCGCGGTGGTTGCCGTCGCCGAAGCCGAAGTGGCCCACCGTGACCTCGCCGCGCAGGTCCACGCGCGAGCGTCCCGGGCCGCATTGCATGCGGCCGATCCAGGATTCGTCCAGCACCTGCCGGCCGGCAATGTAGTCGAGCAGGCTGCCCAACTGACGTTCGTCCATGGGCGCCGCCTGCAGCTTCATCTTGCCTTGGGTCAGCGCATAGTGGAGCGTGCCATGGCGCATGCCCCGCAAGGTGGCGAAGGGCACGGACTTCGTCTCGACGGGGTGGTCGTGGCAGGCCGCGCAATGCTGGTCGTAGAGCGCCTTGCCCGGATGCGCCGGGTCCGGCGGCGCGGCCGGGCCACCCAGGTTCACGGTGACGGCAGGTGTCTGCTGGGCGGCGGCGATCCGCGGCAGCAAGGCGAGGCTGGCAAGCAGCAGCGCAGCCGTCAGGGCCGCGCCTGAGATCGTGTTCTTCGTCGACATGGTCTGTCCCCCTTACCATCTACAGTCTAGCGCGGCCACGGCGCGCCAATGCAGGCGGGGCACTCCATGTTTGACCAACCATGTCGCTGAGCCTGTCATGGTGCCTGCGCGGCGCCGTGACGCTGCTGGCCGTTGGCGCCGTCACCTCGGTGTCCGGGTCGCTGGCCTCCCATCTCGCTTGGCAGCGGCAGACGGAGCAACTGCAGCACGACCTCGTCCTCAAGCGGGAGCTGCTGCACAGCGAGCTTGAACGGCATCGGCTGCTGCCTTCAGCGCTAGCGGGAGACCCGCAGCTGGCGGCGGCGGTAAGAGTGCCAGGCTCGGGCCAGGCCTACCTCGAGGCGCAACCTGTGCTCGCGGCATTGAGCCGACGCCTGGAGTCGCTCGCCCGGGAGGACGGGTCCGCCAGCCTGTACCTGATCCGTAGCGACGGCGTGACGGTGGCGGCCAGCAATCACAGTACCGCAGCCAGTTTCGTGGGCAACAAGTACAGCTTCAGGCCCTATTTCACTCAAGCCATGCGTTCCGGTACGGGCCAGTACTTCGCGCAGGGGACGGTCAGCGGTGTCGCAGGGCTGTACCTCTCCACGCGACTCTTGGGCGGCGACGGCGTGGTTGTCGTCAAAGTCGAGTTCACCGCCCTTGAGCGCACATGGCGACGTGCCGACGAGCGTGTCTTCGTGGTCGACCGCAGCGGCACGGTGCTGCTTGCTTCGGAGCCCCACCTGCGCTTCCGTGTCCTGCCGGCGGTCAGCAGCGAGACGGTAGCACGCCGCGAGAGACCTGCCTCGCAACCTGACTGGACGATGGTCCTTGAGCGTGACCTGTCGACCGCGCTCTGGTCCGCGCGGGTGGGCGGCATGCTCGCGGGCGGGCTGGCTGCAACCCTGCTGGCGATCATGCTGTGGGCCGGCCTGCTGCTGCGACAGCAACGGGCGCGCATCCGGCAACGGCTCGAGGAGCTGGTGGACGCGCGCACGACGGAGCTGCGCCTGATCAACGAGCGCCTGGTCACGGAATCCGAGCAGCGCGCCCTGGCGGACCAGCGCCTCGCACGCCTGCGCTCCGACCTGGTGAACATCAACAGGCTTGCGGTGCTAGGCCAGGTCTCTGCGGGCGTCGCCCATGAGATCAACCAGCCGCTCGCGGCGATACGCGGCTATGTCGACAATGCCCGCATCTTCCTCGCGCGCGACGACACTGCGGCGGTCACAGGTAACCTGGCGGAGGTGGCACGGCTCACCGAGCGTATCGCGCTCATAACGCAGGAACTGCGCCTGCTGGCGCGCAAGGCGCCGGCCGTCGCGGAGCACGTCGCCGTCGACGAAGCCATCGAAGGCGCGAAGCTGCTGGTCGACACCGTCCTGCGCAGCCATCGCATACGCGTTGTGCGTGAGCCCGCGTCGTGCCGGGTTCGCGTTGTCGCGAACCGCGTGCGGCTGGAGCAGGTCTTGGTCAACCTGTTGCAGAATGCCATGGAAGCCATGGAAGACGGCAAGGGAGGCACCATAGTGGTTGGCTGCACGCGCGAGGCATCAAGGGTCCGCATAGCGGTCCGTGACGATGGGCCGGGCGTCGCCGAGGACGTGCTCTCAGGCCTGTTCACCCCCTTCAATACGAGCAAGCCGCTGGGTCTGGGTATGGGACTTGTGATCTGCCGCGACCTGCTCGCCGAATTCGGCGGCACGCTGAGCCATGAGCCCAACCTCCCCCGGGGTGCGAACTTCATCATTGAGCTCCCAGAGGCCACGGAAGCGCACTGATGCCCCTGAGCGGACAGGTCGTGGTCTTCGAGGATGACGAGGACGTCCTCAACGCCATCCGCCAGTCACTCGAACTGGCCGGCATGACGGTCGCCGCCTACGCCGGCGCCGAGGGCGTGATCAAGCGCATCGATGCGGGATTCGCCGGCGTCGTGGTCACAGACCTGCGGTTGCCGGGGCTCGATGGCCGGACGATCTTCAGCGCCGTGCGCGATGCTGATCCGGCGATTCCCGTCATCATGGTCACGGGGCACGGTGAATTGCAGGAGGCCGTCGACCTCATGCGTGAAGGCTTGTATGACTTTGTCTCCAAGCCCTTCCCCGCGGGTCGACTGGTGACGAGCGTGCGCAACGCACTCGAGAAACGTGCTCTGGTCATCGACAACCGGATCTTGCGCCAGCCCGCGGGGCAAGGCTCATGGCCATTGCCCCTGCTCGGCGGCAGTGCGCCGATCAGTCGCCTGCGCGGGCAGGTGCTGGGCGTGGCGGATGTCGACGTCAATGTCCTGTTGAGCGGGGAGACCGGGACCGGCAAACACGCCGTGGCCAAGGCCCTGCACGACTTCAGCCGGCGCCGCGCACACCCGTTCATCGTGCTGGACTGCGCCTCGGTGCCCGAGTCGCTCGTCGAACTCGAATTGTTCGGCGTGCAGGAGCGCCACGGGAGCCTGCTGCGTCGACGCGCCGGGCGCATCGAGACGGCGGCCCGCGGCACACTGTTCCTCGACAACATCGACAGCCTGTCGCTGCTCACCCAGGCACGCGTGCTCCAGGCGGTCGACTCCCAGTCGCGGCAGGAGCATGGCCAGCCCGAAGTCAGATGCCGGATAGTCTGCGCCAGCTCGGCGGACCTGGCTGGCTTGTGCCACATCGGCAGCTTCCGAAAAGACCTCTACTTCCGGCTGAACACTGTGACCTTTGAGGTGCCTGCACTGCGTGACCGGCGCGAGGACATACCGCAACTCCTGGCTGCGCTCATCATGCGTTCAGCGCAGCGTTTCCAGCGGCCCTCCGGCAACCTGACCCCGGCACTGCGCCGCCACCTGCTGCAGCACGACTGGCCGGGCAACATCCGGGAGCTGGCGCACCTTGCGGACCGGCTGGTGCTGGGTCTGGAGGATGCTGCCGGCGAAGGCTGGCATACGTCTGTTGAAGCCGACGCGTCGCTGCCGGAGCGCGTGGAAGCGTACGAAGCACAGCAACTGCGCGAGACCTTGCGGGCAGTCGCGGGTGATGTGCGCGGCGCGCTCGAGCTGCTGCAGATCCCGCGCAAGACCTTCTACGACAAGCTGGCACGCCACGGCATCGACATCAATGCCTTCCGGGCCTGACCCACCTCAGGGCAGTGGCATAAAGTTGCATTGGCGGGTCGACGCCGAACGGCCGCAGTTCTGGCGCAGCCAGGGGAGGTCAGGCGCCGCACCCGACTCGATCCAGCGGTCGAGGCCGTGCAGCGCAGCCACCAGCACTGCGGCGGCCTGGCGGCCGTGGTTGTCGCTGTCCAGCCCAACCTGCACCAGCAGGTGGCCGCGGCCGGCCTGCCTGACCACCTCCGCCAGCAGGCTCTCCGCGCGCACATCGACGACGGGATCGTGGACCGCATGCAGGCTCAGCGTCGGCAGTATCCACTGTCCGGTGGGATCACCATCCCAGGCCAGCCGTGCCACGGCAGCCGGATCAGCATCGAACCTCTGCACACCGCGGTTCAGCGCCTCATCGTCCGTGGTGCCCGCGTAGCGCCGCTGGCGGTTGTCGAACGGATTGCCGCCGTCCAGGCCCGCCACCAGGCTGCGGAACGTAAAGGTGGCCCAGTTGAGATGGCGCAGCAGGGAGTCTTCGCGTATGCCCGTTGCGACGCTGATGTTGCGCAAGCGCTCAGCCTGCACCGGGGACCGTGACGCCGCTGGCAATCGGGCACCTGTGCAGTCGTCTACACGCTTCGCCAGTGCTTTTTCGTCAAGCGCTGAGTCGGCCGGCAGACCTTGCCACAGCGGATATTCCGGCTCACCAGGAGCGGGGTGGTTGCGGCAATAGTACTGGTAGACCGCGCGCAGGTCGGCACGGAACTGGTAAGCGCGCGAGGCACCGTGCACCACGCCGTTGGTGAGCAGCACGGCATCGTAGTGCTTTTCGCCATTGTCCGAGCGCCCGTGGAGCTCGTGGACCTTGATGGCAACCTGCGCGCCCCAGGACTGGCCATGAAGCCATGTGCGGCGTGGCGTCCCGAGCTGCGCGAGGAACAGGCGCCGGGAGTTCTCGACGTCGATGGCGGCGCGCCGGACAGCAAAGCCGCCACTGCGGTACGTGCTGCCCACCCAAGCGTAGCCCGCCGCCACCACGCCGGCATAGCGCTGGAGGTCGTCGTCTGCCTCCGCCACCACGGGCGGCCCCAGCGACGGGCCGCCATGGGCGTGGACGATCAGCTCATGGTTCCAGTGCTCCGGCACCGCCGCCAACACCCAGGCGCCGCGCTCGTCCTGCAGCGCGTGGCACCGCGTGGCGGCGGGAAGCCCCGCTGGGCAGGGCCTTGCCTCGAAACGGGACGCTGCGCCGGACGACGGCCCGGCCATTGCCGGACCGCCAACGACGAGCGCCATCAGCAAGGCGACATGCCGCGGTTTCACGGGATCACCTTCCTGTGCTCAGAACTTGGTTGCGATGTTCATGTACCAGTACCGGGCGTAGGGCGAATACAGCGAACCCAGATAGCCCTCGGACGTCAGCGGTGGCGCCTTGTCCGTGATGTTGCGCGCACCGAGCCTGACTCGCGTCTCGGGCATGCGGCCACGGGCATCGAATGTGTACTGCGCATAGAGGTTGGCCGTCGTACGGGCGACGACGATCCACGGGTCCCCTGCCGAGTTCAGGAAACCGGATTCCTCAACGTCGCCAATGTGCTGGGAATAAAGGCCCATTTGCACGGGACCCTGAGTCCACGTCAGCGTGCCCGAGGCGCGCCACCGCGGACGGCCATCCTGCCGGACCAGGTTTGCGCCCTCGGGTAACGGTGTCGCTACATTGATCTCGCCGGCGTCACGCGCTGCATAGAGCGAGTCGACGAGCGGGCCCGGCGAGCGCTCGTACTTGTCGAGGTAAGTACCGTTCAAGGTCAGGTTGAAGTCGCCCAGCGCCGTGCCCTTCAAGGTCCACAGCAGCCCGATGTCGACACCTTCGACCGTCTGCGGCAGCAGGTTCACGAACTGGTCCTTGATAGCGATGATGCTCCCCTGCGGGGCGATCCCCGTTCCGGCGAAGAAAGCGACGTCATCGGCGTTGGGAGCCGCCCGCACGACGTTGGGATTGGAGCTGCCGGACAGCTGCAGCAGGTAATCCAACGCAACGGTGGCCGGAGCGCCGAGGATGCCGATCAGCTTTTCCTGCTTGATCGACCAACGGTCGACGGTCAGCGTGAGATCACCCAGGGCATCCGGCAGGAACTGCGGCTCGAACACCATTCCGTAGCTGAAGCTCTCGCTCTCCTCAGGCTGCAGATCCGGGTTTCCGGAGACTTGCCGCGAGAAGCTGGTGGTGTTGCCGCAGGCGGTGAAGCTGTTGATGCGGCCGGCACGCAGATCGGCCTCGCAGCGTATGTAGTCGCGGTTGCTGGCGAGACGCGTCACGAGCGGTACGTTGCTCGTCTCCAGGTTTGGCGCGCGGAATCCCTCGGAGTACGAGGCCCTCAGGCGCAGGCCGTCGATCACATCCCACGACAGCGCGACCTTGGGCTTCAGGACCTCGCCGAAGTCGCTGTAGGTCTCGGCTCGCGCAGCCACCTGGAGGTCGGCCTTGCGCACCAGCGGCAGGTTCCAGTCGCGGGCCACCAGCGGCACGGCGAATTCAAGGTAGGCCGCGCCCACGCGCCGGGAGGCGGCGACGTCCGGATTCGGGCTCACGGCTGCAGCGTTGCTCTCGGTGATCGCACCGGTCACCGCGTCGACCAACTTCAGCGTGCCATCGACGCTGTTGTCGCGGTCATCGCTCTGCGTTTCCCGGCGCAGCTCTGCACCGAAGGCGATACCTACATCACCGGCGGGAATGGCCATCAAGTCGCCACGAGACACCTTGAGGTCGACCATCGACAGCGTGGTGCGCGAGGATCGGCGCATGTCGAAGCTGATCGCATCGATGGACGTCTGCGAAGCGGGTTTGCAGTCGCCGTAGTCCGTGTCGTCTATGCAACCGCCGTTGAAGGGGTTGTAGGCATCGGGCGTCGACAGCCCAAGCTGCTGCTGCAGCTTCGTGCTGTCGACCTGGAGGGACAGGTCACGGGCCGTCGCAACGGAATGGACAATGGCGCTGTCCCAGTCGAAGCCGCGAAAGCTGCCACGCAGGCCGAACAGCGCACGGACCTGGCGGTTGTCGACATTGACATCCTGCGGCCCCGCGTCCGTGAACCGGTAGCTGCCCAGCAGCACCGGCAGGCCAGCTGCCGGCACATTGGTCAGTCCGGGCAGGCGGTTCGGGTTGGTGCGGCCATCGCTGAACGTCACCGGACCGAACGGGTTGTAGTAGTTGTTGGCCGGAATCCAGACCGGATTGAGGTTGATCACGGCGGGCTGCACGCGGTGGGTGTCCGCCGTGTAGAGGCCGAACTCACCGAACGCGGTCACGCCGGACTCCAAGTCGTAATGGCCCGTGAGCAGGGAGTTCACGCGCGTGACCTCCGGCCAGACGGTGACGCCCCTGGCCGTGTCATAGCGCAGGTCGCGGTTGGCTCCCGTGGTGGGAAGGGTGCCCGTTCCCAGGCAGATGCCGTTGCCCAGCGCCAGCGTGCAGCCGAAGCTTTCAGGCTTGATGTGGAACGCGCCTGCGGCGCTGGTGAGCGACTTGGTGCCCTGCTTGATAGCCGACGACGTCTGCGCCTGCAAAGACGCCCATGAACCGCGGGTGGCACGAGTGTCCGCCCCCACCAGGCCATCGTGTGTCGTGCCCGCGAACAGGGGGCGCAGGTCATTGGTGGCCGTGAAGGCTTGGTCTTCAGCGCGCAGGGCTTCGCGGTCTGTGTATTCCATCGACAGCGCGATGTTGCCGCGGCTGAAGTTCCGGCCGGCAAAGACATTGACCTGCAACTCGCGCAGGTGCGTGCCCTCGGCACCGCCATACTGCACGCGGGTGTCGAGGCCGTTGAAGTTGGTGCGCGTCACCGTGTTGACGACGCCGGCAACGGCGTCGGACCCATAGAGCGCCGCACCGCCGTCCAACAGCACTTCCAGCCGGCGGATGCCGCTGACGGGCAGTGCGTTGGAGTTAAAGGTGAGCACCGGCACGGTTCCGGTGTCGGAGAGGCCTTGGCTGGCGGGATGGGTGACGACGCGTCGCCCGTTCAGCAGCACCAGCGTGTTGCCCACGCCAAGGGACCGCAGGTTGATGGAACCGACGTCACCGCGCGCTGCGTTGCTCGTCTGCGCGCTGTTGTTTGGGTTGAACGTGACATCGCCCATCTGCGGGATGCTGCGGATCAGTTCATCGCCGCTCACCGCGCCCACGGCGTCGATCTGGGAAACGTCCAGCACCGCTACCGGCACCGCGGTGGTGATCTGGCCGCGGATGTTGGTGCCGACGACCACGATCTCATCCAGAGCCTCAACTGCCGGCGCAGCGGCGTCCTGCGCTATGGCGCAGTGCACGGCGAGCGCGACAGGCAGGACGAGCGCCGGGGCGATACGGGAGTGACGTGCCATGGGGATTTCCTCCGTCTGCTAGTTCGTGGTGTTGAGGATCAAAGCGGCAAGGATGACGATCAGGAGTACGGCGCCCGCGAGCAGGGCTTGCCAGATGCGGGTACCGGCACTGCCGCCGAGGACCTCGCGGAAGGCCGCCTTGTCTAGCGATCCCTCCCAGCGGGCCACGACGACCGTCGCCACCGCGTTGCCGATGAAGTTCGTCAGCGCACGGCACTCAGACATGAACCGGTCTATGCCCAGCAGCAGCGCCATGCCGGCCACCGGAACGCTGGGTACAACGGTCAGTGTGGCAGCCAAGGTGATGAAGCCTGCGCCGGTGACTCCGGCGGCTCCCTTGGAGCTGACGACGGCCACCGCAAGGAGCAGCAACTGGTCTTGGAGCGTGAGTTCGATACCGGTGGCCTGCGCGATGAACAGCGCGGCCAGGGTCATGTAGATGTTGGTGCCGTCGAGATTGAACGAGTAGCCCGTGGGCACGACCAGACCGACAACGCTCTTGCTGCAGCCGGCATGCTCCAGCTTGCGCATGAGGTCGGGCAAGGCCGCTTCAGAGGAGGAGGTTCCGAGCACCAGCAACAATTCCTGCCGCAGGTAGCCGATGAGCCGCAAGATGGAGAAGCCTGCAGCCATCCCGATCAGCCCCAACACCACGACCACGAACAGCGCCGATGTGGCGTAGAAGGTCGCGACCAGTTTGGCGAGATTTGCGATCGAGGCTATGCCGTACTTGCCGATGGTGAAGGCAAACGCTCCGAAGGCGCCGAGGGGTGCGAGCTTCATCACCAGATTGACGAGGCGGAAAACGACGTCCGCCGCCGACTCCAGGACTTCGATGACCGGCTTTGCGCGATCTCCCGCCAGTACCGCCGATACGCCGAACAGCACCGCGACCAGCAGGATGGGCAGAATGTCGCCATCGGTGAAGGCGCCGACGAAAGTCGAAGGGATGATGTCCAGCAGGAACGCCGTGATGCTCTGGTCGTGCGCGGCGCTGGTGAAGCGGCTGATGCTCGTCGCGTCCAACGACGCGGGGTCGACCCCCATCCCGGCACCGGGTCGCACGGTGTTGGCAACCACCAGGCCGATGACCAGCGCGAAGGAGGAGACTGCGACAAAATAGAGCATGGCTTTGGCGGTGACGGAACCCAGTCCGCGGAGTTCGCCCATGCCGGCAATACCCGTGACGACCGTCAGGAAGATCACCGGTCCGATCACCATCTTGACCAGCTTGATGAACGCCAGTCCGAGGGGGTTCATGGCCTCGCCGAGGGCGGGCGAGAAATGCCCCAGCAACCCGCCGGCGAGAATCGCCCCGAGTACCCACAAATAGGTACGCGCCGCCTGAGCCGGCCCGGGCTGCGTCACGATGAGACCCCTGAATGAGTAATTAGTGCCGCTTAGTATCCTGGTAGTCCGCAGCAGTGTCTGTTGCGGACTGTGATGTGCCAACCCGCTGATATTCCAATGGGTAGCCGTGCCAAGTGTGATTTTTTGTGCGGAATTCCGCACAAATACAGGTCCTCACGTGCGGTATTCCGCGTGCATCCGGTGTTAGAGTGACCGGTAACATCCGGGGGGACACAGGCCATGCCAGACTCGCAGCCCAGCACGCAGGACGCCGCCGCGTGGCCGAGCCCTTCCGCCGGCTGGACGGCCGCTGGCGTGCTGGCCCTG
>JBJOHO010000048.1:0-12330 GCA_046047615.1 Pseudomonadota bacterium
CTTCTCCGCCATCACCTTGGTCAGCGCCGCCGTCAGCGTCGTCTTGCCATGGTCAACGTGACCAATCGTCCCGACGTTCACGTGCGGCTTGCTGCGCTCAAATTTCTCTTTGGACACGGTAAGGATCCTCTGGAAAAACCTTGTTCCAACGCGTTACTTACAAAGCCGCCCCGCCGTTCTGCAGCAGGCCGGTGGAGCTCACGACCGGGATTGAACCGGTGACCTCGTCCTTACCAAGGACGTGCTCTACCAACTGAGCTACGTGAGCAGGCGATGTCGACCATTTGCCCGGTACAGGTACTTCGGCGACCCCAGGGACAGCGCAACCGGCGGAGCATGCTTGTTCCGAGCGCCGGAGCGGGTAGTGGGAATCGAACCCACGTCATCAGCTTGGAAGGCTGAGGTTCTACCATTGAACTACACCCGCCAAGTCCCGCACTCGAAACCCGATGCCCGCCGTTCACGCCGTGCCCCGGTTGGTGGAGGGGGTAGGATTCGAACCTACGAAGGCGTAAGCCGGCAGATTTACAGTCTGCTCCCGTTGGCCGCTTGGGTACCCCTCCAGGCAAACGAGCCGCGTATTCTGGGCGCAGGAGGTCTGCGTGTCAACGCGGCTTGGGGAAAATCCTGCCTCATCCTGGCGAGGACGGGACGCGGGGCAGGTGCTGCAGCGCCACAGCAGCCTCTGCCGCCGTCAGCAGGCGGGCCCGGCCCGGCGGAAGGTCGTCCGGAAGCAGGAATGGCCCATGGGCGAGGCGCTTCAGGCGACTGACCTCGTGTCCCACAGCCTCCCACAGCCGCCGCACCTCCCGGTTGCGTCCCTCGTGCAGGCGCACCCGCATCCACGAGTGGCCTTCGGAGTTCCCCGCCGGCTGGGCAGCGTCGAACCGGGCGGGGCCGTCATCGAGCATCACGCCGCCCAGCACCCTGCGGACGGTTTCCGGTCCCGGATGGCCCCGCAGACGTACCAGGTACTCGCGCGACATCTCGAATGAAGGATGCATCATCCGGTGCGCGAGCGCGCCATCCGTGGTGAAAACCAGCAGCCCGGTCGTGTTCACGTCCAGTCGGCCCACCACCACCCAGCGCTGCCCCGCCGGCGCGGCGGGCAGACGGTCGAATACCGTGGGACGGCCCTGCGGATCATGCCGCGTCGTCACCTCGCCCAGCGGTTTGTGATAGATGAGGATCCCGGGGGGCTGCGCGACAGGCGCGGCATGGTGAACGACGACCTGGCCATCCACCGTGATGACATCGCCGGGCGCCGCCCGGTCCCCGGGACCCACGGTCCGCCCGTTCACCTGGATGCGCCCGGCTGCAAGCCACGCATCCACAGTCCGCCGTGATGCCAGGCCCGCGGCGGCGAGCACCTTCTGTATCCGCTCAGTCACGCTGTCAACGGACCGGGAGCGAGATGCGGGCAAAGAGTTGTGCCTTGGCTTCTGCATCGCGGGCTTCGATGGCGCGGTCGACCAGTTTGCGAGTCAGGTGCGTACCGAACAACTGCAGGAATTCGTAGGCGAAATTGCGCAACAGTGTTCCGCGACGGAAACCCACCCATGTCGTATGGATCGGGAACAGATGGGAGGCATCGATGACGACGAGATCCTCGTCCAAGGCGGGCTCGTGCGCGACGCTGGCGACGATGCCCACACCCATCCCCAAACGCACATAGGTCTTTATCACGTCCGAGTCCCGCGCGGTCAACGCGACACGCGGATGCAGTCCTTCCCGGGCAAACAGCGTTTCCAGGGATGACGGACCCGTGAAGCTGAAGACATACGTCACAAGGGGGTACTGCGCCAACTGTGAAAGCGTCAGCTTTCCTTGGCCTGGACGCGCCAACGGGTGGTGGCGCGGCACGATGACCTGCCGGTGCCAACGGTACACGGGCAGCAGCACGAGCTCGGGAAACAAGGCCTCCGAACCCGTGGCTATCGCCAACTGCACGCGGTCCGCGGCCACCATCTCGGATATCTGTTCGGACGTGCCCTGGTGCAGATGCAGGTCGACGTCGGGGTAACGGCGACGGAAAGCTTGGACGACCGGAGGCAGCACGTATCTGGCCTGGGTATGGGTGGTGGCGATGGCCAGCGTTCCCTTGCTGTCCTGGTTCAGGTCGGCGGCAACCGCCTTGAGGCTGTCGATCTCGGCCATTGCGCGGGCCGCATAATCCAGCACCTTGGCGCCCTCGGGCGTGATCCGCGAGAACGCCCGCCCCTCCCGCACGAACAGATCGAAGCCAAGTTCTTTCTCAAGCGCTTTCAGCGCACGGCTGATGGCGGGCTGCGACGTCCCGAGGACCGCGGCAGCCTGGGTGACGGACAGGCCGTGCCTCGCGATGGCAATCGCGTATTGCAGCTGATGGAAATTCATGGGCGCCTCGCGCGAGGATCTGGCACGGATCATAACGGCTGGTTATCAACCGATGACAGTCCCTCGTGGCGCTCGCAGGGCCCAGCCTGAGCCGCTACAGTGCAACGCCACGCACCAGCCGGGCCACGCAATGATCCACGACAGCATTCTCGGCACCATCGGGCGGACGCCCATCGTCAAACTGCAGCGCTTGGCGCCCACGAACGTTTCCGTTTACGTCAAGTGTGAGTTCTTCAACCCGGCGTCGTCTGTGAAGGATCGCTTGGCCATCGCGATCATCGAGGACGCCGAGCGGCGCGGGCAACTCAAGCCGGGGCAAACCGTTGTCGAGGCCACATCGGGCAACACCGGCATCGCGCTGGCGATGGTGTGTGCAGCCAAGGGTTACCCGTTTGTCGCAGTGATGGTGGAAACATTCTCGGTTGAGCGGCGCAAGATCATGCGCATGCTGGGCGCCAAGGTCATCCTCACGCCAGCTGCCGAACGTGGTTCCGGCATGGTGCGCAAGGCCGAGGAACTTGCGCGGCAACACGGCTGGTTCCTTGCGCGCCAATTCGAGAACCCGGCCAATCCTGCCTATCACCGCAGCACGACGGGCCCCGAGATCCTCAGCGATTTTGCCGGGCGCCGGCTGGATTACTTCGTGACCGGATGGGGCACCGGCGGTACGATGACGGGCGTGGGCGAGATGCTGAAGCTGGCGCGACCGGAGGTGCAGGTGGTCGTCGCAGAGCCCGAGAACGCGTCGCTGCTGGCAGGCCGGGCCTTCAACCCGCACAAGATCCAAGGCTGGACACCTGATTTCGTGCCTGGCGTACTGAACCGCGGCATCGCGGACCGCCTGATCGGCATCAGCGACGCCGAAGCCATCGAGACGGCCAGGGAACTCGCCCGCCAAGAGGGCATATTGTGCGGCATCTCATCCGGAGCCGGCGTGGGCGCCGCGCTGCGTCTTGCGCGGGAGGTCCCCGCAGGCAGTGTCCTTCTGGCCGTCATCACGGACACTGGAGAGCGGTACCTGTCCACCGCGCTGTTCGAAGGCATCAGTGACGGTTCCGACCCGGAACCCTGAACGCGTCACCGAGCCGGACCCGCGACCATGACGACCGTACGAACGGTACCCCTGCCTGATCCGTTCCCTCTCTGGCGCGGTGGATCGCTGCCTGACGGCGTGGTTGCGTTCGAGTGCTGGGGCCGGCTCAATCAGGACCGCAGCAACGGCATCCTGCTGTTCACGGGGCTTTCGCCCAGTGCACACGCGGCATCCACGCCTGCGAATCGCGATCCCGGGTGGTGGGAGGCAATGATCGGGCCTGGCCGGGCCATCGACACGGACCGGTTCTTCGTGATGTGCGTGAACTCGCTCGGCAGCTGCTTCGGCTCGACCGGGCCGGCGTCTATCAACCTGCGGACGGGCAAAGCCTGGCGGCTGGACTTTCCGGAGTTGGCAGTGGAGGACATCGCCCGCGCGGGGTACGAAGCCGCGCGGAGCCTGGGCATCGAGCAGTTGGAAGCGGTCATCGGCCCCTCGCTCGGGGGAATGGTTGTGGTCGCGTTCGCAGCCTGCCTTCCCGGCAAGGCGCGCCGGCTGGTGAGCATTTCCGGCAGTGCAGCGGCAACACCGTTTGCCATTGCCCTGCGCTCGGTGCAGCGCGAGGCGGTCATGAGTGACCCCGACTGGCAGCAGGGCCAGTACGCCAGCCCGACCAGCGGCCCCCGCGCGGGGATGCGCATCGCCCGCAAGCTCGGGACAATCACCTACCGGTCGGCCGAGGAGTGGCGCAACCGGTTTGCACGCTCGGGCCTCGACGAGCGCGGCCAGCGTGCCGCCAGGGCTGCCCGCGAACGCGTACCAGAGGGCTTCGGGCCGCGGTTTGCCGTGGAGAGCTACCTCGAGGCCCAGGCCGAGCGCTTCGTGCGGATCTTCGACCCTAACTGCTACCTTTACTTGTCCCGTGCCATGGATTGTTTCGATCTGTCCAGCCATGGCGATCCCGTCGAGGTGCTGCGACAGTCCGGTCTGGATGCTGCGCTGGTGATCGGCGTCGAGACGGACTTCCTGTTCACGATCGAGGAGCAGGCATGGATTGCCAGAACACTGGAATCTGCGGGCGTGACGACGCGGTTCGCCCGCCTGCCCAGCATCGAGGGGCATGACGCGTTCCTGGTAGACCTGCCCCGCTTTGACGCCGCATTGCGGAGCTTCCTGGCCGCCGGTTGATGAACGGCGCTATTGTCCAGTCCTGTTTCAGGCCCTGAGTCAGGAATCGCAAGTGCCCCGGCAGCGGGCACCCGGCCATGCTCTGCGGATGACAACGCGGTTGCTGGTCGTTTCACTGTTGCTCGCGTCCTGGGCCACTGGCGCCGAGGCGGCCCACGCATGGGTGGTCGCGAGCTGGAACCTGCAGTGGCTGCTGTCGCCGCACACGCTGCACCAGGCCCGTTTGGCCTGCCGCCAGAACGGGCGGGCGCAGATTCCCTGCGATGTCGCGTGGGAACTGGCACGGAGCCGTACCGATTTCGCGGCAATGAGGCGGATTGCAGAGCGGATATCCGCGGATGTCATAGCGGTCCAGGAGGTTGAATCGGCCTCGCTGTTGAGCGTTCTTTTTCCCGGCGCGGCCATCTGCCTTTCCGCGGGACCAGGTCATCAGCAGGTGGGTTTCGTCGTACGGGCCGGGCTGGCGCACGAATGTCTGCCCGACATCCGCGCCCTGGGCACGGGAGGGCGACAGCGTCACGGTGCCCAGCTCAGGCTTTTCCCGGGCACTCCCGCCCAAACGCTGCTGCTCGCCGTACATCTGAAGTCCGGGTGCGCTGTGGGCCCCTTGGGAACAGGAACGGCCGCCTGCCGGACTTTGGCGCGCCAGCTGCCCATGGTGGCGGATTGGCTTGAGGACGCCGAGCGCCAGGGCCATCGCGCGCTGGTCGTGGGAGACTTCAACCGGGTGGCCCCCCTGCCGCTTCCGGTACCAGCGCCTGGTCAGCGAGAAGCCGGCCCGTGCCTTGTCGGGCAGACCTACGCCGCCCCGATTGACCATATCGTACTGGGGGTCCTGCTGCATGACGGCAATAAACGCGCCCGGTCGCGTCGCATACCCTTCCTGCCGGAAGAATCAGACCGCTATCGTTTGAGCGACCACTGTCCCATCGTGATGGATATCGTGTCCTAGCGGCACCAGATTAAGTTCAATCGAACGCAGTCGGGTATCGGCGCCGCGTAAGGTTCGCCATCCACTATTTTTGGCGGGCAGACATTGGAACGTCGGCAGCACACTCGTCATCGGGCCAAGACGCTGGTCTACATTCTCCTGCCGACGGGTAACCGTCGAGTATGCCGCGCCGCAAACCTGAGTGCCACGGGGGTGTTCCTGCACACTGCGGGAGCGGGCCTCAAGCTCGGGCAGCGGGTGGAACTCGCTTTTGCAATCAATCTCGGTATCGTTACCAAGGTCCACCGCCGGGCTGCAATCGTCGCGCATGTCTCACGAGGCGGTACCGGCCTCCTGATGGAGGCTCAAGGCTACCGCTGAGCGCGCATTTTTTACACGGATGATAGGGCGCAGAAAAACTGAGACCCTAGCTCCGTGAAGCGCACCCGGGTCCTTGTTGTCGACGATCACGAACTGCTGCGGGCTGGCCTTCGGCAGCTTATTTCCAGTCAGCCAGACATGGAGTTCGCCGGCGAGTGCCACAACGGCACCGATGTGCTGAATTGGTTGCAGTCGCATCCTTGCGACGTCGTCCTGCTCGACATTTCGCTTCCCGACATCTCCGGACTCGAAGTGCTCCGACGGATCCGCGAGGCAGGGCATGGCGTGGCTGTCCTTGTGCTGTCGGGACACGCGGAGCTCCAGTTCGGACTCAACGTGTTCCGCGCCGGGGCACGCGGTTTCGTGAGCAAATCTGCGCACAGCGCGGATCTGTTGATCGCTCTGCGCAATGTCGCGCGCGGAAACCGTCACGTCGGGCAGGAGCTGGCAAACCTTCTGGTGGACGGACTGGATGGCTTGGGGAGAGGACCTGTCCACATGCAGTTGTCGGACCGGGAGTTCCAGGTTTTCCGGCATTTGGCTGCAGGCGCGAACATTACAGCCATCGCCAAGGAGTTGGGACTCAGCATCAAGACTGTCAGCACCTATCGCACGCGGATCCTGCAGAAGATGGGGCAGCGCACGAACGCGGATCTCACCACTTACGCACTCAGGAACAACCTGCTCAGCTAGCCCGCGGGAGACCGGGTCCGACAGGCAAGCGGAGCCGCAGCCCCTGTCCCCATGCCGTTTCGGTACGCCACTCGATCGTGCCTCCCAGTGCCGCAGCCCAAGCCGAGAGCCTTTCCCGGCACAGCCACGGAGCCGGCGCTGTTGGGTGCGCGTCGTCGCGGGGCTCCGGGAGGGGCGCCACCAAGAGCTCGCAGAAGTGGGATCTGATATCCAGGCTCATCCGGCCAGTACCATCGCACGGTGTAGCGACCAAGGCCGCCGCAACTACTCGATAGAGACATTGCGCCAGGTGCCCATCAGGCCAGGTGCCGGTGTTGGTGCTGAATTCGGTCGCGGTCACACCATGACGGCGGGCGAGATCCTGCAACGCGCCAGGCAGATCGTCATGAAGAAGTTGTGCAGGAAACAGCTCCGCTTCGATTTCCTGCACGGCGGCGGCCAGCCGCTGCAGGCAGGCCTGTGCATCCGCCGCGCCAGGTCCATCCAGCAAACCGCCCTGCAGCATCCATCGCAGTGCGGTCAGGCCGCTGGCCACTTCGTCATGCAGGCGCTTTGCCATGGCTTTCTGTTGCTCCGCCCAGTCATCCGGAACCACTCCTGGCACAAGTCACCCCTCGATCGAAAGCCGTGGCCGCGTCGATGCAGCGTACATGCATCGCCGCACTCAGAGCTGCACGCATGACGGCTTCCACGGTGATAATGCGGCGTGACCCTGCAAAGCTTGCCACAGACCGCCAACGCCGCCCTGATGGTGCGGCCCGCCGCGTTCGCCTTCAATCCTGAGACGGCGGCGAGCAACCGGTTCCAAGACGCTGGCGGAATGACGGCCGGAGCAGCGCATGCGGGGCGTACCGAAGCGGACGTACTCGCGAATGCCCTGTCTCAGCATGGCATCCGTGTTTGCCAAGTCCAGGACGATCCTGATCTCTGTCTTCCGGACGCTGTTTTCCCCAACAACTGGGTGAGCTTCCACAGGGACGGGACGGTGGTCCTTTATCCCATGCTCTCGCCGAAAAGACGTGCCGAGCGGCGACAGGCTGTCATCGAGGAAGCCTGCGCTCGGCTTGGGTTCCGGATCACGCGCCAGATTGACCTGACGCACTGGGAACAACGAGGCCGCTTCCTGGAAGGTACCGGGAGTCTCGTGCTCGATCACGAGCGGCGGATCGCTTTTGCCTGCCGCTCGCCGCGGACGGACAGCAGGCTTGTCCATGCCTGGTGCAATGCAATGGGTTACACCCCGCAGATTTTCGGTGCTTCCAGCGAGGATGGCTACCCGGTGTACCACACCAATGTGCTGCTCTGGATCGGGTCGACGGTTTGTGGCGTCGGACGCGATTGGATCGCCACCGTCGATTGCGAGCGCATCCTTGGCACGTTGGCGGATTCGGGGCGGCAGGTGTTGGAACTTCCTGATGCATGCCTGCGCGCTTTCGCCGGCAACATGCTTGAGTTGCGGGGAGCGCAGGGTCCTGTCCTGGTGATGTCGAGCACTGCTTGCGCGAGTCTCGGTCCGATGCTTCCGGTCCTTGAACAGCATGTGCATGCCGTGGTTCAAGTGCCAGTGTCTACGATCGAGCGGCTTGGGGGTGGCAGCGTGCGCTGCATGATTGCCGAGGTACCGGTGTGAACGGGCAGCTCGATGCACAATTGTTCGGTCTGCTGGCCGGCATCAGCATGCGAGCCAATCGGCCATTTGTCTCTGGCGTGGTCCTGTCAAGGTTGCTGGGCGTCGGCAGGTCGGCGGTCTGGAAGCATGTGATGCATCTGCGGGCGCAAGGGGTGGAGATTGAAGCCCTGCCTCGGCGGGGCTACCGGTTGGCGCGGCCGGTCGAGGGTCTCAAGGTGGACGCCATCCACGCGTCTCTGGCGCGCCTCGGAGTATCAGCGGTCAGGCACATAGAGTGCGCCTGGGAGACTGCTTCGACCAACTCAGATCTTCTGGGACGCGCAGCGCCTCCGCCAGGCCGTGCTGACATCCTGACCGCCGAGCTTCAGCATGGGGGTCGTGGCCGGCGCGGGAGGCGCTGGTATCTGCCTCCGGGGCAGGGCCTCTGTCTGTCTTGGTCGTGGGCCATGGAGACTTTGCCACGAGATGCGGGCTGCCTGAGTTTGGCAGTGGGTGTGGCCGTCGTCAGAGCCTTGCGCGCTTATGGCATCACGGGCGTGAATCTCAAGTGGCCCAACGACCTGGTCATCGACCAAGGCAAGGTAGGTGGAATCCTGATCGAGTTGCGTGCGGAGGCAGGGGGCACCACGCTGGTTGTCGTGGGCATCGGCTTGAATCTTTCCCTGCCCGAAGTTGTCCGGCTGCGGATCGAGGCAGAGGGCAATCGTGCAGCGGGGCTGTCTATGGTTGCCGGCTCGCTGCCGGGTCGAAACGAACTTGTCGCTGCACTGGTAAACGAGGGCATTCAAGTCGTCGCCGAACTAGCGGCCTCAGGCTTCGGTGGCTTGCGGCGCGAGTACGCTGCGTCGGACTGCCTTCGTGGACAGGCAATCAGCGTTTCCGGTCACCAAGTGCCGTGGTCAGGGGTGGCAGCAGGAATCGACACGGACGGCGCCCTTCTGGTTCAAACCGCGTCTGGTATGCGGCGCGTCGTGTCCGGAGATGTGTCTGTGCGCGCAGCTGGAGAGTGAAGGGACCATGAGCACACTCCTCCTGGATCTCGGTAATTCCAGGCTCAAATGGGCACTTTCAGCACGGAGTGGCCGTTTGCGCCAGCACGCTGTCCCGTGGGACGGCCTTTGCCTTGACAGATGGGCCCAGCGTGTCGGCGCGGGACTAAGGGGCAACATCGCGTATGGCGCGAGTGTCGCGCGGCCCGAGCGCGTGCTGGCATTGGAAGCAGCGTTGCTTGGCGCCGGACTTGCCGGTGTGCGTTGGTTGCAGAGCACGGATGTCTTTCCTGGAATCCGCTGTGGCTATCGAGAGCCTTGGCGGCTGGGCGTGGACAGATGGGCGGGACTTATAGGGGCATTCAGGTCGGCTGGGGTCGGTCGTCCCGTCGCCGTGGTCGACGCGGGCACAGCAATCACACTGGATCTGCTGAATGCCCACGGCCGCCACCTCGGCGGATTGATCGTGCCTGGCGCGGCATTGATGGCCGCGTCCCTGCTGCAGGACACCGCTGGCATTGGTGAGCGCGCGCAGGGCATGTCTTCAGCGTCCATGTCCAAGTCGCCAATCACCGCCAAGGATACTGCCGGCGCGCTTGCCGGCGGCGCGCGCCTTGCGACATGGGCCGCCGTCGAACACTGGGTATCTGAGGCACGTCGTCGGCAAGGGCGTGAGTTGGAGGTTTTCGTGACCGGCGGAGGAGCCGTGTGCTGGCGCCGAGTCCCGGCAACCGTGCAATGGCACTTCCGGCCGGCCCTGGTGCTTGAGGGGGTGCTCGCCGTCGCGACTCTGCGAAGCTGACGTTGTGCAGCGCCTCCTGCTAGGCTGCATTCATGAGGATGCGGTGGATCATTGTGGCGCTCGTTGGGGCCAACTTGGCTTTTTGGGGATGGAGCACAACCGACTCCCACAGCTTGCAGCCCGTCAGCGGGCCTCCGGAGGCGACCGTTCCTGATGAGCGAGACAGCGCGCAGGACGGCGCATCAACTTCGCAGGTGTCTCAATCCGCGGTTGGAGGAGGCTCCTGCCGTCGGCTGGAAGGGTTTGCCACCGTAGACCTGCTTGGCGCCGTTGCACAGCAAGCCGGCGCTGAGGGCTACTCAGTTGACGTCCCGCTGTCAGTTCCCGGGAGCCCTGGTTCGGGTCATTGGGTATACATCCGGACGAACCCTCAAACGCGGGCCACCGTCCTGGCCAAGCTGCGGGAGGGCGGGGTGCCAGACGCGTATGTCAGCGCGGACGATCCTGCAGGCCGGATCTCGGTAGGTGTCTACAGTGACCCCACGCGCGCTGCAAAGCGCACTGAAGAACTCGCCGCCTTGGGCTTCGCGGTCGTGACACGTGACCTCGGCGGCGAGAAGGATGCGCCTCTATGGCTCGAAGTCCGCAGCCCGGACAGCACTCCTGTATCCGCTGAACACATTGGCAAATGGGCCGGTGACACCGGTACTTTGAGCAACATCGCGTGCCCATGAGACCATGTGCCGAAGGATATACTTGAGGCCTGCCCCCGAAGCATTGTGGTGATGCAGCGGTTTTGTAAACCGCAGAGCTTGGTTCGATTCCGAGTGGGGGCACCACTCCAAGGAATTCAAGATGGATACCACGTGTCCGGTTGGCCCTGGTGTGCGACGTGGGGTCCTTCTCAGCGTCGTTGCTTTGGCGCTTTTGGGGAATGCGAAAGCCGCTCCCGCCAACGCGCCCGCAGATATCTGTCGACGGCTGTGCGGGCAGTGGGAGGCCGATTCCTTGCAGCCACGTAGCGCTGTAGACCCCGTTGAGGAGGCGCTGGCCAACTACCGGGACCGCGATACGCCGCTATTTCTGCGATCACATGATGCCGCTGGGACCCCACCCCACGGAGCGCGCGGTACGGAGCCAACCAGCGACGGCAGCACTGAATCCGACCCTGCAGCCGAGCCCATTGTCCCGCCTGAGGAAGAATACGCCGATCTGGTCGGCCAACGACGGCGAGGCGGGCCGTGGCGACCCAGTCGCGCAGAACTTAGAGCGGACTTGCAGCCCCTGGCCCGCCTGCCGGAGCGAGTTGAGATCCGGTGGGCAGACGGCACCATGACCCTGTCAAACGACAGCAGCACCCAGACGTTGCGGCCCGGAGGTTCCCACAGCCGCGTCGACTCCTCCGGAACAGCTTCCATCGACGCAAAATGGAGCAAGGGACGGTTTATCGTGCGTGAAAATTACGGCCGCGGCTGGCGAAACACAGATATCTACCGGTATGACGACAGGGGGGCGTCGCTGGTTCTTGAACGGCGTCTCGAGAGGCCAGGTGTCGACGACATCGTGATTCAGTGTTCGTATAAGGCGAAACGCTAACCAGCAGCGCCGTCCGCCACCGAAACGCACAAAAAGCGAACCCCGCCGAGGGTATGAACCCTGGCGGGGTTTGGAGGGGTGCCTGACGGTGACCTACTCTCACATGGCTGAAGCCACACTACCATCGGCGCAGGGCGTTTTCACTTCCGAGTTCGGAAAGGGATCGGGTGGTTCCCGCCCGCTAGTGCCATCAGGCGAAAAGGGTCTCTGGAGGTTCTGATCTGACGCGTGTCGCGTTCGATATGAATCGGCTGATTCGTGCAACCATCAAGCAAGCTGCTTGAGGTTATATGGTCAAGCCTCACGGGCAATTAGTACTGGTTAGCTCAACGCATTACTGCGCTTACACACCCAGCCTATCAACCAAGTAGTCTTCTTGGGCCCTTCAGGAGGATCAAGTCCTCAGGGAGATCTAGTCTTGGGGGGGGCTTCCCGCTTAGATGCTTTCAGCGGTTATCCCGTCCGCATATAGCTACCCGGCAGTGCCACTGGCGTGACAACCGGAACACCAGAGATGCGTCCACTCCGGTCCTCTCGTACTAGGAGCAGCTCACCCTCAAATCTCCAACGGCTACGGAAGATAGGGACCAAACTGTCTCACGACGTTTTGAACCCAGCTCGCGTACCACTTTAATCGGCGAACAGCCGAACCCTTGGGACCTGCTACAGCCCCAGGATGTGATGAGCCGACATCGAGGTGCCAAACTCCTCCGTCGATGTGGACTCTTGGGAGGAATAAGCCTGTTATCCCCGGAGTACCTTTTATCCGTT
>JBJOHO010000049.1:0-10635 GCA_046047615.1 Pseudomonadota bacterium
ACCAGCGCACCACGGCATCTGGCGGCTGGGCCGCCTGGGCAACGGCGACAACACCCCCGAGCAAGACTGCCGTGAACAGCCTGCCGGACAGGAACACGCGACTCCGTCTGCCCATGAGCACTCCCCCGTTTTGGCTTCACTGTAGTTGCTACATTATTCCGTCGCCAAGACGGCCGGCCTCCTGGGCCGGAGGGACCTTGGCGCCGCATCGTGGTGGGCGCTGATACCCATCGCGACGCCGACGCACCGGCCGACCATCAACGCCTGTCCTGCGTTCATTTCGAAGGCTCGAAGCGGAGCGTCAGCTGTTGGTGCAGTCCATTGCTGCGGATGGAAATCGCATCCACCAGCCCCTGCAACCGCTCCAGCGTGTGCACCGCTTCGCCGGTGTCGACCGCTGCGAACTGGCGCTTCCCGTGCAGCGGGGGCGGACGGCCGTCATAAGCGAGGACGACATCCAGTTGGCTGTCAACGAACGAGGCCGTCAGGTGTACGTCATCGTTGATGTAACGGTTCACCTTGAGCCAGCCGACCCATTCGGAGGTCAGGTCGATCGCGCGGTAGACAGCAGGTCGGGCGGCGCCGACCGACGCTCCGAGCTTGACCAGATGGGCGCGGATCGCTTTGTTGCAGACCAGTTCCTGCATCATTTCGTTGTCGCTGTCAGGCAGCGGCACGGAAACTTCAACTTTCGATGCGGAACCGATACGCAGCAGTTGCGTGAGCACAATGGCGCAGAAGCTGCCGAGGGCAAGCGGTGACTCGAGAATGGGACGCAGCAGGGGCGAAACCTCGCTGAACATGCTGGGCACAACCATCGGGGCGACCCCCAGCACGATCGAGAAGCCGACAACGAACATCCGCCTTTGGTTGAGCAGACGGCCGAGGAACAGGGTCATCCCGGAAACGAGCATGTACGCGGCGGCATAGAGCATGACCGCGCCGACCACCGGCTTCGGAATCAGGGCGACCACCTTGATCACCTTCGGCGAGAACGCGGCAGCGAGCAGCAGGATCCCCGTGAGATACGAGATGCGCCGGGCGATCGCGCCGGTCGCATGCGCCAGACTGACATTCGCCGAGGAAATGCCGGTCGGCATGCCACCCAGAGCGCCTGCCAGCAGGTCGCCCACCGCGCTGCTCCGGATGCCGCGGCTGGCCTGGTTCATGTCGAGGCGGCTCCAGCCAGGATCCATCTGGCGCTGGATTCCGATCAGCATGCCAACGTTGTCGATGCTGAGAATGAGCGCCATCACGATGCCGAGCGGCAGCAGTTCCAGGGAAAAGTGGGCGGCGCCAATGTCCACGGCCGGCACCCCCGCCCAGGGCGACTGCAGCAGCGGGTCCCAATAGCCGTGCCCGGTCAGGCCGAGCAGCCAGGCAAGACCGATGCCCACCAGCATGCCACTGCCGAGGGCCAGCAGCTTCAGTCGTCCCGTCGCGAATATGGCGATGACGGTGATGGTCGCCAGCGTGAGTGTCGCCACGGCCAACGGCTCACCTTGGATCATGGGCAGATCCGTCGGCGATGCCACGATGTTCAGGAAGCCCGGACGGATCAGTGAGAGGCCGAGCATCACGACGGCGACGCCGCAGACTTCGGCGGGGAACAGCGCCCGCAGACGTCGCAAGGCACTGGAGAAGAACAGCCCCACGACGCCGGTGACCAGGGACATGCCCGCCATCAACGGCAGCCCTCCCATACTGCCGGCCAGCACTTCCGTCTGCAGGAAGGCCGGTGTCGGAATCTGCACCGCCAGTGCACTGCTGCCCACGGGCTGCCGGAAGCCGTGCAGGATCGTGGCACCCCCCGTGCTCAGGATGACCGCGGCCAGGAGCATTTCCGTGTCACCCGCCGACAACCCAATCTGCTGGGCCGCGGCGAGCGGATAGACGAGGAACACCAGCGCGAGCAAGGCGTGCTGCGCACCCAGCGCAAGGGCGTGCGGCAGGGGCGGCCGGCCTTCCACGCCATACAGATGCCGTTGCCCGCTGCCCGCACTCACGCTGGTGCCATCATGTCGCGCTGCCTCACCGGACGACCTGGCCGCCCTTCAGCACCCAGCGCACCTGGCGCAGGGCCTGGATGTCGACGCTGGGATCCCCCTGCACTGCGACCAGGTCGGCCAGCAGTCCCTTGCGGATCCGGCCGATCCGGTCAGCCTGTTTCAGGATGTCCGCATTGACGGCCGTGGCGGCCAGCAGCGCCTGTGCGGGACTCATGCCATTGCGGACCATCCATTCCGGCTCGCGCCAGTTCTCGCCATGCGGGAACACGCCGATATCCGAGCCGTTGCCGATCTTGACGCCCGCAGCCAGCGCCCAGCGGAAAGACTGTGCCGCCCGCAGCATGTTGGCCGTCGGCGCGTCGGTGCCGCGTTTGTAGCCTTCGAAGTACTCCGCGTAGGCCTCGGCGGTCGCCAATGTCGGCAACCAGGGAATCCCGCGCTCGGCCATCAGGCGGAACGCCGCCTCGGTGCCGTTGTAGCCATGCTCGATGGAGTCGACCCCCGCCAGCGCCGCGCGCCGCATGCCTTCCGCCGACGTGGCATGAGCCGCCACGGAGCGCCCGAGGTCGTGGGCGGTGGTGACCAAGGCCGTCAGTTCATCGACGGAAAACGTCGGCACGACCTGACCCTGCGGACCGGCTTCGAAGTCCGCATAGACCTTGATCCAATCCGCGCCAGCGGCAGCCTGCTCGCGCACGGCGCGGGCGATTTCCACGACACCGCTGACTTCCTGCGCGCCCTGAGGCAGGTGCGGATCGTTGTTGTAGTTCCGGCGCGGCGGACCGTAGGCGCCCCGCGCGACAATGGCGCGCGTCACCACAGCGAGGCGCGGACCCTGCACCAGGCCGTCATTGATGGCTTCGCGGAGCGCAACGTCGGCGCTGCCGGCGCCCTCGGTCCCCAGGTCACGCAGCGTCGTGAAGCCCGCGGCCAGCGTCCTGCGCGCAGCCTCGCCCGCCCGCAGCACACGGTAGGCGGTCGACTCCTTCAGGACCTGATCGTCCCAGAGGGCTTCGTTGTAGGGGTGCAGGAAGAGGTGGGAGTGCGCGTCGATAAGGCCCGGCAACAGCGTGGCGTCCGGCAGGTCGATCACGCGCGCGCCTTTGGGCGCCTTGACCGACTCTGCGGGGCCCACAGCAGCGATGCGTTCGCCTTCCACCAGCACCGTCCAGCCTGCGTGAGTGTTGCCATCCTCCGCGGTGAACACCTTCGCCGGTCGCAGCAGCAACACCTCCGGGGCGGTCGCAGCGGCAACGGCGGTCGCTGCCAACGGCAGCGTTGCCAGGCAGACCCCAGCCATCAGAAGACGTTTGATCAACATCCATACTCCCCTGGGCATTTTCAGCCAAGGGATTCTAGTGGCCCCCGCGGGGCGCGTGCGAACTTACTCCGTCCATGGTGGACAGGACGCGAAGGCCCAATTCCGGCATCTCCCGAAATGCAAATGGCGACGGGAGAGCCGGGCGCTCTTGGACCCCCGCAAGGCCAATTTTTGACCCGCCGGCAGTGGCCGGACAGGAGGCCGCGGTTCGGCAGCCATTTCGATTCTAGTGCTCATGGGGAGATATCCCATTTGCCGGCCGGACGGTCAGCGACAGCTCCACCCTCCCGGCCTTTTCGAATACCAGCACGATCGGAACCACATCACCAGCGACAAACGGGGCGTAGAGACCCGTGAACATCAGATGCGTCGCTCCTTGCGCCAGTATCGCCCTGCCCTGTGCCGGAACATCAACCGCAACCAAGCCTCGCATACGCGAGATGTCACCGACCAACTTCGACTCATGCAGTGTGACTCGCTCCGCCCATGGACTGGACACTTCTATCAGCCTGTCCGCCACGGACTGATGATTGACCAGGGTCATGTAGCCCGCACCGCTGCCAACACCGCCGGGCATCTCGGGTGCCCAGGCATCGATCACTTCAATCGGTCCTACTGGCAGCTGCTGTCTTGAATGGATTGTCTCGTGGGGAGAGTGCCAGGTAGTGAGCCAGGCCGTCACTGCAATGACACAGCCCAGCAGCACGAGTTCCGCGCGGATCGATCCTTGCAGCCACCACGCGGAGTCCTGACTTGTCGGCAGGCGCGGCGCCAGCAGCAGCTTGTTCGCACCCGCGAACGCGAGCAGAGCCAAGGTGAACGTGGCTTTGGCAAGCAATCCACGCACGTAGGCGCTGTTCAAGTCGAGACGGAACTCGAGCAGGAGGGTTGCCGTGACCAGCGCTGCAGAGAGCAGCAACAGGACGATCCAGATCGCCTGCCGACTGAATCGGCCAACGATCTCGGGGAACATCGTGGGCATATGCCGCTGCGCCAGCCTCAAGACCAGCAGTCCACCCAGCCACCAGGCGGCGGCCGCAACATGGAGTAGAACTGTGAAAGACGTGAGGAGGCCCCGTTGGGCCGAGTGCCCTGCAATGCCATAGGCGAGCAGGATCAGCAACGCCCCGCCGAACGCAGAAGGTTGGCTCGACCGGAGCGCCAACCACAGTCCCCCGATGAACTGAAGCGCCAGTGCCGCGCCCAGCGGGGACAACATCACGGCGCGCAGGGCTGACAGGTCCGCCCCGCCACCCAGTCTCGTCACATACACGAGTGCGTATACAGCGGTGCACAGCACCAGCACCAGACCGGCGATGCGGATCGGTCGGTCCAGCGACTGGTCTGTCGGCGTTGGAATCTGCAGTGTGGATCGAGCCAGCACGGCGCCGGCAGAACCCAGCGCTGCCGCGTGGGTCAGCGCTCTCAGGCCCGCGGTGAGCAGCTCAAGCACCGGGTCGAGCCGTGGCTCGCAGCACGATGATCAGACTGCCCTCGATCACATGGCCATCCGCGGACAGCGCCTTCCAGCGGATTTCGTTGCGACCCGGTGCGAGCTCGGGCTTCGCCGCCACAAAGCTCAGCGCACTGCCAGAAGGCGAGAACGCGAGGCGCCTTTCACCACCCGAAGTCACGAGCATCAGCGACGTGAGCCGCGCGGGTTCAAGGAATGTCAGCGTGATGGCCGGCGGTGATTGCGTCAGCACGCTGCCACTGGCCGGTTCGGAACCGCGCAGCGACGTATGCGCATCCACCGCCGAAGACAACACGGCAGTCACCACCATCGTGGCCAGAAACATCATCCTGCGTTTCATGGTCGGCTCTCCAGCGGTATCCACGGGTTGCGGAATCGCGGGTCGCGCAGGAACTCCTCGTCGGTCAACGACTGCAGGAATGCGATCAGGTCGCCGCGCTCTTCGTGAGTGAGCGTGAAACCCGGGATGAACGAACTCTTGAGCGGATTGAATCGCCCGACGCCGGCATGGGGGCCCGATTTGATCGTCCTCCCCCCTGCGGCATAGTGATCGATCACCTCATCCAGCGTAGCGATCGACCCGTCATGCATGTAGGGCCCCGTAACGGCCACGTTGCGCAGGCTGGGCGCCCGGAAGCGGCCCATGTCTTCGGCCCGCCCGGTGATCTCGGCAATGCCGATGTTGTCATGCGGATACGCACCACGGCCGTCGAGGTTGTAGAGCCCCGTGTTGTGGAAGGCCACCTCGCCCATCCGGTTGCGTTCATGCAGGACGGTGTCGGAGAAGTTCAGTCCATTGTGGCAGTGGTGGCACTCGAGCCGCTCCGAGAAGAACAGCGCCTCGCCCCGGATCACGGCATCCGACACGGCATTGACGTCGCCCTCGTAGCGATAGCGGTCATAGGGTGACCGCACCGAGATCAGCGTGCGTTCGAACGCCGCCAGCGCCCGGACCACTGTCGCCAGCGAGATCTCGCCGCGCACCTCCGGAAATGCGGCAGCGAAAAGTGGCCCGTAGAGCGGCTCAGTCTGCAGCCGCCGCATTACTTCCGCATCCACGCCTGCAAGGCCGAGCTCCACAGGCTCCTGCCCCAGCAGCGGCACCAGCGCCTGCCGCTCCAGGTGCTGCATCAGCGGATTTGCCCAGGTAAGCACGGGAAAGTACGCCACGTTGGCGAGCGACATGGCATTGCGCGGCGTCGGGCTGCCGGTCACGCCGACCGACACCGCCCGGCCATCGGTGAAAGCCCGCGCCTGCTCGTGGCAGCCTGCGCAGGCCATGGATCCATCGCGCGACAGCCGCTTGTCGTAGAACAGACGCCGCCCGAGCTCGACCTTGGCCGCGGTCGTGCGATTCGCCGCGGGCTCAAGCGGTCTGGGTGCCCAGCCGGGCAATCCGAAGTCATAGTCGCTGGGCACCAGCACGTCGACAGGTTCCAGCGCAGCGCTCTGCTGCTGGGTGTAGGCCATGCCGCCGGCAAGGAGCGTCGCTGCGAGCAGCAGCGCTCCCATTCGCCAGGAACGACTGGCTGCTATTCCGCCCTCACCCATCTCTGTCCTGTCGACGGCCTGCCATCAAAGGGCAACCCAAGGCGGCTCATGATGCCCGTGCAGTCGGCGTCGCCCGGAATCGACATGCACCCGGACGCGGTCGTGGGCGCATTCACCGTGATGTCGGTTTCCGAGAGCAAGGCGCCCAGGTCAAGCACGACCTTCGAGCTGTTCGGATCGAACCCTTCGAGCTTGTAGGACGGGCGGTTGGAATTGCCGCACGGCGTGCCGGGAGGTGTAGTGGGACTACCCTCGCCGCAACCAGTGCTGCCTATATGAATCGAGAAGCCAGTCGCGTGGTTCGGTCCGGCATCGCCACCACTGGTCTCCAGATCGATCGTCACGAACTTGTAGCCGTATCGCCAGGGCCAAGTGAGGGCCGTCACGTTCAGTGGAGGCGAGGCAAGCGTGGGATCCTGGTGGTTTATTCCCCGGGGCACGCCGATCTCGAACAGCAGGCCGCGGTATGTTCCCGCCGGCACTTTGCCGCGCACCACGGCATTGGTGGCAGCAGTGCCATTGCAGTTGCCAGTACGGTTCTCGAAGTCGAGCAACGCGACCTGGTCGCTCTGCCACTGACCATCCGGAGTTAGCGTGACGGGCACTTCCCGCCCGTCAGCGCCCAGCAGCCGCAGGGCAGACACATAGACCCGCAGATCCTGGAGCCGCATACCGGCGTTGGCTTTGCCCACGCCGGTGTAGGCTCGATCGCAGCGGGCAGGTTCCTTGCCCACTCGTGCCTCGAAGCGGATTTCCACGGGCTGGGCCAGGGTCTCGGCGAACGCTGGAGCGGCAAGACCCAGGGCGCACACTGCGCCCATCAGGGCCTTGCGCCGGAGGCGGTACTCGCGAGAGATACTCATTTGTCGACTCCCGTCAGAACTGGGTTCGCAGCGTAATATAGGCCGAACGTGGCTGGGTCGACGTCACGTAGGCGCCTCCCAAGTACTGGTACGGCTCGTAGGCTCCGGACCCGAAGAGGTTCGTCACCGACAATCCTGCCTTGACCGGCCCGATCGGATAGGTGACTTGCGCATCCACCAACACCGAACCACCCACGGAGAGGCTGTTCGGCAACGTCAATTCACGCCGCGATACCGCAGTCATGCCTGCGCCAAGCTCCAGTCCCGAGAGCCCTCCAGCAGGGAATCGATAGCGTGCCGCCAGCCGCCCCGAATACTTCGGCACGGCGCGCAGCCGATCGCCAAGGGGAATCGCATCGTCTTCCGTGACCTTCGCATCCGTGTAAGCGTAATTGAAAAGTATGGAGACTGCGCTGTTCGGTTCGTAGATGAGATCCAGCTCTGTGCCACGCGCCCGCTGCTCTCCTGCCTGGCTGTAGAAGAACGAGTTGGGCACTGAAGTCAGCACGTTCTGACGGGTCAGTTGATACAGTGACGCAGTGCCGGTGAGGCCGGGGACAAGTCCGTGGATTTTCACGCCGCCTTCCCATGACTGTGAAGTTTCCGGCTTGGGCGTAATGCCGTAATAGCCGCCGGCGACGACGCCCTGAAATCCCTGGGAATACCCGGCGAACAGCGACACGCCGTCGAACATGCGGTAGGTGGCTCCCACGCGCGGCGTAACCTTTTCATAGGACTCATCGGTGACAGCAAAACCCACGTCACTGCGCACCTTGAGCTGCGTCCAACGCAGACCCAGCGTCAGATCAAGTCGCTCACCAATGCCGATCTGATCCTGCGCGAACATGGCGACTGTACTGAGCCGGTCATCCTGTTCGATGAACAGCGGCGGTGTGGGCCCGAACGCCGGTGCGGGCAAAGGGTTCGCGTAGTCCACGGTAGCCCATGTGAAATCGCTGAACATGGCACCGTAGTAGTCGGTGTGGTCGTAGTCGACACCCACAAGTAGCGTCTGATGAAACGCCGCATTACCCAATTTCGCCGCCAGCGTGGCAGTCGCGTAGTTCTTCTGGCTGTCAGAAGGTAGCAGCGTGCTGCCGAAGTTGTAGGTCGTACCCGCAATCTGGCCGTAGGGGAATGTTGTCCATTCCGCGAACTCGCTGGTCGAACGGTTCACAGTCACGTTGCCCTCGAGCCAGCTCGAGAATGCATGTGTCAGGGTTGCGGTCAAGCCCTCGTTCGTCACCCATGTGCGCGGCGTGTCGCGGGCACCCGCAAACACATCCTTGGCGACGAGACGCGTCGGCTTCACGATTTCATAGGGAAGCCCGGTGTACTCGGTCTGCGAGAGATGGCTGTAGCGTCCGCGGATCACCAGGCGAGTGGCGTCTCCCATCTTCACCAACAGCGAGGGAAAGAACGCGCGCCGGTCACTCGTCACATGATCGATGAAGCTGCCCCCGCTTTCCGCCATTCCCGAGATACGGAATGCCGCGATATCGCCCAGCGGCAAGTTCAGATCCGCGTTGGCACCCCATGTGTCGAAGCTTCCGCCCCGCAAGGCAACATTGCCCGCAAACTTGTCCGTTGGGTCGAGCGACACGAGATTGACGATGCCCGATAGCGGCGCGCCGGCTCCGCCGCCATACAGCGTCGCCGTCGGGCCCTTGGCCACCTCGATGCGTGCAACATTCACGAGTGTTGCCGGGTCTGCGGCACCCTGCGGCAACTGGTAGGTCGGCATGCCGTCGATCAGATAGTTCACGCCGAAACCCCGCACCAGCGTCGGCTGCAGCACGGTCTGTGCCTGGCTGGTCGGCGTCACTCCCGACACATTGACCAGCGCACCGCTGAGGTTTTGAAGGTCCTGGTCCTCAATGAGCTTGCGAGTCAGCACCTGGATGGACTGCGGTACTTTCTCGACCGGAGTTGCCACCCGAGTGGCGCTGAGCGGAGCGGAGTCGGCATAGCCCAGCCGCCCGGCGGTGACCACCACTTCCTCCAAGGTCCAGCCCGAGTTGCTGGCACCATCGGCGGCAGCAACAGTTTGGGCAGAGGCCAGCAGCCCACCCAGCAGCAGAAATGAACGCTTCATCAATCGATCTCCGGAACCCAATAAGGCAAATCGGTATTGAAATGCAGAAAATTTCGATCCGTCGCGCACGAATCGGCAGCGCATCAGGAATCCTAGCGCAAGCACACCTGCCCAGTCCTGCGACATATTGCCCCTGCGACGATCTGTCGCAGCTCCGCTCCGGAACGGGTCGATTGCCACCGGCCCTGCGATAATCTCCGCGTGATTCCAACCAACTCAACGACCGACCTTCTGCGCCAGCTGGCGTTGCTGCGCTGGGTCGCCGTAGCGGGCCAGGCCACAACCATAGCGTTCGTCAGCAACGTCATGCTGGTGCAGTTGCCGCTGGTGCCGCTCTGTTTGGGTGTTGCATCGCTAGCCCTGTTCAACATCTATGCGTCATGGCGTAGCCGTACCGCGCAGAGCATGTCTGTCGCGGAACTCTATGCGCACTTGGTCGTGGATATCGCCGAGCTGTCGTGGGTCGTGGGCTGGAGCGGCGGCGTTGAGAACCCATTTTCTTCGCTGTTCCTGCTGCCGATCGCGCTGTCGACGTTCTCCCTGCCGCGCAGATGGCTGCTGGCAGTGACGGCATGCGCTGTGCTGGGCTTCGCGCTGGCCGTGCTGCTAGGCAGGCCACTGCCGCACATACACGGCGTGTTCGGTGATTCGTTCGACGTGCACAAGCTTGGCATGCTGGTCAACTTCCTCGTTACAGCAGCCATGATGCTGTTCTTCTTGGCGCGCTTTGCCGAAGCGTGGCGCACGCGCGAATCCGAGCTGGCCACCCTGCGCGAACGCTTCGCCCGCAACGAAGGCATCGTCGCGCTGGCGACACACGCCGCCTCGGTAGCCCACGAACTCAATACTCCACTGGCCACCCTCACCCTGCTCACCGAGGAACTGCGGGAGCAGGCCTCTGATCCTGCCCTGCGCGATGATCTTGCCGTGATCCGGCATCTGGTCGACCGGTGCCGGGATCGTGTGCGTGAACTGGCTTCCCCGGCGCATGTGTCGCCCGGCCATGCCCGGGTGGAACTCGAGTCGACCGTGGAGCAGTGGCGACTGTTCCGACCGACCGTGGAACTGATCAGGACGAAACGCCTGACTGGCCCGGTTCGCGTCGACGCTGCTGTGGGGCATCTGCTGCTCGTGCTTTTGAACAATGCCGCGGACGCCAGCGAACAGGCCGGCGTGGCAAAGGTGGAACTGGCGTTGGAAGCCGGCGACGGCAGCCTTGAAGGTCGGATACGCGACTATGGCGTTGGGTTCGATCATGTCGTGCCGAAACTTCCGGGCGAATTGATGCGGACCAGCAAGCCCGGCGGATTGGGCATCGGACT
>JBJOHO010000050.1:0-69697 GCA_046047615.1 Pseudomonadota bacterium
CCGGCCTCTCGAACGAAGTGCGCCAGAAGCTGGCCGAGACGCGCCCGGCCACGCTGGGCCAGGCGTCGCGCATCCCGGGCATCACGCCCGCGGCGCTGTCGATCCTCGTCGTGCACCTCAAGCGGCTGCGGGCGGCCTGAGTTCAGTCGTCCCGCAGGCGGATCGCCCCTTCCGGGCATTCCGCCACGCAGCGGCCGCAACCGTGGCAGGCCTCTGCCCGCACCGCCACCGCCTGCCGCCCTCCATGCAGCAGCGCCCGCAAGCGCCCCGCCAGCGTCAGGCGCCCCCGCTCCGCCGCGGTCACCTGCCGGACCTCAAAGACCTTCCACGGGCACACGGCGACGCAGGCCGCCTTGCCTTCGCAGCGGTTGTAATCGATGACGGGGCGCGGGCTCATGGCGTACAAGGGTACTCCTCACGGGCCACCTCACGGAGCCACACCCATGTCCGCACTCCAGTTCCTGCCCATCGTGCTGCTGGTCGCCATGATCGTCATCGCCGCCAAGGCCTGGCTGACGGTGCCGCAGGGCTACGAATACACGCTGGAGCGCTTCGGCAAATACCGCCGTACGCTCGATCCCGGCTTCCACCTGATCACGCCGTTCTTCGAACGGGTGGGACGCAAGATCAACATGATGGAGCGTGTCCTCGACGTGCCCCGCCAGGAAGTGATCACCAAGGACAACGCCATGGTCGGCGTCGATGCCGTGGTGTTCTACCAGGTGCTGGATGCGGCCAAGGCGGCCTACGAGGTCGACAACCTCGCCGTGGCCACCACCAACCTGACCATGACCAACATCCGCACCGTGGTCGGATCCATGGATCTGGACGAGACACTGTCCAAGCGTGACGAGATCAATCTGCGGCTGCTGCGCGTGGTCGACGAAGCCACTTCGCCCTGGGGGGTGAAGGTCACGCGCATCGAGATCAAGGACATCCGCCCGCCGGCGGATCTGGTCGAGTCGATGGCGCGGCAGATGAAGGCTGAGCGCGACAAGCGTGCCAACGTGCTGGAGGCCGAGGGCTTCCGCCAGGCGGCCATCCTGAAGGCCGAGGGTGAGAAGCAGTCGGTGATGCTGGAGGCGGAGGGCCGCAAGGAAGCCGCTTTCCGCGACGCCGAAGCCCGCGAGCGCCTCGCCGAGGCCGAGGCGCGGGCCACGGCGATGGTGTCCCAGGCCATCGCCCAGGGCGACGTGCAGGCGGTGAACTACTTCATCGCGCAGAAGTACGTTGAAGCGCTGAAGTCCTTCGCCGCGTCGCCGAACCAGAAGGTGTTCTTCATGCCGGTGGAGGCCACCGGCCTGCTGGCCTCGATCGGCGGTGTCGCCGAGCTCGCGAAAGACGCCCTGCAGGTCCGGCAGGCCGGATCTTCGCCTGGACAGAAGTGATGGACGTGCAAGCCCTGTCCTGGTGGCACTGGTGGATCCTCGCGGCCGCACTGGCGGCGGCAGAGACCTTGGTGCCCGGCGCGGTCGCCATCTGGTTCGCCGTCGCGGCGGGCGTGGTGGGCGCCCTGCTGTTGCTGATCCCTCTGCCCTGGGCGCTGCAGCTGGTGCTGTTCGGTGCGCTGGGCTTGGCGACCACCTGGGCCTGGCGACGCTACCGCGTCGAACCGCCTGCTGACGCGGCGGCCGCCACCCTGAACCAGCGGGCTGCGGCGCTCGCAGGCCAGGTCCTGGTGCTTGCCGAGCCCATCGTCGACGGCACGGGCCGCGCGCGCCTCGGCGACGGGGTGTGGCTGGTCCGCGGACCCGATCTGCCTGCCGGAACCCGGGTGCGCGTCATCGCGGTTGATGGCGCTGCCCTCCGCGTCGAAGCCGCAGGCTGACGGACTTCCGGCGCTGGGCGCCGGAAAACCGTGACCGGGTTCGCATCCCGGATGGGCACGCTTCTTGCTTCATAGGGCGCAGGATCCTTCATGCGCCCCATGGCAGGCCCGGACATGCCCGAACCGACACCGCCGAACATCCCCTCCGCGCGCAGCGCGGCAGTGTTGCTGCTTGCCCTCGGCGAAGCCGAGGCCGCCACCGTGCTCAAGCACCTGGATGCCAAGGTCGTGCAGAAACTGGGCGTGGAGATGGCCCAGCTCAAGAGTGCCTCCCGCGAGGAGGTTGTCGCCGTGTTGCAGGCCTTCAACACCACGATGGAGCAGCAGGCCGACATCCGCGTCGGCTCCGACGAGTACATCCGCAAGGTGCTGGTGGACGCGCTGGGCGATGACAAGGCCAGCGGCATCATCGACCGTATCCTGCTCGGGCGCACCAGCAAGGGCCTCGACGTGCTCAAGTGGATGGAGCCGCGCGCGATCGCCGAAACCTTGCGGCACGAACACCCCCAGGTGCTGGCGATCATCATGGCCTACCTCGACAACGACCATGCCGCCAGGGTGCTGGAGTTCCTGCCCGACTGGCTGCAGGCCGACGTGCTGATGCGCATTGCCACGCTGGATGGCGTGCAGCCCGCTGCGCTCGGCAAGCTGGACGAGATGATCGAGAAGCAGTTCGCGGGCAACGCCGGCGGCATGGCCGCCAACCTGGGTGGGCCCAAGTCGGCCGCCACGATCCTGAACTTCCTCGACAGCACCGGCGAAGGCAAGGTCATCAACCACATCCGCAAGGCCGACGAGAACCTGTGCCAGAAGCTGCAGGACCTCATGTTCGTGTTCGAGAACCTGCTCGACATCGATGATCGCGGCATGCAGGAGATCCTGCGCGAGGTCGACTCGGCAAAGCTGGTGCTGGCGCTCAAGGGCGCGGACCAGACCATGATGGACAAGATCTTCCGCAACATGTCGCAGCGCGCTGCAGAGATGCTCAAGGACGACATCGAGTCGAAGGGGCCGGTGCGGCTCTCGGACGTCGAGTCGGCACAGAAGGAGATCCTCGCGGTGGCACGGCGCCTCGCCGAGTCCGGGCGGATCATGCTCGGCGGCGCCGGCGAAGCCTTCGTCTGAGGCACGGACCATGCCCATCGATGTATTGAACCAGGACGAAATCGACGCGCTGCTCCACGGCGTGGACAGTGGCATGGTCGAGACCGAGCCGGCGCCGAACCCGGGCGAAGCGAGGCCTTACGACTTCGCGACGCAGACGCGGATCGTCCGTGGCCGGATGCCGACGCTGGAGATGGTGAACGAGCGCTTCGCGCGGCAGATGCGCATCAGCCTCTTCAACATGCTGCGCCGGACCCCGGACCTCTCGGTCGCTCCCGTCGCGACACCGAAGTTCGGTGAGTACCTGCCCACCCTGCAGGTCCCCACCAGCCTGAACCTCGTCCGCCTGAACCCGATGCAGGGCACCGCGCTGCTGATCCTCGAGCCGCGGCTGGTGTTTTCGGTGATCGACAACTTCTTTGGCGGCAGCGGCCGCTACTCGAAGATCGAGGGCCGGGAGTTCACGCCCACTGAAATGCAGATCATCAACATGCTGATCTCGCAGGCCTTCGCTGCCTTGCGCGACGCCTGGGCGCCGGTGATGCAGGTCGAGCCGGAATACCTGAACTCCGAGATCAACCCGCACTTCGCCAACATCGTGACCCCGACCGAGATCGTCGTGGTCAGCCGCTTCCACGTCGAACTGGAAGGTGGCGGCGGTGACATCCACCTGACGCTGCCCTATTCCATGATCGAGCCCATCAAGGACATCCTGAAGGCGGGGATGCAGAGCGACCGCGCCGACAAGGACGAACGCTGGGCCCAGACGCTGCGCAATGAGCTCGAGGACACGGAGATCGATCTGGTGACCGTGCTCTGCGAGGCCCGCCTTACCCTCGGCGAGCTGCTGGACCTCAAGCCGGGGGATGTCATTCCCTGCAACTTCGACGGCACGGCCGTGGTGCTTGCGGACGGCCTGCCCCTGCTGCACGGCGAAGTCGGGCAGCAGCGGGGCCGCCAGGTGGTGAAAGTCCGCCAGATGATCGCCCGCAAGAGCGGCAACGCCCTCGACGCCTTCGTACGGAGGACTCCATGAGCAACGCCGGTCCGCCACAGGCTGAAGCGCGCGGCAGTGACGTGATTCTCGATATCAACGTCACGCTGTCTCTGGAAGTGGGACGCACCGCCATGAACATAAGGCAGCTCCTGCAGCTAAATGCAGGCACGGTCATCGAGCTTGACCGCCCCGCCGGGGACCCGCTCGATGTCTATGTGAATGGCCGGCTCGTCGCCCACGGCGAGGTGGTCATGGTCAATGAACACTATGGAGTGCGGTTCACGGAGGCCGTGTCGGGGTCTGACGCCCGCCGCTGACGTGGACGGCGCTCCGGGCCGAGGAGACCCGTGAATGAGCGCCAGTACCCGCTTCCTGGTGGTGGACGACTTCTCCACCATGCGCCGCATCGTCAAGAACTTCCTGAACGACCTCGGCTACGCCAACGTCCAGGAAGCCGATGACGGCACCTCCGCGCTGCCGATCCTGCGCGCCGGGCAAGTCGACTTCCTGATCACCGACTGGAACATGCCCAACATGCCGGGTCTGGACCTGCTGAAGGCGGTCCGTGCCGATCCGAAGTTGGCGAAGATGCCCGTGCTGCTGCTGACTGCCGAAGCCAAGCGGGAGCAGATCGTCGAAGCCGCCCAGGCCGGCGTCAACGGCTATGTCGTCAAGCCCTTCACGGCGCAAACCCTGAAGGAGAAGATCGACAAGATCATGGCCAGCCGCGCCGCGCAGGGGGGCTGATGCCATGGCCCCACATGTCACGCTGGAGACCTTGTACGGACCGCTCGTGGCCCGCCTGCAGGACGCAATGCAGGCCGACCGCTCGGAGGACTTCCATGCGGTGCTGGAGTCGATCAAGGACGCGCGCGCCGACGACGTGACACGCGAACTGCGCGTGCTGGCCGAAACGCTGCACGACGCGGTGCTGAAGTTCCGCCATGACTTCCGCGTCGCCGACCTTGCCGAGCGCGATGTGCCGGATGCCCGGACGCGGCTTGAGCACGTGGTGAAGCTGACGGACGAAGCCGCGCACCGCACCATGGACCTGATCGAGAATTGCGTGCCGCTCGCCGAGCGCACCAGCCGCGGCGCCGAGCACATGGCCGGGCTGCTGCGCGATGCACGCCGCGAGGCACGCCTGCCGCGGGACGAGGCGCTGCTGGATCGCCTGCAGGACCACCTGACCAGCGCCCGCGACGATTGCACCTCGATGCGCGGCAACCTCACCGAGGTGATGCTGGCGCAGTCCTTCCAGGACCTGACCGGCCAGATCATCCGCGGCGTCATCCGTCTGGTCGCCGAAGTGGAAACCGTGCTGGGTGAGCTCATGCGCATGAGCGGCAAGACCGGGCGGACGCCGGCTGCGGCACCTGCCGCTGCCGCGGATGCGCACGGCCATGGGCCTGCCATTCCCGGTGTGAGCCAGCACACAGTCTCGGGACAAGACGACGTCGATGCGCTGATTGCCAACCTGGGCATCTGAGTCCTCCCTCCGTGGTGTGACGCGCTGCACACCACGATCCACTCCAATGTGACGAAATCAAATCCACCAAGATGGAGTGATCGGATGGCCAGCCGGCGCAAGCCCCGTCCCGACGACAACGCCAGCAATCTGCACCGCGAACGCGCGCTGTGCCTGGATGCGCAGTGCACCCTGCGAGAGGGGCAGGCATTGAAGGCGGTCCTGGCCGAAGCCCTGGACCTCGGTGGCGATGTTGCGATGGACGGCGCCGGGGTGCAGCGCATCGACACGGCCGGGCTGCAATTGCTGGTCGCCTTCACACGCGCCCTGGCAGCCGAGGGCCGGCAGTGGCGCTGGATCGCAAGCTCGGCGGAACTGCGGGACACCGCAAGCCAACTCGGCCTGCAGGGCGGCCTGGGACTGCAGGCAGCATCGCCGTGAGCATCGACCTCGCACAGTTCCACGCCACCTTCTTCGAGGAAAGCCGCGAAGCCCTCGATGCGATGGAGACCGGTCTGCTGGAGCTGGACGCCGCCGGCGCCAACCCGGAAACCATCAACACCATCTTCCGCGTGGCCCACTCCATCAAGGGCGGGGCCGGCATGTTCGGCTTCACCGGCATCATGGGTTTCACGCACACGCTCGAGACGCTGCTCGACGAGTTGCGCAGTGGCCGCAAGCCGCTCACACCCGATGGCGCGAACGCACTCCTGCAGTCGGTCGACGTCCTGCGCGAAATGATCGACGGGGTCCAGAACGGCCACGCCATGGATGAGGCAAGGCATGAGGCGCTGCACGCCGCCCTGCGCGCCCTGGTGGCGGACGACGCGCCCACGAGTGCGGAGCCGGACGCCGACGCACCGACCCTGGCACCCGCCCCTCCGGCAGGAACGGCTTGGATCATCAAGTTCCACCCGCTGCAGGACCTCCTGACGCGGGGCAATGACCCGGCGCGCCTGTTCTCGGAACTGGCCGGGCTCGGCACCCTGGAGGTGGAGGCCGACCTGTCCCGGCTTCCCAGCTTTGCGCTCCTCGACCCAGAAGTCTGCGCCATGCGTTGGACGCTCACGCTGACCAGCGATGCACCGCGCGAGGCCATCGACCTGATCTTCGAGTGGGCCGAAGGGGACTGCGAACTGCAGGTGTCGCGGCGCGAGCCCCCCGCGGTGGCCACGGCCGAGCCCGTCCACGCCCCCCCGGCGGCTGCGCCGTCTCCGCCTCCGGCGCCGGCCAACGCGCCGCCCGCGCTGGTGGTCGCGGACGCCGGCGGCGCGCGGAATGCCGATGCCGGATCGATCCGCGTCAGCATCGAGAAGATCGACGAGCTGCTGAACACGGTCGGCGAAATCGTCATCACCCAATCCATGCTGTCGCAACTGGCGGCGCGTGTGGACGGTGCGCAGGCCGACAGGCTCCGCACCGGCCTTGCACAACTCGAGAGCAACATCCGCGAGCTGCAGGAAAGCGTGATGCGCGTGCGCATGCTTCCCGTGAGCTTCGTCTTCAGCCGCTTCCCCCGTCTGGTGCGCGACCTGTCCCAGCGTCTGGGCAAGCAGATCCGCCTGAAGATGACGGGCGAAAACACCGAGCTCGACAAGACCGTCCTTGAAAAGATCGGTGACCCGCTGGTCCACCTCGTGCGCAACAGCATCGACCACGGCATCGAGATGCCGGAGGTCCGGGCGGCCGCAGGCAAGCCGGCCGAGGGAACTGTGCACCTCAACGCCTTCCACAAGGGCGGCTCCATCACGCTGGAAGTCAGCGATGACGGCAAAGGCCTGGATCGCCGGCGCATCCTCGCCAAGGCCGTTGACCGCGGCCTGGTTGACGCCGGCGCAACCCTGACGGACGAGCAGGTCCATGAGCTGATCTTCCTGCCCGGCTTTTCGACCGCCGAGAGCACGACCGACCTGTCGGGTCGTGGCGTCGGCATGGATGTGGTCCGGCGCAACATCAAGGAGCTGGGCGGCACGGTGGAATTGCGCTCTGCGCCTGGCGAAGGCACGCGCTTCATCATCAACCTGCCGCTCACGCTCGCCATCGTCGATGGTCTGTCAGTGGCCGTGGGCGACGAGGTCTACATCGTCCCCCTGCTGACCATCATCGAATCACTGCAGCTGCGTCCGGGAACCGCCAGCCACATTGTCGATCACGGCGAGGTTTTCCAGTTCCGCGGCGACTACCTGCCCGTGATCCGCCTGCATGACGTGTTCGGCGTCGAACCACGGGCACGGGCGTTGCACGAGGGCCTGGTCATGGTGGTCGAGGGCGACGGCCGCCGCGTCGGGCTGTTCGTCGACGCCTTGCTTGGCCAGCAGCAGGTCGTCATCAAATCGATGGAGTCCAACTACCGCCGCATCGAGGGCGTCGGTGGGGCGACGATCCTCGGCGAGGGGACCGTGGCGCTGATCCTCGACATCCCCGGCCTCATCCGCCTTGTCCCGGCCGCGCAGCCCACGCGCCGCATTGCCTGAACGGAGTACAGACATGAGCAGCAGCCCTGAAGACTTGACGCTACTCAAGGCCGGCATCCGGCAGATGCTCACGTTCCGGCTCGGCGACGAGACCTATGGCGTGGACATCCTGCGCGTGAAGGAAATCCGCGGCTGGTCGCCGGTGACGCGCATCCCGCAGTCACCACCCCATGTCCTCGGCGTGCTCAACCTGCGCGGCGAGATCGTGCCCATCATCGACCTGCGGGCCCGCTTCGACCTGCCGTCGGCAGCGTTCACGCCGGTGACCGTGATCATCGTCCTCTCGGTGCGCACCGCGGAGGGCAGCAAGGAATGCGGACTGGTGGTCGACAGCGTTTCGGATGTCGTGGACCTGGAGGCTTCCGCGCTGCGACCGGCACCCGGGATGTCAGCGTCCGGCAATGCCGACTACATCGAAAGCCTCGCGACGGTCGAGGACGGCATGCTGATCCTTCTCAACGTCGACACCCTGGTGGGCAGCGACCTGGCCGGATCCGGCATGGCCGGGCTTGCGGCCGCCTGACCCAGAACCCAACCCAAGCGGGGAATCAAGATGAGCACGTCCGAATCGAGCAGCTCCTTGCCGCGCCAGCTCACCAGCTTTGCTCTGGCCATGGTCATCGTGCTGGGCAGCCTGTATGCCGCCACCGGATCCGTCACCGGCGGCAAGCCGCTGGTGGCCGGCCTGGCGCTGCTGGCGGCGGGTGCCTTGACGTGGTGGACCTCCCGGAACAACGGCGCGCAGACCCGTGAAGCCCGCGAGAGCCTGCACCACGAAATCCATCTGCTGCAAAGCCGTGATGCGGAGCACCGGTCACGGATCGAAGGGCTCGATGCCGCCCAGGCGGTCGTCGAGTTCGACGCCGACGGTCGCGTCATTGCGGCCAATGCGCGCTACCTGCAGCTGTCCGGCTTCAAAGCAGAAGACTTGCTCGGCCGCCACATCGGCACCTTGGGTGACTCCACGCCACAGGCCGGTGCCGGCTCCGGGGATCTCTGGCAGCGCGTGCTCGGCGGCGATCTCCGCAACGACGCGGTGAGACGTATCACCCGCGATGGCCGTGAGTTCTGGTTGCAGGCGACCTATGCAGTGGTCAGGGGCGCTGATGGCAAGCCGCTGAAGGTCGCGGAGTACGGCACGGACCAGACCCAGCAACATCAGGAGGCAGCGCTGAACGCCGCCTTCAGGGGCGCGCTGGACAAACTCAGTTCGAATGTGTCCGTTGCCGATGCCGACGGCAAGATCATCTACCTGAACGAAGCCGTGCGGACCATGCTGCAGACGGCCCAGGCAGACTTCCGCAGGGACCTGCCGAACTTCGACGCCAGCCGCGTGCTCGGCGCGAATTTCGACAACTTCCACAAGAATCCGCAGCACCAGCGCAACTTGCTGGGGCGTCTCAAGGACACCTACTCCAATCAGGTGTTGATCGGTGGGCGCACGATGCGCCTGGTGGCCAACCCCATGTTTGACGAGCGCGGACGCCGCCTCGGGACAGTGGTCGAGTGGTTCGACCACACGGACGAAGTCAGGGCCCAGGACGAGCTGCAGCGCGTCGTGGAGTCGGTCACGCGTGGCGAACTGACACAGCGTGTGACCACTGAAGGCAAGAAAGGCTTCTACGAGGCGCTGTCGCGGCAGCTCAACGCCCTGATCGACACCGTGGCTACTGTCGTCCAGGAGACCCACGCGCTTGTCTCGGCGGCGAATGCGGGGGATCTCACCCGCCGCGTGCAGATCGAGGGCGCACCAGGACTGCTGGCAACCATCGGCGACGGGCTCAACCAGCTGACGGAAAACCTCGCCCAGGTCGTCTCCCAGGTGAAGACGGCAGCAAGCGAGGTCAGCAAGGGCGCCGACGAGATCAGCCAGGGCAACACCAACCTGTCACAGCGCACCGAGGAACAGGCGTCATCGCTCGAGGAGACGGCGTCCTCCATGGAAGAGATGACCAGCACGGTACGCCAGAACGCGGACAACGCCGGACAGGCCAACCAGCTTGCCGTCGCCGCCCGCGACCAGGCCGAGAAGGGCGGTGCGGTGGTGTCGCGTGCCGTGCGCGCGATGGCCGAAATCAATGACTCCTCGAAAAAGATCGCCGACATCATCGTCGTGATCGACGAGATCGCTTTCCAGACCAACCTGCTTGCACTGAACGCGGCGGTGGAAGCTGCACGCGCCGGCGAGCAGGGGCGTGGTTTCGCGGTTGTGGCCTCGGAGGTCCGCAATCTCGCAGGTCGCTCGGCCACTGCTGCCAAGGAAATCAAGGCACTGATCCAGGACAGCGTGCGCAAGGTTGATGAAGGCGCAGACCTTGTCACCCAGTCAGGGGCCACGCTGGAGCAGATCGTCACGGCGGTCAAGAAGGTCACAGACATCGTCGCCGAGATCGCCGCAGCCAGCCAGGAGCAGTCAGCGGGCATCGAGCAGGTCAACAAGGCCGTCATGCAGCTTGACGAATTGACGCAGCAGAACGCGGCGCTGGTGGAGCAGGCGTCCGCCGCCAGCCAGTCCATGGCGGACCAGGCTCGCGCCCTGCACGAAACCATGAATGGCTATCGCGTGCTCGGCAGCAGCGTGGAACGCCGTGGCGATGCACCTGCAGCCGTTGAAAGGCGCAAGCCTGGACGGCCCTGGAGCGCGCCTGCGCGCAAGGCGCTGGCCGTGAAGGCTGCGCCGAGGCCCGCCGCCAAGGTGGCCGCGGCTGCGGGCAGCGACGACGAAGTCTGGAAGGAATTCTGACCGGCGCAGCCGGGGAGCATGACATGGCACGGATCCTGGCAGTCGATGACTCAGCCTCCATGAGGCAAATGGTCGGCATGACCCTGCGCAGCGCAGGGCACGACGTGGTCAGCGCGAGCGACGGCGATGAGGCTCTTGGGTTGGCCCGCGAGGGCGACCCCGTCGACCTCGTGATCACGGACGTCAACATGCCGAACATGGACGGCATCACGCTTGTCCGCGAACTGCGCGCGCTCCCGCAATACAAGGGCGTACCGCTCCTCGTGCTGACCACCGACGCCAGCAGCGAGAGGAAGACCGAGGGTCGCCAGGCAGGCGCGACCGGGTGGATCGTCAAGCCCTTCAACCCGGAGCGGTTGCTGGAGACGGTGGCCAAGGTCCTCCGCTGAGGCCCGCATGCCGACGTCACCCGCCACCCACAGCGTTCCTGCCGAAGTGCTGCTGGCCGCCGTTGCGCAGATCGACCTTGCGCTGCGCGAGGCGCAGGGCCCCGTGGACAGCCTCGGCGGCTCGCTGGAACGGCTGGCAGGCGAGTTGCTGGTGCTCGGCCACGGCGAGGGTCTTGACCCGCCCCGGAGCGCTGCGCTGGAGGCCTTGCGCCGCGACCTCAGCGACGCCGTCCGCAGCCTGCAATTCTACGACCGCATGGTCCAGCACCTCTCGCATGTGCACGACTTCCTCGCCGACGCCGCCGATGACCTGGACCCCAATGCAAGCTCGCCGCACCCCGTGTATCGCTGGGAGCAACTGCGCGAGAGGTTGTTCAGGCGCCTGCTCAGCCAGGAACAACGTGACGTGCTGCACGTCCTGATGCCTCCGCGAGGCTGCCGCGATGGCGCCCCTCGCCGCGAAGGCCCGCTGGGCCCCACGGCAGACGACGTAGAACTGTTTTGATCGAACCTACGCCACCGGCACCTCCAGGCCGCCGGACACCATGGAGATTGAGGTCATGAACATCGACCTGAAAGCCGCAGACTGGCAGTTCATCAACCGCCAGCCCGTCTCACGCAAGCTGGCCATCATGGCCGGCGTAATGCTGCTGCCGATCGTTGGCCTGCTGGGCTCCTACATCCATACGAACTACAGTTCCATCGCCTTCACCCGGTTGGAGCAGGCGGGACTGGAGTACTACCACCCCTTGGAGGAACTCGGCAGCCGTGTCACCGACTCTGCCGCCGCAAACAGCAAGGCCCTGCAGGCGGGAGCCCGTTCCACTGCAGAGGAGGAGGCCATCCACAGGAGGGCCGAAGAGGCCATTGCCGACATGGACAGGCTGGAGGCCGAACACGGCAACGCCGAAACGCAGGCCGCCTGGAAACACATCAAGGATCAATGGAACTCGATCCGGACCGGCAACTTCCGCAACGCGGACGACAGCCTCAACGCCCACCGGCAGGCGATGGCTGACATCAATGCGCTGCGGATGAAGATCGCCAACGACTGGAACCTGGTACTCGATCCCGAGGCCGCCACCTATCATCTGATCGACGTGACTGTCGGCAAGATTCCCGACATCGCGTCCGATATCGGCGAAACGCGTGCGCTCCTGGCGACCGCTGCGACGCGGGGCAGCCTGGGCAGCGAAGACCGGCTCGCCGTGATCCGGCTGGTCGAACGCGCGCAGGAACGCGTTGCGGCCGTCCACAGCTCACTGGCCCTTGCCAGCGCAGCCTCGGCCGACCGGCCGGAGTTGCAGTCGCTGATCGGCCGGATTCCCGGCGACTGGGACCGCGCCATCACGGCCTGGCTGTCTGATGTCGAAACCACCGTGGTTGCCGGAACTCTGACCACCTCCGGACTCAATGCGCTGGCAGAGGCTGCCGCCACGGTCCCAGCCAGCATGGACGGACTGCACGACCTGGCCACGGCTGCCACCGAACTGGGCCTTGCCGACCGCGTTTCGGTGGAAGTGCGTGCACTCACGGCCACGTTGGTCGCCACGCTGCTGGTGATGGTCCTGGGTGTGTGGCTTGCCTACGTGATCAACCGCCGGATTTCCGATGCCCTGACGCGCCTGCAAGGTGTGGCCGAGCGCATTGCTGCCGGGCGGTACGACAACGACCTGGCCCACAACGCCACCGATGAGATCGGCGACCTGTACAGCTCGATTGGACGGATGCAAAGCCAGCTGGCGGAAGACGAGCGCAACCGCGCGGAGTCCGCGGCCAACATCACGCGCCTGCGCAGCGCCCTGGACTCGACGTCCACCAACGTCATGGTGGCCGACAATGACGGCGTCATCGTCTACATGAACCGTGCCGTCAGTGCCCTGTTCCGCGACGCCGAGGCCGACTTCCGGCGTGACCTGCCGAACCTGCAGGCATCTCGACTGATGGGAGCCAACTTCGACCTCTTCCACCGCGACCCCAGCATGCAGCGCAACCTCCTTTCGCGCCTGCGTGGCACGCACACCGCACACATGAAGATCGGCGGGCGCAACATGCGCATTGTCGCCAACCCCATCGTGTCCGACGCCGGGACCCGCCTGGGCACGGTCGTGGAGTGGACCGACCGCACGCAGGAAATGGCGTCCGAGAAGGAATTGGCCGACGTGGTTGGCGCAGTCATCAATGGTGATCTCGGCCGCCGGATCAGCCTTGAGGGCAAGGTCGGCTTCTTTGCCACCATGTCCACGGGCATCAATGAACTGGTCGAAAGCGTCGCCGGCGTCGTCGCCGAAGTCCACAAGCTGGTTGCCGCAGCAAGCGCGGGCGACCTGGCGACGCGCATGCGCTTCGAAGGCAAGGCCGGGCTCAACCGCACCCTGGGCGAGGGCATCAACGAACTGGTCAACGAAATGGCCGGTGTCGTCGACGAGCTGCAGAGGCTGGTGGGCGCAGCAAATGAGGGCGATCTCACCGTACGCATGCCCGTGCAGGGGCGCGGCGGCCTGTTCCAGCGCGTCGGCACGGGCATCAATGCCTTCACCGACAACATGGCCGGCATCGTCGCCCAGGTGAAGCGCGCCGCCAGCGAAGTCAGCCGCGGCGCGGATGAGATCAGCCAAGGCAACACGGACCTCTCCCAGCGCACTGAGGAGCAGGCCTCTTCGCTGGAGGAAACCGCGTCCTCGATGGAGGAGATGACCAGCACGGTACGCCAGAACGCGGACAACGCGGCGCAGGCCAACCAGCTGGCTGCCGCGGCCCGCGACCAGGCGGAGAAGGGTGGGGCGGTCGTGTCGCGTGCCGTCACCGCCATGAGCGGCATCAAGGACGCCAGCAAGCGCATCGCCGACATCATCGGCGTCATCGATGAGATCGCCTTCCAGACGAACCTGCTGGCCCTCAACGCTGCCGTCGAGGCAGCGCGTGCCGGCGAACAGGGACGTGGATTTGCTGTCGTGGCATCAGAAGTGCGCAACCTCGCCGGCCGTTCGGCGACCGCTGCGAAGGAGATCAAGTCGCTGATCCAGGACAGCGTGCACCGCGTCGACGAGGGGTCGACCTTGGTAACACAGTCGGGTGCGACGCTCGAGCAGATCGTCCTCGCCGTGAAGAAGGTCGCCGACATCGTCAGCGAGATCGCGGCTGCCAGCCACGAGCAATCGGCGGGCATCGAGCAGGTCAACAAGGCGGTGATGCAGCTGGACGAACTGACCCAACAGAACGCGGCCCTGGTCGAGGAGGCATCCGCGGCCAGCCAGTCCATGGCGGAGCAGGCGCGTGCGCTGAATGAATCCATGGCCCGCTATACGGTGGAGGGCGCGAACATCGCGCGTCCCCGGACGCAGCGGCAGCATGAAGGTCTTCGGGCCGTCGAACGCCGGTTGGAAGGTGTTCGCAGCTGGCCCGCGACCGGCACTGACGACGGACGCTGAGCCATGCGCGGAGCCGCACCGTCGCTGGGGCCCTCAGGCCGCGAACGCGAGTTCGCGTTCGGCGACGAGGATTTCCGCTCGCTGCGTGAACTGGTGAGGGCCGAAACCGGCATCACCCTCTCCGAGGCCAAGCGGGAGTTGGTGTACGGCCGGCTGTCCCGGCGGCTGCGGGTGCTGCAATTGGGTTCGTTCCGCGAGTACCGCGACCTGCTGGCCGGACCGCAGCGCGAGTCGGAGCTGGGCGAGTTCATCAACGCCGTGACAACGAACCTCACGGCGTTCTTCCGCGAGAACCACCACTTCGATTACCTGCGCGAACAATTCCTCGGACCATTGGTGGCCGCCGGAAAACGCGGCCAGCGCATCCGCATCTGGTCGGCCGGCTGCTCCAGCGGCGAAGAGCCCTATTCGATTGCCATGACAGTCGCGGAAACGCTGCCGGACTGGCAGCGCATGGACATCCGGATCCTCGCCACGGACCTCGATACCGACATGGTGGCGCGGGGCGAACGCGGCGTGTACCGGGAGGACCGCGTCGCGGGCATCGGCTCGCGCCGGCTCGAACGCTGGTTCCAGGAAGTCCCCGCAAGAGGTGCCGGCGGTCGCCACTACAAGGTGGCACCCGAGCTGGCGGCGATGATCGCCTTCAGGCGCCTGAACCTCATGGAGCCGTTGCCTTTCAAGGGCCCATTGGATGTCATCTTCTGCCGCAACGTGATCATCTATTTCGACAAGGACACGCAGCGGGACCTGTTCCGGCGGATCGCGCCGCTGCAGCGCCCCGGCGACCTGCTGTTCCTCGGGCACTCGGAGAGCCTCTTCAAGGTCACCGACGACTACTCGCTGATCGGCAAGACCATATACCGCAGGGCAGGAGGCTGACATGCCGGCAGCGGCGACCAGCGCGGCCACCGGGCGCCCACCGCCAAATCCAGGCTTCGAGCACATCCAGCGCAGCTGGGATGCCACACAGGGACGTTGGAGCGCGAAGATCCTGCCGGGCGAGTACTACGTAACCGGCCAGGATGAAGCCATCACGACCATCCTCGGGTCCTGCATCTCGGCCTGCATCCGTGACCGCGAGCTGCGCATCGGCGGCATGAACCACTTCATGCTCCCTGAGGACACCTCGGACGGACAGAGCTCCTGGATGGACAAGGCGACCGGGTTGGCCACGCGCTACGGCTCGTTCGCCATGGAAAGCCTCGTCAACGAGATCCTGAAGCGCGGCGGGCGTCGTCAACGCCTCGAAGTGAAGCTCTTCGGTGGCGGGAAGATGCTGGCGTCGATGATCGACGTCGGTGCCCGCAACATCGCCTTTGCCCGCCAATGGCTCCGTACCGAAGGCTTCATCCTCGTGGCGGAAGACGTCGGTGACACCGTGCCGCGGCGGATCGTCTACACCCCTGCGGATGGCCGGGTGCGCGTCCGCCACCTCATGTCGATGGAGAGCCGCGCCATCGCGACGCGCGAGCAGAACTACCTGTCCACCTTCCGCCAGAAGCCCGATGGCGACGACATCGAGCTGTTCGACTGAGGATCGCCCATGGCCACCCCAGGACGCCGCATACGCGTGCTCATCGTCGACGACTCAGCGCTGGTGCGGCGCATCCTGGCCGAACTGCTCGCCAGTGATCCGTCGATCGAGGTCGTTGGCGCCGCGGGCGATGCCTTCAGCGCGCGCGACCGCATCAAGCAGTTGAATCCCGACGTCCTCACGCTGGATGTCGAGATGCCGAAGATGGACGGCGTCACCTTCCTGCGCAACCTCATGCGCCTGCGGCCGATGCCGGTGGTGATGGTGTCGTCACTGACCGAACATGGTGCCGAGATCACCTTGGATGCGCTTGGGGTCGGCGCGGTGGACTACCTGCCCAAGCCCAAGGTCGATCTTGCGGCGACACTGGCGGACTACCGGGAGGAACTGCTCGCCAAGGTGAAGCAGGCCGCTTCCGCACGCGTGCGGGCCTGGCAACCGCGCGCCGGCAGTGGTGCCGGCGTACCGCAGGTGGCACCGCGGTACACGGCTGACGCCGTGCTGCCCAAGGCGCCAGCCGCGCGCTTCCGCACCACCGACCGCATCATCGCCATCGGTGCCTCCACCGGCGGTACCGAGGCCATCAAGGACGTGCTCATCGACCTGCCGGCGGACACGCCGGGCATCGTCATCACGCAGCACATCCCCAAGGCGTTCAGCACGCCCTTCGCGCAGCGCATGAACCGCATCTGCCAGATGACGGTCTGTGAGGCGCAGGACGGCCAGCATGTCCTGCCAGGCCATGTGTACATCGCACCGGGCGACCAGCACCTGCTGCTGGTCCGCGATGGCGCGCGTTACGTCTGCCGCCTGGACGACGGCGCGCCGGTCAACCGCCACAAGCCCGCCGTGGATGTGCTGTTCCGGTCGGTGGCCCAGCAGGCGGGGCGCAACGCGATTGGCGTGCTCCTGACCGGCATGGGCAAGGACGGTGCCATCGGCCTCAAGGAGATGCGTGACGCCGGCAGTCCGACGATTGCGCAGGACGAAGCCACCAGCGTGGTCTGGGGCATGCCCGGGGAGGCGGTAGCGCTCGGCGCCGCCGCGGAAGTGCTGCCGCTGGGCCAGATTTCCAGGCGCCTGCGCGCGCTCTCGGAGAGCATGGACCTCACGCGCAACGCCGCAACGGCCTGAAAGCTACTTGCGCCAGAATGTCGGCGTGAGCAGCACCAGCACCGTGAAGACCTCCATGCGTCCCAGGAACATGGCCAGCGTACACAGCCAGGTCTGGAGGTCCGTCAACGCGGCATAGTTGCTGGCCGGACCCACGGCACCCAGGCCTGGGCCCGTGTTGTTGATCGAGCTGAGGATCGCCGTGAGCGACGTGGGCAGGTCGAGACCTGTCGCCAGCAGTCCGAAGGTCAGCACCAGCACGGACATGAAGTACACGAAGATGAAGGCCAGCACCGAGTAGACGATGCGGTTGGCCACCACCGACCCGGCAACCTTGAGCGGCGCAACCGCCTGAGGGTGCACGAGGACGAACATCTCCCGCAGCGACTGCTTGATCAGCACCAGGGTGCGGAACATCTTGATGCCGCCGCCGGTGGAGCCGCTGCTGCAGGCGATGCAGCTGAGGAACAACATCCACACCGGGCCGAACAAGGGCCACTGGCCCCAGTCCACGGTCGCGAAACCGGTCGTGCTGGCCACCGAGACGGTGCTGAACAGCCCGTGCCGCAAGGCGGTCCAGAAACCATCGTAGACACCCTCCGCCAGCAGCCAGAGCGTCGTCACCGCCGCACCGGCAGCAAAGGCCGCCAGGACCCAGCGTGCCTCGGCATCGCGGAAGTAGGCCAGCGGATCGCCGCGCCGCAGGGCATTGAAATGCGCTGCAAAGTTCAGTGATGCCAGGCTCATGAAGACCACCAGCAGCATCTCGATGCGCGCGGAATCAAACCAGCCCACGCTGGCGTCGTGCGTGGAGAAGCCGCCCAGCGCCATGACGGAAAAGGCGTGGCAGACGGCATCGAACCAGTCCATGCCTGCCGCACGGAGGCTCAGGACGCAGACCAGCGTGATACCTGCGTAGACGGTCCACAGCAGCTTCGCCGACTGTGTGATGCGGGGCGTGAGCTTGGCATCCTTCACGGGGCCGGGCGACTCCGCCCGGTACATCTGCATGCCACCAACGCCCAGCAGTGGCAGGATGGCCACCGCCAGCACGATGATTCCCATGCCTCCGAGCCAGTGCAGGGCGTGGCGCCAGAGGTTGATCGCATGGGGCAGATGGTCGAGTCCGGCGATCACCGTGGACCCGGTCGTGGTGACCCCGGACATGGCCTCGAAGAAGGCGTCCGTGAAAGTCATGCCGGGGCCGCTGAAGACCAGTGGCAGTGCGGCGGCAGCCACGATCAACAGCCAGCCGACGGTGACCAGCAGATAGCCATCCCGCGGCTTGAGCTGCGCGCGCGACCCCCGCGTCAGCAGCGCGAGCGCCATTCCCGCGGCGCCGGTCACGCCACCGCTGGCGGCAAAGATGCCTGCCACGCCCATCTCGCCGTAGTACAGGCCGGTGGCCACGGGCAGCAGGAAGTAGCCGGCGAAGATCACCAGCAACCAGCCCGTGACGTTGGCGACGGCGAGGAGGGAACGCACCTGCGGTCCTCAGTCCGTCTGGAAGACGCGCCCGACGGCTTCCACCTGGCGCCGGTCCGCGAGGAACACGATCACATGGTCGTCGCGTTCCACCAGCGTGTCGTGGTGTGCGATCAGCACGCGGTCGCCGCGCACGATGGCGCTGATCGTGGCGCCCTCCGGCAGGGGAATGTCCTGTACCTGCCGGCCGATGACCCTCGAGCCTTCGGGTTCACCACGCACGACGGTCTCCAAAGCCTCGGCCGCGCCGCGCCGCAGGGAATGCACGCGCACGATCTCGCCCCGCCGCACATAGGCGAGCAGGCTGCCGATCGTGACCGTCTGCGGCGAGATCACGACATCGATGTGGCGCGGGTCCATCAGTTCGCTGTAGGAGGGGCGGTTGACGAGCGCCATCACCTTGCTTGCGCCCAGGCGCTTGGCCAGCATCGTGGACAGCGCGTTGGCCTCCTCGGAATTGGTCAAGGCGACAAACACGTCCGTGCTGTCGATGTTCTCCTCGATCAGCAATTCCTCGTCCTGCGCGTCGCCATGCAGGACGATCGTGCTTTCGAGCTGCTCGGAGCAGCGCCGCGCCCTCCCGGCGTCGCGCTCGATCAGCTTGACCTGGTAGCGGGACTCGAGCTGCCTTGCCAGCCGGAAGCCCACCTGTCCGCCGCCGGCGATCATGACGCGCCGCACGGGCTCTTCGGCGCGGCGGATCTCGCTCATCATCCGCTGGATATGGTCGCGCGCGGCGATGAAGAAGATCTCGTCGCCTTCTTCGATCACCGTGTCGCCCACCGCCGGCACGGCCTTGCCGGCGCGGTAGATCGCCGCGATGCGCGCATCGGCATGCGGCATGTGGTCCTTCAGCGTCCGCAGTTGCTGCCCCACGAGCAGGCCGCCGCGCATGGCCCTCAGGCCCACCAGCCGCACCTTGCCATCGGCGAAGTCGACGACCTGGAAGGCGCCCGGCAAATGGATCAAGCGTTCGATGTAGTCGGTGACCAGCTGCTCGGGGTTGATCCAGGCGTCCACGGCCATGGCCCCGTCGACGAACAGTTCGGCGCGGTCCGTGTATTCCTTGGCGCGGATGCGCGCGATCTTGGTGCGCGTGCGGTAGAGCGCGTGGGCGATCTCGCAGGCGACGATGTTCACCTCATCGGAGCTGGTGAGGGCGACCAGGATGTCGGTGTCGATGATGCCAGCCGCCTCGAGGATGGCGGGGTGCGAGGCGTTGCCGGCAACGGTGCGCACATCAAGCCGGTCCTGCAGTTCGCGCAGCGCCGCCTCGTTCGTGTCGACCAGCGTCACCTCGTTGGCCGGCTCCCGGGCCAGGTGCTGTGCTGCCGTGCGGCCGACCTGGCCGGCGCCGAGGATCAGGATCTTCACCGCAGCACCTCCAGGTTCGCGTAGGCCGGCATCAGCCACTTGCGGCCCGCCTGCTCGAAGTTGATCTCAAGGCGGGCCTGCGGCCCCTGCCCCTCGGCCTGCAGGATGACACCCTCGCCGAATTTGGCGTGCCGCACGCGCGTGCCCAGCTTCATGCCCGGGGCGACGGCCTCGGCGACCGGCGGCCGGAAATGACCGGCGCCCATCACGGGCCGCGAGAGCTGCGCGCGCGGCCGGATCTCTTCGATGAACTCCGCCGGGATCTCCTCGATGAAGCGCGACGGTGTGCCGTAGCGCTCCATGCCGTGCAGCACGCGCTTTTCGGCGTAGCTGATGTACAGCTGTTGCATGGCACGGGTGGTGCCCACGTAGCACAGGCGGCGCTCTTCCTCGAGTCCACCGATGTCTTCAGCGGAGCGTTGGTGGGGGAACAGCCCCTCCTCGACGCCGCAGAGGAACACGACCGGGAACTCGAGGCCCTTGGCGGTGTGCAGCGTCATCATCTGCACGCAATCTTCCCAGGCATCGGCCTGCCCTTCCCCGGACTCGAGCACGGCGTGCGCCAGGAACGCCTCCAATGGAGGCAGCGCCTGTTCGGTACTGTCGGCCATCACCACGTCCGGCTCGAAGCCGCGCGCGGCAGACACCAGTTCCTCGAGGTTCTCGACCCGGGCCTCGCCCTTGTCCTGGCGGTCCTTGCGGTGGTGTTCGATCAGGCCGGACTGCTGGATCACGAGGTCGATCTGTTCGTGCAGCGGACGGCCGGCAACATCGTCCGCCATGCGCTCCACCAGCTGCAGGAACCCGGCCAGCGCCGCGCCACCACGGCCGCCGCCACCCGTTCCCACTGCAGCCATGGCGGCCTTCCACAGCGACATGCCGCCCTCCCGGGCCGCCTGCCGCAGCAGTTCGAGCGTGCGCGCGCCGATGCCACGCGTCGGCAGGTTCACCACGCGCTCGAAGGACGCGTCGTCATCGCGGTTGGACACCAGGCGCAGGTAGGCCAGCGCGTCCTTGATCTCGGCGCGCTCGTAGAACCGCAGGCCGCCATACACCTTGTAGGGAACACGCGCGGAAAGGAAGGTTTCCTCAAACACGCGCGACTGCGCGTTCGAGCGGTAGAGGATGGCGATCTCGCGCCGCGCACCGCCGCGGCCCACCCAGTCCTGGATGCGGTGCAGGACGAAGTCCGCCTCGTCACGGTCGTTCCATGCCGCATACAGCCGTACCGGTTCGCCGCGGCCCCCGCTGGTCCAGAGGTTCTTGCCCAGCCGGCCGGTGTTGTGCGCGATCAGCGCGTTGGCCGCCCCCAGGATGTTGCCGGTCGAGCGGTAGTTCTGCTCCAGGCGGTACAGGTTCGCGTCCGGATAGTCGCGGCTGAACTGCTGCAGGTTCTCGACCCGGGCACCACGCCAGCGGTAGATGGACTGGTCATCGTCACCGACGACGAACGGGGCACCCTCGGTGCCCGCGATCATGCGCGTCCACGCGTACTGGATGGCATTGCTGTCCTGGAACTCGTCCACCAGCACATGCGTGAACCGCTGGCGGTAGTGGTGCAGCAGCGATGCGTTGTCGCGCAGCAGTTCGAAGGCACGCAGCAGCAATTCGGCGAAGTCGACGACGCCCGCCTGCCGGCAGGCCTGCTCGTAATCCTGGTAGAGCTGCAGCAGCGTCTGCTGCATCGGATCCTGTCCGGGCTTGACGCCCGCCGGGCGGATGCCCTCGTCCTTGCGATGGTTGATCCAGCCCTGCACTTCACGGGGAACGAAACGTGTGTCGTCCAGGCCGCGCGCCTTGATCAGCTTCTTCACCAGCCGCTGCTGGTCCTCGCTGTCGAGGATCTGGAAGCCGCGCGGCAGCCCGGCCTCTGCATGGTGCAGCCGCAGCAACCGGTGGGCGATGCCGTGGAAGGTTCCCACCCACATGGCCTCGCCGCGCATCTGCAGCAGGGGCTCGATGCGATGGCGCATTTCGGCCGCTGCCTTGTTGGTGAAGGTGACCGCGAGGATGTTCCATGGCGATGCGCCCAGCGCGCGCACGGCCCAGACGATGCGGTGGACGAGGACGCGGGTCTTGCCACTGCCGGCACCGGCGAGCACCAGTGCGGGCGCGTGCGGAGCAGTGACCGCCGCGCGTTGCTCGTCGTTGAGCGGGGCCAGGATTGCGGTCAGGTCCATATGCGGCGCGGAGTCTAGCAGCCCCGGTCAGGGTGGGGGCGCCAAGCTTCCTTCGGCGTGCCGCAGCAGCTCCGTCGCCAGCACCAGGACCACCGGGCCGACGATGAAGCCGATGAGGCCGAAGGCGGCGACGCCTCCGATCACCCCGAGGAACACCAGCAAGGTGGAGACCGGTGCCTGGCTGGAGATCAGCATCGGCCGGATGAAGTTGTCGGCGGTCGACAGGAAGCCGCCCCAGGCCAGCATGAACACAGCGGCACCGACGCGGTCGTCGACAAACAGCCAGACGGCGGCCGGTGCCCAGACGAAGGCAGCGCCGCCGAAGGGCAGCAGGGCCACCACGCCTGCCAGCACGCCGAAGACCACCGGGCCGGAAAGCCCGGTGGCGGCAAAGCCGAGTCCCACCAGCAGACCCTGCAAGCCGGCAGTCACGCCGCAACCGTAGACCACGGCCCGGGTCACGCGCGCCGTGCGTTCGACGAGCGCCTCGCGCTGCGCCGCCACCAGCGGCAGCAGGCGTACCACGCGGTCCAGCCACGCCGGCCCATCCCGCAGCATGAAGAACAGGATGAACAGCATCAGGAAGAACTCGAGCAGACCGCCGGCCGCCCCCACCACCATCTGGCCGCTGGCCGCGGCGACGGTGCGTGCGACGGTCTCCAGGCTGCCCACCACATACTGGTGCAACTCCTTCAGGCTGATGCCAAAGTCGCTCTGCAGGCGTTGCGCCAGCCGGGCCACCTCCGGATGCTGCGCCGGATCCTGCAGCGCGTCGATGTTCCAGCTGGTGGGATCGGCCTGCAGTGAGCCCACCAGCGCGCCGACCTGTCCTGCGAATGCGACGCCCAGCAAGGCCAGGGGCACCAGGATGAGGAAGGGCACCAACAGCGTGACCAGCCAGGCGGCGGCATCGGGGCGATCCCCCAGGCGACGCGTGAGCGACTGCTGCAGAGGCTGCAGCAGGAAGGCGAGGATCACCGCCCATCCCAGCGCGCCGCGCAGGGGCAGCAGGATGACCGTGGCGGCGGCGAGCAGCAGCAGTACGACGGCGACGGTGAACCAACGGCGCAGGGATCGACCTTCGGTGGTGTCGTGCATGGCGGTCACCAGCGGTTGCGCAGTTCGCGAAGGTGCAGGAAGACCTCGCGAGGTGTCGGGTCTGCCGGCAGCCCGGGGAAGGCTTCGCGCAGCCGCGCGATCACCAGCGGGTTGCGCAGGCGGAAAAACGTGTTGTAGGCCTGTTCCTCGCCCAGTGTCATCACCGGCATGGCGTCTCCCGACAGCCCCTGCGTACGCTCGCGCAGTGCGGTGGCTGCCGCGTTGCCGGGCTCGCGGTCCAGCGTGAAGCCCAGGTTGTTGGCGAGGTAATCGTGGCCCGCATAAAGCCGCGTGGCTCCGGGAAGCGTCGCCAGTTGCGTGGCAAAGGTGTCGTAGAGGGCGTCGGGGTGACCACCGCCGTGGCAGTTGCCCGCACCCGCATTGAACAGCGTGTCGCCGGAAAACAGCGCAGGCACGTCGCCGTGCGCCAGCAGGCAGATGTGCGCCATCGTGTGGCCCGGCGTGTCCAGGCACTGCAGCTCGATGTGCCTGCCGACGCGCACCACATCGCCTTGCCGCAGGCCTTGGTCGACGCCGCCGATGCGGTTTGCCGCATCGGCGTGGGCCAGCACCCGGGCCCCGGTCGCCTCACGCAGGGCGGCGTTGCCCGCCGTGTGGTCCGCATGCTCGTGTGTGCTCAGGATCTGGGTGATGGTCCAGCCGCGCGCCTGCGCGGCCTCCAGCACCAGCCGCCAGTCCAGTGGATCGATGGCCAGGGCCTCGCCACTGTCCGGGCAGGCCACGAGGTAGTGGTAGTTGCGCAGCCGGTTGTCCGGCCACAGGCGTTGGATGAGCATGGCCCTAGGATGCCCGATCAGGGCGCCGTGCGGGCCTGCTCCAGCGCAACCAGGTAATCCACCAGCTGCATCATTTCGTCGAAACTGCGCACACGGGCGGTGCGGTAGCGGCCGTTGACGACGAAAGAGGGCGTGCCGGGGATCGCCCAGCGGCGGATGTCCTCGTCCGACCGGCGCATCGCCGCGTCGATGTCCGCCGCGCGCGCGCGCGCCACGAAGGCCTCTGCACTGAGCCCCGGTTCACGCCGCGCGTAGAACCGCGCCAGGTCTTCAATGGTGGGCTGCGGCTGTGCCAGACGTCGCGTCACCGGGTCGATCACGCGGATCTCGCCACTGCGCCAGACCGCCTCGAACAGGGCCTGGTGGTGTTTGGCCGCGATGCCCAAGGCCTCGGCCGCCAGCCACGCCCGCTGGAACACCGGCCAGGATTCGGCGGTGTTGAAGGACGCGTGGACGTAGCGCAGGTCGACGCCTTCCGGCAAACCTGCCTTCAGGCGGTCAACGAAGGGTTGTGCCTGGTAGCAGAACGGGCAGCCGTAGGAAAACACCTCGACCACCTCGACGCGACCGGCGGCCCCCTGCGTGGGCACCTCCTCGGCCAGCCGCTCGTAGTGCAGGCCCTCCTGCCAGGCCGTCTGTGCCACGGCCAGCGGCGCGACGGACAGCCCCACCAGGAGCGGAAGCATCTGCAACATCCGGCGGCGGTTCATCGCGACGGCTCCCGGTTCAGCCGGCCCACTGCGTGGTCGGCAGGTAGTGGTCCACCAGCAGCGCGAGGAACAGCCACATGAGGTACTGCACCGAATAACGGAACAGCTTCATCGGCATGTCCTGGCGCGCGGTGAACTTGAGGACGAGCGCGTAGTAGACGAAGACCGCGTCGAGGACCACGGCAGCGCCGAGGTAGACCAGCCCGCTCATGCCGGTGAGCCAGGGCAGCAGCGTGACCAGCACCATGATCACCGTGTAGAGCATGACGTGCAGCCGCGTGAACTCGACGCCGTGGGTGACCGGCAGCATGGGGATGCCGACCTTTGCGTAGTCGTCGCGGCGCGCGATGGCGAGCGCCCAGAAATGCGGCGGCGTCCAGGCGAAGATGATCAGGAACAGCAGCAGCGCATGCGGGTCGATGGTGTTGGTCACGGCCGCCCAGCCCAGCACGGGCGGCGCGGCACCTGCGGCGCCCCCGATGACGATGTTCTGCGGCGTGGCCCGCTTGAGCCAGACCGTGTAGACCAGTGCGTAGCCGATCAGCGAGGCGAAGGTGAGCACCGCGGTCAGCACGTTCACGAAGCCGGCCAGCACCACCATCGACACCACGCCCAGCAGCACCGCAAAGCGCAGGGCGTCGCGGTCCGTCAGCCCCCCGGTCGGCAGGGGGCGCGATCGCGTGCGCATCATGCGGGCGTCGATCCGCTGGTCGACCAGCTGGTTCAGCGTGGCGGCTGATGCTGCCGCAAGGCCAATGCCGAGATTTCCCAGCACCAGCGCGTCCAGTGGCGGCAGCCCCGGTGCCGCCAGCAAGGTGCCGACGATCGACGTCAGCACGATGAGCGCCACGACCTTCGGCTTGGTCAGCTCAAGGTAGAGGCGCCAGCGGGCCGGCGTGACGGCGGCAAGGGGAGGAGACTCGGGAGTGGCCACGGCGGTTGCACGGTGAAGGGCCACATAGCCTAGCAGATCGGCCACGACGGCCAGCGGCAGGTCAGGGCGGCGACGGGCGTGCCGGGCAGTGTCCGTGCGACCGTCCAGACCTCCACCGGCCCGGCGCCGTCCGCCTTGAGAGCCTTCACCACCGCCCGCAGCGTGCTGCCCGTGGTCAGCACGTCGTCGACCACCGCGACGGGGCAGCCGCGCCAGCGGCCCAGTTCGGCTGCAAACGCCTGCTCGAGGTTTGCTGCGCGGTCCGTGGCACCCAGCCCGGACTGCGCGGCCGTGTGCCGCAGCCGTTGCAGCAGGCCGGTCCGCACGGGCCGCGCCAGCACCCGGCCCGCCTGCCGGGCCAGCAGTTCCGCCTGGTTGTAGCCGCGCTCCGCCAGCCGCAGCGGGTGCAGGGGGACTGGGAGGATCTGCAGGTCGGGCGCCGCGGCCCCCTGGGCCTGCCGTGCCTCGCCGAGCAGCTGTCCCAGCACCCGCCCCGCGGGAATCGCCCCCGCGAACTTCAGGTCGCGGACCAGGGTGGCCAAAGGTTCAGCGTAGGCCCAGGGGGCCAGTGTGCACTGCGCCCCGGCCAGTGGGTCGTGCAGCCACGGGGAATCCAGCCAAGGCAAGGCTTCCTCGCAGTCCGGGCACAGATCCACAGCCCGACCGCTGTCATCCAGCCGGCCGTCGCCGTCACAGAGCAGACAGACCGGAGGCGCCGCGAGTAGTGTCATGCGGCGACGCAGCGTGGTCAGAAAACGATCAAGCGTCGACCGATATGCCATGTGCAGGTTGACAGCGCGTGGAAGCGTCCCGACCATCCTGCGCGTCCTGCGGCCCTGCCGGCCGTTCCTTTGGTGGCCTTTTCCGGGATATCCCTCCATGAATGCCGTAGTCCAGGAACACAGCACCAGTACGTCCCCTCTGACGCGCCATGACTGGCGACTGGACGAAGTGCTGGCGCTGTTCGACCAGCCGTTCATGGACCTGCTGTTCCGGGCCCAGCAGGTGCACCGGGCGCACCATGCGCCAAACCGCGTACAAATGAGCGCGCTGCTCTCGATCAAGACGGGCGGCTGCCCCGAAGACTGCGCCTACTGCCCGCAGAGCGTGCACTACGAGACCGGCGTGGCGCGCGAGGACCTGATGAGCGTGGAGGCCGTGGTCGATGCGGCGCGGCAGGCGCAGGCGGCCGGCGCCACGCGCTTCTGCATGGGAGCGGCCTACCGCTCGCCGAAGAAGAAGGATATCGAACGCATCGCCACCATGATCCGCGAGGTGAAGGCGCTGGGTCTCGAGACCTGCGCCACGCTGGGCATGCTGTCGCCGGAGCAGGCGCAGGAACTCAGCGAGGCCGGCCTGCACTACTACAACCACAATGTCGACAGTTCGCCCGAGTACTACGAGCGCATCATCAGCACCCGCAGCTACCAGCACCGCCTGGACACGCTGCAGGCCGTGCGCGAGGCGGGCCTCAAGGTGTGCAGCGGCGGCATCGTCGGCATGGGCGAGACGCGCGCGGACCGCGCCGGCATGCTGGTCACGCTGGCCAACCTGCCCGAACACCCGCAGAGCGTGCCGATAAACCAGTTGGTCCAGGTGCAGGGCACGCCGCTGGCCGGCACGCAGCGGGCCGACCACTTCGAGTTCATCCGCACCATCGCGGTGGCCCGGATCCTCATGCCGGCGTCCCAGGTCCGCTTGTCTGCCGGCCGCCAGGAGATGTCCGACGAGGCCCAGGCGCTGGCCTTCATGGCCGGTGCCAACTCCATTTTCTACGGCGAGAAGTTGCTGACCACGGGCAACCCGGACGTCGAGCGCGACCGGGCGCTGCTGGCCCGCTTGCAGATCGAGCCCGAAACCCAGCAGCAGACCCTGTCCCGCAGCGGCTGCTGCTGACGGGCGCGCCTTGCGACGCGCCCCGTCGGCGGCGCGCGAGGCGCTGCAGGAACTGGAGGGCCGCGCACTGCGCCGGCGGCGTCGCTGCGTGCAGGGATTCACCCGGCCGGGCCTGTCCACGCACGTGATCGTTGACGGTCGCGCCAGCCTGAACTTCTGCAGCAACGATTATCTCGGTCTGGCCCGCGATCCCCGGCTCGCCGAGGCCATGGGCCGAGCCGCCGCAGCCAGCGGCAGCGGCAGCGGCGCCGCGCATCTGGTCACCGGTCACGGCGCCGAACACCATGCCCTGGAAGAGGAACTCGCTGCGTTCACGGGCCGCGAGGCGGCGTTGCTGTTCTCCACCGGCTACATGGCGAACCTGGGCGCCCTCACGGCCTTGGCCGGCCGCGGCGAGGGGGTGCTGCAGGATCGGCTCAACCACGCCTCGCTGCTGGATGCCGCGCGTCTCGCCGGCGCCGACCTGCAGCGTTACGCGCATCTGTGTGTGGGCGATGCAGCGCAGCGCCTCGAGGCCGCCGGCGGGCGCTGCACGGTGCTGGCGACGGACGGCGTCTTCAGCATGGATGGCGATCTTGCTCCGTTGCCGCAACTGGCTGGTCTCGCACGCGACCACGCCGCCTGGTTCGTCGTCGATGATGCCCACGGCCTCGGCGTGCTGGGTCCCGGGGGGCGTGGCAGCGTCCTGGCCGCAGGGCTCGATGAGGCGGCGGTTCCGCTGCTGGTAGGCACGCTGGGCAAGTCCTTCGGCAGTTTCGGTGCCTTTGTCGCCGGTCCGGCGGACCTGGTCGAGCTGGTGATGCAGCGGGCCCGCAGCTACATCTACACCACGGCGCTGCCGCCGCCGGTGGCCGCTGCCACGCGCGCGGCCCTGCGTATCGCGGAGGCGGAGTCCTGGCGGCGCCAGGTCCTTGCACAGCACGTCGCGGCATTCCGCAGCGGCGCCCGCGAACGCGGTCTCGCCCTGGGGGACTCCACGACCCCGATCCAGCCGCTCCTCGTCGGCGATGCCGCCTTGGCCTTGCAGGCCAGCCAGCGCCTGTTCGAGGCCGGCTATTGGGTCGCCGCCATCCGCCCCCCAACGGTTCCGGCCGGCACGGCGCGGCTGCGCGTGACCCTGACGGCAGGCCACACCACGGCCGAAGTGGAAGGGCTGCTCGATGCCCTGGTCCGCGTGCTGCCGCCCCGGGAGCCTTCGTGACGGGCCTGTACGTCGAGCGCCTCGGGGCTGGTGGATTGCCGTTGGTCTGCCTGCACGGCTGGGGCATGAACCTGCGGGTGTTCGATGCGCTGCGCGACCGGCTGGCGCCCCAGCGCGAGGTCATGCTGGTCGACCTGCCGGGCCATGGTGCCAGCGACTGGCAGGCCAGTGACGAGGCCTTCGAGGCGCAGTGCGCGCGCATTGCCGCGGTGCTGCCGCCGCGCTGCGCCGTGCTCGGGTGGTCGCTGGGGGCGCAGATGGCCCTCTGGCTGGCCCACCAGCAGCCCTCGCGCGTGCAACGCCTGGTGGTTGTCGCCGGCACACCGCGTTTTGTCAGTGACGAGGAGTGGCCGCATGGTGTGGCGCCGGCGGTCATGCACCGGTTCGCCGTGCAGCTGGAGTCCGACTGGCAAGCCACGGTGCAGGAATTCCTGCAGCTGCAGCTGCGCGGCAGCCGCGAGGCCGGTCCCGCCTTGCGGTGGTTGCAGGACGCGCTGGCCCGCCACGGCGCCGCGTCCCGGCCGGCACTGGGCGCCGGGCTCCGCTTCCTGCGCGACAACGACCTGCGGCACCTGTGCGCGGCAATCGCGCAGCCGAGCCTTGTCGTGGCCGGCCAGCACGACCGCATCACGCCAGCCGCCGCCGCGGGTTGGCTGGCGCTGAACGTCGGGCAGGGACGGCATGTCGAGATCCCGCGTGCCGGCCATGTGCCCCAGCTGTCCCATGTCGAGACGCTCTGCGATGCGCTCGAGGAGTTCCTCGCCGATGCCTGACAACCTGCCCCGCAACGCCCGCCCGGTGGGCCGCGCGTTCAGCCGTGCAGCACCGACCTACGACGACGTCGCCAGCCTGCAGCAGCAGGTCCGTGCGGGGCTGCTGGAACGGCTCGAGGTGCTGCCGGCGCGGCCGGCCGTGGTGCTGGACCTGGGTGCCGGCACCGGCGGTGCCACGCGCGAGCTCAAGCGCCGCTACGGCCGCGCCACGGTTGTCGGCCTGGACCTGGCCACCGGCATGCTGCGGCAGTTGGCCGCCCGCAGTTGGCCGTGGCGCCGCCTGCACGCGGTACAGGCCGACGCCGCCGCGCTGCCTCTGGCCGCGGCCAGCGTGGATCTGGTCTTCAGCAACCTGATGCTGCAATGGTGCCAGCCCCCGGATGCCGCACTGGCAGAGATCCGCCGCGTGCTGCGGCCGGGCGGGCTGCTGCTGCTCTCGAGCTTCGGTCCGGCCACCCTGCAGGAGCTGCGCCGTGCCTGGGCTGCGGTGGATGACGCCCCCCACGTCAACGAGTTCACCGATCTCCTCGACCTTGGCGCTGCCCTGCAGCGTGCCGGCTTCCACGAGCCGGTGCTGGACGTGGACCGGGTGTGCCGCTTCGTGCCGGACTGGCGCACGCTGGCGCTGCAGCTGCGAGGCATGGGTGCCAACCACGTGCCCGGTCGCGCCCCGGGACTCGCGGGCCGGCAGCGGCTGCAGGCCATGCAGGCCGCCTACGAGTCGTTCCGGCAGCCGCAGGGGCTCCCGGTGAGCTGGGAGATCGTCAACGCCGTGGCATGGGCCCCGGCGGCCGCGGTGCGCCAGGAGCAACCCGGTGAACAGGTCTTCGGGCTGGACCAGCTGCGCCAGCGATTGCGGACGCGCAGACAGGAGCACTGATGCAGCGCATCGAAGTCGACTGCAGCGTGTTCATCACCGGCACCGATACCGGCGTCGGCAAGACCCATGTGGCCGTGCAGCTGCTGCGGCAGCTGGCGCGCGAGGGTCGCCGGGTCGTCGGCATGAAGCCGGTGGCCGCCGGCGCACACCAGACCGTGGACGGCTGGCGCAACGAGGATGCACTGGCGTTGCTGGAGGCCAGCTCGGTCCCGTGCCACTACACGGAAGTCAATCCGGTCTGCCTGCCACGTGCCACCGCGCCCCATATTGCCGCCGCAGCCGACGGCCACCGGCTGGACGTGTCCGCGCTGACGGCAGCCTGGCAGGTGCTGGCAGACAAGGCCGAGGTGGTCGTCGTCGAGGGTGCCGGCGGCTGGTTCGTTCCGCTGGCGGAACCTGCCGTCCGCGGCGAGCGCGGCCCGACGCTGGCCGACCTGGCTGTCGCGCTGCGTTTGCCGGTGATGCTGGTCGTGGGCATCCGGCTGGGGGCACTGAACCACGCCCTGCTGACGGCCGCCGCGCTCCAGGCCAGCGGTCTGCCGGTGGCCGGCTGGGTCGCCAACCACTGCGAGCCGGATTTTCATGACGCCGACGATTATGTCAGCGACCTGCAACGGCGCCTGCCATTTCCGTGCGTCGGCCGACTCGACTTCCAGCGTGCCGCCCGCGCATCATGACGGCTGCCATGGAGACGACCATCGAGCTGGCGCCGCACAACGCACTGACGACCTCCCAGGCGCAACGGTTCTTCCTCGGGATCTGCGCCGGCAGCTTCCTGCTGGCGGGATCCCTCGCGATTCTGGGCTTCTGGCCCATCCTCGGTTTCGCCGGACTCGAGATGGCGGCTCTTGGATGGGCCCTCAAGCTCAGCCTCGACCGTCGCCACCGGAAGCAGACGATTCTCATTACCGACGACCAGATCCGGGTCCTGTTTTCGAAAAAAGACGGCCCGCCGGACGCTGTGGTATTTCCGCGCCACTGGGCTCAGGTTAAACTCCGGCGCCCGCGCGTCCCGCGGCATCCGAGCCGATTGGTCATCGAATGTTCCGGGAAGGGGTGCGAGGTCGGCCAGTTCCTCACCGAGGATGACCGGCAACGCGTCGCGCGGCGGCTGCAGGGCCTGGTCGGCAAGACCGGTGAATCCCCCCAGCTCCCGCCGGCATGAAGTCTGGACAGATCACAGGAAAGCCAAGGTCATCCGATGTTCCGCAAAACAGGATTGCTGACTGCCGTCGCGGCATTGCTCGCCGCCCCTGCCGCCCGGGCGGATTGGGGTGCCCTGAACATGCCCAAGGGCGTCTCCACCATGTCCGGGGAGATCTACGACCTGCACATGCTCGTGCTGTGGTGGTGCGTGGCCATCGGCGCGTTCGTGTTCGGTTGGATGATCCTGTCGCTCGTCAAATTCCGCAAATCCAAGGGTGCGGTGCCGGACACGACGATGGTGCACAGCACCCGGGCGGAGATCATCTGGACGGCCATCCCCGTGGTCATCCTCGTCCTCATGGCGGTGCCGGCAACCCGCACGCTGATCCACCTCGAAGACGCCACCAACACCGGCCTGACGGTGAAGGTCACGGCCTACCAGTGGAAGTGGCAGTACGACTATCTCGACAAGGGCGTGAGCTTCTATTCCACGCTGTCGCGTGACAGTGACGCGGCGCGCCAGTTGCAGTCCGGCACCGACCCTTCGTCGGTGCCCAACTACCTCCTTGAGGTCGACAAGCCCCTGGTCGTCCCGGTCGGCACCAAGGTGCGCCTGCTGCTGACGGCGAAGGATGTCATCCATGCCTGGTGGGTGCCGGCGTTCGGCGTCAAGAAGGATGCGATCCCGGGCTTCGTCAACGAGGCGTGGTTCGAGGTCCAGGCCGACAAGCCCGGCACGTACCGCGGCCAGTGCGTCGAGCTCTGCGGTCGCGACCACGGCTTCATGCCGATCGTGGTCGAGGCGAAGACCCAGGCGGAATTCGATGCCTGGCTCGCCGCGCAGCGCGGCGCCACGCAGCAGCAGGCCGCCGCTCCAGCCGCCACCACGGCCGGCTGAGTCGGCATCAACAAAGTTCACGGACAGGTAGCAATCATGGCCAATACCGAACACGCGGCCCACGCCGGGCACGACGACCACCACGGACCCGCCCGGGGCTTCATCCAGCGCTGGGTGTTCGCCACGAACCACAAGGACATCGGCACGATGTACCTGGTGTTCGCCGGCATCCTGTTCCTGATCGGCGGCGGCATGGCCATGGTGATCCGCGCCGAGCTGTTCCAGCCGGGCCTGCAGTTCGTCGACCCGCAGTTCTTCAACTCCATGACCACCGTCCACGCGCTGGCCATGATCTTCGGCGGCATGATGCCGGCCTGGACGGGGCTCGCCAACTGGATGATCCCGCTGCAGGTCGGTGCCGCCGACATGGCGCTGCCCCGCCTGAACAACTTCTCGTTCTGGCTGCTGCCCTTCGCCTGGCTGCTGTTGCTGCTGACCTTCTTCCTGCCGGGTGGTGCACCTGCCGGCGGCTGGACGCTCTATCCGCCCCTGGTGCTGCAGACGGGCGATGCCTTCCCGCTGGCCATGTTCTCGGTCCACCTGATGGGCGCCTCGTCCATCATGGGCGCCATCAACGTGATCGTGACGATCATGAACATGCGGGCGCCGGGCATGGGCCTGCTCAAGATGCCGATGTTCTGCTGGACCTGGCTGATCACGGCCTACCTGCTGATCCTGGTGATGCCGGTCCTTGCGGGTGCGGTCACCATGCTGATCACCGACCACTTCTTCGGCACGACCTTCTTCGCTGCCGCCGGTGGCGGTGACCCGGTGATGTACCAGCACATCTTCTGGTTCTTCGGCCACCCCGAGGTCTACATCCTGATCCTGCCGTCCTTCGGCATCGTCAGCGAGATCCTGCCGACCTTCGCGCGCAAGCCGCTGTTCGGCTATGAGTCGATGGTCTACGCCACCGCCTCGATCGGTTTCCTGTCCTTCATCGTCTGGGCCCACCACATGTTCACGGTGGGCATGCCGCTGGCCGGCCAGCTGTTCTTCATGCTGACCACGATGATGATTGCCGTGCCCACGGGCGTGAAGGTGTTCAACTGGTCGGCCACCCTGTGGCGCGGCTCGATCACCTTCGAAGTCCCGATGCTGTGGGCCATCGCCTTCCTGTTCCTGTTCACCATCGGTGGATTCTCGGGCCTGATGCTTGCGATGGCCCCGGCTGACTACCAGTACCACGACACCTACTTCGTCGTGGCCCACTTCCACTATGTGCTGGTGCCTGGCGCGCTGTTCGCCATCATCGCCGCGGTGTACTACTGGCTGCCCAAGTGGACCGGCCACATGTACGACGAGACCCTCGGCAAGTGGCACTTCTGGCTGTCCGCCGTGTTCGTGAACGTCCTGTTCTTCCCGCAGCACTTCCTCGGCCTTGCCGGCATGCCGCGCCGCATCCCCGACTACGCCACCCAGTTTGCAGACTGGAACATGGTGTCGTCCGTCGGCGCCTTCGGCTTTGGCCTGTCCCAGCTGCTGTTCCTGTACATCATCTGGAAATGCGTGAAGGGCGGCGAGAAGGCCACCTCGCACGTGTGGGAAGGCTCGCATGGCCTCGAGTGGGAAGTGCCGTCGCCGGCCCCGTACCACAGCTGGACCGAGCCGCCGGCGCTTGACGTCGTCAACCGCGGCGCCGCCCACTGACCTGCGTCCGGAAATGACCAACGACCAGGACAAGCGGCGCAAGGCGCGCAACTCGGCCATCGTGCTGGGTTGCGTGGCCTTGGCGTTGTACGTCGCCTTCATCGTGGCCTCGGTCAGCCGGGGCGGTTGACCGTCACCATGGCAGACGACACCCCAAGGCCCTCTCCGCCGCGCGAAAGCGCCGGCAAGACCGCCGGCAAGCTGGCCTTGGTGGCCCTTGGGGCGTTCGGGTTCGGTTATGCGCTGGTGCCGCTGTACGACGTGATCTGCGAGGTCACCGGCGTGGGTGACCGCGGCAACCTCACCGCCGCATCGGTGGTCACCGAGTCAGCCGTCGACGCCCGCGAAATCACCATCGAATTCCTCGGCGAATTGCCCACGGTAGGCTCCTGGGAATTCCGGCCGGCCGTGACACAGATGAAAGTGAAGCCCGGGCGGCTTTACGAGGCCCAGTTCACCGCACGGAACCTCACCGGTCGCGAGACCTGGGCGCAGGCCGTGCCTGACGTCGCGCCTTCGAAGGCGTCCGTCTATTTCCGCAAGACCGAGTGTTTCTGCTTTACGCCGCAGCACTTTGTCACCGGGGAGGAACGGGCCATGCCAGTGCGGTTCGTTGTGGATCCGGCGCTGCCGAAACACATCGACCGCATCACGCTGGCCTACACGTTCTATGACACCGAGGCGCCAAGCGCCCAACGCTGATCACCAATCAAGGCAGACCAGGCCCATGAGCACGCATTCCGAAAGCCACGACAGCAACACCTACTACGTGCCCCACAGCAGCCCCTGGCCCATCGTCGGGTCCATATCGCTGTTCGTGCTGATGCTGGGCGTGGTCAGCTTCCTGAACGGCTGGGCCGGCGGCTGGGCCTTCATCCCGGGCGCGGCGCTGATCGCGTTCATGTTCTTCGGCTGGTTCTCAACCGTCATCGACGAGAACCAGAACGGCATGTACAACCTGCAGGTCGACAAGTCGTTCCGCATGGGAATGATGTGGTTCATCATTTCCGAGGTGATGTTCTTCGCCGCGTTCTTCGGCGCGCTGTTCTATGCGCGGCAGTTGTCGATCCCGTGGCTGGGCGGCGAGGGCGTCAAGGCCTACAACCCGCTGCTGCTGTGGGACGGTTTCAGCCCCTCCTGGCCGAGCAACGGTCCGGGTACGGTGGGCGGCAGGGACGACGGCAGCTTCGAGACCATTCCGGCCTTCGGTCTCCCGGCGATCAACACGGCGATCCTGCTGTTGTCCGGTGTCACCATCACCATCGCCCACCATGCGCTGCGCGCTGCCAACCGAAAGCTGCTCAACATCGCCCTCGCGGCGACCTGGCTGCTGGGCTTCATCTTCGTCTTCCTGCAGGGCGAAGAGTACGTGCACGCCTGGACTGAGCTGGGTCTGCGGCTGTCGACCGGTATCTACGGCTCGACGTTCTTCATGCTCACCGGGTTCCACGGTCTGCATGTCACCATCGGCGCCATCATGCTGCTGGTCGTCTGGCTGCGGACAATGAAAGGCCACCTGACGCCGCAGCGCCACTTCGCCTTCGAGGCGGTCGCGTGGTACTGGCACTTCGTCGACGTGGTCTGGCTGATCCTGTTCGTCTTCGTCTACTGGGTCTGAGCACCGACGCAAGCCTTGGCGGCGCAGCCGCCAAGGTGTGAACCGCCGCGCGACCGGGGCCGCCGGTTGCGACCGGCGGGCCGCCGCTGTTACAAGGGCACCGCGTGGGGCTGGATGAATCCCAGCGCCCAGGCGACGAACAGCAGGATGAACAGTCCTACGGATAGCGCGACGCGGATCTTCAGCGCGCGCAACATCTTCCCGGAGTCCGCGCTATGTGCGGACAGATGGTAGAGCGCCGAACCCAGGCTGACGATGATTCCCGCCAGCACCACCAAAATGAACACTTTCTGGATTTCCATGGCGCCATTATGCCTCGCGGCCTGACGCGCTGGCGCTGGCGGCGACCGTTCCCCTGGGGATGGTTGCTGGTGAGTGCCGTCGCCGCGCTCCTGTTCGCGGGTCTCGGCGCGTGGCAGTGGGGGCGTGGTCAGGGGCGGGAGGCGGCTTGGGCGGCCAGCGAGCGCGAGGCCGTTACTGACGTCCGCGGGGTGCTGCTGGCCGACCGGCAGATCCTGCTCGACAACATCACCCGTGATGGCCGGGCCGGATACGAGGTGCTCACACCCCTCGTCGATGCCGACAATCGCCTGTGGCTCATCAACCGTGGCTGGATTCCGTTTTCCGGCTATCGGGATCGGCTGCCGGAAATCTCCCTTCCCCCGGAACACGTCGGCGCAACAGTCTCCCTCCGGGGGCGGCGCGCCGCCCTGCCTGTTGCCGGGATTGCCTCTCCCGTGCCATCGGCGCCGGCTGTGGCTGCCACCTGGCCACGGGTGCTGAGTTTTCCCCAGTGGCCGGAACTCGAGGCTGCGCTCGGCCGTCCTACCGACCGTCTCATGCTGCATTTGGCGCAGGACAGTGGACCGGGCTATGAGCGGAATTGGCCGCGGACCGGTGTGCCCCCGGAACGCCACTTCGCCTACGCGATCCAATGGTGGTCCTTCGCCGCTCTCGCCTTGGCCCTGTTTGTCCTGCTCAACCTGCGGAAACCCGATGAACGCTCCAGCGAACAGCACTGAAACCCCGAAAACCGGCTCCCGGATCACGCTGCTGCTGCTGGTGGCGCTGTTCTTCCTGCCCGTTCTGGTGGCTGTGTTCCTGTATTTCGGCACCAGCTGGCGGCCCAGCGGCCTGACCGTCCATGGCGAGCTGATGGCTCCCGTGGTCACCATCGAAGAAGGTCCGGTGCTGCCCTATGGGAAGTGGACCCTGCTCCACGTTGCGGAAGGCGGCTGTGACGACGCCTGCCGCAAAGCGCTGGTGCTGATGCGGCAAACCCGCCTCGCGCTCGCCCAGGACATGGGGCGCGTCAACCGTGTGTTCATCGCCGACGGCACCTGCTGCGACCGTGCCTACCTCGAGACCGAGCACGCCGGGTTGTCGGTCCACGCGACGGAGGGGAACGCCGAGGCCGCGCGCGTCGCGCGCGCACTGTCGCCGGGCGAGGGGCATCGTTGGGTGTACGTCGTGGACCCGATCGGCAACGTGGTCATGCGTTACGATATCGACGGCGTTCCAAAAGACCTGCTCACGGACCTCAAGAAGCTCCTCAAGCTTTCGAGCATCGGCTGACATGAACCCCTTGCTGCTCATCCGTCGTCTTGCCCTGGCCGGCGTCCTGCTCGGACTGGGCGTGGTCGTGTTCGGCGCCTATGTCCGGCTCACATGGGCGGGCCTCGGCTGCCCCGACTGGCCGGGCTGCTACGGCCACTTTTCACCGGTGGGCGCACTCGAGTCCGGCGCCGGAACGGCTGATGCGCCCTTGCACATGGGCAAGGCCTGGCGCGAAATGATCCACCGCTACGCCGCCAGCCTCCTCGGTTTGGTGATCCTCGTGATTGCCCTCACGGCTTGGCTGAAGCGCCGCCACCGCTACATGCCGCGCCTGCTGCCGTTCGCGCTGCTGGGCCTGGTCCTGTTCCAGGGCATGCTGGGCATGCTCACCGTCACTTGGCTGGTCAAGCCGCTGGTCGTGACGCTGCATCTCGGGTTCGGTATCACAACCGTCGCCCTGCTCTGGTGGTTGTACCTCTCGATGCGCAGCGTGCCCGCCGATGGCGTGACCTGGAAACTCCCGGAAGCCATCTCCAACACCCCCCTTGTCACGCCGCGCCTGGCGCGCGCCCTCGCCATCACCAGTCTCGTCGTGTTGGCCATGCAGGTCCTGCTGGGGGGGTGGACCAGCACCAACTATGCGGCGGTCGCTTGCCCTGATTTTCCCACCTGCCAACAGCGCTGGTGGCCTGAAGCCGACTTCCAGGAAGGCTTCGTGCTGTGGCGTGGGCTCGGCATCAACTACGAGGGGGGCGTCCTTGACCACCCCGCCAGGGTTGCCGTGCATTTCACCCACCGCCTTGGCGCCCTGTTCACGACCTTCGCCGTGCTGCTGGCCGCTTTCATCGCCTGGCGCAGCCGGCTTGGCACCGCCGTGAACGCCGCCGCAGCGGGCGTTGTGGCGGCACTGGCCCTGCAACTTCTCATCGGCATCTACATGGTCCTGGGCGGCTTTCCGCTTGGACTTGCCACGGCCCACAACGCGGGAGCCGCCGTGCTGGTCCTGGCCACATCCTTGCTGCTCTGGACCTTGCGCAAATCATGACCGCACGCGGAGTCCGTCACCATGGAGCACCTTGCTGACTTCCCAAGCCCTGTCACTGGCCTGACGCCCAAGCCCAAAGCCACGGTCTCCTCCGTGGCAGCACGATGCGGTGCCGCCGGGACGCTCGCGCTCGCCGTGATCGCGTCCCTTGCCGATGCGGCCACGCCGGCACCCACACGACAGCAGATGGCGGACTGGAACCTCGCACAGGCGCCGTTCCAGATCTTCGGCAACACATGGCATGTCGGCACCCGTTCGCTGGCTGCCATCCTCGTGACTTCGGACTATGGGCACGTCCTCATCAATGCCGGCATGCAGGACAGCGCGAAGCAGATCGCCGGAAACATCGCCAAGCTGGGCTTCAAGCCCACAGACGTCAAGGCCATCCTCCTGACTCACGCGCACTTCGACACGGCAGGTGGGCTCGCGGAACTGCAACAGCTGACCGGTGCCGCCATCCATACCCGGCGGCCGAATGACATCGTGCTGCGCACGGGAAAGCTGATGACCGACGATCCGCAGCACACCCTGAAGACGCCCCGCATCGCGTCGCCCGCAGGCACGGTATGGGTCGTCAGCGACAATCAACTGCTGGGCGTCGGCTCCAACCGGTTCCAGTCCCATCCCACGCCGGGCCACAGTCCCGGGGGTACGACATGGACCTGGGAGTCCTGCGAAGCGGCCACCTGCCTCAAGATGGCCTACGTCGACAGCATGAGCCTCGTGGCGGGCAAGGGCTATCGTTTCAGCGGGGATGTCGTGTCGCTCGCTCGATTCCGCGACAGCCTCCAACGGATTGCTGCCCTGCCCTGCGATGTGCTGATCACCCCAAGGAACGAGGACTCCCGCCTGCTGGAGCGGGTGGCCGCACGGGACAGCGCAAACCGCGCGAGCCTCAAAGACAGCGACGGCTGCAAGCGGTTTGCCGACGCAGCAGCCCAAGGCTTGGAACAGACCGTGGCTGCCGGGGGCTGACAGCTTCACGCAAGTTGCCGCAGCAACCACGAAAGGGTCCCGCGCCCTACCTTGAGGTGCCGCCGGGGATCTATGCTCCGGACTCGGCACCACACCAGACCGACGGGGGGAACCGTTGATGTCACGCCTGCAGACACCTTTCCTGCGCGCCGCGCTCGTCCTCGCCTTGGGCCTCGGCCCCGGCCTGCTCGCAGCCCAGCAGGCCAACAACGCGCTCTACCGGCCCGCCGCTCCCCTGCCCGAGCCGCGCTACAACACGCAGTACAGCGACATGTCGTCAATGGCCGCCCGACGCGATCTCTCAGGCGTCTGGTTCATCCGCGACTACAACCGCCGCTTCCGCACGCCGACGAACACGCTGCCGCCGTTCACGCCCCACGGGCGCGCCGAATTCGACAAGCGCGTCAAGGCGGAAACCGAAGGTACGCCCTTCGCCGACGCCTCGACGCATTGCTGGCCCCACGGCATACCGCGCGTGATGAACTCACCGTACCCGATCCAGATCATCCACTCACCGGGCAAGATCACGATCGTGCATGAGGTGGCCCACAACATCCGGCAGATCCGCATGGACCAACCGATGCCCGACACGGTCCCCACCAGCTTCCTGGGATACTCCGTGGGCCGCTGGGAAGGCGACGTCCTCGTCATCGAGACCAAGGGGACCGACACGCGCACGTGGATCGACGAGGAGGGCATCATCCACTCGGATCAACTGCATACGATCGAGCGCCTGCGCAAGACGGAAAACGGACTGAACCTCGAAAACGAGGTCACGATCATCGATCCGGTGTATTTCACCCGCCCGTGGGTGAAGAAGATCAATTACGCCTGGCGGCCCGACATCCGCATCGCGGAATACATCTGCGAAGAAAACAACCGCAACGCGCCCGAGAACGGCATCACGGTGGCCAAGTGAAAATGCAAACGCGCCGCACTAAAACGCCCGCCATGCAACCGCTGGCCACCCTGTGCCTGCTGTTGGCTCTCGCGACCCTGTGGCCGTCGCAAGCCGACGCCCAGGCCGACGGCTTTGCAGGCTATTGGCAGGTGGTGGACCCGCCCACCGCACTGAAGACGGAAGAGGGCAAGACGCCGCCCCTCAACAAGGCCGGAAAGGCCATGCACGCCCGGCGAATTGCTGCAGCCAAGGCCGGCGACCACAGTTTCGACTCCCTGAAGCAGTGCCTGCCCCATGGTCTCCCGCGGCTGCTGCTTGCCCCATACCCCATCGAGATCCTCGAGGAAACGCGGCAGCTCACCTTCCTCCACGAGGCCCACCACATGCCCAGGCTGGTCTATCTGGACGAAGACCTGCCGCCTGCCGACGACCTCGAATACAACTACATGGGGAGCAGTGTCGGCAAACGCACCGGGCGTGTCCTGGACATCCGCTCCACGGGCTTCAACGATCTCACGACCTTGGACGCCACGGGCTTGCCGCACTCCACCCAACTGGCGCTGCAGGAGCAATTCACGCGCAGTGAAGACGGCGGCACGCTGCACTACCGAGCGACGGTGACAGACCCCGTGTACTACACAAAGCCGTGGACGTTCAGGCTCGAGTTCCGGCGCCTGCCTGCCGACACCTGGCTCAAGGAGTTCGTCTGCACGGACAAGAACCCCGACGCCTGAGGAACACTCTCCGCCCTCAACGCCACTGGTAATCCACCAGCAGCGCCGCGAACACCGCGGCGCCCAGCCAGCCATTTTCACGGAACGCCCGGAAGCAGGCCTCCCGCTCACGGTCACGGATCAGCCACTGCTGCCTCGCGAACATCAGTGCCGCAACCACCAGGCCAAGGTTGTAGGCCAGTCCCGCGCCGGTGGACCGCCCGGCCAGATACAGACCGACCACCACCATCGCCTGCATGATGCCGATGGCCAAGGTGTCCATCTCCCCGAACCAGATGGCACTGCTGCGCACGCCCAGCCGCAGATCATCGTCGCGGTCGACCATCGCATACTCCGTGTCGTAGACCGCCGCCCACAACAGTGTCACCACGAACAGCAGCCACCCCAAGCGTCCCACCTCGCCCGTGAGGGCGACGCAGGCCATCGGCACCGCCCAGCCGAAGGCCGCACCGAGCCAGAACTGCGGAACCGGGAACACGCGCTTCGTGAACGGATAGAGGACCGTCAGGACGGCGCCGCCCAGCGACCACAGCACCGTACGCAGATCCAGCGTCATCACGAGCAGCAGGGCCACGACCATCAGACCGCCGAACAGGACCAGCGACTCGCGCGGGCTGACCCGCCGCGCGGCAAGCGGCCTGGCGCGCGTCCGCTTCACGAAGGGATCAAACCGACGATCCGCAAAATCATTGATCACACACCCGGCAGAGCGCATCACCACCGTGCCGGCGAGAAACACCCAAAAGACCGGCGCGGGCGGCGCGCCGTCGGCCACCAGCCACATCGCCCACAGCAGCGGCCACAGCAGCAGGAAAGTCCCGACAGGCTTGTCGAGCCGCATCAACTGGAAAAAGCCGGACGCACGACGCTGTACGGCCCGCCACTCAACCCACGCGTCCATAATCCTCCGCGGCACCGATCCACCGCCGGCGCAAAGGTTCAATACACGCGGCGTTCTCGTCCAGCAAGCCGCTGGCCGTGTCACGGACCTGCGGCAGCAGATGGGCATCCCGTACCAGATCTGCCACGCGCAGCTCCGCCAGGCCGGTCTGGCGTGTGCCGAGCAATTCTCCGGGACCACGAAGCTCCAAGTCCCGGCGGGCGATCTCGAATCCATCGTTGGTATCCCGCAGCGTGGCCAGCCGCGACCGCGCCATGGCGGACACCGGACTGCGGTACAGCAGCACGCAACTGCTCTCGGCGGAACCCCGGCCGACCCGGCCACGCAATTGATGGATCTGCGCCAGGCCCATGCGCTCGGCGTTCTCGATGACCATCACGCTGGCATTCGGCACGTCAACGCCCACCTCGATCACTGTGGTCGCCACGAGCAACTGCAGCTCCCCAGCCTTGAAACGCGCCATCACGGACTCCTTGTCGCGGGAGGGCATGCGCCCATGGACGAGTCCGACCCGCACCTCCGGAAGGGCCTCCGTGAGCACGACGGCCATCTCCTCGGCCGCCTGCGCCCTGAGCTCCTCAGACTCCTCGACCAGAGGGCAGACCCAATAGGCCTGGCGACCCTCGCTGCAGGCCGCCCGCACCCGTGCGACGACAGCAGAGCGCTTCTCCTCCGGAAGGACGACGGTGCGCACCGGCGTCCGCCCCGGCGGCAGGGCATCGATCACCGATACATCGAGATCAGCATGGGCGGTCATGGCCAGCGTGCGCGGAATCGGCGTCGCCGTCATGATGAGCTGGTGCGGGACTGCGCCGCCTGCGCCCACGCCCTTGTCCCGCAGGCGCAAGCGCTGCTGGACACCAAAACGGTGTTGCTCGTCGATGATGACCAGCCGCAACGCCGCAAACGCCACACCATCCTGGAACAGCGCATGAGTGCCCACGACGACACGCAGGCTTCCATCGGCGACCGCAGCCATGCCGGCCCGTCGTTGACGCAGCGGCTGTGCGCCCAACAACAGCCCGACACTGACGCCCAGCGGCCTGAACCAGGCCTCGAAGGCACGAAAATGCTGCTCGGCGAGCAGTTCTGTCGGCGCCATCACCGCCACCTGTCCTGCACTGCCCACCGCCCGTGCCGCCGCCAGCGCGGCCACGACGGTCTTGCCGCAGCCCACATCCCCCTGCACCAGCCTGACCATGGGTCGCGGACGGCGGAGGTCCGCATCGATCTCCGCCAGGACCCTCGCCTGCGCCCCAGTCAGGGAAAACGGCAGGCTCGACCGCAGCGACTCCGCCAGGCCTGCAGGATCGGCCAGCGCCACCGCAGGATCCCCCTGGATGCTGCGCTTGACCCATTGCAGCGCCAGCTGGTGCGCCAACAGCTCCTCGAAGGACAGCCGCATCTGCGCCGGATGCCGCCCGGCGAGAAAATCCGCCAGTGACGTGCCGACCGGCGGATGGTGCATGAAGTGCAGAGCCTCACGCAGCGTGGGCAAACCCAGCGACGCGACCACCTGTCGCGGCAGATAATCCTCCAACCCGCCCGCATCCAGGCGGCGCAGGGCGCGCGCCACGGTCTGACGATAACGCCCCTGCGTCATGCCCTCCGCCAACGGATAGACCGGCGTAAGCCGATCCGGAAGCGGCTCCGCAGCACCAGTGACCCGGCGATACTCCGGATGCACGATCTCCGGGCCCATCGCCCCGCGCCGCACCTCGCCGAAACAACGCAGGCGGACACCACGCGCCAAGCCCTGCTGCTGCGCGCCGGAAAAGTGGAAGAACCGCAGGTTGAGAAACCCGCTGCCATCCCCGAGACGGACCAGCAGGCTGCGACGGCGCCGGAAGCTGACCTCTGCCAGCTGTATCTCGCCCTCGACCACCACCCGCTGGCCCGGCAACGCCGCGCCAAGCGGCGTCAGCACGGTCCGGTCCTCGTAGCGGAGCGGGAGGCGGAACAAGACCTCCTCCAACCCCGGCTCAGCGGCAGGGGAGGGTGCGGTCACAGGGCCAGGACGCACTCCATCTCCACGCGTGCTCCTCGCGGAAGTGCCGAGACGCCGACTGCAGCGCGGGCCGGGTAAGGCCGGGAAAAACGCAGGGCCATGATCTCGTTGACCCGCGCGAAGTGGCCAAGGTCGGTCAGGAACACGGTGAGCTTGGCGACATTGTCGAACGAACCGCCGGCCGCAACGGCAATCGCTTCCAGGTTGTCGAACACCCGGCGGATTTCCGCGTCGATGTCGTCCTGCACCAGTTGCCCGGTGGCTGGATCAAGCGGGATCTGCCCGGACACATACACCGTGTCTCCGACGCGGACCGCCTGCGAATAGGTGCCTATGGCCTCAGGGGCCGCTGCTGTCTGGATGATCTGCCGGGTCATGGTTCCTCCGACCTGCTGTTCGATTTGCGCTGCCGGCGCCGGTCCGACGTCGGTTGTCGTGCGAGCGTGCGCTCGACACGCAGCACATCAGGCATGCGATGGATTGCCCGGACGATGCGCGCCAGATGGACACGATCCCGAACCTCCAGACCCAGCGTGATCACGGCCACGTCGCCGTCGCGCTGTTCCACGAGCGCCTGCGAGATGTTGGTCTGCATCCCCGCGATGGCCGCCGAGATCGCGGCCAGGATGCCCACGCGGTTGGCGGTCTCGATCCGCACTTCGGAGCTGAAAAACCGTGTGAGCCCCGGCTGCCAGCTGACCGGCTGCCACTTTTCCGGGTGCTTCTGGTATCCCTCGACATTGGCACAGGCATCCCGGTGGATCACGATGCCGCGGCCCGGGCTCAGGTGGGCCAGGATCGCGTCGTCCGGGATCGGGTGGCAGCAACGCGCATAACTGACCAACAGGCCCTCGGTGCCCGCGACGGCCAAGGGCACGGACGCGCCACCGGCATCCTGCGACGAGGGCAGCAGCAATCGGGCGGTGAGTGGCGCCAGACGCTCGCCGAGGCCGACCTTCTCCAGCAGATCCTCGGGCAGGCCAAGCCCGAACTCCTGCAGGCAGGTGGCCAGGCGCAGCGGGTCGACGCGTGCCATGTCGAGTCCGAACTCCGACAGTGCCGCATCGAGCAGCTGACGACCCAGCTCGACCGCCTCGCTGCGACGCAGTCCTTTGAGGTATTGCCGGATCGCCGTGCGTGCCTTGGCGCTGACCACGAAATTGACCCACGACGGATTGGGCTGCGCGCCCTGGGCAGTGATCACCTGCACCGTCTGGCCATTGCGCAGCACGGTACGCAACGGCGTCAGCCGCCGGTCCACCTTGGCGGCCACACACCGGTTGCCGACGTCGGTGTGCACCGCGTAGGCGAAGTCGACCACCGTCGCGCCACGCGGCAGCCGCAGGATGGCACCCTTGGGCGTGAACACATAGACCTTGTCCGGGAACAGGTCGACCTTGACGCTCTCGATGAATTCCTCGGAATTGCCGCTGGCCTGGAGATCGACCAGATGCGACAACCACGCCCGCGCCCGCTCCTGCTGCGACGAATCCATGCGCGCGTTGCCCGACTTGTATTTCCAGTGGGCGGCAATGCCGCTCTCGGCCACCATGTGCATGTCGCCGGTGCGGATCTGGACCTCGAGGGGAACGGCATTGGGCCCGAACAATGTCGTGTGCAGCGACTGGTAGCCGTTGACCCGCGGAATGGCGATGTAGTCCTTGAAACGCCCCGGCATCGGCCGGTACGTGCCATGTACGACACCGAGCGCGCGGTAGCAGCTGTCCGCGGTATCGACCACGATCCGCAAGCCATAGACGTCGACGATTTCCGAAAGCACCGCCCGCTTGCGGCGCATCTTCCGGTAGATGCTGTAGAGATGCTTCTCGCGAGCTTCCACGTGTGCGTCGAGCCCTGCCTTCGCCAAGGCTGCCGACAGCGCTGACTGGATGCGGCCCAGGAATTCCCGCTGGTTGCCACGGGCCCGTTTGAGCGTCCGCTCGATGACCTGGTAGCGGTGCGGATAGAGTGCACGGAACCCCAGGTCTTCAAGCTCCAGCTTGATGCCGTAGAGCCCCAGGCGCTCGGCGACCGGTGCGTAGATGTCGAGCGTCTCGCGCGCGATCTGGCGGCGCTTGGCAACCGCCATATTGCCGATCGTCCGCATGTTGTGGGTGCGGTCCGCCAGCTTGACCATGATGACGCGCAGGTCGCGGACCATGGCCAGCAGCATCTTGCGGAAGCTTTCGGCCTGGGCCTCTTCGCGGCTCTTGAACTGGATCCGGTCCAGCTTGGTGACGCCATCGACGATTTCGGCGACATCGGCGCCGAACCGCGCCGCGATATCGTCCTTGGAAACCGGCGTGTCCTCGATGACATCGTGCAGGATGGCCGCAACAAGCGTGTCGGCGTCGAGATGCAGCTCTGCGAGCAGTGTCGCTGCTGCGACAGGGTGGCTGATGTAGGGCTCACCGGAACGGCGCAGCTGGCCCTCATGCGCGAGTGCGCCGTACTCGACGGCGGCGCGGACCCGCTCGACCTGCTCGGCGGGCAGGTATGTGCCCGTAAGGGCCATGAGCCCGGCGAGCCCGGGCATGCGACCTTCGGCGTTATCGGCGCCTGAGCCGGATTGCACGACGGCCGGGTCGCTCATGGCGGATCCGGCGGCCGGTCAGTCTCCGAGGCCGAATTGCGGCGCGCGGAAACCGGCGAGCTGGGCGTCGATATCGTTCTCGAAGCCCGGATCGACCACTGGTTCCGGCTCCGGCTCCGGCTCGGCCAGCATGGCGGCGGTGACATGCCCTTCGGCGATCTCGCGCAAGGCGACCACCGTCACCTTGTCGTTTTCCAAGGGGACCATGGGTTCCGCACCGTTGGCGAGACGCCGCGCCCGCGCCGACGCAAGCAGCACCAGCTCGAACAGGTTGTCGACGTTCTGAAGGCAGTCTTCGACGGTCACACGGGCCATGGCAGTACCGCAGGGGATGACAGGACCGGCAATGATAAGCGGATCCGGCACACGGAGGCCAGCGGAACAGACCCGGCACCCGCCGACGGCCGCAGCGGATACACTCCCACGAATTCCCAGAAGACCCCAGCGGAGTCCCGAATGAGCAGTTTCCAGCAGCAGGTCACCAAGTTCCGCACCCAGCCCGGCTTCATCGCGGCCCTCGACCAGAGCGGCGGCAGCACCCCCAAGGCGCTGAAGCTCTATGGCATCGACGAGTCGGCCTACGCCGGCGAAACGCAGATGATGGATCTCATCCACGCCATGCGCAGCCGCATCATCACCAGCCCGTCATTCAATGGCGACCGTATCCTCGGCGCAATCCTGTTCGAGGCGACCATGGACCGGGAAATCCAGGGCCAGCCGACCGCGGATTACCTGTGGAAAGTCAAGCGCGTGGTGCCGATCCTGAAGGTGGACAAGGGGCTCGCCGACGAGGCTGACGGCGTCCAGCTGATGAAGCCCATGCCTGCACTCGACGCGCTGCTGGCCAAGGCGAAGGCCAAGGGCATCTTCGGCACCAAGATGCGCTCGGTCATCAAGCACGCGAATGCCGCCGGCATCCAGGCCGTCGTCGACCAGCAGTTCGCCGTTGCCCGCCAGATCATTGCGGCCGGCCTGGTGCCGATCATCGAGCCCGAAGTCGACATCCACTGCCCGGACAAGGCCGCTGCCGAGAGCCTGCTGGCTGCCGCCCTGCAGCAGGGACTTGATGCCCTGCCCGAGGGGCAGCTCGTCATGCTGAAGCTGACGCTGCCGAACCAGGACGACCTCTACGCCGCCTTCTCGCGCCACCCGCGGGTCCTCAAGGTGGTCGCGCTGTCGGGCGGTTACAGCCGTGCGGACGCCAACGCCAAGCTGGCCCGCCAGCACGGGATGGTTGCGAGCTTCTCCCGTGCCCTGACCGAGGGCCTGTCGGCGCAGCAGACCGATGCCGCTTTCGACACCGCTCTGGATGCCGCGATCCAGGGCATCTACGAGGCTTCGCTGACCTGAGTTGCTGCCCGGGGCGCCCGGAGCGTGCCGCTGTACGTCACAGTTCGCGGCACGTGTCGATCCCGGTTTGGCCCGGCACCCTAGAATCGTCGCATCGCATATCCGGGAGACACCGCTTGTTCCTGCAACTGCTGATGCGCAACGCGGACTACCGCCCTGACGAAGTCGCCATCCTGCATGGCGACCGGCAGATCACCCACCGGGGCTTGCTGGACCAGGTTGAAGGGCTCGCCCGCGGACTGGTCGGGCTCGGGCTGGAGCCAGGGCAGCGTGTGGCGCTGGTGATGGACAACAGCGCGGAGTTCCTCGCCGCCTGGTTCGCCGTGGCCGCCTGCCGCGGCGTCAATGTGCCGCTGAACACCGATTTCAAGGAAGAGGAACTGGCCTTCTACCTGCGTGACGCCGACGTGCGTTGCCTGGTCGTCGATGAGTCACGGGCCGCGCTTGCCGCGCGCCTGCGCGACAGCCTGCCGCAGCCGCTGCAGATCGTCGTCAATGGCACCGCATCACCGGCCAGCGGGACGCATTCCCTGCAAGCGCTTTCTGGTACGCCCCCGGGTGTGGTCCTGCCCGCCAGCCGGCTGGACGATGACGTCATCTACATCTACACCTCAGGTTCGACGGGACGCCCGAAGTGCGCACCACGCACGGTGGAGCAGTACTGGTTCGAGACGGACGATGTGGTCGAAGGACTGCGCCTGACGCGTGCCGACCGTATTTTCTGCATGATCCCGATGTACCACAACTTCGGCGCCGTGCACTGCATGCTGGCCTCCGTTGCCAGCGGCGCTCGGCTGGTGATCCTCGGCAAGGCGCAGCCGTTCTCGCTGCACCGCCGTCGTGCGCTGGCGCTGATGCAGCAGGAACGCGTGACGATCCTGCCGGGCGTGCCGTTCATGTATGCCGAGCTGGCCAGCGTGACGGAGGCCGCGGACATCCGCAGCGTCCGCGTGTGCTACTCCGCCGCCGCCGCCCTGACCGACGACATTGCGGACGCGTTCCGCAGCCGTTTCGGCGTGCCCATCCGCAACCACTACGGCAGCACCGAGACGGGCGTCATGACCATCAACATGGATGCCGACCCTTTGCAGGCGCGCGGTTCAGTCGGCAAGCCCTTCCCGGGCGTGCGCATCCGCATCCTCGACGAGGACGGTACCGAAATGCCGCGCGGGGAAGAAGGCGAAGTGGTCGTGTCCAGCCGTGCCATGACGCGCGGCTACCTCGGATTGCCCCCCGAGGAAAACCAGCATTTCCGTGGAGGCGCCTTCCACACCGGCGACCTCGGGCTGCTGGATGCGGAGGGAAACCTGCACCTGCGCGGCCGCCGCCGTTTCATCATCGATGTGGTGGGGCAGAAGGTCAGCCCGGTGGAGATCGAGGATGTCATGGCACAGCACCCCGCGGTGCAGGGCGTCACCGTGATCGGCGTGCCCTCGGCCGACGGCAAGTCGAACGTGATCCGCGCTTATGTCCACCGCGCCGCGGCGTGCACGACCGCAGAACTCACGGCGTTCTGCCGCGAGCGCCTGGCCAATTTCAAGGTGCCCACCGAAATCCTGTTCTTGCGGGAGATGCCGCGCAGCAACCTCGGCAAGACCATCCGCAGCCGTGACACACTTGATGCATTGGTGATCCAGGGATGACAGCCACCGAACTCGCCCTCGCCGAATTCATCCGCCAGTTGGGCAATCCCGGTGGCGGCGGTGCGTTGCTCGCCGCGGACCAGTCCCTGCTGGAATCCGGCATGCTGGATTCGCTCGGCTTGCAGCAACTGGTGCAGCACATCGAAACCGGCCACGGCGTGACCTTGGGTGAAGATCATTTCTCGGCAGAGAACTTCGAGACGATCGGCGCGCTGGCGCGTCTCATCGACCAGTTGCGCGCCGGCGCCGCCTGAGGGCCGCCCATGTCGCTGACGCTCGACCTGTCCGCGCAGGATCTCGGCGCCTGCACCGAACACTCCGGATTCCTGCGTGACGATGGCGAGCCGGCGATGATGCTGCACGTCACCCTGCCAGGCGCAGGCGCCAGGATGTCCCCGCGCGGTGTCGTGTTCTGCCACCCGTTGTCCACGGAAAAACAGTACAGCGCCCGTTCGCTTGTCCTGATGGCGCGCAGTTTCGCTGCCGCCGGTGTGCCCTGTGTGCGCCATGACAGCATTGGCACGGGCGACAGCGAGGGGACAAGCGCCGATCTGCGCGTGGAAGGGCTGGTGCGGGATGCGCTGCGGGCCGCGGCGGTCCTGCGGCAGCAGTCTGGCGTTACCGACCTGGTCTTCATCGGTGTCCTGCTCGGCGCAACGGTGGCACGCATGGCGGCAGCGCAGGAAACGGGCGGCCGGGCCGCCGCGGTGCTGATCGATCCTGTCACCGACGGCAAGGCCTGGTGGCAACAGCTCCTGAAACAGCAACAGATGAGTTTCATGACGCGCGGCCAGGCGGTACCCAAGCTGGAAACGCTGGCTGCCGGCGACGCGACGGGATTGGTGGAGATCAAGGCAGAGCACTACCACCCGGAATTCATCGCCGGGCTGGCCGCGCTGGACGCCACCACGCTCAACGCGGGACCGGTCGGTCCGCTGTTGCAGGTCCGGCACGTGGCACAAGCCACCTCCGGCGCGGCACCGGCCGACGCGGATACATGGGAAGTGGCAGGCGCCAACTTCTGGAACGACAAGTCCCTGTACGGTGGCCAGTGGCCGGCGCCCCTGGCGGCGCGGCTGCTGGAGTGGATCCGGGGGCTGGACGCATGAGCACACGCCGATTCCGCTGGATTTCCGGTCCACATGGCGCCATACCGGCAACCGAACACCTGCCGCCGGAGGGCGTCCGCACACGGGCGCGCGTGATCCTGTGCAACGCGGGCCAGGTGGGTCGTGTCGGGCCGCAGCGTCTCTACGTGACCGCCGCCGAGGCTTGGGCCGACGCAGGTATCCATGTGCTGCGCATCGACCTGGCCGGCACCGGCGATGCCGTGGCGGAGAACGCTGCCCGCCACTTCGACGGTCACGACCCTCTGGAAGCGGCCGCCGTCGTTGATGCCGCAGGCACCGACGTGCCGGTCGTGCTGGCAGGCCTTTGCGCCGGCGCGCGCGTTGCGCTGCGCGCTGCCGCCATCCGCAGCAACGTGGCTGGTGTGCTGACCTGGGGATGCCCGATCGTCAGTTCCGCGCCCGGTTCGTTGAAGTCACCCTACGAGACCGCCGAAACCGCCAAACGCGCCGAGACCGACGAGACCCGCCATGCCGTGCGCGATGCCTTCCGTGCCGGCAACCTGTTGCGGCCGGACTGGCTGCTGCGGCGCGTGCGCTACGCGCCACGCGAGATGCTGGCGCTGGCGCGTGCCCTGCTCGGCCAGTTCCGCACACGTCCGGACGCACGCAACCCATTTCTCGCGGATCTCGACCGGCTGGTGGACTCGGGTCGCCCCTTGCTGTTCGTCTACGGCCAGCGTGACGCGCCCCACTTCGGCGAGTTCGTCGATCTCTATCGGCCGCGCCTGACGGCGCCGCTGCAGCAGGATCGCGAGATCGCCTTTGCCAACCACACGTTCAACAGCCTCCACAGCCAGGCCGAGGCGATCCGCCATGGCCGGGAGTGGCTCGACAGCCTGCTCGCCGGCCGTTGAGGGCTGCGGGCCGGGGCTCCTGAGCGGAGCCCCAAGCCTCCTCAGGGTGCTGCTGCCTGGGATCCGGCCAGGCCCAGCGGCTGTGCCAGATGCGACTCCAGGACACGACGGGCCCCCGCCAGGTTCAGGTGCTCGGTGTCGCGATACAGGTAGCGCCCGTCCTGCACCATCGAGCACAGCGAAGCGTCGCAGAAGCTGGATGTCGGGTCGATGAATGACACCGACGGGTGGCCGGCAGCCAGACGCGCCAGCGCCTCGCGGTAGTCCTCGCGCTGGCGGTCGTAGGCGGCGCGCGGGATATCGCACTCGATGCCTGCTCCCAGTCCGGCGGCGCGCTCGCAGGTTTCCGGCAACTGGCCAAATGTCGGCACATCCACGAGCCAGACCACCTTACGGCCCGTGGCCTCCAGCCCGGCCAGCAGCGCACTGCCGCCGACTTCCAAGGCGCCGTAGTACTCCAGGGTACGCGTGCCATCGAGGTAGTCGTTGGGCTCATTGCGGCGCCGGATCTCCGGCCACGCCTGCGCCACGACGATTGTCTCGAGCGAGGGCAGGGCTGCGGCCACCCGCAGCACTTCGTTGGCAACCGCGCGGCAATTGAGCCCATAGGGACTGTTGTTGAGGCGGCGGATGTCGAGGTTGGGGTAGAGGTCGCAGCCATTGCTGCCCATCAGCAGCGCCGGCACGGACAGCTTGTCATGCACGAAGGGCTGGAACACGGCTGAGGAGTGGCTGTCGCCGATCACCATGATCCGCGGCGCTGGACCGGTCACATGGCAGTTCTGCTGCGACAGATGGGGCAGCCCCAGGATGGCGGTGCAGGTCGTGCCCTGCTCAAGTCCGGTGTCGAAGGCCTTGCGGACCTCGTAGGGAAGGTCGGCCGACTGCGCCGACTCGCCGATGCGCGTCGTCGTCCACGGACCATAGTGGAGCACCAGCGCAACCGCCAGCAGGGATGCCATCACACCGCCCAGCGGTGCAACGTGACCCATGCCCTTGGCGCGCCGTACCGGCCTTTCGATGAAGCGGTAGGTGACCCAGGCCAGCAGGATCGACACCGCGACCGCCACGATCTTCACCGTGGCCTCCGGCGCCCCGTAGACGATCCACTCATAGGACAGGAACGGCCAGTGCCACAGGTACAGTGGGTAGCTGATGAGGCCGAACCACACCATCACCGGGTTCGCGAGCACCCAACGGTTCACCACGGCAGTCGGCCCCGACAGGATGAGAAGCACGGCCCCGACGACCGGGATGAACGCCCACGCGCCAGGGAAAACCAGTTCCTCGGACATGAACAGCACGCCACCACCGATGAGCGCAAGGCCAACGATGGAGGCGGCATGACGCCAAGTGCCCGTCGGGTTCGCCAGCGTCGGACGGCTGCGCAGCAGCCATGCCAACCCTGCACCCGCCAGAAGTTCCCAGAAACGCGACAACGGCGAGAAGAACATGCCCACCGTGTCGGTGCGCAGCATGATCATCGTCACGGCAAACGAGGCAAGGGCCACTGCCACCAGCAGCAGCATGATGTTCGCGCGCCACTTCCAGGCCAGCCACACCAGGAATGGCCAGACGATGTAGAACTGCTCTTCGACCCCGAGCGACCACAGATGGATGAGCGGCTTGGCCGTGGTCGCGGCGTCGAAGTAGCCGCTCTCCTGCCACAACGCGAAGTTCGCGATGAAGGCGGAGCCTGCAGCCACGTGCCGCGCCACATTGCGGAACTCCTCCGTGAACAGCAGCAGCCAGCCCAACACCAGCGTGGTGGCCAGCACCATCGACAAGGCCGGGAAGATGCGCCGCACCCGGCGGGCGTAGAAGTCGGCAAAACTGAAACTGCCGCGTTCCAGGTTCTCGAAGATGATGGTCGAGATCAGGAAACCGGAGATGACGAAGAATATGTCGACGCCGATGAACCCGCCGGTGAGCAGGTGCGGAAAGGCGTGGAAGGCAACGACCGGCAGTACGGCAACGGCACGCAGGCCATCGATGTCCGGTCGGTACTTGGGCTGTACCAGCCCACCATGGGCGGCAGGATCATGGCTCATCGGTGCGGGGCTCCTCGGCCAGTGGAAAAGTGTGGATCAGTACGGCCACGACCCACCGGCAGGCAGGGCTGACTCGCACTCCGGCCGAGACTAGAGGGGGCAGGGATGGCCGTCTGCCAACGGCATCACGTCGCCATCAATTCAGAAAGCAGGGGCTTGAGTTCCGCGCGCGATGAAACATAGGCCGCGCCGTTCCCCGACAATATCGCGCGAAGCGCTTCAAGCGCCTGCGCGAAGTCGTCGTTGACGACGACATAGTCGAATTCCGGGTAATGCGCCATGTCGCCACGCGCCTCGGCGAGGCGCCGCTCGATGACATCGGCGCTGTCGGTGCGCCGGCTCTCCAGCCGGTGGCGCAGGGCGGATGTGGAAGGCGGCAGGATGAAGATCCCCTGTACGCCAGGCATGGCCGCGCGGACCTGCCGGGCACCCTGCCAGTCGATCTCCAGCACCACGTCATGCCCTGCCGCAAGCAAGGCCATCACCGCGTCCCGACCGGTGCCGTAGCGGTTCCCGAAGACCTCTGCGTGTTCCAGGAAGCCGCCCGCAGCCACCATGGCCGCGAACGTCGCAGTTGTGACGAAGTGGTACTCGCGCCCGTCCTGCTCCGACGCCCGGGGCAAGCGCGTCGTGTATGACACCGAGACCTGAACCCGGGGCTCGGCCTCGAGCAGGGCGCGCACGAGGCTGGATTTCCCGGCCCCGGATGGAGCGGACACCATGAAGACCCTGGGCAGAGTTGTGTGCTGCGTCACGTCGGTCGGATCCTGAGTCATGAAAATATTGTGTCGGAAATGTGAAAGGACGGTCAGCATTTGCCCGTCCGCAAGCTGCCCACAGTCGGCAGAAAGGACGCCCAATGCAAGAGTCAGCGACCACAAACCGGGCCAGCTTCACCCTGCGAGCCTACCCCGTCACCATGCTGCTGCTGGGCCTCGTGGCGCTGCTCATGCTGGCGCACATTGCCGTGACGATAGCCAGCTTCAACGGCAACACCTGGATGATGGGCTTTGGGCCCAAGTTCGACATGAGTCGGGAGGCCAACATTCCCTCCTATCTCTCCGGGCTGCTGTTGCTGCTCGCCAGTGCCAGCGCTGCGGTGCTGGGCATGGGCCACGTCGGGAGCCGCGAGCAGGACAAGATCCGCAGGTCCTGGCTGATTTGTGCGGTGGGCCTGGCGTTCATGTCGCTGGACGAAACCACGGCAATCCATGAGTTGCTGAACGAGCCTGCAGCGGCTGCCTTGGGTGCCTTGGGGATGAGCGGACGGATGGGTCTTTTCTACTTCGCTTGGGTGGTGCCTGCCGCCCTGGGTCTGCTGGCCGCAGCGCCCTGGTTCTACAACTTCCTGCGCCGCATGCCACCGGACCTGCGGCGGCGCTGCCTGATGGCTGGCGCACTGTTCGTGGCCGGGGCGGTCGGGATCGAAATGTTCGAAGGTGATGTCGTCGAGCAGCATGGCCGCGATTGGCGCTACCTGCTGTGGGTCACCGCCGAGGAGACGGCCGAGATGACCGCCGTGGTCCTGTTCATTCGCGCCGCACTGCTCGAATTGGAACGCCGGAGCGGTTTCAATATCCGCCTCAATCTGGCGACCCCGCCCCAGGGAGCCTGAGGCGGGGGCCAAGGCCGGTCACTTCCCGCTGGCTTCCACCTTGGCCTGTGTTTCCTTGCCGCCGACGCCGTAGGTGACGGCGGCATTGCGGGTCTTCTGGAACTCGTCCAGCGTCATGCTGCGGAAGGCGGCATAAACGGCCGGATTGGGCACGCCGCTCACCGCGGCGAGCTTTTCCAGCACGAAGAAGATGGCGCCGTGGCGGATCAGCGCCAGCCAGTCGAGCCTCCGGATCATGTCCCGCTCGACTTCCGGCAAACCGGCCTGCTCGAATGACTTTTCCTGGTCCGACTTGAACAGCGCGCGGTGTTCCGGGATGACCAGGTCGTGGAGGTACTTGTTGAGCCGGAAGTTCTTGACGCTGCGCTCCAGCGTGTAGGGGTAGGTCCCCGGCAACTTCTCCACGCCCGCCACCTGGTGGTACATGTGCGCGCGGTGCGCCTCGGCCACCTTGGCGCTCATCGGTTCGGGTTCATGGTCGAAGATCATGGTTGCGATCGTGGTCATCGACGGCAGGTAGGCCGTCTTGTGCGTCACCTTCACGGTTGGCGCGAGGGCACCACGCATCAGCAGCCACATGACGATTTCGGCGCTCTCCATGCCGCCCAGCGCGGCATGGTCCGCGTGCGTCATGCGCGTGAGTGCGACAGGGTCCTTCTCGAGGAGGTCCATGAACTTGCGGTCCCACTCGATGTCGTTGAAGCCGCAGCGCTCACCGTGGACCTGGTGCGACAGGCCACCCGTGGCCACGATGCAGACCTTCAGGTCCTCGGGGTAGCTCTCGATGGCATCGCGCAGCGCCTGCCCGAACTTCCAGCAGCGCCTGGCGCTGGGCACCGGGAACTGCAGCACACCCATCTGCAGCGGGATGATCGGCACCGGCCAGTCAGGATTGCGGTCCAGCAGCACGGACATCGGCGAGAAGCAGCCATGGTCCAGAGGCTTGCCCTGGAAGAAGGACATGTCGAACTCGTCGGCGACCAGCGACTCGCCGATATGTCGGGCCAGCGCGCTGTGCCCCTTGATCGGCGGCAGGCCACGTGCGCCGCCGCCCTCGTCCGCCACCGGGTACTCCTCGCCCACGCCCAACGCAAAGGCCGAGTAGTGGTCGAAGAAGAACGACGTCACATGGTCGTTGTAGATGATGAACATCACGTCCGGCTGCTTTTCCTTCAGCCAGGCCTTGATCGGCTCGTAGGCGTCGAAGATCGGCTTCCAGACCGGGTCGGCCTGCTTGTTGGCATCGAGCGCAAAGCCGATGGTAGGCGTGTGGGACGTGGCGATAGCGCCAATGATGCGTGCCATGGACGGACTTCCTGTTGTTGCGGGCCGCGGGACCGGCCGACCGCCGCCAAGTGTGCCAGCGATCGGAAAGCGACGCTCTAGCGGGTGATACGAATTCCGGGCCGGAAACCCGACCTCGGCAGCCGGCTGCGGCGGACTCACTCGATGTTCTGCACCTGCTCCCGCATCTGCTCGATCAGCACTTTCATCTCCATGGCCAGCCTCGTGGTCTCCAGATCCTGCGATTTCGATGACAGGGTATTGGCCTCGCGGTTGAACTCCTGCATCAGGAAGTCGAGCCGCCGCCCGGCCGGCTCCGGCCCGGCCAGGATGCGCCGCGTCTCGGCAAGGTGACCCTCAAGCCGGTCGAGTTCCTCGGCCACATCCATGCGCTGCGCCAGCAGCACCAGTTCCTGCTCGAGCCGGTCGGCGTCCACGGTCCGCCGCAGCTCGCCGAGCCGATCCTCGAGGCGCTGCCGCATCGCCTGCTGGACCTGTGGCAACCGCCCGCGGACCTGCGAGACGAGCGTGCGGATGTCCTCGCATCGCAGGGCGATGGTTTCCGCAAGCCGCGCCCCCTCCGCCTGCCGCATGGACACGAGCGCCTCGACGGCCTGCTCCAGGAGTGCCCGCGCTGCGCTGACCAGCGACTCCGGCTCTTGCCGCTCCTCGCGGATCAGGCCGGGGAAACGCAACAGCTCGGCAAGGTCCACCTGGGTGGTGGCCTGTTCCGGGACACAGGCAGCGACCTCTGCCAGGTGCCGGCGCAGCTGTGCCAGTACCGCTTGTTCCAGTTCCATGCTGCGTGTCGTGGTCTGCTCCAGACGCAGACTCAGGGTGGCGTCGACCTTGCCTCGTCGCAGGCCGCGCTGCAGTACGGCGCGCAGCTCCGGCTCCAGCGAACGCAAGTCCTCGGGCAGCCGCGGCGTGATCTCCAGGAACCGGTGGTTGACGCTGCGCAATTCGCAGACCAAGGTCCCTTGTGGTACCCGGGTTTCGGACCGGGCGAAGCCCGTCATGCTGGTGATCATCGTTTGCCGCGTTCCTGAAGGCATGGTCTGATAGAGGGCTGACAGTCTAACCACGATGCAGGCGCAAGGCTGGGTCCCGCGCCGGAGAGTCCGCTTGCGGGTCGAATACGCAGAAATCAGCTTGTGCGGAGCCCGCGAGTCCAACCAGGACCGCGTCGGGTCCGTGGTGATGCCCGATGCGGTGATGTTGGCGGTGCTCGACGGAATGGGTGGGCATCTGCAGGGAGAACTGGCCGCCAGTACCGGCTGCGTTGCCTTGCTCGAACGGTTCCGGTCCAGCCTCACGCCGCTCCCGGATGCAGCGGGGTTCCTCGGGGAGTCGTTGCAGCTGGCGCATGCCCAGGTCGTGGCGCTGGGGCAGCACATGCCGCTTGAGCGGCGGCCGCGTGCGACCTGTGCCGTGTGCCTCGTACAGGACAACGTGGCCTGGTATGCCCACCTTGGCGACAGCCGTGTCTATCTGCTGCGGCAAGGCACCGTACACGAGCGGACGCGCGACCACAGCCACGTCGAGCAGTTGGTGCAGCACGGCATCATCACCGAGGAACAGGTGAACACCCACCCACTGCGCAATTACGTCGAAGCCTGCATTGGTGGCGACCCTCTGCCCCCGGTGCCCGCGCTCAGTGCGGGCCGTGCGGTCCTTCCGGGAGACATCCTGCTGGTGTGCACCGATGGCTTCTGGTCCGGTCTGACCGAGCGCGAGATCGCGACGACCCTGTACTCGGGCTATCCGGTGAAAGCGTGCCTTGAGGCCCTGGCGGAATTGTCCGTGCGACGCTGCGGAGCTGGCAGCGACAACACAACCGCCGCCGTCCTGCGGCTCAAGGAGTGAACATCATGACGCACGGTGCGGCGACCCCGAGGCACGATGGCCGGCAACCGGAGGACCTGCGTCCTGTCCGTTTCACCCGCGGCTTCACGCGGCATGCCGAAGGCTCGTGCCTGGTCGAATTCGGTTCGACGCGCGTGCTGTGCACCGCCAGCGTGGAAGAGGGCGTCCCCGGGTTCCTGCGAGGCAAGGGACAAGGCTGGGTTACAGCCGAATACGGCATGCTGCCGCGTGCGACGCATACGCGTGGTGCGCGCGAAGCGGCCAAGGGCAAGCAGTCCGGCCGCACACTGGAGATCCAGCGGCTGATCGGTCGCTCGTTGCGGGCCGCCCTCGACCTGTCTGCGCTCGGTGAACGCACCATCACCCTCGATTGCGACGTGCTGCAGGCCGATGGCGGTACACGCACGGCGTCCGTGACCGGCGCCTATGTCGCACTCGCGGATGCCTGCGCCGTCCTTGCCCGCCGCAAGGGCTTGTCCAATCCGCTGCACGGCCAGGTCGCGGCGATCTCGGTGGGCATCGTGGGGGGCAGGCCCGTGCTCGACCTCGATTACGTCGAGGATTCCTCCGCCGAGACGGACATGAACGTGGTGATGAACAGCGGTGGCGGCTTCATCGAGGTGCAGGGCACCGCCGAGGGCCATGCGATGCGACGTGACGAAATCGATCGGTTGCTGGAACTGGCAACGGCCGGTACGGCACGTCTGTTTGAGCTGCAGCGCCACGCCTTGGCGGCTGTCCTCGCCGCACCGCCGCGGTGACGCGCTGGGTCCTCGCCACCGGCAACGCGGGCAAGCAGCGGGAGTTGCAGGCCCTGCTGGCGCCGCTGGGCCATGCCGTGGTGATGCAGTCGACCTTGGGCGTGGTGCCGGTCGATGAAACTGGCAGCACCTTCCACGAGAACGCACTGCTCAAGGCGCGGCATGCGGCGCGCCACACGGGATTGCCCGCGCTGGCCGACGACTCCGGACTCGAGGTCGACGCACTCGGCGGCGCGCCCGGCGTCAGGTCGGCACGTTTCGCCGGGGAACAGGCAACGGACGCACAGAACCTGACGTTGCTGCTCCAGCAGCTGCGTGCGGTTCCCGCTGCCGGGCGGGGTGCCCGGTTCCGATGCGTCGTGGCGTGGGTGTCCGCGGCCGATGACCCAGCGCCGCGGTTTGCCGAGGGCTGCTGGGAGGGGCGGATCCTTGAACAAGCACGTGGCGCGGGCGGCTTCGGCTACGACCCGGTGTTCCTGCCCACCGGTTCGTCCCTCACGGTGGCCGAACTCGACGAGGCGGAAAAAAACCGTGCCAGCCACCGTGGGCAGGCGCTACGCGCCTTGCTGGCCCAGTGGGAGCAGGGCCGCTGAAACCTCTGCCGCTGGGCGTCTACCTGCACTTCCCATGGTGCGTGCGCAAGTGCCCGTACTGCGATTTCAATTCCTTCACGCTGCGCGAGAGCCTGCCCGAGGACGCCTACATCGAGGCCTTGCTGGCCGATCTTGCCGCGCAGTGCGAGGCACTGGCCGGCCGCGAGGTGGCAAGCGTCTTTCTGGGCGGGGGCACACCCAGCCTGTTCAGTCCGGCTGCGATCGGCAGGGTATTGGAGCGGCTCGCGGCCCTGTTGCCGTTGGCCCCGGATGTGGAAGTCACCCTGGAAGCCAATCCCGCCACCATCGAACGCGGCCGGTTCGCGGCCTACCGGGTCGCGGGCATCAACCGCGTGTCCCTCGGGGCCCAGACCTTCGACCCGGCCGCCCTCGCCGCCCTGGGGCGGATCCATTCGCCGGCAGATGTCTACCGCTCGGTGGACGAGTTGCGGGCCTGTGGGCTCGACAACTTCAACCTCGACCTGATGTTCGCGCTGCCCGGCCAGACGGTCGATGCCGCGCTCGAGGACCTCGGGCTTGCGCTGTCGCTTGAACCCGCGCATCTCTCCCACTACCAACTGACCTTGGAACCGGGGACGGTCTTCGCGGGACGGCCGCCGGTCCTGCCGTCCGAGGACGATGCCTGGGCGATGCAGCAGGCCTGCCACGCCCGTCTGGCCGACGCAGGCTTCCAGCATTACGAGGTCTCAGCCTTCGCGCGCCCCGGGCACCGCTGCCGCCACAACCTGAACTATTGGGCCTTCGGCGACTACCTTGGCGCCGGCGCGGGTGCGCACGGCAAATTGACCGGACTCTCACCCTTCACCATCACCCGCACGACCCTGCCTCGGGAGCCGCGCCGCTATCTCGCCAATCCGCAGGGCGGCCTTGTGCGCCAGACCGTTCCGGCGGAAGACCGTTGCTTCGAGTTCATGCTGAACAGCCTGCGCCTGGTTGACGGGTTCACCTACGACCAGTTCGAAAGCCGGACGGGGCTGCCCCGGGTCCCGTGGCTGGCGCCCTTGCAGGCGTTGGCCGAACGCGGCCTCATGGCCCTTGGCACGACGGGCGCCTGTGCCACGCCTCGCGGCCAGCAATATCTCAATGAGGTGGTCGCCGCGTTCCTGCCTGACGCAACACAAACGTCGCGTGATGTCCACACGACCCGGCCGCTTGACAATAATTGAGGCCGTTAGCGCGTCTATTCCAAGCCGCGACTCACAATGAAAGCACAAGCCATTGTTTTGAATAAGAAAACGGCCATGGTCAAATTGTGACCGGTTTGGCAAAAAGGCTTGCGCATCCGGGCCTTGTGGCCTCGCGGCGACAGATGCCCACAGACTTATCCACAGATTTTGTGGACAAACGGGTCAGCGCGCGCTGGCCCAGGATCGCCTGCCCTTGCCCGTCGGCGGCACCGGGAGTATTCTCGGCGGCCTTTTTTCGGCGGCCGCAGGGCAGGGTCCAGCAGGGTCCCCCAAGCGGATTCGCCGGATCCGTCTGCCGAGGAGTCACCCGCATGAAGTCGAACATCCATCCCGCTTACGTCGAGATCAACGTGACCTGCAACTGTGGCGCGACGTTCAAGACGCGTTCCACGGCCGGCCAGGATCTGGGCCTCGACGTCTGTGCTGCATGCCACCCCTTCTACACCGGCAAGCAGAAGATCCTCGATACCGCTGGCCGCGTCGACAAGTTCCGCAAGAAGTACGCCGCAGCCGCGCTCGGCAACAAGGGCTGAGATCCCTGCCGGAATGCGGGTCCGGCGGCACGCGCTGCCGGACCTGCGTCGCAGTCGTGACCAAGTCAACGCTGCCCATGTCACGGACTTCGTGACACAATCGCCACAACCCCTCTCACGCAGCTTCAGGGTCCGTGGCGCATGTCTGACAACAAGTACGAGTTGGTCGATCCCGTCTCCGGGAAGAAAGCCCTCCTGCCCGTCCGGTCGGGCACCATCGGTCCTGATGTCCTCGACGTCTCTCCCCTGGCCAAGGAGCACGGCGTATTCACCTTCGATCCCGGATTCGGGGTCACCGCGGCGACTGAAAGCCGCATCACCTACATCGATGGTGACGCCGGCGTCCTGCTGCATCGCGGATACCCGGTGGAACAGCTTGCGGAGAAGAGCAGCTTCATGGAGGTGGCTTACCTCCTGCTGAATGGCGAGCTGCCGAAGAAACCGCAGCTGGACGAGTTCACCGACAACATCCGCCGCCACACGATGATCAACGAGTCGTTGCTGCGGTTTTTCAACGGCTTCCACCACAACGCCCACCCGATGGCCATGGTGTCGGCGGTGGTTGCTTCGATGTCCGCCTTCTACCACGACTCGATGGACATCAATAACCCGCGGCACCGCGAGATCTTCGCGCATCGCATCATCGCGAAGCTGCCGACGATCGCTGCCGCCGCGCACAAGCACTCGCTCGGCCAGCCCTTCATCTATCCCCGCAATGATCTCGACTACTGCAGCAACATGCTGCACATGTTCTTTGCGGTGCCCTGCGAGGACTATGAGGTTGATCCGGTCGCGGCCCAGGCCCTCGACCTGCTGTTCATCCTGCACGCCGACCATGAACAGAACGCGAGCACCTCGACCGTGCGGCTGGCGGGCAGCACGGGTACGAATCCCTACGCGGCCATCTCTGCGGGTGTCGCGGCACTTTGGGGTCCGGCACACGGTGGTGCGAACGAAGCCGTGCTCGCGATGCTTGAGCAGATCGGAACCGTCGACAACATTCCCAAGTACCTCGCGATGGCCAAGGACAAGTCCAGCCATTTCCGCCTGATGGGCTTCGGCCACCGCGTCTACAAGAATTTCGACCCGCGCGCCAAGATCATCCGCGCCGCCTGCCACAAAGTGCTGGCCCGCCTGGGTCGTACGGACAACCCATTGTTCGAGCTCGCGCTGCGCCTGGAGGAAATCGCGCTCAAGGATGAGTACTTCATCCAGCGCAAGCTCTATCCGAACGTCGATTTCTACAGCGGCGTCATCTACAGCGCGCTTGGCATCCCACGCAGCATGTTCACCGTGATGTTCGCGATCGCCCGTACGGTGGGGTGGGTGGCGCACTGGCAGGAGATGATCGCGGACCCTGCGATGCGCATCGGCCGCCCACGGCAGCTCTACACCGGTGCCGCCCCGCGCGATTATGTCGAGGTCAGCCAGCGCTGACCTCGCCCGCACAGAGGCCCTCGGGGCCTCCCGTGCCCTCTATTCCATGGCGCCCGGGCCCAGCAGCCGGGCCCGCAAGCGCCGGTACCTCTGGTTCCCCAGGGCCTTCTTTGCCATCCACATGGCAGCATGGCGCGCCTCGTGGCGCAGCACCGCACGCCGGCGGCCGCTGCACCACGCACTGATGGCGTCGGCGGTCGTCGAGGCCAGCACTGCCATGCGCGGCAACACGTAGGCCCCAGGATCCGTCCAGAGGCCCGGCCGCGAGCCGCAGATCCTCAGATAGCCGACTTCGCGCGCGCACTGCACGGCGTACCGCGGCAGCCTTCCGCCCGGGGGTGCGAACACGGTCACGGCCACGCCGACACGGTCCTCGATTTCGCGGCGCGAAGAGTCCAGCTCCTGCCGGATCTGCGTGTCTGTCAGGTCATCCAGCAACCGGTGCGACCACGCATGGGACTGGACTGAAAAGCCGGCACTGGCCAGTTCGCGCAATTGCGGCCAGCTGACGAACCCCCTGCTGCCCACGGTGCCAGGATTGACGAAGAAGTCAGCCCGCAGTCCAAGATCCAGCAGGACCTGCGCGGCTTCCGTGGCGTCTGTGACCGTACCGTCGTCGAAGGTGATGCCGACGAAATCCTTTGGCAACTCGCCCGCCGCCAACCCACCGACGGCGCCAGGCCGACGCCCTTCCGCCACCAGTTGTTGCAACTGGGCGCGGAAGTCCGGACGGGCCACCGCATAGTGTGCGTCCCACTCGCCCGTGGCACCGCGAGTCGCGGGTACGGCGTGGTACATCAGGAGGGTAGCCATGGCGGATATCCAGCGTGGAAGAAGGCCGCAGGCTAGCAGGCCGGCACGGACTGGCGTTATTGCCGGGCGAATCTGTGAATCACATCCGGCCGCAGTACTGCTGCTGTGCGAGCGTTACGCGGCGGCCGAACCGGCCGCGGGGAGTGAAGCTGGGCAATGACCGTCCTGTTCTGGTGCTGCGTGGCCTTCGTGGCACTGACCTACCTTGGATACCCACTGGCGATCGGCCTGCTGTCAAAGGCGAGGCGCCCGTTGACGCCCCTTCCGCCGGCGACCGGATGGCCTTCCGTGTCGGTGGTCTGCGCCGCCCACAACGAAGCCGGCCGGTTGGACGCGAAGATCCAGAACCTGCTGGATCAGCGCTATCCCGGGCCGCTGCAGTTGGTGTTCGTCTCGGACGGCTCCACCGACGAAACGGATGTCCTGCTCACCCGGAACCCCGCTGTCACGCCAGTCCTCTACGCCCCGCGTCGCGGAAAGCCTTACGCGATCGCGCGAGGGGTCGAACGCGCGACGGGTGATGTCCTCGTGATGACGGACGCCCGGCAGAGCTTGGCGCCGGGCGCGATGGAACGGCTGGTCGGGTTCCTGCAGCACGACCAGGTGGGTCTCGTGTCCGGCAGCCTCGTCCACCGTGATCCCGCAACCCGGCAGGCACGGGATGTTGGCCTCTACTGGCGCTACGAACGCGCTATACGCCAGGCGGAAAGCCGCTGGTACTCGACCGTAGGCACCACAGGCGCCTTGTACGCCCTGAGACGCGTGGATTTCGTGGCACCACCCGAAGACGCGATTCTCGACGACTTCGAGGTGCCCATGCAGGTCCTGCGCCGCGGTCGCCGAACCTTGATTGACGAGGGCGCCTTGATCCACGACGACCTGCAGCCGGATGGTGCTGGCGAAGCGCGCCGCAAGTTGCGCACGCTCGCAGGCAACTACCAGAGCTTCCTGCGCCACGGCTGGCTCTGGTGGCCGGGCAGCAATCCGGTCTGGGCGCAGTGGTTGCTCCACAAGGTCTGCCGCCTGCTGGTGCCGTGGGCATTGCTCTTGGCCTGGATCGCCAGCGGCCTCTCCACGGCGCCGTTGATGCGCGCAGCCTTCGTAATGCAGACGCTTGCCTACCTGTTGGTGCCCGCCTCACGGCTGCTGCCGGCACTGCGCACGCTGCCACTGCTGGGCACCTGGCTGGTGTTCGTGGACTTGAACCTCGCCGCAATCCGCGGATTGCTGTACTACCTGCGGAGCCGCCAGGGCGCGCTCTGGGAGAAAACGTCTTGAACGGTACGGTTGTCTACGTCGTCAGCCTGTTTCCCTGCTGGTCCGAGACCTTCATCGTGCGCGAGATCGAGGCGCTGCTGCGCCGCGGCGTCGACGTGCGGATCGTGTCCCTGAAGGCGCCCAGTGAGGCAATGGTCCACCCCCAGGCTGAACGCCTGATGGATCGCGTGGTCTGTGCTGAAATGCGCGGCGGGACGTGGCGCGCGTTCCGGACAAAGCTCCGGCATCCGTGGATCGTTGCGCGCGCCGTTGGCATTGCCGTCGCCGCACTATGGCGCCACCCAGTTGCCCTGCTGAAGACCCTGGCGACCTTCCAGCGTTCGCTCGCGCTCGTCGACTGGCTCAAGGACGTCGATCCGCGTCATATCCATGCCCACTGGGCCACCTACGCTTCCTCAGGCGCCTGGCTGATGGCCCAGGTCGTCGGCAAGCCTTTCAGTTACACCACGCATGCGCACGACCTGTTCCTTGAGGACCACTTCATAGCGCGCAAGATCCGCGATTCCGTCTTCACGGTCACGATTTCCCGGTTCAACGTCGAACTGATCCGCAAGCGCTACGGCGAAGCCGTGGCTGCAAAGGTCCGCGTGGTCCACTGCGGTGTCGACCTCGCCGAATTCGATGCAGCAGGCGGTGCAGGCGCTCCGACGCGCTTGCTCAGCGTCGGACGGCTGGACCCGATCAAGGGGTTCGATGTGCTGATCGACGCCTGCGCCCGTCTGCGCGACGCAGGCCACGAGTTCCATTGCGAGATCATCGGCGAGGGTGGATTGCGGCCTGCGCTGGAAGCGCAAATCGTGCAACTCGGACTGCAAGGCAGGGTGACGTTGCCGGGTGCGAGACCACAGCACGTGGTGCGTGCCGCCATGTCCCAGGCTGGCCTGTTCATCATGCCCTCTGTCGTGGCTGCAGACGGCAACATGGACGGCATACCGGTCGCCCTGATGGAAGCCATGGCCATGAAGCGCGCCGTGGTGTCGACCTACGTCTCAGGCATCCCGGAAATCATCGAGGACGGGATCACCGGCCTGCTGGTGAACCCCGGGGATGCAACCGCGCTGGCATCCGCCTTGGAGCGGCTGCTGCTGGAACCTGCCTTGCGCGAGACGCTGGGGATTGGCGCGCGCGCCTGCGTCAGCCGCGACTTCGATGCCGACGTCGAGGGCGGCAAGATCCACGAAATGATCAGTGCGGGTTCATCGTGACACGCCTGCGCGTCCTGATCATCACGGATGAACTTGAGATCGGCGGCACCCAGCGCCAGATCGCGAGCCTGGTGAAGGTGCTGCCGTCCCACGGGGTGGACGCTGGCGTCCTGTTCTTCCGCCACCGGTCGCACCTCGCCGACGAGATTGAAGCCAGCGGCTGCCCAGTGGTGCAGGTCGAGCGCCGCGGACGCCTGGACATCGGGTTCCCATGGCGACTCGCACGCGCGATCCGCGCCTTCAGGCCCGATGTGATCCATGCCTTTGCACTCGCCGGTGAATTCTGGACCGTCGTGGCACGGCTGCTCCAACGACGGCCGCCACCGTTGGTCACCTCGATACGCGGCCGCTACGAGTGGTACAGCACGCGCGATTGGCGGGCCAAGCGCTGGATCTCCTCACACTCCCGTCGCGTGGTGTCGAATTCTGCCGCGGGCGCAGACTATGCCGTCACCTGTGGCGGCGTCCGCCAGGACCAACTCGACATCATTCCCAACGGCATCGACCTTGACGCCTTCGACGCCTCCGCCCGAAGAGGCTGGCCCAGCGGCCTGCCGACGCTTCCCGGCGGCCGGGTGCTGTTCGTGGGCCGCTTTGTCGACCACAAGAACCTGCCCTGCCTGCTCCGCGCCCTCGCCTTGCTCAACTCGCGGGGGCGGCCCACAGGCGCCTACCTTGTCGGCGATGGGCCACTGCGGGAGCCGCTCAACGCCCTGGCCGGCGGGATGGGCATCGGGCACCTGCTCTGCTGGCTCGGTGAACGAAGCGATGTCCCTGCCCTGATGGCAGGCGCTGATTGCGTGGTACTCCCGTCACATCGGGAGGGACTGTCCAACGCTATTCTTGAAGGCATGGCGGCTGCCCGGCCCATTGTGGCCACTGCAGTCGGTGGATCGGTTGAATTGGTGAGTGACGGGGTGACCGGCATCCTGTGCCCGGATGACGATGCCGGGCGCCTGGCCGAAGCACTCGCCCGTGTACTCGATGACCCCGCATTGGCGCGCCGGATGGGCGTTGCCGGCCGCGAACGCATCGTCCAGGACTATTCCGCCCAGGCCTTGGGACGACAGATGAGCGGCATCTACAAGGAAACGGCACGGTGAACGAGCGACTGCAAGGACCTGGTGATTTCATCCTCGTGACGGGTCCCGCTGCCGCGGATGCCGCCTTGCGCGAGCGTTTGCTGCGGCCGGCCCTCTGGCAGCGCGGACGCACCGCGTATCTCCCAAGAGTCCTGCACGCAGAACCTGGCGTCCTCGCCATTGGGGCCGGCGACACCAGCGTCGCCGTACGGGGGTCCGTTGGCGTGGTTGGCCAGTTCGATCTCCCGGGACAGGGCGGTGCCGGTGGACCGGTACCGGCGGCGTTGATCCACGCCTGGGAGACGCAGGGTGCTGCGCTGGATCCGCTGGCCTACCGGGGTGGCTATGCGTTCGGCGGCTGGAACCTCGCGGGCGGCCAATGGATGGCCTGCACGGACCTTTTCCGCCGCTTTCCGCTCTATGTGCGCAAACTCGCAGGCCATGGTCAGGCCGTCGGCACCGACCTGCGCCTGCTTGCCGCCTGCACGGCGGAGACGCCTGCCCTCAACCTCGCGGCGCTCTATGACCTGCTGAATCTCTACTATGTGCCGACGCCGCTCACGCTCTATTCCGGCATCAACAAGCTGCCACCCGCCACACTGATGGATGGCGCCGGTCCGGACAGTCGCGAGCGCCGCTATTGGATGCCCGACTATCCTGCCGACATCGATGTGGCCGACACTGCCGCAACGGCTGGTGCACTCCGCGGCGAGATAGAGACCGCCGTGCTGGCCCAACGGGAGGGTGCAAGCGCCTGGGGTACCTTCCTCAGCGGTGGCACCGACAGTTCCTCGATTTCCGGCATCCTGGCGCGGGCCCGTGGCGCAACCGGGCCCGCGGTCCGCAGCTTCTCCATCGGCTTCGCGGAGGAAGGCTACGACGAACTCGGCTATTGCGACATCGCCGCCCGCTACTACGGACTTGATGCGAGCCGGGAGGTCGTCAGCGCCACCGACACACTCGCGCTTGTCGACCTCATCGTGTCGGCTTATGACGAGCCCGCCGGCAATGCGTCCTCCATTCCCACCATGGCGTGCACGCGCCTGGCCAAGGACTCCGGCATCGACATCATGATCGGTGGCGACGGTGGCGACGAGATCTTCGGTGGCAACGAACGCTACCTGAAAGACGCAATCATGCAGCGCTTCCACGTCCTGCCAAAGCCCCTGAAGGCGCTGTTCCGTGGTGGTGCCCGCCTGCTGCCAGGCGACAGCCATTTCATCAACCGTGTCCGCAATTTCATCAAGCGCGGATCCTTGCCCAATCCGGACCGCTTCTACACAGACGATGCGTTCGCGTCGGAGTGGTATGACAGCCTGCTCACGCCCGCAATGCGGGCGGCAGTGCCGCGCGACACCTCGCTGGAAGTGCTGCGCGAAACCTATGCGAAGGCCAGGGCAAAGGATGAACTGCACCGCCTCATGTTCATCGATCTCGAACGCACGATCGCCGACAATGACATCGTCAAGGTCACGCGCGCCGCACGTGCCAACGGCATCTTTGTCAGGTTCCCCTACCTCGAGCGCGGGCTCGTTGAGCACACCGGAAGACTGCCGGTCGACTGCAAACTGCGCAGCGGTGAAAAGCGCTTCCTGTTCCGGCGGGCCGTCGCCGATCTGCTGCCTGCAGAGATCCTGGCGAAGAAAAAGCAGGGATTCGGGCTGCCTGTCAGCGTGTGGTTCCGCAAGGACACCCGCTATGTCGAGCTGTTGCAGGATACGGTCTGCAGCCCGGGATCACGACTGCGCAGCCTCGTCGAGCCGGCTGCCGTGCGGACGCTGCTGGGCCGTCACCAGTCCGGCGCCTGGGAGCACGGCGCCGAACTCTGGGCGCTCCTGATGATCGAACGCTGGCTCGAACGCGAGGGCGTACGTCCATGACCATGGTGGTCGACGAATATTCGCGCCTGCCGGAGCCGCCGCCACACCGCATCCTGCTCGTCCTTGACGCCCGCTACCCACCCCCGCGAGGCGGGGGTGGCGCCGAGCACCAGGTCGAAAAGCTTGCGCGACGCTTCATGCAACTGGGCTACGCCGTCGAGGTATGGGTTCCCGCAGGCGAGAACGCCAACAATCCCATGCCGATCCAGCCGTGGCACGGAACTGTCAGGCACGTGCCACACCCACGCGTCCGCTGGATCGGCGGCTTGGTGATGCAGCTCAACCTGCTGCGCATGCTGTGGCGGCATCGACGCGTGTTCTCCGCGATACACACGCACATCGTCGGCGGGCTGGCACTGAGCTGCTGCCTGATGGGTCCATGGTTGCGCGTGCCGGTCATCGTGAAGTTCACAGGCTATGCCGACATTGAAAAAAGACAGGGCCGATCGGGGATCGTGGAGCGGATGCGGCAGCGCCTGTTGCAGCGCGCCACTTTCATCCAGGCGATCAGCAGGCGCATCCACAGCACGCTGTGCACGGCCGGCTTCGCCACCGCGGCGGTGAAGCATGTGCCCAATGGCGTGGAGCTGGCAGCCCATGCACCTGACGCCCGTCAGCGCGAACTTGTCCGGCGTGAGCTGGCCGTGCCTGCCGATGCGACGGTGGCGGTGTATTC
>JBJOHO010000051.1:0-50555 GCA_046047615.1 Pseudomonadota bacterium
CTGTTTTTCCGGCGTCCTGCAGCAAGGTGGAAATTCCCGCACGCTGCGGATGACCACCCGGCCCGCCGGCCGTGCCCAGCAGCACGACCTCCATCGACAAGCCTGTCTGCGCAACCAGCGACAAGCCCAGAACGGCCAGACTCCGGCAAGCCGACCTCATCACTCGCCGGCCCTCGTCAGGCCCTCGCCCCTTTCGCGGGCCAACTGTTCCAGGGACTTGCCTTCGTTGCGCGGCGCCCAGACCAGGCCCACCAAGGCACTGGCCACCAGGAAGCCGGTCAGGATCCACGCCAGCGTGTGGAAGCCCGCCACGGTCGTCAGTACCGGCACGAAGAAACTCCAGAAGCCCAAGCCGATGCGGACCACCGCAAAGGTGAGCCCCTGGGCCGTGCTGCGCGCCAGCGTCGGGAAGAGTTCTGCACTCCACAACTGGAAAAAACTCTGCGCGCCAAAGCCGCCGCCGAACTGCATGAGGAAGATGTGCAGCATCGCCACCGGCAGCGTGAGCGGGAACAGCGCCAGCAGCGCCATGCCGACGATCTGCATGGCCGCGGAAATGCCGAACAGCAGGCGCTGGTCGACCTTGTCCGACAGCTTCATGAACACCAGCCAGATCGACAGCATCGAGATGCCGAAGCCTGCGGCCTGCAACATCACGGCAGTGCCTTGGGTCTGGCTGCCGACGGTCTGCAGCAAGTAGGGGAAGAAGAAGCCGTTGGTACCCGCCCACAGGTTCCACAACCCGTACATGCCGATGAGGAAGGCCATGGCCTTCAGATGCCGCGGCTCCAGCAGCACGCGCCAGCCCGGTACCGTCGCCGGCGTCCTCGCGGCTTCGGCCTTCGCCTGTTCCCAGCGCCGGGATTCGTGCATGCGCGAACGCAGGAAGGTCAGTGCCAGCGCCATCACAGCGAGATGCGCAAAGACCAGCCGCGCGCCAAGGATGCCGAGTGGTTCGAGCAGATAGAAGCTGACCAGCACGACCACCGGTCCGGCATACCACAGCACCTGCGCGACGCCACTGTGGCGGCCCCGGCGGTCATCGGGGGCCAGCTCGGCGATCAGCGACCAGGAGGCGGGAATGTCCGCGCCCACCGCAAGTCCCACCAGCACGAAGCCCAGCACGATCATCCACGGGGCATTGGCGAATACCAGCCAGGCCATGCCGAAGGCGTAGAACAGCATGTCGTACTGGTAGATCTTCTTGCGGCCGAATCGGTCGCAGAGGATGCCGCCGATGAGCGCGCCCACGCCAGCGGAGATGGCATTGGCACTGAAGGCCGCGATGAGCCCCAGGAAAGTGTCGGAAAGACCATACAGGTTCTTCCACAGCACCAGCGCCACCGAGCCGGCAACGATGGAACCGGCGTCGATGTAGTTGGCGAGGCCCGCAAGGATCGTGTCCTTCCAGCCTTGCGCGCCCTTGGCAGTGTCCGTCATCCGCTCGCCCCCCCGTTGTTGTTCTTGTCCGTTGTCAGTCCCGTGCCAGGCACTGCGGACCGATGTCATCGATGCGGTTGCAGCCGGTCAGCGCCATGGCCACGCGCATCTCGGCCTTGATCAGTTCCAGCATCTGCGCCACCCCTGCCTGGCCACCCGCAGCCAGGGCAAACGCCCAGGCTCGACCCAGCAGCACGCCCCGGGCACCCAGCGCCAGCATGCGCACCACATCGAGCCCCGAGCGGATGCCGCCATCGGCCAGCACGGTGCTGCGCTCGCCCACTGCGGCGGCGATGGCGGGCAAGGCACGCGCCGTCGACAGCGCACCGTCCAGCTGCCGCCCACCGTGGTTGGAGACGATGATGCCGTCGGCACCGCGGGCCACGGCCTCGCGGGCATCGTCGGCGTCGAGGATGCCCTTCACCAGCAAGGGCCCCTGCCACTGCGAACGCAGCCACTCCAGGTCGCCCCAGTTGATTCGCGGATCGAAATTGCCACGCATCCAGGCAAAGAAGTCTTCAAGGCCGGTGTTGTCGCCCAGCACGGGCGCCACATTGCCCAGATGGTGCGGCCTGCCGTGCAGGCCCACATCCCAGGCCCAACCCGGCCGGCGCAGGGCCTGGCCAACGCGTCGCAGATGGCCCGCGAGGCCGGGAGCGCCGGCGAGGCCCGATCGCACATCGCGGTAACGGGAGCCGGGCACCGGCATGTCGACAGTGAAGACCAGCGTGGAGCAACGGGCGGCGCGCGCCTGCGCCAACAGGTCCTGCATGAAGTCGCGGTCGCGGATCATGTAGAGCTGGAACCAGAACGGCCGCGTGACGCCGGCTGCCACTTCGCCGATCGGACACACCGACACCGTCGACAGGCAGAAGGGTACGCCGGCCGCCTCGGCGGCCCGCGCGGCCTGGACTTCACCGCGGCGCGCGGCCATGCCGGCAAGGCCGATGGGCGCAAGCGCCAGCGGCATCGACACCGGCTGCCCCAGCAGCGTGGTGGAGAAATCCGGGGACGACACGTCGCGCATCACGCGCTGGCGCAGCGCGATGCCCTGCAGGTCGCTGACATTGCGGCCCAGCGTCACCTGGTCGTAAGAGCCCCCGTCGATGTACTCGTACAGGAAGTGCGGCAGGCGCCGACGGGCGGCCGCGCGGTAATCGGTGATCGACGCAATCTTCACAGTCAGCTCTCCGCACGCGCCACGGCGGCGCGCCATCGCTCGCGATACTGGTCGATGTCCGCCGCCAGCGGAACCACCCGTTGCAGGTCAGGGCTGGCGTCGGCCGCCACGCCACCGGGCAGCAACGACAGCGCCCCCAACGCCACGTCCAGACCCTCGGTGGCCACGAACACGCTCTGGCCGGGCCGCAAGGCCGCAAGAGACTGCACGAACAGCGTGCAGCGCGCGAAACGGCCTTCGATGACCAACGGTTCGCCGCTGTCCACCAGGTCAAGCAGGACGTCCGCCATCAGTGCGAGGTAGAGCGCAATAGCCGCCTGGCGCGCGGCGGGCGTGTCGGGACGCCAGGCCCAGCCGCCGCGGTGACCCGGAAACGGGCCGCAACCCTGGACGCTGCCGGGCAGCACCGCCGGCGCCGACTGCAACACGGCATCGAGCGCGGCGAGCTGGGCCGCCTGCGCAGCGGGTGCATCAAGCTCTGGCGTATCTGTCGCGCGCAGCAGTTCGATCTCACGTCCGCCCATGAAGCGCGCTGAAGGCGTAGGGCTGCCGAAGGCATCGACATTCACCAGCACGTCGCGCTGGCCCTCAAGGCGGGCGATGTCGATGGGTTGCGGCGTGCTGCGCAGCGCCACGAACCAGGTGCCGGTGGACAGCACCGTGACGCCCGCGGAGGCCGCGTCGCCCAGGGCAGCGCGCGCGGCCAGCAGGGCAGCGTTGGAATCATGCAGGCCGCAGTACACCTTCACGTCCACCGGCAGGCCCGTGGCAGCCGCCCAGTCGGGGCGGAGCATGCCCAGCACTTCGCCGGCGCCATGCAGCGGCGCGAGGCAGGCCTCCCAGCCACGTCGCCGGGCCAGGGGCGAAACTGAACCCGCTACGGGCGCCCACAGGTCGGTATGGCAGCCCAGGCTGGTGACTTCAGAGGCGGCCACGCCGCAGAGCCGCCACGCCCAGTACTGCGGCCAGGTCAACCAGGTCGTGCCCGGGGCAAACGCCGTCGGTTCGCGCGCCTCCAGCGCATGCAACTGGGCGCCCAGGTTGAGGCCGTCCGGCAGGGCCGGCGACCCGGTCAGGGCAAAGTCGTCACGCTGTGCCCGGTAGGCGGCAAGCAGTTCCGCCGGCCACGGCTGCTCGTAGTCAAGCACGGCACCCCAGCGCTCGCCGCCGCGCAGGCGGGCAAAAGCCGCGCCGTGCGCCACGGCAATGAAATGCCCCACGTCGCCCAGGCCCGCCGCTTCGCGCAGCCGTTCGCGCAGCCAGGCGTCGATGCCTTCGACATCGAGCACGCGCAGGCCTTCGACGCCGTGCACCGCGGCATTGTTCCTGGACCACTGGGCGAGGCAGCGTCCGGCCGAGGACCACAAGCCCAGCTTGCTGCGCGTCTTGCCGACATCGAGCACGAGGCGATCGCGGGCGTCCCCCGACGCGGATGACTGGTTTTGATTGTTTGTTGTCACTTATGATGAAGTTCTACCTTGTTCCGGACGCGCCGGCAACACCGGCCCAGCACGCGAGGCTCCATGTCATCGTCCACCGCATTGCCCTTCGCCCTCCCCGCCAACCGCTGGTCAGACGCCGAGGCTGCGGCGTTCTCGCCGTCCGGCCTGCTGCTGTACCGCTCGAACCTGCTGGGGGCCGACCTGACGGTCACCAATTTCGGTGGCGGCAACACCTCGGCCAAGCTCGAAGAAGTCGACCCGTTGACAGGTGCTGCGACGCGCGTGCTGTGGGTGAAAGGCTCGGGTGGCGACATCGGCTCGATGAAGCTCGATGGCTTCTCCACGCTCTACCTGGACAAACTGCTGGGCCTCGAGCGCCTGTACCGCGGCGTTGACCACGAAGATGAAATGGTGGGCTACCTGCCCCACTGCACCTTCAACCTGAACCCGCGCGCCGCCTCCATCGATACCCCGTTGCACGGCTACCTGCCGTTTGCGCATGTCGACCATGTGCACCCGGATGCCATCATTGCCCTCGCTGCCGCCGGCGGCGGCGAGCAGGCCACGCGCGAGATCTGGGGCGGCCAGGTTGGCTGGCTGCCGTGGAAGCGGCCCGGCTTCGACCTGGGCCTGCGCCTGCGCGACCATGTGGCGGCGCACCCCGGCCTGCGCGGGGTGATGCTCGCGGGCCACGGCATCATCTGCTGGGGCGACACGGCGCGCAGCTGCTACGACAACACCATCGCGCTGATCCGCGACGCGGCCACCTACCTCAATGAACGCCTGGCGCGCGCGCCGGCCTTTGGCGGTGAAGCCGTGCCGGCACTTGAGACCGGTGCCCGCCTGGCAACGGCCGCCGCCCTCATGCCGCGCCTGCGCGGACTGATGGAGGGCGCGCGCGCCAAGGTCGGCCACTTCAGTGACGACGCCGAAGCGCTGGAATTCGTCGGCAGCCGCGACTTTGGACGCCTTGCCGCCATCGGCACGTCCTGCCCGGACCATTTCCTGCGCACCAAGATCGCCCCGCTCACGCTGGATCCGGCTCGCCTGGACGACATGGCCTACCTGGCCCAGCAACTTTCGGATTACCGCGCGGCCTATGCAGCTTATTACCAGCGCTGCGCCACGGCCGAGGACCCGCCGATGCGCGATGCCAACCCGGTGGTCGTGCTGGTGCCAGGCGTGGGCCGCATCACCTTCGCAGCCGACAAGACCACGGCCCGCTTGGCGGGCGAGTTCTATGGCAATGCCATCAACGTGATGCGCGGCGCAGAGGTGATCGGCGGCTACATCGGCCTGGATGAACTCGAGGCCTTCCGCATCGAGTACTGGGCGCTTGAAGAAGCCAAGCTCAAGCGCATGCCGCCACCGAAGCCGCTGGCCGGCAAGATCGCACTGGTGACGGGCGCGGCGGGCGGCATCGGCGCGGCATCGGCACGCCGCCTGCTGTCGGCAGGTGCCTGCGTGATGCTGACCGACCGCGACGCCGCGGCGCTGGCACAGGCCGAGGCCAGCCTTTCCAAGGCTTTCGGCGGCGACCTGGTGCGGGCCGCTGTCTGCGACGTGACCGACGAGGCACAGGTGCAGGCGGCCTTCGACAGCTGCGCCGTTGCCTTCGGTGGCCTCGACATCCTGGTTGCCAACGCCGGCCTCGCCTCTTCGGCGCCCATCGAGGACACCACTGTGGCGCTCTGGCGCAAGAACTACGACGTGCTGGTGGAGGGCTACTTCCTCACCGCCCGCGCGGCCTTTCCGCTGCTCAAGGCCCAGCACGGCGGCTCGATCATCTTCATCGGTTCCAAGAACGCGCTGGCGGCCACGCCCAATGCCTCGGCCTATGCCTCGGCCAAGGCGGCCTCGGTGCACCTGGCGCGCTGCCTGGCGCTCGAAGGCGCCGCGCACGGCATCCGCGTGAACGTTGTGAACCCCGATGCTGTCATCCGCGGCTCGCGCATCTGGGACGGCGACTGGCGCAAGGAACGCGCGGGCGCCTATGGCATCGATCCGGGTGTGGAGCTCGAGGAGTTCTACCGCAAGCGTTCGATGCTCAAGCTGAACGTGCTGCCGGAGGACATCGCCGAGTCCGTGTATTTCTTTGCGAGCGATGCTTCGGCCAAATCCACCGCCAACATCCTGAACGTCGATGCGGGCAACGCCCAGGCCTTCACGCGCTGAACCGGAGACCGCCGCCATGAGCACGACCCGACTGCCGCTGGACCCACAAATCATCGCGACCCACAACGCGCCGCGCGCCGAAGGGCTCGCCGAGGATTACGCCGCGCTCGGGCGCCAATTGGCACGCCGCGGCGTCGACATCGAGGCCGTTCGTGCCCGCGTCGCCGCCTTTTCCGTCGCCCTGCCCAGCTGGGGCGTGGGCCGCGGCGGCACGCGCTTCGCGCGCTTCCCCCTGGCCGGCGAACCCACAGGCATTCACGAGAAGCTGGAGGACTGCGCCCTGGTGCAGCAGCTGTGCCGCATCACGCCGCGCGTGTCGCCGCACTTCCCCTGGGACAAGGTCGAGGACCCTGCAGCGCTGCGCGCCCATGCCGATGCGCTGGGCCTGGGCTTCGACGCGGTGAACTCCAACACCTTCCAGGACCAGAAGGGCCAGCTCCACAGCTACCGCCACGGCAGCCTCACGGCGACCGAGGCTGCCGTGCGCGATCAGGCCGTGGCACACAACATCGAGTGCATCCGCATCGGCGAGCAACTGGGTTCGCGAGCGCTGACAGTGTGGATCGGCGACGGCAGCAACTTCCCCGGTCAGCAGGACTTCACGCGGGCCATGGATCGCTACCTGGACTCCGCGGCACGCATCTACGAGGCCCTGCCCGCCGGCTGGACCCTGCTGCTCGAGCACAAGCTCTATGAGCCGGCCTTCTATTCGACGGTCATCGCCGACTGGGGCAGTTCGATCCTCGCCGCACAGCAACTGGGACCCAAGGCGCGCTGCCTGGTCGACCTCGGGCATCACGCACCCAATGTGAACATCGAACAGATCGTGGCGCGCCTGCACCGCTTCGGCAAACTGGGCGGCTTCCACTTCAACGACAGCAAGTACGGCGACGACGACCTGGACAGCGGTGCGATCAATCCGCACCAGCTGTTCCTGGTGTTCAACGAGCTGGTGGAGGCCGAACGTCGGCCGCTGGCCGGCTTCGACCCCGCCTACATGATCGACCAGTCGCACAACGTGACCGACCCGATCGAGAGCATGCTGTCCTCGGCCGAAGCCATTGCCACGGCCTATGCCAAGGCCTTGCTGGTGGACCGCGAGGCCTTGCACGCTGCGCAGGAGTCCAACGATGTGATGCTGGCCTTCCAGGCGCTGCGCAGTGCCTACCGCACCGATGTGTCGCCGATCCTGGCGCAGGCCCGCGCCCAGGCCGGCGGCGCGATCGACGTGCTGGGCAGCTACCGGGCCAGCGGCTGGCGCGCCACGAAGGCACGCGAGCGGCGCGCGACAGGCGGCGGCGCCGGCATCGTCTGAGGCCGGCTATAGTGGCGGCATGAAAGCCCCCGCCCCCCGGGCCCTGCACGCGGTCGAGCGCCGGCAGGCCATCCTCGACCTGCTGGCCCAGCAGGTGCTGGTGACGTTCCGGGAGCTTGAGCAGCGGGTACAGGCCTCGCCGGCCACGCTGCGCCGCGACCTGGACCATCTTGAGCGCGAGGGCCGCATCGAGCGCCTGCATGGTGGCGCGCGCCTGGTCGGGCATGGCGCGCCGGCCACCACGGCCGGCAGTGCTTCGGCAGCGGCCCAGGGCCAGTTGCTGGGCACGCCCTTCCGCGAGAACGTGGCGCGGCACGCCGCGGAGAAGCGTGCCATCGGCAGGGCCGCCGCGCGGCTCTGCGAAGCTGGCGAAGGCATCATGATCGACGGCGGGTCGACGACGCTGCAGATGTGCCCACACCTGGAGGGTCTGCAGCTGCAGGTGCTCACCACCTCCCTGCACATCGTGAACGCGCTCCTGCCGCAGGCCAACACGCAGGTGCTGGTCCCCGGCGGGGCCGTGTTCCGCGAGCAGGACATCATCCTGTCCGCCACCGGCGATGACCTGATGCCCAGATTCCACGCGCCCAAATTGTTCATGGGCGCCGCCTCGGTCGGCCCGCAGGGGTTGATGCAGGACGACGTCGTGCTGGTGGCGGCGGAGCGGCGGCTCATCGAGCGCGCAGAGCAGGTCATCCTGCTGGTCGACAGCAGCAAGTTCGAGGCACCCTCCGGCAACGTGGTGTGCGGGCTGGAGGCCATCGACATCGTGGTGACCGACGATGCGATCGCACCGCAGCACCGCAAGATGCTGGAGCAGGCCGGGGTTCGCGTACTGATCGCCTGAGGGCGCTGGCTCCCGTACTATCTCCCGGTCAAGAAACGGGGGGATCCGTCCACATGAGACGTCTGCTGCCGCAGCCTGCTGGCTGCCTGCTCCTGCTTGCCTTCGCCGCCACGCCGGCTGTCGCCGGCGACCCGGTGGTCACGGACAGCCGCATCATCACCGAGGAACGCCGCCTTGCCCTGCTCGAAACCAAGCTGTCGAGCCTGCGGCTGCAGGTCGAGCGCCTGGAGGACCGGCGTGCCATCGACCGGCTCCAGCAGGTCTACACGCACTACATCACCGCAGGTCGACCGCGTGAGGCGGCGGCACTGTTTTCCCGGAGCCCTGAGGCGACGATCGAGTACGCGCAGCGCGGCGTGTACGTCGGGCGCGCGCGCATCCAGGCCTTCCTGGAGCGGGTTGCCACACTGCAACCCGGCGAGATCCGCGAGACCCCGACGTTCCAGGGCGTGATCACGGTCGCCCCCGACGGGCGCAGTGCCCGCGGCCGCTGGCGCTCGCTGGTGATGGCCGGCCGCCATGGTGAGGACGGGCGCTGGATCGAAGGGCCCTATGAGAACGAGTACGTGAAGGAAGACGGCGTGTGGCGCATCAAGGCGCTGCATTGGTTCACCACCGTCCAGTCCTCCTACGACAAGGGTTGGAACAAAGGCTGGATGCCCGCCGATGGCCCGCTGCCGGACCTGCCACCGGACCGGCCACCCTCGATCGCCTATCAGTCCTTCCCCAAGTTCTTCCTGCCGCCCTACCACTACGCGAACCCGGTGACGGGCAAGCCCGCGGGCTGGGACCCGTGAACGGAGGCCTCATGTCCATGAACCACACTGTGCGCCGCCTGCCGGCCCTGCTGCTTGCCCTGGCCCTGCCGGGTCTCTGGTCCGCTTCGTCGCAGGCGCAGGCACCCACGGCGGACCTGTCACCCCGCCTGCAGCGTGCCGCAGAGCGCCTTGCGGCGCTGGAACAGCGTGCGGGGCACATCGACGACCATGACCAGCTGCGCAACCTGCAGCAGATCTACGGCTACTACGTGGACAAGGCCCTGTGGGACCAGGTCGTCGACCTGCTGGCAGACGATGCGACGCTGGAACTGGGCTTCAACGGCAGCTATGTCGGCAAGCCTGCCATCCGCCGTTACCTTGAGAGCCTCACGGGTGGCAAGGTCGGCCTGCTGCCAGGGCAACTCAACAACCATGTCCAGTTCTCGCCGGTGATCACGCTGGCCGCCGATGGCCGGAGCGCCAAGGCGCGCTGGCAGCAGTGGATCCTCGACGGCATCCACGGTGCGGGTTCGGGTGGCAACTGGGGCGCAGGCACCTACGAGAACGAGTACGTGAAGCAGGATGGCGTCTGGAAGATCCGCCACCTGAAGCTCTACCTGCGCTTCTACGCCCCCTATGAAGGCGGCTGGACGCGCGCCGCGCCCGACAGCGCGCTGCGCTATGGGCGCTCGACGGTAAAACCGACGCGACCGCCCACCCAGACGTATGCGCCCTATCCGGCGGCCTTCCATGCGCCGTTCCACTACGACGATCCGGCGCAGGCGGGCGCCTTGTTGTCGCAGGGCCGGCAGGCCACGGCGGTGCCGGCAGGCGGCAAGCCACGCACCGTGGCGGAACTGGAAGCCCAGGTCCGCTCGCTGGAACACCAGGTGGAACGCCTGCAGGCGGTGGATGCGGTGGAGAACCTCGAGCACATGTACGGCTATTACGCCGACAAGTCGATGCAGGATGCGATCTCCTCGCTGTTCGCGCAGAACTCCACCCTGGAGATCCTCGGGCGCGGCGTGTTCCTCGGCCGCGACCGCGTGTATGAATACATGCGCCGCCTGGGGGCACCGACCGATGGCACGCTGTTCAACCACATGCAGCTGCAGCCGGTCGTGCACGTCTCGCCCGACGGCAACACCGCCCGCGTGCGGGCGCGGCTGCTGGTGATGTTCAGCGTCACCGGCCGTACGGACCAATGGGGCGACGGCGTCTACGAGAACGTGTTCGTCAAGGAGGACGGCGTGTGGAAGTACCAGAGCCTCATGGGCACGATGGGTTTCTACACCGACTACGACGCCGGTTGGGCCAAGCGGGCCATGCCCATGATGGCGCCCTTCCCGGGCTACCCGCCGGACCGGCCCCAGTCGATCAAGTACGACCCCTATCCGGCGCATTTCATTCCGCCCTTCCACTACGCCAACCCGGTGAGCGGCCGATGAACCTCCGCCGTGTGCGCAGCCTGTTGTTGGCTGCAATGCTGGCCGGCAGCAGCACGGCCATCGCCTCCGACGTTGTCGCCGACGATGCCGCGCTGGGCGCGCGGGTCGCTGCCCTGGAGGCGCGGGCCACGCGCGTGCAGGACACGCTGGAGATCAAGCGTCTGCAGCGCGCCTTCGGCTATTACTTCGACGAAGGCCTGTGGGACGAGGTCGCGGACCTGTTCGCGGCCGACGGCAGCATCGAGCTGGCGCTGGACGGCGTGTACCGCGGTCGCGAGCGCGTGCGTGCCTACCTGTACGCCTATGGCCAGGGCCGCAAGGGGCTTCAGGCGGGGCAATTGCACGAGCATCTGCAGCTGATGCCGGTGGTCACGCTCAACCCCGACGGCCGTACGGCACAGGGCACCTGGCGGGCCGTCATCCTCGCCGGCCGCAAGGGCGGCGAGGCCATCTGGGGCGAAGGACCCTACGAGAACACCTACGTGAAGGAAAACGGGGTCTGGAAGATCCAGTCCCTGCATTGGTTGCAGACGGTCTATGTGCCGTTCGACGGCGGCTGGATGCAGCACGCAGACGTCAACGGCGGCCGCTTCGTCACCTCCTTGTCGCCAGACTCGCCGCCCAGCCTGCAATACCGCACCTGGCCAGGCGCCTACACACCCCCGTTCCATTTCCGGCCGCAGATCGCGGCCGCGCGTGCCAGGGCCCAGGCAGCGGCAGCCGCAGGCCGGCCGCAGGCCGGGACGCCAGCGCCGCTGGGCGGATCTGCCGCGCAGCGACGTGTGGCCCAGTTGGCCGCCGACATCCAGCAAGCCAACGATCAGCTGGATGTGGAGAACCTGCAGCGCATCTACGGCTTCTACATCGACAAGAGCCAATGGGCGCAGGCCACGGACCTGTTCACCGATGACGCCGAAATGGAGATCGCCGGGCTGGGCCGGTGGCGCGGCCGGGCCTCGATCCTGCGCGCCTTGCAGTCGATCGGCCCGGAGGGCGTGTTGCAGGACCTGCTGCACGACAACATGCAGCTGCAGGGCATCGTTCATGTGGCGCCGGATGGCCGCAGTGCGCAGGGGCGATGGCACTGGTTCGCGCAGCTGGCACGGGCCGGACAGTTCCATGAATGGGGCGTCGGCATCTATGAAAACCAGTACCGCAAGCATGGTGGCAGCTGGCGCATCCACCGGCTGCGCCTGCAGCCGACGATGATCACGCCCTTCGAGGCGGGATGGCATCGCCAATCCCTCGCTGTTTCACGTCTTGCTCCGACAGCCGCGCCGGATGCCCGGTCACGCCTGCGTCCCGCCTCGTATGAACGCGTGGCGACCGTGCCCTTCCATTACGCGCACCCGGTTACCGGAAAACGCCCGCCAAGAGCCGTACCGCTGCCGATGAACGTGTCCACCGGCGCGCTCAACCTGCAGTTGTCGCGGCTGGAAGCACAGCTCGGGCGTGCTGAAGACATGACGGCGATCGAAAACCTGCAGATGACTTACGGCTATTACCTCGCCACGCTGCTGTGGGACGAGCTCACCGACCTGTTCCACGAAGACGGGACGATCGAAATCGCCATGCGGGGTGTCTATGTGGGCAAGGCCGCGGTGCGCCGCAACCTGAACCTGTATGGCCAGGCCGGGCTCGATGACGGCGTGCTGCACAACCACATGCAGTACCAGCCAGTGGTCACCGTCGCGGCCGACGGCCGCAGTGCGAAGCTCCGCTCGCGCGCCCTCTCAATGATGGGCAACTACCAGCGCAGCGCGATGTGGATGGGCGGCATCTACGAGAACGAACTGGTCAAGGTGGACGGCCAGTGGAAGTTCATCAAGGACCAGCAGATGAACACCTACTTCGCGCCCTATGACGTGGGCTGGAAGGAGCTGAAGCTGCGGCCTCCACCAGGCATCACGGCGGCCAACCCGCCGGACCGGCCGCCGTCCTTCCCCTTCGACATGTATCCCAAGGGCTTCCTGCCGCCCTACCACTACGCCAATCCGGTGACGGGGCGCTGAACGCGCTCCGCCACCGGGATCGCGGTCAGAAGCGGTAACGGTAGGCGATGGACACGGCCTTGGCATCCTCGACCACCTGACCCCACTCGATGGCCAGGCCGTTGCGGCTGTCGGTGCCGAAGTTGTATTCGGCGCCGACGAACCACGACAGGTCGTCCTCGGAGTCACTCACCGTGATGCCCATGGCGCTGCCGGAGATCTTGCCGCTGGCATAGCCCAGCAAGCCATACACATCGAAACTGTCGGACAGCGGCAGCGTGCCGCGCAGATAGCCGCCGATGAACGACTTCACCTTGAAGTCGATGTCGATGCCCTCGACGGTCGCGCTGTCACCCGACAGTCCGGTGCCGCCGCGTGCCTCGAGGGCAAGGTGTGGGCCGAAGTCGTAGCCGAGTTGCATGCCGATCGCGATGGGATGCGGCGAGGTGCCGCCAGTGTCGTCGAAGGAGATGCGTGACAGGTTGCCCCCGAGATAGGCACCGGCATCCCTTGCCTCGGACAACCCCGGGAGCCCTGCAAGCAGCAGTGCAACACCCAGCGCGGCGACAGCGCGCAGGCCTGCGGTCTTGGTGACGTTCATCATGTGGACTCCGTGACGCGGAAATTCCGCAGGCGCAGGCTCCCACCGCAGATGCCATCCGTGAATAAGTGAAATCACGCGCCGTGTTGCAGTCTTCCGTCAAGCCACTCGATCCAGTGCTGCACCGGCGTCGAGGTTCCCGAGGCCAGGTGCGACAGGCAGCCGATGTTCGCGGACAGGATGCGCGCTGGCCCTGACGATTCGAGGGCCGCGAGCTTGCGGCGGCGCAGGGTCCGGCTCATGTTCCGCTGCAACAGCGAATAGGTGCCCGCAGAGCCACAGCAGAGGTGACGGTCGGCAAACGGCAGGCAGTCGGCACCTGCCGCGGCCAGCAGCCCCTCGACGCGTCCCGGCAGCTTCAAGCCATGCTGCTGCGTGCAGGGGGGATGGTAGACCAGCCGCTCGCGCGGCAAGCCCAGCAGGGCCTGTTGCAATGGCTCAGGCCATTGCGCGGGCATCAGTTCGGCAAGATCCACCACCGCCCCGGCAAGCTGCGCGGCGCGTTCGGCATAGGCCGGATCCTGCGCCAACAGGCGGCCATAATCCTTCAGCATCAGGCCGCAGCCGGTGGCCGTGTTCAACACGGCAGTCTTGCCCTTCTCGAACCGCGGCCACAACGCGTCGATGTTGCGTCGGACCTCGGCCAGAGCACCCTCAGGGTCGTCAGTGTGCTGTCGTATCGCCCCGCAGCAGCCGCTCCCCGGGACGCGCAGCCATGCGATGCCCAATCGCGCCAGCACACGCTCTGCGGCTGCGTCAATCGACGGCGCCAGCAGGGGTTGCACGCAGCCCTGCAACACCAGCACGCGCTCCACCGGGCCTGCCGCAGGGGACGGCAACGCCGGCGGCAACGGCGGGAATCTCCGCGACAGCAGGTCCTGCCAGCGGCTGCGAAGCTGTCCCGCCATGCGCAGCCAGGGACTGGTCAGCGTCGCGACCAGCAGGCGACGCGCAGTGCGCGCCAGCCACGGGCGTGGACGCTGCGCCAGCGCAAGATGGCGACCGGCCTCGATGATCTGCCCGTACTGGACGCCGGACGGACAGGTGGTCTCGCAGGCCCGGCAGGTGAGGCAACGGTCCAGGTGCAGGCGTGTGGACTCGCTGACCGCATCGCCTTCCAGCAACTGCATCACCAGATGCAGACGTCCGCGCGGGCTGTCGCGCTCGTCACCGAGCACCTGGTAAGTCGGGCACGTCGCTGTACAGAAGCCACAGTGCACACAGGCACGCAGGAGGTCGGCGGCATGCTGCGCCCCGGCGTCGTGCACAAAACGCGGCGAGAGTCGGGCCTGCATGGGTTCAGAGCCCCTCCACGAGGCGGCCAGGGTTGAAGATGCCGGAGGGATCCAGCTGCTGCTTGAGCCGCTGGTGGATGTCCCGCAACGGCGCCGGAAGCGGTGTGAATACGCCCTGAGCCCGGTCCCCGCCACGCCAGCGCGTGGCGTGACCGCCCAAGCGTGATGCCAGGGCACGCAGATCGGCATCGGGCCGGGACGAGAACACCCAGCGCTGCGCCCCGCCCCACTCGATGCACGTGCGACCGGGCAGTGACAGCGCCTTTGCGGTGGGTGGCAGGCTGAAGCGCCACAATGGCTCTTCGTCGCCACGGAAGAATCCGGTCGACTGGTCTCGCAACCCTGACCAGAAGGTGTCAGCCTCGGTGAGGGACAGATCATCACCGCCGAGTTGCCTGGAGGCTGCCTCCACGGCCGCGTCACTGCCCTCGAGCCGCAGGTGCAGCACGCCGTCTGCCCAGGCGCTGGCCGAGACGGGCAGCGGCCGCGAAGCCCATTCGTTGCAACACTGCAGGGCACTGGTCTCATCCAGCGCGAAGCGCAGCGTATGCCGGCAGGCTGGCCGCGGCAGCACCTTCAGAGACAGTTCGACCAGGATGCCCAGTATCCCGAGCGAGCCGGCCAGCATGCGCGAGACGTCGTAGCCGGCGACGTTTTTCATCACCGTGCCGCCAAAACGCAGCAGTCGGCCCTGCCCGTCCAGCAACTTCACGCCGAGCACATGGTCGCGCACGGCCCCGGCGGGAAAGGCGCCGGCCATGCGCCGCGGTCCCGCCAAGCCCGCGGCCACGCAACCGCCCACGGTGCTACCCGGGCCGAAGTGTGGGGGCTCGAAGGCCAGCATCTGGCCACGCTCGGCCAGTGCCGACTCGAGCACTGCCAGAGGCGTGCCGCTGCGGACTGTCACCACCAGTTCATCGGGCTCATACGCCTCGATGCCCTGCCACGCCCCCAAGGCCATGGGCTCGCCGCGCGGGGCATGCCCGTAGAAGGCCTTGCTCCCGCCCCCCTGCAGGCACAGCGGCCGCTGGGCCGCTGCAGCCGCCTGGATCCGCGCGGACCACTCGCGCAACATCTCGTCCATGGAGCAGCGCCTCAGAACCGGGGAAGGTCAGGATGCGGGAGTGCGCCGCCCACGACACGTTGGCGACCATACTCGGCGCAGCGGTGCAGCGTCGGCACCACCTTGCCGGGGTTCAGTGTCCCGGCGGGATCGAAGGCAGCCTTGACCCCGTGGAAGACCTCCAGCGCCGCAGGCTCGAACTGCGAGCACATCTGGTTGATCTTCTCCATTCCCACGCCGTGCTCACCCGTGATGGAACCGCCCAGGCGCACACTCTCCTCGAGGATCGCCGTGCCGAAGGCCTCGGCACGTGCGACGCTGTCCGGATCGGCATCGTCGAACAGCACCAGCGGATGCAGGTTGCCGTCTCCGGCGTGGAAGACGTTCGGACAGCGCAGGCCGAACTCGCGCTCCATGCCCTCGATGGCCTTCAGCATGCGGCCGATGTGCCGGCGCGGAATGGTGCCGTCCGTGCAGTAGTAGGCTGGCGCCGCGCGCCCGGCAGCCGGGAAGGCATTCTTGCGTCCTGCCCAGAACCGCAGGCGCTCGGCCTCGTCCCGCGACAGCTGCAGGCGCGTGGCACCCGCGGCCCGCAGCACCTCGCCCATGCGCCGGACCTCGTCCTCCACTTCCACGGGCGTGCCATCGGATTCGCACAGCAGCACGGCGGCAGCCTCGAGGTCGTAGCCCGCTCGGGCGAAAGGCTCGACCAAGTGCAAGGCGGCACGATCCATCATCTCGAGGCCCGCCGGAATGATGCCCGCGGCGATCAGAGCCGCAACGGCATCGCCGGCTTTCGTCACATCATCGAAACTGGCCATGATGCAACGGGCCAAGGCGGGTCGCGGCACGAGCCGCAAGGTCGCCTCGGTGATGACCACCAGCATGCCTTCGGAACCATTGACGAGCGCCAGCAGGTCGAGGCCCGGCGCATCAGGCGCCAGGCCGCCGAACTCCACCGGCGAGCCATCCGCAAGATAGCCACGCACACGCTGCACGTTGTGCACGGTCAGCCCGTACTTCAGGCAGTGCACGCCGCCGGAGTTCTCGGCGATGTTGCCGCCGATGGTGCAGGCGATCTGGCTGGACGGGTCGGGCGCGTAGTAGAGCCCGTGCACCGCCGCGGCTTCCGATACGGCCAGGTTGCGCACGCCCGGCTGCACGGTGGCCGTGCGTGCCAGCGAATCGATGGCGAGGATGCGGTTGAACCGCGCCAGCGACAGCAACACGCCATCGGCGCGCGGGAGCGCGCTGCCAGCCAATCCCGTGCCGGCGCCGCGGGGTACGACCGGCACACCCAGACGGTGGCAGAGGCGGAGCACCTCGACCACCTGCGCTTCGGTGTCCGGCAGCGCCACAGCCAGCGGCCGCTGGCGCAGCAGGGTGAGGCCATCGCATTCGAAAGGCCGCGTGTCCTCCGGTGTCGTCAGCAGTGCCGACGCAGGAAGCACCCGCCGCAGGCCCTGCAACAGCTCATCGCTCATGCGCTGCGCCTCATCCCGTCACCAGCCGCGTGAACGGCGGCACGTAGGCCATCAACGTGACCACCAGGCCGACCAGCGACGCCAGCACGATGCTGTGCCAGAACACATAGCGCAGGATGACACCCTCCTGGCCGAACCAGCGTGTTGCCGTCGAGGCCACGACGATGCTCTGGGCGTCGATCATCTTGCCCATCACACCCCCGGCACTGTTGGCAGCGCCCATCAGCACAGGCGAGATGCCCAGTTGTTCAGAAGTGACTTTCTGCAGGCCGCCGAACAACACGTTGGAGGCGGTGTCGGAGCCCGTGACGGCGACGCCCAGCCAGCCCAGCAAGGTGCCAAAGAAGGGGTAGAACGCACCGGTCGCCGCGAATGCCAGTCCCAGCGTGGCATCCACACCCGCGTAACGCGTGAGGTAGCCGAGGCCGAGCATGGCCGCAATCGTCAACAGGCTTGCGCGTGTATTCAGCAACGCGCGCCAATAGGTGGCGGCGATCTCCCGCGGGCGCACGCCGAGTGCCCAGCCGGCCAGCAGTCCAGAGACCAGAATCGCCGTGCCGGTGGCCGACAGCAGGTTCAGGTTGAAGACCGCGCGCTCGACCTCGGGGGCCACCACGACCGGCGGCAGACGCTGGACCAACTGGTCGAGGCCAGGCACTGGCAGCGAAGGACGGAACAGGCCATCCAGCGCTGCCTTCACGGCTGGCAGGCCCCAGACGAAGACCACCACCATCAGGATGACCCAGGGGGTCCAGGCGCGACGCACCACCGCCGGCGCATGCTGGACGACCGCGGCACCCTCCTCCGCGCCATTGACGTGATAGAGACTGGGCGGCTGCCAGAACTTCAGCAACAGCACCAGCGCCGACATGCTGGCGAGCGCAGCAGCGATGTCGGCCAGCCAGGGGCCGTGCAGGTTCGACACCAGCAACAGCGTCAGGCTGAACACACTGCCCACGACCAGCCAGGCGGGCCACAGATCCAGCGTGCGGCGCCAGCCGCAGTAGGCCACCAGCAACCACACGGGCACCATGAGCCCGAAAGGCACCATGATGCGGCCGACCATGGCCGACAGTGCGTCCAGCGGCAGGCCCGTCACGCCCGCGAGCGTGATGAGCGGCGTGCCCAAAGCGCCGAAGGCCACCGGCGCGGTGTTGGCAATCAGCGAGAGTCCGGCCGCCTGCAGGCGCGTGAAGCCCAGGCCGATCAGCATCGCACCGGTGACGGCCACCGGCGTGCCGAAACCCGCGGCGCCCTCGAAGAACGCGCCGAAGCAGAATGCCACCAGCAGCAACTGCAGCCGGCTGTCGCGGGTGAGCCCGGCAATGGAGTCACGCAGGATGCTGAACTGCCCGCGCTCCTCCGTGAGCTGGTAGAGAAAGATCACGTTGAGCACGATCCAGCCGATCGGCAGCAGCCCATAGGCCGCACCGAATGCAGCAGCGGCCCCGGCCATCGCCGGCGGCATGCCGAAGCCCAGGATGGCGACCAGCAGTGCCGCGGCGAGGCCGGCCAGAGCGGCCGTCGGTGCCCGCCACTTCAGCAGCGCAAGGCCGCCCAGCAACACCACCAGCGGCACGGTGGCCAGCACGGTCGACAGCCAGGCGCTGCCGAACGGGTTGTATTCCTGGGACCAGAGCATGCGGCGTTCCCCCGTATTTTCCTGCGATTGCACCACAGCACCGGGCGCACGGCTATCATCACGTCATCGCAACGGACATCGCGGAGTACGTGCATGGAACTGGATCTTGGCAGCCTGCTGGCCGACCGTCGCTGGGAAGGCCGCATCTTCAACGGACAGTGGGTGGGTTCCCTGGGTGGTGAGCGCGCGGTGCCCGAGCCTGCGACCGGAAGGCCTTTCCCCAAGACCGGCTTCGCCAATGCCGCGGATATCACTGCGGCCTGCGCGGCAGCCGCCGCCGCACAGCCTGCCTGGGCGGCCTTCGATGCCCGGCAGCGCGCTGCCATTTTCCGCAAGGCCGCTGCCATCCTTGAGCAGGATGGCCAGGCGCTGGGCACGCTGGTGGCGCGGGAGTCCGGGGGCATCATCCCCAAGGGCCTGCACGAGATCCGCGAGACGGCCCAGATCCTGTTCAATGCCGCTGCACTGGCGACGGCACCGCGTGGCGAGGTGCTGGCCAATCCGCCCGGCCGCCTCAGCTACGCCCGGCGCGTCGCGCGCGGCGTTGTGGGCGTCATCTCGCCGTTCAACTTCCCGCTCATCCTGTCGATGCGCGCCGTGGCACCTGCCTTGGCCACCGGCAACACCGTGGTCCTGAAGTCGGACCCGCAGACGCCGTTTGGCGGCGGCATCATCATCGCTCGCGTGCTGGAGGAGGCGGGACTGCCGCCGGGCACCTTGCACGTGGTGCCGGGTGCGGCCGAGGCCGGCGAAGCGCTGTGCCTCGACCGCAACGTGGCCATGATCCAGTTCACCGGCTCCACGGCCGTCGGCCGCCGCGTCGGCGAGCTCGCAGGGCGCACGCTCAAGAAGGTGTCGCTGGAACTTGGCGGCAACAACGCGCTGATCGTCCTGGACGATGCCGACCTCGACAAGGCCGTGAACAACGCCGCCTGGGGCGCCTTCATGCATCAGGGCCAGATCTGCATGGCCTCCAGCCGCATCTTCGTGCAGGCGGGCATCGCCGACGAGTTCGTCAAGCGTCTGGCCGCCAAGGCCGCGCACCTGCCGGCCGGCGACCCGGCCACTGGCCAGGTGGCGCTGGGTCCGGTGATCAGCGAGCGGCAGCTGCAGCGCGTCAAGCGCATCCTCGGTGAGTCGGTGCAGGCCGGAGCGACGATCGCCGCAGGCGGTGGCAGCACTGCCCTGTTCCACGAAGCGACGGTGCTGACCGGCGTGAAGCCCGGCATGCCGGCCTTCGACGAGGAGACCTTCGGTCCAGTGGCCAACGTCATCACCTTCGGTACCGACGAGGAAGCGCTGGAACTGGCCAACCGCCACGAGGGTGCGCTGGCGGCAGCGGTCATCTCGCGGGATGTCGGCCGCGCCATGCGCATCACCGACCGGCTGAAGGCCGGCATGGTGCACATCAACGACCAGACGGTGAATGACGACGCCAACAACCCCTTTGGCGGGCCAGGCGTGGCTGGTGCGGGATCCTCCGTTGGCGGCCCGGCCGACCTGGATGAATACACCACGTGGCAGTGGATCACAGTGAAGGACACGCCGCCCACCTACCCCTTCTGAGCACTACGCACAGCGAGGTCCCATGCAGGCCTATCCGCACCACTACACCGTCACCGCCAAGGGCGAGGACCTGGGCATGGTCCAGCTGTCCTCGCCCGGACTGCCCACGCTCGATACCGCGCCACCGCCGGAGTTCGATGGTCCCGGCGGTGTGTGGACGCCGGAGAACCTGCTGGTGGCCGCGCTGGCGGACTGCTACATCCTCATGTTCCGTGCTGTTGCGCGGGCCTCCAGGCTGGAGTGGGGGTCGCTGGAGTGCCGGGCCGAAGGCAAGCTCGAACGCGTGGAGGGGGTCACCTCCTTCAGCCGCTACGAGTTGCATGCCGTCCTGACCGTGCCGGAGGGCACCGATCTCGACAAGGCACGGCGGCTGATGGAAAAGGCGGAAAAGGGCTGCCTTGTCAGCAATTCCTTGAAGGCCGAAAGGGTACTTCGGGCCGAAATCCGTACGGTCTGAGGGCTGGACTGCTGCGTTGCAGCTTGAAAATCCGGCCTGCGGTGCGGATTCTCAGGGGATGAATACCCCCGAATCCCCGGCCCGGCGACGGGCTCTTGGTATGTTGTTGCTGGCCGGCGCCTCGTCGCCGGTGCTGGCGGCGCGTCCATTGTCTGCGCAACCCGTCACGCGCCATCTTGAACTCGTCAGCCTGCATACGGGCGAGGCTTGGGCGGCCGCCTACCGCCGGGCGGGAGTACTGGTGGGCGAGGCACTGCATGGGTTCCAGCGCGTGCTGCGGGACCACCGGACGGGCGATGTGCATCCGATGGACGCCAGGCTCTACGACCTGCTGGCGGATCTTGCCGAGCTGGCGGGCACCGATGCGCGGTTCCAGATCATCTCGGGATACCGCTCACCACACAGCAACGCCGCGCTGGCCAGCCGCAGCAGCGGCGTGGCCACGCGCAGCCTGCACATGCAGGGCCAGGCCGTCGACATCCGCCTGCCGGGCGTCGACACCCGCCGCGTCGCCGAGTTGGCACGCGGCCTCGCGCGTGGTGGCGTCGGCTACTACCGCAGCTCGGACTTCGTGCACGTGGACACCGGCCGCGTACGCAGCTGGAACGGCTGAACGCGCTCAGCGGCCGGCCGCCGCAGCATCGCGGCGGTCGTGTCCGTAGACATCCTCGAAGAACAGCACGCGCCCGTCCTCGGCGGCAATTGCCGTGGCGTACACCAGCAGCACCGGCAGCGGCTGCTGCAACGTGACACGCTCCGGTGGTGCCTGCGATGCCAGCGCAGCTGCGATACGCGCGGCATCCCAGCCGGGTTCCTGTCCCAGCACATAGCGGGCCAGCGCCTCGGCGTCCGCCACGCGCACGCAGCCGTGGCTGAAGGTCCGCCGCGTGGCCGCGAACAGTCGCGGTGCCGCCGTACTGTGCAGGTATACCGCATGCTCGTTGGGCAGCAGGAACTTCACTTGCCCCAGCGGATTGAGCGGCCCGGGTCGCTGCCTCAGGCGCAGTTCACCGCGCGCCAGCGCTTCCACCGCGGCCGCACTCCAGGGCACGACAGGAGACTCGTCCGCAGGGCCCCGCACCGCTTCGAAGCCTTGCCGCGCCAGCGCCTCGCGGTCGCGCCGCAGGTCCGGCAGCAGTTCCTCACGCAGGATGCGGCCCGGGACATCCCAATAGGGCCGGAAGACCACCGACTTGAGGCTGGCGGAAAAGGCGGGGGTGCGCTGCGTGGGCAAGCTGCGGCCGACGATCACATCCATGGCCAGCATGGAGGCCTCCTCCTCGTCCGCACTGGCAAATGCGTACAGGCGGAACTGCGGGATGTTGACCACGATGAATCGCCCCGCGGGGCGGGGCGGCAACCGTCGCGCACGCGCGAGGCTCAGGTCGATCTGGCGCAATCGCAGCGACATGGGCACCACCAAGGCACGCCAGGTCGCAGGACCCAGCACGCCATCCGGCTCCAGCCCATGCCGGGACTGGAATCGCTGCAAAGCCTCGACCAGCGTGGCGTCAAGGACTGCACCCGGCGGCGGCGGCGGCAGCGAGGGATCGAGGTCGCCCCACTGCTGCAGGCTGTGCCACAGGGCTGGCAAGCCGGCATAGGCGTCGCCGCCGCGCAGGCTGCGGCGCGCCGGCAGAGGTGGCAGGTCATTGAAACGTGGCGCGGCAGCGAGCGCTGCATAGCGCTGGCGCGCGACCTTCAGCAGCGTCACGTGGCGGTATTCTCCGGGCACGTCGGCCGGCACGCTTGCGGCGTCGACAGACAGCGGGCAGCCCGCCGCGGAGGTCGCTGGCTGGGGCCACGCGGACGTGGCCGCCAGCGCCGCGCAGACCAAAGCGGGAAGCAGGCGCAAACGTCGGTGCCCCCGGTCCAGCAGATGTTCAGTGGGCCGCATCACGGTCCTGCAACTGGCGATAGATCATGCCCAACCGGGCACTGACAGCATCGATGCGATGGACGGAAAGGTCGGGCTGGTGACGCTGCCGCGCACCGGCATGATGCCGCGCGAGCGCTGCCGCCAGCGCATCGGCATCGCCCGGGGGGAAGAGGTCGCCGCCGTGTTGGCGCAGCAGTTCTCCGCAGCCACCCAGGTCCGAAGCGATGACCGGCGTGCCGGCATCCAGCGACTCGAGGATGACCAGCGGCCCGGACTCCATGCGCAGCGTCGGACAGACCAGCACGTCGAAAGCGGCCTGGCAGTCCCTCACGTCGCGGCGGAAGCCGGGCAGCGACATGTCCGGCGTCAGCAGGGCGCGCAGGCGCCTTGCCTCGCGCCCGTCCCCCAAGATCATCAGCCGTGCCCCGGGCAGCCTGGCGCGACGGAAGCCCTCGATCGCGACATGCGTGCCCTTCTCCCGCGTCAGGCGGCCGACCACGCCGACGAGCAGGTCCGTTGGCCCCGCCCCCCACCCGGCGCGCAGCGCGGCCCGACGCCCTTCGTCGAGGCGCGGATGAGGCGCCAGCAACATCGGCAACGTGAACACCGTGCCACGGTAGGTCGCCGGAATCTCGGCCGCCTGCCAGGCGGCGCTGCACAGCAGGGCGTCCATCTGCAGGTAGACCGGATGGTTGTAGCGGATGTGCAGTGTCGCCACGCAGGGCACACGCAAGCCGTGGCGCACGCGCAGCGTGGCCACGCGGCGCGCCGCCTTGCGCAGGTGGGCATGCACGACTTCAGGCTGGAAGGCGGCGACCAGGCTTGCCAGCCGTGCACTGCTGCGCCACCAGCGCGGAATTTCCGAACGCGCCACGGAAGCGGGCAAGGCATCGACGATCGAGCGCCCGCCTCCGTCCCGGTGGTCACGCGCCACCACCACGTGGACCTCATGGCCCTCGCGCTGCTGCTGGGCCGCCAGCTCCGCCACATACCGCTCGGAACCCGCGAATCCGCGGGACAGGATCACGTGCAGGATGCGCATGCGGACCCGCAGCGGACCTCAGCCCGCCTGGCGGAAGACGATGCTGATGAGCCGCTCCGCGACGCGCCACCGGCCCTGCACCAGCCGGTAACGGTCGCGCGCTTCGGCGACCAGGAACGGGGTGGCCGGGGAATACGGCGGCTCACCGGTGCCGACGAAGCTCATCCAGGTCGAGAGCCCCGTGGCCTCGCCGGTGCCTGCCGGCTCCAGCAACAGATTGCTGAAGAAATGCCGCGTGCTGCGCGGACCCTGCGCCTGCCGCCCGTCGAAGAACGCGGCCAGTTCGCCGTGGCCCTCGCAGCGGCGCGGACCCAGCACGAACACGGCGTCGTCCGTGAAACCCTCAAGGAAGGCCGCCTTGTCGTTGTGGTCCAGGGCCTGCGCGTAGCGGGCACAGAGCTCCTGCAATTCCCACTTGTCCTGCAATGTCAGCGCCATGTCTGCTCCCGGCCGATGTTGCGCCCTACTATAGCCGCAGGACATCTCGAGGACGGGACATGCAACGATTCAAGGACAAGAGCGTGATCGTCACCGGTGCAGCCTCCGGCATCGGCCGGGCCGCCGCGCGGGCCTTTGCCGGCGAAGGCGCCAAGGTGCTGGTGGCGGACCAGGATGGCGCGGGTGCCGCACAGGTGGCTGCCGCCCTGCGAGCCGCCGGCGGCACGGCCGAGGCCTGCCGCGTGGACATTGCCGACTACGGCCAGTGCGAGGCCATGGTGAAACAGGCCATGCGCAGCTTCGGTGGCCTGCACGTGGCGTTCAACAACGCCGGCATCCCGGGCTCGTTGGTCAAGAGCGTGCACGAGTACGAGCTGGAGGAATGGAACCACATGATCACCGTGAATCTCACGGGCGTGTTCCACTGCCTCAAGGCGGAGGTCCCGGCGATGCTCGCCAGTGGCGGCGGCGCCATCATCAACACGGCTTCGGTGGCCGGCCTGGTCTCTGCACCGCACCTGGCTTCCTACACCACGGCCAAGCACGGGGTCGTCGGCCTGACCAAGGCTGCCGCGCTCGACCTCGTGAAGCAGGGCATCCGCGTGAACGCCGTCTGTCCCGGCGGCGTGAAGACGGCGATGCTGGAGTCGGCCATGGCGGTGCCCGAGATCCTCGCCAAGCTGGAGGCCGACCATCCGATCGGGCGCATGGCGGAAGCTGAGGAAATCGCGCGTATCGTGCTGTTCCTGGCCTCCGACGACAGCAGCTTCATCGTCGGCCACGCGCTGGCGGCCGATGGCGGCGTCACCTTGCAGTGACGCCGCAGCCGGCGGCCGCGTTCAGCGGTCGCCGGGACGGGCCGCCCGCAGCTGCGCGGCCGAGACCCAGCAGCCGTGCGTCTGCGGACGCAAGGGCAGCGGGAGCTTGACCTTGGCCAAGGGCGGCGCCGTGATGTTGCCGGCTTCGACCACCCACAGTTCCGACTCATGGCGCGTGTCGTCGATCTCGCGGTCGACCACGAACACCAGCCAGCCCTCGTGGCCAGGCTCGTCAGAAGGCACATGTGCCGGCTCGCTGACCGCCTCGCCCCGTCCCAGGTTCAGTGCCTCGATACGACCGGTCTGCAGATCCATCGCCAGCAACGCGTTCATGCAGGTGCCGACCGGGCCACCCACGGGGGGCGGACCGCCGGCCGGGTTGACCGTGGGCAGCCAGACGCGGCGGTAGGGCCTGCCCTGGTCGCAGTCACGCACGCGCGGCAAGTCACCCGGCGGGCCGATCTCGCGCGCCTGCACGCTGTCGCCCGACGCGCCGGACATGTCGAGCGTCCAGCGCGTGAGTCCGCCCTTGATCTGCCATTGCGGCACATGGTTGCCGCCCGCCTCGCGGATGAACGGGAACGGGTTGTTCTCCATCAGGCAGATGTCGAGGTGGACCTTGTCACCGTCCTCGAAGGCGTTCGTGAAATGGTAGGCCGACACACCCTTGGGGCCGCGGAACCAGCGCATCTGCGACACGTCCCCGTAACGGGGCATGATGCCGACCCAGCTCTCGCGGTCCAGTTCATGCACCCAGTGGGCGCCGCCGGCCCTGAGCCGCTCGAGATCCGCCGTGGTCGGGAAGACCGGGAAGATGGCCCACTTCGGCGTGATGGCCATGTCGTGCATCATCGAGCAGTACGGCTGCTTGAACCACTGCTCGCGCACCAGCCTGCCCTCCTTGTCGACGATCCAGTACGCGACATCGGTGGTGGCAAGGCCGCCGGCCTCGTAGCCGAAGGAGAACATTTCGCCGGTGTCCGGATCGACGCGCACATGCGCGGTCATGGTCTGCGACCGCAGCTTGCCGCCCCAGGTCACCGGGCCCAGCGTGGCCAGGCTGTGCGGATCCACCTCATAGCCCAGCGCATCTTCCTTCGTCACATACAGGCGACCGGCATGCCACATCGTGGTGGTGTTGCGAACGCCGCGGTCAACGCCCTGCACCTCCGGCGCGTCGGTGAAGGGATTGCGGTATCGGCCGAACAAGGCCTTGCGGGCCTTGCGCTCGGCTTCGAAACGCGGCGTGCGCACGAAGCGGATGTCGTGGTCGACAGCGCCGTCCTCGAACAGGAAACGGCTCACCATGCCGTCGCCAGACAACGTCGTATCGTTGTCATGGAGCGGCGGGAAGGCCGGGTCGGCCACGGCACGGAAGAACGCACCGTTGAGCCCCGCAGGAATCCTGCCCTCCACCGGAAGGTTGCGGGCAGACCACTCGACCCCGATCGGCCGGTTGATATGCGTGAATTCGATCGTCTGCGGATAGCGGCGGGTCATGCGGTGGGCTCCGGTAGGCTGCGACGGCCCGGGGACGCTAGCACCGCCCGGCGACGGCTCGCAATGCGCACACGCCGCGCAGTTCCCTCTGGATCAAGCCTCAGTCGAACGGATGCCGCAGCACGATGGTCTGGTCACGGTCCGGACCGGTGGAGACGATGTCGATGGGTACGCCCACCAGCGTCTGCAGGCGTTCCAGATAACGCCGCGCGTTGAGCGGCAACGCGTCGTAGCGGGTGATGCCGACCGTGGACTCATTCCAGCCCGGGCACTCCTCATAGACCGGCTCGACCTCGGCGAAGGCGTCGGCGAACAGCGGCGGCTCGGACAACACCTCGCCACGCATGCGATACCCCGTGCAGATGCGCAGCGTCTCGAGGCCGTCCAGCACATCGAGCTTGGTGACGCAGAGGCCGGAAACACTCGAGTGGATGATGGAACGGCGCAGCGCCACGGCATCGAACCAGCCGCAGCGGCGCGCCCGGCCGGTCACCGAACCAAATTCGTGGCCGACGCGCGCCAGGTGTTCGCCCGACTCGTCGAACAGCTCGGTCGGGAACGGACCTGCGCCGACGCGCGTGGTGTAGGCCTTGACGATGCCCAGCACGTAATCGAAGGCCCGGGGTCCCAGGCCGGTTCCGGTCGCTGCCCCGCCACCTGTGGTGTTGGATGAGGTGACGAACGGATAGGTGCCGTGGTCCACATCGAGCATGGCGCCCTGGGCGCCCTCGAACATGACGTTGGCGCCCTCAAGTCGAAGCTGGGACAACTCGCGGGTGACGTCGACCACCAGCGGCTTGATGCGCTCGCCCTGTGCCAGCAGCGACTCGAGGGTGGACTGGAAATCAACGGCCGGTTGCCGGAAGTAGTGCTGCAGCACGAAGTTGTGGAAGTCGAGGACCTCGCCCAGCTTGGCCGCAAAACGGTCGCGCTGGAACAGGTCCGCGACGCGCAGCGCACGGCGCGCCACCTTGTCTTCGTAGGCAGGACCGATACCGCGCCCTGTCGTGCCGATGGCATTGACCCCGCGTGCCTGCTCGCGCGCGCGGTCCAAGGCCACATGGCTGGGCAGGATCAGCGGGCAACTGGGCGAAATGCGGAGACGGTCGAAGACCGGAACGCCCTTGTCGATGAGCGTCTGCGACTCGCGCAGCAACGCCTCGAGCGACAGCACGACGCCGTTGCCGACCAGGCAGCGCACCCCGTCGCGGAGGATGCCGCTGGGAATCAGCGACAGCACGTGCTTCTGCCCGCCGATCACCAGCGTGTGGCCTGCATTGTGGCCGCCCTGGAAACGTGCAACGGCGGCGGCGCGTTCGGTGAGCAGGTCGACGACCTTGCCCTTGCCCTCATCGCCCCACTGCGTCCCGATGACAACGACGAAACGTCCCATGGCGTGCTTCAAGACCTCACGATGAACAACAGCAGCAGGCCGGCACCCATGCCGGCCAAGCCTGCAACACGAAGCTCCCGGTCACCCAGTTGGGCGAGGCGCTCGAAGGCGCGTCGCGACCGGGCGGGGCTGATGAAAGGCAGCAGTCCCTCAAGCAGGAACATCAGGGCCAGTGCGGCCAGCAGATCGGACCACTGCATTGGCGACGACGTCCGGGCGCCGCCTCAGCGGCGGCCCGCCGAATCCAGGTACTTGAAGAAATCGCCGTCCGGAGAAACGACCCAGATGTCACCCTCACGCGCCAACGAGGCACGGTAGGCCTGCAGGCTGCGGTAGAAGCTGTAGAACTCCGGCGACTTGCCATAGGCCCCGGCGTAGATGCGTCCGGCGGCACCATCCCCCTCGCCACGCAGCCGCTGTGCATCACGCTGTGCGCGCGCCAGAAGCTCGGTGCGCTTGCGGTCGGCCTCGGCGCGGATGCGCTCGGCATCGGCCGATCCCTCGGCGCGCAGGCGGTTGGCCAGCGCCCGGAAGCTTTCCTGCATGCGCTGGTAAACGGACCCGCTCACCTCGTCGGGCAGGTCGATACGCCGCACGCGCACGTCGACCAGCTCAATGCCCAGATCCTTCACCGCCTCGCTGGCGCTGCCGAACATGTCGCCCGTAAAGGCCGCGCGTTCAGCAACGACGATTTCCTGCAGCGTGCGCTTGGCCACCACGCTCTTGATGCCGTCCTTGACGATCTCGCCCAGACGGTCGGCCGCCATGCTCTCGTTGCCGCCGGTGGTGCGGTAGTAGGCAGCAATATCCTGGATGCGCCACTTGATGTAGAAGTCGACGATCAGACCCTTGTTCTCGGCCGTGAGGAAGGTCTCCCCGTCGTAGCTCCGGGTGACGATGCGGCGCTCCAGCTTGACGATCTGGTCGACGAGCGGAACCTTGAGATGCAGCCCCGGGCCATACTGCGACCCGCGGATCTCGCCGAACTGCGTGCGCAGCGCAACCTCGGTTTCCTTCACCTGGAAGGTACCGGTGACCAGCAGCAGCAGCACGACCACCAGCCCACCGATGATGGGCACGCTTTTCCCGGACATCAGCGCACTCCCCGGCTGCGGCCGTCAATCGTCACTTTTTCCGTCACCGGCAACGGCGGCTGTGCGCCGGCCGCACCGGGCGTTGCCGCGGCAGGTTCTGCCGGTACAGCACGCAGCGCGCCACGCTGGTCCATCAGTTTGTCCAGCGGCAGGTAGATCATGTTGCCCTGCCCGGGCTTGGTGTCGAGCATCACCTTGTTCGAGCGCTGCAGTATCGATTCGATGGCTTCGATGTACATGCGCTGACGCGTGACCTCGGGCGCCTGCGCGTAGGCGGCATAGACACTGTTGAAACGGGCCACGTCGCCCTCGGCCTGCGAGACCACCTGCGCCTTGTAGGCTTCGGCGTCCTGCAGCAGACGCTGTGCCGCGCCTTCCGCCTTGGGCAGGATGTCGTTGGCGTAGGCCTGGGCTTCCTTGCTGAAGCGGTCGCGGTCTTCGATGGCCTTGTTGGCGTCGCGCTGTGACGCCAACACTTCGGCGGGCACTTGCACGTCCGTGAGGTTGACGCTGGTCACGCGGATGCCGCTGTTGTAGCCGTCGAGCGTGCGCTGGATGAGGTCGCGGGTATCGATGGTGATGGCCTGGCGGGCGGCACCGAGGATCTGCTCGAGTTGGGCCTGGCCGACCACTTCACGGATGGCGCTCTCACTGACTTCGCGCAGCGTGGACTCCGGGTCGCGGACCTGGAAGAGCACTTTGACCGGATCGCTGTACTGGTACTGGATCGCATAGCGGATCTCGACCAGGTTGACGTCGGCGGTGAGCATGCGCGAGGGGTACTCGACACTGTTGACCTGCGAGACATTGACCTTGCTCACTGTCTCGATGGGCCAGGGGAGGATCCAGCCCAGGCCCGGGTTGCGCACCTCGGTGAACTTGCCGAAACGCTGGATGACGCCGCGTTCGGAAGCATCGACCTGGAAGGTGCCCGAGGCAAGCCACAGCAGCACCAGCACCGAGGCAATGAGGGTGCCCAGGGACTTCACGTTGTCGTCGGGTCCCCCGACCGTGCCCGGAGCGCCACCACCCGAGCGGCCGCCGGTGCCTTTCAGCAACGCCTGCAACCGTTCCTGCCAGGCCGTCGAACGGGCCCTTCCGGAACCGCCACCGGCCTCACGCCGTCCCCAAGGGGATTCACCACGGTCATCGGGATCGTTCCAGGCCATCGGGGACTTACCTGTCGGGTTCAGGAGCGGCTGCGGGGGGATGCCCGCAACCCGGGAAAAGTTCGTGGATTCTAGGTCACACGGTCTCGAAACGCACCCCTGCGGACCGCTCGAGTGCCTGCCGTTCGGCCGGCGGGAGATCCACGGTGAGGTCGTAGCCTGTCTCGCTGCCGCGCTCCGCCACCACGACGCCGGCGCCATAGAGCCGGGCACGCACTGCACCGGCCGTCATCGGCAGATGCAGGCGCCAGCGGCTGACGGCACAGGACAGTCTGGCAGCGACTGCCTGCCCCAGCAGATCGAGCCCGAGGCCTTGGGCGGCCGAAAGCCATACCGCGGCCGGACGGCCCTCGTCGTCGAGTTCGACCCGCGGCGATGTCTCCAGGCGGTCGATCTTGTTGTAGACCCGGATCTGGTCGATGCCGCCGGCGCCGATCTCTTCCAGCACGCGGTTGACCTCGTCGATCAGTTCGTCCCGGCGCGGATCGCTGGCATCGATCACATGCAGCAGCAGGTTGGCTTCGCGCGCCTCGGTGAGCGTGGACTGGAAGGCCGCCACCAGTTCGTGTGGCAGGTCGCGGATGAAACCCACCGTGTCGGCAGCCACCACCTGCGTGCCGCCCGGCAACACGAGCCGCCGTACTGTCGGATCGAGGGTGGCGAAGAGCTGGTCGGCCACATAGGTGGACTGCTCGCCCGTCAGCGCCCGGAAGAGCGTCGACTTGCCGGCGTTGGTGTAGCCGACCAAGGCGATCGACGGCACGGGTATCGCCGCGCGACCGCTGCGACCGGTCTCACGCTGCTGCTTGAGCTTCTCGAGGCGTTTGCTGAGCACCTTGACGCGCTGGCCGAGCAGGCGCCGGTCGGTTTCCAGCTGGGTCTCGCCGGGCCCGCGCAGGCCGATGCCGCCACCACGCTGCCGTTCGAGGTGGGTCCAGCCACGGACCAGCCGGCTGGCAATGTGCTTGAGCTGGGCCAGTTCGACTTCGAGCTTGCCCTCGTGGCTCGCGGCACGCTGGGCAAAGATGTCGAGGATGAGTCCGCTGCGGTCCAGAACACGGCGGCCGGTCAGCTTCTCAAGGTTGCGCTCCTGGCTGGGCGAGAGCGCGTGGTCGACCAGCACCACGTCGGCCTCGTGCGCCAGGGCCTCAAGCCGGATTTCCTCGGCCTTGCCGCTGCCGACGAAGTAACGCGGATCAGGCTTGTCGCGACGGCCGCCGATGACCGCCACGGGCTGCGCGCCCGCGGACTCGGCCAATTGCCGGAACTCCTCGAGGTCTGCGGGATCGGCCGGCCCGCCGATGGCGAGGCGTACCAGCACTGCCCGCTCGCCGCTTTGCGGACGATCGAACATCAGTCGGTCTGGAAGTCCCCGGCGTCGCGGCGCTCGTCAGCGTCGTCATCACCGCCGATGCGCACGTTGCGCGCCGGCACGATGGTCGAGATGGCGTGCTTGTAGACCATCTGGCTCACGGTGTTCTTGAGGAGCACCACGAACTGGTCGAAGGAGTCGATGTGGCCCTGCAGCTTGATGCCGTTGACCAGATAGATGGACACCGGGATGCGCTCCTTGCGGAGTGCGTTGAGGAATGGATCCTGCAGGGTCTGGCCCTTCGCCATGATGTTCTCCTTGTTGTTGCTCGGCAGGACAGCCCCTGAGGCTCCGGCCGACCTGCGGCCGCTCAGATGGCACGTTCAAGCCATTGGAGCACTGCCGCGCTGTTTGGTTCATCGGATACTGTGGCCGGCATGACACTTTTCAAGAGTGTCGCGCCGGACGGAAAAACGTTGCCACCGCGCAACCAGGTCAGCTGCCGCTTCGCCAGCTGCCGCGTTGCATGGAGGGCCTTCTCACGTGCCAGGGCCAAGGGTTCATGGCCCTCGCAGTGTCGCCACAGCTGGCGATAGCCCACCGCCCGCATCGCTGGACTGTCCACCGTCAGGCCGGCACGCCCCTGCAAGGCTCGCACTTCATCGGTGAATCCGTGCTGAATCATTGCGTCGAGCCTCATGGCCAGGCGCCCGTGCAGTGCAGCGCGGTCCTCCGGGTCCAACACCACGACCAGCAGCCGGCGACCTGCCAGCACCACGGCAGCCGCGTCGCCTTGAGCCCGCCACAGCGCCGACGGCCCCATGCCCGTGAGGGCGATGATCTCGAGCGCCCGCTGCACGCGCTGCGCGTCGTTGGGATGGATGCGGGCAGCGCTGTCCGGGTCCTGCTGGCGGAGCTGTTCATGCAGGGCCGGCCAGCCGTCGCGCAAGGCCCTCGCATCGATGCTGCGCCGGACAGCCGGGTCCGCGCCTGGCAACTCGGCCAGGCCGTGGAACAGCGCACGCAGGTACAGCATCGTGCCCCCCACCAGCACCGGCACCCGCCCTCGCGCCTCGATGGCCTCGATGGCCGCCAGGCAATCCTTGCGGAATTCCCCCGCCGAATAGGACTGCTCCGGATCCCGCAGGTCGATGAGGTGGTGCGGCACCCGCGACTGCTCGGCCAACGAGGGCTTGGCAGTGCCGATGTCCATGCCCCGGTAGACCTGGGCCGAATCGACGCTGACCAGTTCCACCGGCACCCGCTCCGCAAGGGCCAGCGCCAGTGCGCTCTTGCCGCAACCGGTGGGCCCCGTGACCACCACCAGCGGCCGGTCCTGCGAGGCCGGGGCGCTCATCGTCCGCGGAGGAACAGCCGGTCGAGCTCGGCAAGCGGCACCCGCACGAAGGTCGGCCTGCCGTGGTTGCACTGTGCGGCACGCTCGGTACGCTCCATCTGCCGCAGCAGGGCGTCCATCTCGGGCAGCGACAGGCGCCGCTGCGAATGGATCGCGGCGCGGCACGCGAGGGTCGCCAGCAACTGGTGTTCCGCGCCTTCGACGTGATGCGCCCCTTGCCCCTCCTGGAGGCTCGCGGCCACGGACTGCAGCAACTCCGGAACACGACACTCCGCGAGCAAGGCGGGCACGCTGCGCACGGCCAGCTTGCCCGGCGCCAGCCGGGACATCTCGAAGCCGCTTCGTGCCAAGGCCTCGCCAGCCTCCAGCAAAAGGTCAATGGCCACATCGGGCAAGTCCACGACCAGTGGCTCGAGCAGACGCTGCGCCGCTGGGGCTGCCGCAGCGTGCGTGGCCTTGAGTTGTTCGTAGAGCACGCGTTCGTGTCCGGCATGCATGTCCACCAGCACCAGGCCCTCGGCGTCCTGCGCAAGGATGTAGATGCCATGCAACTGCGCCAGCGGCGTTCCGAGCGGGCGGTCGCCGGCGGCCTGCGGCAGCTCAAGCGTGCCACCGCCGGTCGACGCTGTGGTTGGCGCTGCTGCCGCGTGGATGGCCGCGGGGACGCTCCACGGGCTGTCACGCGTGAAATCGAAGGCCCGCGGACGCAGCAGGTCGGGTTCTGCGACGCGGCCGGGCGCCAGCGGCGGCACGGTGCCGGTCCAGGTGTTGGCGGTGGCTTGCAGCCCTGGCCGGGTGTCGGCGAGCCGTCGCTCCAGGGCGCGATGGATGAAATCATGGACGCCGCGCGCCTCGCGGAAACGCAGTTCCTGCTTCTGCGGATGGGCGTTGACATCGACCTCGCGCGGATCGAGATCCAGGTGCAGGACATACGCCGGGTGGCGCCCGTTGTAGAGCACGTCGCGGTAGGCCACGCGCACGGCGTTCATCAGCAGCCGGTCCCGCACCGCCCTGCCATTGACGAACCAGTACCCGAGGTCCGGCTGCGCCCGCGAGAATGTCGGCAGGCTGGCCCAGCCCCACAACTGCAAGGGCCCGGCGCGCAGGTCCACGTCGAAGCAGGCGTCCGCGAACTCGGCGCCCAACAGGCTGGCCACACGTGCACGCTGCTGGGCGGCGTCGGTCGCCGCCGCGCAGCGCAGCAGTTCGCGGCCATTGCTGCGCAATGAAAAGGCGACATCGAAGCGCGCCAGGCAAAGACGCTCCACGAGACGGTGCACGTGCCCGGTCTCGGTCGCCTCGCTGCGCACGAAGCGGCGCCGCGCCGGCACGTTGAAGAACAGGTCGCGCACTTCGATCAGCGTGCCCTGGCCCTGTGCAGCCGGCCGTACGGCCTCGACCTCGCCCCCCTCGACGCGCAACTCGTGAGCCGCCTCATCGCCTTCGCGGCGCGAGAGGATGCGCATCCGGGCCACCGCGCCGATGGAGGGCAGCGCCTCGCCACGGAATCCCAGCGACATCACCTGCTCAAGGTCGTCGAGGCTGGCGATCTTGCTGGTCGCGTGGCGCGTGACCGCCAGTGGCAGGTCCGCGCCGGCCATGCCTGCGCCATCGTCGCGCACACGCACGAGCCCGACGCCGCCCTGCTCGATCTCGATGTCGATGCGCCGGGCACCTGCATCCAGTGCGTTCTCCACCAGTTCCTTCACCACGGACGCCGGCCGCTCGACCACCTCGCCAGCGGCGATCTGGTCGATGAGTTGCGGTGGCAGGAGACGGATCGTCATGGCGGCGCGAGTGTACGCCAGGCCCAGCCGACCAGACTCAGCGCACTCCGGCCGCGATGACCGGGGCGCCAGTCCCCTGCTGTCGCTGCAGTGCGTAGAGGCTGCCGTCGGGTGGACTGCGACGGAAGTGCGCCTGCAAGCCCTGGAAGATGGCGCGGGCCAGGGCCTCCTGGTGTGCGGGCTGCGCGAGCCGCCGTTCCTCGTCGGGGTTGGAGATGAAAGCCGTCTCGACCAGCATGGCAGGCGTGTCGGGCGACTTGAGCACGACGAAACCAGCCTGCTGGACCCGGGAGCGGCGCACGGTCCCGACCTGGTCCAGCTGCACGAGCACCTGTTCGGCCGCGGTCATGCTCGACTCGATGCTGGCATCCTGCGAGAGGTCGACCAGCACCTGCGCGAGGCTGCGGCTCTTGTCATCCAGTGAGATGCCACCGCGCAGGTCGGCCGCGTTCTCGCGCTCGGCCAGCCAGCGGGCCGCCTCGCTGGAGGCGCCGCGCTCGGACAGCACATAGACCGAAGAACCGGCGATGCTGCGGTTGGTGACGGCATCGGCGTGAACCGACACGAACAGGTCCGCCTTGGCGGCGCGGGCGCGGGCCATGCGGTCCCGCAGCGGAATGAAGCGGTCGCCATCGCGCGTCAGCACGGCACGCATGCCGGGCTCGGCGTCGATGCGCCGGGCGAGCTTGTGGGCAATGGCCAGCACCACGTCCTTCTCGCGGGTGCCATGGCGGCCGATGGCCCCGGGATCTTCGCCGCCATGGCCGGCATCGACCGCGATGATGATGTCCCGCCCGGCGGCGGCACTGGGCGCATGGGCTGCGCGGACCGCCTCAGGCGCGGCGTCAGCGACAGCGGGCAAGACCGGCCCAGGCGGCACTGCGGCCATCGGCGCGGGCGGTGCGACAGCCGCCTGCGCCCCGAGCAGGACGCGCAGCGTGCCCCCTGCGCCATCCTCGGCGGGCTCGATACGCCATGCGGCACCGGGCTTCAGCTCCAGCACCAGCCGCAGGCTGCCGCCGGGCCGGTCTCCGCGCCGCAGCGCCAGCACGGGACCGGCTGCTGCAGGCAAGCTCAGGCGCGGTGCGGCCCGGGTGTCAGGCTGGTCGATGACCAGACGGTAGGGTGCGTGGAGCACGAACACCTGTGGCTGGAGGGGACGGTCCCAACTGAGCACAAGCTGGGCCGCCTGTCCGCCTGCCGGAGCCAGGGAAACCGATTGCAGCCGGCTGGCCGCGACTGCCTCCAACGGCAGCAGGCAGGCCAGTGCAGCCCCCAACGCGCAGATGAGCCGGCAGAACGCGTTCGACATAATTTCCAATCTAGGCGCAGCGCCGGGATATTTCAAGAAATATCCGCAGCTTGGCGCAGATTCATCAGTTCGAGTCTGTCGCACCATGCCTGCCCGCGCGGACTGCAGGGTTCGAGGCAGGCTGTGTGCGCCCCGTCCGCGTCGAACGCAAGCCGGAGGCGCAGGTCCGGCGCCGGCAACTCACCCGCGCCCCGCTCCGGCCACTCCACCAGCCACAGGCTGCGCCCGGCGTGCAGGTCGCGGATGCCCAGCAGGGCAAGTTCGGCGGGATCCTCCAGCCGGTAAAGGTCCAGGTGCAGCACTTGCCAACCCGCCGCCTCGTACTGGGCCATCAACCCGTAACTGGGGCTGTGGATGCGCCCCGTCACCCCCAGCCGCTGCAGCAGTGCCCGGGCCAGGCAGGTCTTGCCCGCCCCGAGGTCGCCCTCGAGATACACCACGAAAGGTGCATCGTCGCCGGGCAGGGCATCGGCCGCGGCAGCGCCGAAGGCCAGCGTGTCGGCCTCTGCAGGCAGTGCCAGGCAGCGGCTGCCCGGGGAACTCATGGCTGGTTCACCGCGTCCGTCAATGCCAGAGCCAGATCGCCGGCCAGCAGACCCCGCTGCCCACGACCGGCCAACAGATCACCCGCGAGCGCATGGGCCAGCACCGCCGCCTCGGCGGCGCGGCGCGGCGGACAGCCCTGCGCAAGGATGCCCGCCACGGCGCCAGCCAGCACATCACCCATTCCCGCGACCGCCATGCCCGGGTTGCCGCGGTCACACAGCGCCGGCACGGGATCAGGGCCACCGCCCACCAGCGTGCCCGCCCCCTTGAGCACGACGATGCCGCGGTGCGCCGCCAGGAGTGCCTGCAAGGCAGCGCGACGATCCGCCTGCACGCCGCCGGACGTGCTGCCCAGCAGACGCGCCGCCTCGCCCGGATGGGGCGTGAGGACGAGCCCCTCGGCATCGACCGGCAATGCCTGCGTCGCCAGCCAGTACAGGCCATCGGCATCCACCACCAGCGGCTGTCCGGGGCGCCGCAGCGCCAGCACCGTTTCCATCACCTGCCTGCCCCAGTCCTGGCGCCCCAGTCCCGGGCCCAGGACCAGGACTTCCGCTGCCGCCACGGCAGGCGTCAGCCTACGGCGCAGGTTGCCCGCATCGTCTGCCGGCAGGGCGGCGAACATGAGTTCCGGGCGGCGGCCAACGACCACCGGCAAGTGCTCCGGCAGGCTGGCAACGGTCACCCGGCCCGCGCCGACGCGCAGGGCCGCTTCGGCGGCCAGCGCCACGGCACCGGGCATGCCGGTGCCGCCGCCGACAACCAGCACGCTGCCCGTCTCTCCCTTGTGGGCCTCGCGGCGACGCGGCGGCAACGCCTCGGCGATGCACCGCGGCGCCAGACGGCGCAGCCACGGCATCCCGCCGTCACTGTCGATGCCCAGGGCGTCAAAGCGCAGGCGCCCTGCGACCTCGGGACCCTGCCCGAGGAACAGGCCTGCCTTGAGGGCAACGAAGCAGACTGTCGCCGTGGCGCGTACCACGACCTCGCCCGCGCCGTGATCAGGCTCCAGGCCGGAGGGCAGGTCGAGACTGAGCACCGGCCGCCCGGCGGCGTTGATGGCGTCGATGACTGCGCGGGTGTCTGCCCTCACGGTTCCCGTCGTGCCGATGCCCAGCACCGCGTCCACGACCACGTCTGCGCCGGCCAGAAGTGCGGCCGTGAAGGGCCGGGACACCAGGCCGCAGGCTCGCGCCTGCGCGGCAGCCAGTGCGGCATCGCCGCGAAGCGATGCTCCCGGCGCGGCGTCCAGCAGGCAGACCTCCAGCCCGGCACGGCAGGCCAGCGCCGCAAGAAAATAGCCATCGCCGCCGTTGTTGCCGGCACCGCAGACCACCGTGACATGTCGCGCGCCGGGCCATTCTTCCTGCAAGACCTGCAGGGCTGCACGCGCGGCGCGCTCCATGAGGACGATGCCCGGCGTGCCTGCGGCGATGGCTGATGCATCCAGGGCCCGCACCTGGGCGGCACGGTGGAGATCCAGGGGCAGGGTCATGCCACCAGTATACTGGCGCGCATGGATCTACCCTCGCGTGCGGAGCTGCTCGCGCTCGCCCGGGCCCAGGGCTTCTCGGCGGTGGGCGTGGCGGGCATCGAACTCGCTGCGGACGAACAGCGGCTGCTGGACTGGCTGGCCGCCGGTCACCACGGCGAGATGGCGTACATGCAGCGTCACGGCACGCTGCGCAGCCGCCCGGCGGAACTGCTGCCGGGCACGCTGCGCGTGGTGTCGCTGCGCATGGATTACTGGCCTGCGGAGGCCGCACCCGCCGACCAGGTGCTGGCCGACCCAGCACTGGGCTACGTTTCGCGCTACGCCACGGGCCGGGACTACCACAAGCTCATGCGGCCGGCCCTCGCCCGTTTTGCCGCCGCCCTTGGCGAACGCGCCGGGCCGCACGGTCACCGTGTCTTCGTCGACAGCGCCCCGGTGCTGGAAAAAGCGCTCGCGCGCAATGCCGGCCTCGGCTGGATCGGCAAGCACACCAATCTCATTGCCCGCGATGCCGGCTCCTGGTTCTTCCTCGGCGAAGTGCTGACGACGCTGCCGATTCCCGTGGATGAAGCGGCCACGGCGCACTGCGGCAGCTGCAGCGCCTGCCTGCCGGCCTGCCCGACCGGCGCCATCATCGCGCCCTACCAGTTGGATGCGCGCCGCTGCATCGCCTATCTCACCATCGAGCTGCAGGGCCCGATCCCTGAGACCTTCCGCCGCGCCATCGGCAACCGCATCTATGGCTGCGATGACTGCCAGCTGGTCTGTCCCTGGAACAAGTTCGCGCGGCAGGCGGGCCACCCGGACTTCAAGGTCCGCCACGGGCTGGATGCACCACGGCTGCATGAACTGTTGGACTGGACGCAGCAGCAGTTCGCGGTGCGGATGGCTGGTTCGGCGATCCATCGCATCGGCCACGAGCGCTTCCTGCGCAACGTGGCCGTGGCCTTGGGCAACGGTCCGGCCACGCCCGAAGCACTGGCCGCCCTGGAGCGCCGCAGGAACGATCCTTCGGCGCTCGTGAGGGAGCATGTGGGCTGGGCGCTGGCTGAACTGGCGCAACGCCAGGCCGCGCGCCGCTGAGTCAGCTGCGCGTCACCTGCAGGTTGTCGATCAGGCGCGCCTTCCCGAGGCGTGCTGCGGCCAGGACCACAAGCGCGCGCGCTCCGGCCTCGGGCGGCTGCAGCGACAGCGCATCGCGCACCGCGAAGTAATCGGGTGCCAGGCCCGCGATGCGCAGGCTTTCGACGCCCTCGGCCTCGACGGCCTCCACGTCCGCCTCGCCGCCGGCCAAGCTGTCCACGGCGCGCCGCAAGGCCGCATGCAGCGCGGGAGCCACGGCACGCTCGGCGGGTGTGAGGTATCGGTTGCGCGAACTCAGGGCGAGGCCATCCGGCGCGCGCACGGTCGGCGCGCCGACGATCTGCACAGGCAGCGACAGATCCGCCACCATGCGACGGATGACGGCCAATTGCTGGAAGTCCTTCTCGCCGAAAACGGCGAGGTCAGGCTGCACGATGCCGAACAACTTGGCGACCACCGTCGCCACGCCCTCGAAGTGCCCGGGTCGTGTCAGCCCGCACAAGGTCTCCGACAGGCCACGCACCACGACCCGCGTCGGCGCGTCCCCGCCATCGGGATACATCTCGGTGACCTTGGGCAGGAACAGCAGGTCGCAGCCTGCCCCGGCGAGCATGGCGGCGTCCTCGGCCGGCGTGCGCGGATAGGCCGTGAAATCCTCCGCCGGCCCGAACTGCAGGGGATTGACGAACACGCTGGCCACGACGCGGTCGGCGCGCAAACGTGCCGCCTCCAGCAAACTCATGTGGCCTGCGTGGAGATTGCCCATGGTCGGGACGAAGGCGATGCGCTGCCCGGCCCGGCGCCACTGGCCGAGAACCTCACGCAGGGTGCCGATGCGGTCCTGTGTCTGCATGATCAGAAGCAGTGCCCGGGACCGGGATAGTCCCTCGACTTCACGGCGGCCACGTAGGCCTGCAGCGCCTTGAGCGGTGTGCCGGCGTCGGCCATGAAATCCCTGACGAAGCGCGGCTTGCGGCCGCTGGTGATGTCGAGGATGTCGTAGAGCACCTGGATCTGCCCGTCCGTGGCCGGGCCTGCACCGATGCCGATGACGGGTACGTCAAGGGCCTTGGTGATCGCCTCCCCCAAGGGGGCGGGGATGCACTCGACCAGCACGATGTCGGCTCCTGCCGATTGCAGGTCGCGGGCGTTCTGCAGCATCCGCGCCGCGGCATCCTGCTCGCGGCCCTGCACCCGGAAGCCGCCCGTCTTGTGAACGGACTGGGGCCGCAGCCCGAGGTGGGCACAGACGGCGATGTCATGGTTGGCGAGGAACTCGACGATGCGCACCTGCTCCGCGCCGCTTTCCAGCTTGATCATGCGCGCGCCGCCTTCCTGCATCAGGCGCACGGAGTTGGCCAGCGCCTGCTCGGGAGACGGGTAGCTCATGAACGGCAGGTCGGCCACCAGGAAAGGCCGGTGCAGGCCGCGCGACACGGCCTTGCAGTGGTAGACGACATCGTCGACCGTGACCGGCACCGTGGTGTCGTGCCCCTGGATGACCATGCCGAGCGAATCGCCCACCAGCACCACGTCCACGCCGGCCTCGTCCAGCAGCACGGCGAAGCTGGCGTCGTAGCAGGTCAGGCTGGCGATGGGCTCGCCGGCTTCGCGCATCCGGTGCAGCGTGGCCAGCGTGACCGGTGGACGGGCGGAATCGCGCAGCTGCAGATGCGTATACATGGCCGGAAGTCTAGCGCCGCACCGGCCGCGACACTACAGACCGCGGTGACGCATCGGGTTGTAGTAGTGGCGGCCCCGGTCCGTGCGCAGGATGGTGCCGAGCAATTCTTCGTAGTCCGCCTCGTTGTGCACCGGATCAATGGCCGCGGCATTGACGATCAGCAGCGGTGACGCAGAGTACTCATGGAAAAAACGCGAATACGCCTGGTTGAGCCGCTCGAGGTAGGCGTTGTCGATGAGCGCCTCATAGGCAATGCCGCGCCGCGCGATGCGGTCGAGCAACACTCCCACCGGCGCCTGCAGATAGACGACCAGGTCCGGTTGCGGCGCTTCGACAGACAGCTTGGCGTACACCTGGTCGTACAGGGCGAGTTCGTCGGCATCGAGCGTGAGGCCCGCGAACAGACGGTCCTTGGCGATCAGGTAATCCGCCACGCGGACCGGCGCGAACAGGTCGGCCTGTCGCAGGGCGGCCTGCTGCTCGGCCCGCTGGAACAGGAAGTAGAGTTGTGCCGGCAAGGCACCGAGCCGGGGGTTGCGGTAGAAGCGCTCAAGGAACGGATTCCCGGCCGCGTGCTCCAGGACGGTCTCGGCGCCCAAAGAAGCCGCCAGCCGCCGTGCCAGGCTGGTCTTGCCAACACCGATGGGGCCCTCGACGACGATGAACCGGTGGGGATTGTCAGTCAGCATGCCCTATCCGCCGCAGCCCTTCGTTGCCGACCGCAGCGGCCAGCGTACCGACCCGGCCATGGCCCGGCAGGTCGAGCGTGGGCGCGAGATCCGCCAAAGGATACAGAACGAAGTTCCGCGACGGTATGCCGGGATGCGGCAGGCGCAGGCGCGGCGTGTCGTACACCAGGTTGCCGTGGGCCAGCAGGTCGAGGTCGATCACGCGCGGGCCCCAATGCCGCAAGCGCACGCGCCCCATCGACTGCTCGATCTCCAGCAGGGCCTCCAGCAGATCCGGGGCCGCCAACCCGGTCAGCAGACCTGCCGCGGCATTGACGAAGTCCGGCTGGTCAGCCGGGCCCAGTGGCGCACTGGCATAGAGCGGCGAGCGGCTGACCAGACGCGTCCGCGGCAGCGCGGCCAGATGGCGCAAGGCCATGCTGATCTGCCGCAGCGGATCCTGCAGATTGCTCCCCAGGCCGACATAGGCCGGCTGCCAGACCTGCACGCGCGCAGGCCTCAGTCCTGGGCTGGATCCTTGCCGCCGCCGCTCCTGCGACGGGGCCGGCGCTTGCGCCGCGCACCAGTGGCGCCAGCGCCCTCCCCTTGTGGCGCGGCCGCCGGGCCTTGGCGGTTCTGTGCCCGCTCCAGCTGCTCGATCATCCGTGCCCGCTCGGCCGGGGCCACTTCCTGCAGGCGTGTCCACCACTGCGCCGCCGAGGGAGCCGCCAGGCCTGCCGCCGCACGCAATGCCAGCAGGTCGAAGGCGGCGCGGAAGCGCGGCAGTTCAAGGGTGCGCAGCGCCCGACGGCCGCGCGGCTGTTCAAGGCGCGGCTGGCTGGCAAACATGTCGCGGATGCCCAGGGTGAAACGCTTGGGCAAGGTGACGACACGCTGTGCCGCCTGCACCGCACGGTCGACGGCGTCGAGGATCACCGTGGGCTCGTGCCACTGCGACGGCGGCGACTTCTCTATCTCGGCGGCGATCGGCCCGTAGAGCAAGAGCGCAAAAAGGAAGGTCGGCGTAACCGGCTTGCCGGCGAGAACACGGGCGTCGGTGTTGGCGAGCCCGGCCTTGAGCAACTGTTCCACCGGACCGCCCGCGTGACGATCCAGATAACTGGCCACCGTCGGGTACAGCACGCCCAGCAGCCCACGCTGGCACAGCACCTCAAAGGACCGGGCACCGTGGCCGGTCAAGAACAGCTTGAGCGACTCGTCGAACAGGCGCGCGGCCGGCACCTCCGCCAGCAGCGGCCGCAGCTTGGCGATCGGTGCCTCGGTCGCCGGCGCGAGCGTGAAGCCGAGCTTGGCCTCGAAACGCGCCGCCCGCAGCATGCGCACCGGGTCCTCACGGTAGCGGGTCTCCGGATCACCGATGAGCGCGAGGCGGCGCGCCTGGATGTCTTCGTAGCCACCCACATAGTCGCGGACCGAGAAGTCCTCAACCGTGTAATACAAGGCATTGCACGTGAAGTCCCGGCGCCAGACGTCGTCCTCGAGCGTGCCGTAGGTGTTGTCGCGCAGGATGCGGCCCTGCTCGTCCAGTTGCCGGTCCTGCTGCTCCTCGTCCTCGCCGGTAGCGGCGAGTTCCACCGGCTCTTCCGCCTCGTCGTCGGCAACCGCGCCCACTTCAGGCAGGATGTCCGGATCCGCGTCCGTCTCCTCACCCTGGGACGGTGCACTGGCCGCCCTGAACGTGGCCACCTCGATGATCTCCCGCCCGAAGACCACGTGCGCAAGCCGGAAGCGGCGCCCGATCAGCCGGCAGTTGCGGAACAGGCGCCGGACCTCCTCTGGCCGGGCACTGGTCGCGACGTCGAAATCCTTGGGGGTGATGCCCAGCACGATGTCGCGGATGCAGCCTCCGACCAGATAGGCCTCGTGTCCTGCCTCGCGCAGCTTGTAGAGCACTTTGACGGCGTTGGGAGAAACGAGGCGGCGCGACACAGGATGCTGGTCGCGGCTCAGGATGCGTGGGGTGCTGCGGCCGCCATCAGCGGCGGTGGTCTCGGGGAGGTCGGCGTTCAAGTGGCAAAATTCCCGTTGGGAGTGCTTGAGGAAAATATTCGACCCCCTATAATAGCGCGCCCCGGCACTGCCGGCTTGCCTCTGCTCCCTTCGTCTAGAGGCCCAGGACACGGCCCTCTCAAGGCTGTAACACCGGTTCGAATCCGGTAGGGAGCGCCATACCTTCGTGTCACACGCCTGTCATGGTGACACGTCCAGCATCCCGGTCATGCAAGACACCCCGCTCACGCCGGCGCTCCGCGACCGCATCACGCGTCATACCCTGGCCGGCGGGATGCCGGACGTCCTCCTCGAAGAACTGCTGTCTGCGGGATGGGAAGAGTCCGTTGCGCTGGACGTCCTGGAGCAGACCATCCGCGAGGTGCTCGCGCAGCACGCCCGGGCACATGACCTCCCGGAACCCACGCCCGTCCCCGCCTGGGTGTCGATGAACGACCAGGGGATCATCGACATCGACGGCCAGGAAATACGGGTGCTGGCGCAGATGCTGCTGCCGCGCGTGGTGGTGCTGGGCAACCTGCTGACGCCCGAGGAGTGCCGTGCGCTCATCGAACTGGCGCGTCCCCGCCTTGTTCGCTCCCGCGTGGTGGACCCGGGTACGGGCGGCGAATCCGAACACGAGGGCCGCACCAGCCAAGGCATGGCCTTCCGCCGTGGCGAGAACGCACTGTGCCAGCGCATCGAGGAGCGGATCGCGAAACTGCTGCAGTGGCCCGTGAGCCACGGCGAGGCGATCCAGGTGCTGCGGTATGCGCCAGGCGCTCAATACCGGCCCCACCATGACTACTTTGATCCACGTGAGGCGGCGTTCGCCCCGACGCTTGCCCGGGGCGGGCAACGCGTCGCCACGCTGGTGATGTACCTGAACACGCCCGAACGCGGCGGCAGCACCACGTTTCCTGACGTGAACATGGAGGTTACCGCCCACGCCGGCAATGCCGTCTACTTCAGTTACGACAGGCCGCACCCCATGACGCGCAGCCTGCACGGTGGGAGCCCGGTCAGGTCCGGCGAAAAATGGATCGCCACGAAATGGCTGAGGGCCGGGCCACACGAGTAGCCCGGCCCTCCTCGTCACAGCTGTCCGTCAGAAGCTGGTGGACAGCGACAGCGAGTACTTCGTACCCACGTCATAACGGTTGTAGTAGACCTTGTTGCTGCCGCGCTGCTGGAACTCGCGGTATTCACGCCGCGTCAGGTTGCGCAGTTCGAGCTTCAGCTCCATCTCCTTGCCGAAGAGCTCGAAGCCCTCGCGCATCACGAAGTCCAGGCGGATGCCCGGCGACTCCATGATGTCCGGCAGGCCGGCCGCACCACGGCTGGTCACGCGATCGCTCGCATAGGACAGCAGCAGCGTCTGCTGCGACATGCGGTCGAGGCCCTCAAGACCCAGCTGCAGGTTCACGAGGTGGTCCGACTGGCCGGTGAGCGGCGAGCCATCCTCGAAGAAGTTGCTGGCGGGCTGCACCGCGGTGCCGAACACGGCCACCGTGTCGCCGGCGCCAACCTTCAGCTCGGATTGCGTGAACGTGTAATTGGCGATCGCCACCACACGGCGTGACGACAGGAACGCCGACCCGCTGACAGCTTCGAGCGGGAAGTACTTCTGCACGTCGGCCTCGATGCCGTAGAGGCTGGCCTTCGGCGCGTTCGCGTAGCTTGTCACCGGCGTGTTGTCGTTGAAGCCCGTGAAGGCCTCCACCGGCTTGTCGATCTGCTTGTAGAAGCCGGCCAAGGACAACCGCTGCTCCGGCTGGAAGTACCACTCGTAACGCGCCTCGGCGTTCACGAACTCGGTATCGACCAGCAGCGGATTGCCGCGGTAGGAGCGGTTGGTCTCCGGATCGAAATAGGCCTGGAACATCAGCTCGCGGAACTGCGGGCGGGCGATGGTCTTGGAAGCGTTGAAGCGCAGCTGGTGGGCGTCGTCAATGCGCCAGGTCAACGTCGCCGCAGGCAGGACGTACTGGTTCTCGAGGCGGGTCGACGCGCCGGAATTGGTCAGCGTGTCGAACACCTGCACCGGCAGCACCTCCTGCTCCGCATCCTCGTACCGTGCACCGGCATTGATCTCGAGGCCCTCCGCAAACTCGGTCTGCAGCTGCAGGTAACCCGCCTGGACCTTGAGACCCGCCTCGAAGGCCGGGTCGGTTTCAGTGGTTTCCACCATGCCGATGCCGAAGTACTCGATCGGCGCAGCGCCCAGCAGGTAGTCCGGACGCAGCAGGCTGACGGCCTTCGGCAGGGTTGACGGTGCCACGATCTGGAACACCCGCCGCTGCGAGTTGCGCCGTGTGTCGGAGTAGTCGAGGCCCGCAGTGATCACCGTACGCTCGCCCACGGAGCCCGAGAGGTCCAGGCCTGCGGACTTCAGCGTCTCATCGAGGTCCGAAAAGGCGATGTCTGCGAAACCGCCCTGGCCATTGTCGAGACGGTTCAGGAAATACGCGCCATACGGGTCGGCCGCAGCGTTGGTGCGCTGGTAGCCGAAATTCATCTCGAAGGGCGCTTCGCGCTTGCTGCGCGCATAAGCTGCGCGGAAATCCACGGACACCGGGTCGAACTTGAGTCCCACATTGAGTTGCGTGTTGAGCAACTCGCGCTCGTACCAGCCCGTGCCCTGCTCGAGGAAATCCTGGCCGGCACGCTGGTTGTTCTCCTTGCCCTCGGCAAGGCTGGTGCGCTTCAGGGTGTCGTGGATGTAGAGGTTGGTCCAGCGGATGCGGTTGGCATCGCCGAACTCGTAGGCAAGGCCCAGGAGGGCGTTGTTGACGATATGGTCTTCGGTGACCACGTTGCGGTAATCCGCGTCCTTCAGCGACAGGTCCGCGTTGCCCGGGCTTTGCTGGATGATGTCGCGGACGCGCCATTCATTGCTGCTGCCCGCGGTCGCCACCAATCCCAGCTGGGACTCGCCGATCATCCAGGACGTGCCGCCACTGACTGATCCCGAATAATTGCCAGGCATGGAGCCGATCTGCTGGACCAGCGCCGTGTCGGTATTGACCAGCTGCTTCAGGATGGCACCGGTGTTCACCTCGCCACTGCTCATGCGCTTGCCGCTGGCCAGGAAGCTGCGCAGCGCCGGCGGCAGATCACGCCGGCCATTGTCGTAGCCGGTCCAGTCTTCGGCACCACCGCGATGGTCGTAGCCGAGCTGGCCAGTCGTCTCCGTATCACCGCTGCCGCCGACGCTCACCTTGAAGAACGGCGTGCGCGGGATGGCCAGCGTCGTCAGGTTGATGACGCCGCCACCAAATTCGCCGGGAAAGTTGGGCGAGTAGGTCTTCTGCACCAGCGAAGACGCGATGACGTCGGTCGGAAATAGATCCAGCGGCACCGCACGCTTGAGCGGTTCCGGGCTGGGAAGGGGAAGGCCGTTCAGCAGCGACTGCGAGTAGCGGTCGCCCAGGCCGCGGACATAGACGAAGCCGTTGCCAACGACGCTGAGGCCGGTGACACGGCCCAGGGCGCCGGCGATATCGCCCTCACCGGTACGGGCGATGTCGGCGCTGGAGAGCACCGAGACCACCTGCGAGGTGCTGCGGGTGATGTCACGCTCGCGCCGACCCGTGATCACGATTTCCGCACCGGGGAGTTCGACGTCGACGATTTCCTCTTCAGCGACAGGCTCGGCGCCCTCTGCGGGGGCTGCCTGAGCGTCCGCAGGTTCCTCGTTGGCTGCAACGGGCTCGCTCACGGTGGCCTGCGCGTGTGCGGCCTGCGCGATGATGGCGGCCACCACCAGCAACACACTGCGGCCATTAAGGGAGCTGGACATCGGTATTCCTCTCAGTGTCGGCGGTTCGTCTTGCGGGAATGCACGGGGCCGCGGCGCGATGCCGCGGCCCGCGCAAGGGCTCTTACAGCGTCGGCAGGCTGGTGCAGGCCGTGCTGGTCGCGCCGAAGTTCGCCGTCGTCGAGTTGCAGGTCCAACCCGCGTACCAGGTGTCGTTGGCATCCTTGACGGCGCCGACGTAGTTCGTCGTGTCGAAGGAGGCATCAACCGTCTTCGGGTCGATGGCTGTAAGCGCGGTCTCGTTGGCGCCATTCACGAACACGTTCGAGAGGCTCGCCGTGAAGGTCGACGAGTTGTTCGCGCCCGCATTGAAGGCCGCGGCAACCTGGTCCACGGTGATGCCGGTGCCCGAGGCCTTGAAAGGCGTGGCCGCGCACTGCATGACGACCGACTGGAAGGCCGGAGCGCCGACCTTGTCGATGGTCGCGTCGGTGGCAAGGATGTTGCCGCCGTTCAGGCGCAGGCAGGACGTGGTCGACGTCAGCACGCCGTTCACCAGGGTCGAATCCGCACCACCACGCAGCAGCATGGCCGCACCGTTGCCCGCCGCAGCGTTCTTGTGGATGAACGTGAAGTTGGCGATCTTGATGTTCGTGCGCGGGGTCTGGGCCTCGAGCGTGTTGGCGGAGTCGAGCTCGATGATCGAGTCGGCGTTGCCCGTGCCCTTCTGCACGGCAATGACGTACTGCAACGTGCCCTTGTAGCCGGTGTCGGCATCGATGTTGTCGTCGTCCGCGCCGGTGAGCACCAGATGGCGCATGTTCACGCGGCCACCGAAGGCCTCGAACGCGTCATCCGAGCTGTTGTGCGACTGGATGTGGTCGATCTGCGTGCCGCTGCCGACACCGGAGAGCGTCAGGGCCTGCAGCTCGCTGTTGCCGGAGAGCACATAGCCCGAGTAGCGGATCTGCACATAGCTCATGCGGCCGCTGCTGTCGGCGGGCGTCGCGCCACCAAAGTAGGCCGGGTCCACGGCGCCTTCCGTCTGGCGCTCGCACTCCGCGCTGCCGGGCGTCGCGGCCGGGGCAACGGTGCAATCCGTGGTCGGGGCGCGGCCGAGCAGCACGACGCCGCCCCACTGGCCCTGCGAATCGTCGGTGGCCAGGCCCAGCACGTTGTCGCGGCTGGTGAAGACGATCGGCGACGACGCCGTGCCGACGGCCTGGATCTTGTTGCCGCGGTTGACAGCCAGCCACGACGTGCCGGTCTTCGCAAACAGGACAACACCGGCGTTGATGGTGAGGGTGACGCCCGTGCCGCTGACAGCGCCGAGGTCGCTGCCCACATCGACGCGGCCATTGATGGCATACAGCAGGCCGGGGACCTTGGTCAGCACGCTGCTGCGGGTCAGGCGGGCCGGCAGGTCGCAGACGCGGTAGGTGCCGGTCGGGCCGCTGATGGTGCCGGCGTCGAACAGGCCGACGGGGTCGTCGATGGTCGGGCAACCCGCAGCCGGCGTCACCAGCGAAGCTGCCGGCGGCGGCGGCGGCGGCGTGGGGGCCGGGTTGTTCGTGGTGTTGTTGATCGTGATGTTGCCGCCGCTGCCCGGCGAGGCGATCTCATCAGCACCGCAGGCCGCCAGGGCCGCGCAAGCGCTCAGCAGGGTAATCAGACGAGGATTGGGGGCCCGGACCATGTTGGATCTCCGCTCCGGCGACGCCGGTGTAGGGTTACTGGACGCGAGGATGCTAGGCAGTGAATGTGAAAGCCCCGTGACGCCGGCGCCGCGGCCTATGGCAAATGGCTATGGTCTGGCGCGCTCAGGCTTGGGAAGATGGCAGGCATGAACACGCCAGAAGTCCCGGCAGATCTGCGTCACTGGATCGACCAGCAGGCCCGTGCCGGCGTGGCTGTGGAGTCCATGCTCGCCTCCATGCATCGCTCAGGGTGGTCCGAGGCCCAGGCCACCGCCTGTCTCGAGACCGTGCTGCGGGACTTCCTGGCCGTCCATGCGCCGGCTTACCTGCCGGCGCCGGACACGGTCGCCGCGCCCGGGCCCAAGGTATGGCCGGGTCTCGATGCCGCCGCGGAGCGGCTCATCGATGGCCACGCCGTGCAGGTGCTGGCACGCCTTCGCCACCCTCGTGCCGTCGTGCTCGGCAACCTGCTGACCGCACAGGAATGCACGCAACTGATCGAACTGGCGCGGCCGCGGGTGCAGCGCTCCCGCGTGGTGGATCCCTTGTCAGGCGGCGAGCAGGAACACGCCGCGCGCACCAGCGAGGGTATGTGCTTCCAGCGTGGCGAAAACGCCCTCTGCGAACGCATCGAGCAGCGACTGGCCCTGCTGCTGGAGTATCCCGTCGAGCGCGGCGAGGGTTTGCAGGTGCTGCGCTACGCGCCCGGCGCGGAGTACCAACCTCATTTTGATTATTTCGATCCGGCGCAGCCGGGCATGTCCGGCGTGCTGGCGCGCGGCGGCCAGCGCGTCGCGACCGTCGTCATGTACCTGAACACGCCGGTGTCGGGTGGTGCCACCGTGTTTCCCGACAGCGGCTTCGAGGTCGCAGCGCAACGCGGCAATGCGGTGTTTTTCAGCTATGACGCGCCCGATCCGGCGACCGGATCGTTGCACGGCGGCGCGCCGGTCATCGACGGGGAAAAGTGGATCGCGACCAAGTGGCTGCGCGAGGCGCGCCACGACTGACAGCCTCAGGGGACGCCCGGTGCCTCGCCGAAGGTCACCGTGGCCGTACCGGCACCCGTCGGGCGTTTGCGCTGCCCGAGATGGAAGATTTCCAGATCGTCCGGATCAGTCGAGGTCTCGACCGTGAAAGGTGGCTTGCCGGTCAGGTTGCGCCGCGCGCCGGCCTCGAGGCTGCCGGAGAACAGGACCTTGCCGGTTGCATCCGTCGCCTTGAGACCCACTGCCGCCACGGCGTGCACGTGGAAGCGGGTCGGGGAACGACCCCGGTCTGCGGTGACGCCGGAGGGCGGCGCGCTGGCAGGCGGGACGTCCGCCACGACAGGCGTGGGCTGCGGAACGGTGGGCGGGGGCAGCGGCTGCTGTGCCGGTTCTGCTTGGACCGGCTGCGGAGCCTCCTCCGCAACAGCGCCTTCGGCCGGTCCGCTCGCCGCAGCAGGAACCGGCACTGTCTCCGCTTCGGACGCGGCGACCAGAGGAAGCTCAACCTCCTCGACGTCCTGCCGGGAGTGCAACCACCAACCCATCGCCAGCACCGCCACCACGCCGGCAAGCGCCAGCCAGACCTGCCGGGCGCCCGGTCCCGTGCCGTGGCCCGTCTCGTGACGCGGAGATGGCCGTTGTCCAGGCTCGGCCACAGAATCCACAGGAATGGCGGCAGCCGGCGCCTGCGCGGCCGGCAGGTCGGCGGCGGTCCCGGGGAAACCCGGCAGGTTGCGGTCGACGGCGAGCAGTGCCGAGCAGCGGATGGCTGCCTGCACGGCATAGCTGTGGCCGTAGAACGCCCGGAAATCGTCGCG
>JBJOHO010000052.1:0-12413 GCA_046047615.1 Pseudomonadota bacterium
ACGCAGGCCGCCGATCTGCGCGGCGTTGGTCTTGGTGTCGCCGTACTGCGCATAGCCGTTGTAGCGCCAGCCGCCGAGGAAATGGTCGCCGGTGAATTCGCCCTTGAAGCCGGCCGTGCCGGACTTCATCGTGCTTTCGGTCGACAGCCAGGTATCCCTCGCGAGGTCATCGAGCGCACCCACGCGTCCCAGGTTGAAGCTCGGGATGTTGTTGGCAACCATGGCATCGCGCAGCGCCTGCGGCAGATAGGCGTTGTCCTGGAAGATGGTCAGCTGGTGCACGGAGCCAAAGGCGCCGCCGTAGTTGGTGACGCGGAAGTCGCTGCGGCCGTAGACGCCCTGTGCGAAAAGCGTCAGGTTGTCGGTCGCGTCCAGATCCGCGTACACGAAAATGTTGTCGCGCGAGGTCTCGGGCATCACGTTGGGCCGGTCGGCGTTGTTGTCCGTGCCGCTGCCGCCCCCAACGACGGAGTGCGTGAAGGTGGTGCCCGCCGCCGTGGCGGCCGGATCGCCGTAGGTGAAGGGCGCCCACTGGCCGTTGGGCAGGAACTGCGTGTTCGCCAGGGGCGAACCGGCCGGCTGGTTGATGATGATGCCGTCCAGCGACAGGCGGGTGGAGACGACGCCCGGCCGGACCAACTGCAGGTTGTTGTTGCCGGCTGCGGACACGAGGCCCCAGCCCTGGTACCAATCGCGATCCTTGTACGTGAAGACGCCATCCTGCGCATGCTTCTCGCCCGCCAGCAGCAGATGGCCGCGTTCGCCCAGGTCAAACCCCGCAGCGAACGAGGCCTCGAAGTTGCGGTTGTCCTCGCGTGAGGTCTGGCCACCCTGGAGGTGGCCCTTGAAGCCGGTGAAGTCCGTATCCAGCAGGAAGTTGACCACACCCGCCACGGCATCCGTGCCATAGGCCGCCGAGGCACCGCCGGTGACGGTCTCCACGCTGCGGATGATCGACTCCGGCAACACGTTGATGTCCGTGCCACCAAAACGGGACGACGGCGCCAGGCGCCGCCCATCCAGCAGCACCAGCGTGCGGTTCGTGCCCAAGCCACGCAGGTTGAGGTTGCCTGCACCGGGGGAGACGAAAAAGCCGCCCGAAGAGGCCTGGGAAGCCAATGTCGTGCTGCCGAAGAACTGGGGCAGCTGCGTCAGTGCCTCGACCATCGCGCCGGGTGCGGCCTGGCTGATCTCCGCCGCCGTGACCGCCGTGACAGGCGTGGGCGTGGTCATGCCGGTCTGCACGGCGATGCGGGAGCCGGTGATGGCCACCTCCTCCAACGCCGCCTCGGCCTCGCCAGATTCCATGGCTCCGGCCACCTGCATCGACAGGGCCAATGCAACCGCTGTCGCGACGCCACGCTCGATCCGCTTCATCTGTGCTTCCCTTTCGTTGATGTCCACGCCGCCGGGGCGTGATTGATGGCCGGGAAGCCTGCCGTCCGGCGCGGGACGCTGCAATCGGACTGATAGTTATAGGTTGATAGTCTATCGGCTATGGCCTGGTTTTCAGACGGCAGGGACCCAGTTGCCGTGGATGCCGTACTTGAGGCGGACCGGCAGCTTGCAGTGCCCGTTCCTGATGCGGAAGGCGCGCACCATGCCATCGCCATGGTGTGGTCATGGCGGGAGGGTAGTCCGCGCCATGACCCTGCTGCCGTCAGGAAAGCCACCTATGGCCGCTGTCGGTCAGCGGGTGAACGGTGCTCCCGCCCAACAGGCCAGCGCCGCCATCAACGCCGCCGCCGGGATCGTGAAAATCCACGCGTAAAGCAGGCTGGTGGCAAGACCTCAACGGACCCTGGCAGGCTCCTGCACCGGGCCTTTCAGGACTGCGTGGCCCACAGGCCGTCAAGGGCCTGCGGCCTGGGGCGCACACTTCTTGCTCCGTCCTGGCCGGCGAAATTCGCAACGACGGGCCCGCTCCAGTCGCGGATCACGCGCCGGCGGAACTGCCAGTGCCCAGTCTCGCAGGAGAGCTCGTCGTCGTAGTGGCCCATGACGTTCACGCGGTGCGGCCCGGCGCCGTCGCGCAAGGCGACGAGCACGTAGGACCTGGCCCGGACCTTGCCGCCGTCCAGCGTGACCGTCAGGTTGCTGACGTGGTGTTGGCGCAGCGCGGACTCGGGACGGCCCTTGAAGTAGTCCACGAACCGGCGCAGCGCAGCGGCTCCGCGCCATGATCCCGGGGTCTCGAAGACGTCCCAGACGAGTTCGCCCTCGGCACCAAAACACGCCACGAACCCATCGGCGTCAGCGGTATCCAGGCACCAGGCATATCGGGACACCAGGTCGTGGATGTCCAGCCGGTCCTGCAGCGTCAGCACAGCACTCATCCTGTCGACCCCCGCTCAAGTGACCACATAGTAGTCGAACACCGACCGGGCGCCGCGCCGCTCGCCCTTGCCGACGAACAGCGTGCGGTTGAGCCACTCGTGCGGTCCGGGAGGACATTCGAAACGTGGGGTCACCCGGCAATAGCTTTCGTCCGGAGCCACGGGCAATCCCGCCTCCATGCGCGCGAGGACCTCCGGAGCCGACCAGGCGATACCTTGGTTGTGGATGTAGATCGGCGTGCCGTCGTCGGCTTCCAACTGGTAGTGGGCTTCGAACTCCACCAGCCCTCCGGGCCAGAAGCGGGGCCAGTCTCCTCCCGTGCCGGCGAGCACCCGCCCCGACAAGCGCGGACCGGTGATCTCCCCGCCCTGCACGGCGACGAAGCCGCGCCTGCCGGCCCGGTGTGCGGAGTCAAACCTCAGGCGGGGACCCTCAGCAAAGCGCAGCACGATCCGGAAGGCGAACTCCAGGCCCGGAGGAGACATCGCGTCGGGGGCTGCCATGGCATTCATGCACCGGCCTCCTGCCGTGACCGGACGACGTGCCAGGACCACAGCAGGGCGGCCGCCAGGATCAGAAAGCCGGCAAGCACCTGGATGCCGGTCTCATGGCCGCCACTGGTCTCCTTCAGACGCCCCAGCATGGATGGCCCGATGATGCCGCCGGCGGTACCCGCCATGCTGATCACGGCGATGACGCCCAGCGGAACGCCGCCGCCACCGCCGAGCCCCATGGCTTGCGGCAGCGTCCAGAAGACGCCCTGTGTGGCCCCGAAACCGAGACCGGCCACGGCCAGCAGCAGCAGGATGGCGGTGCCGTCCTGCAACTGGACGGCCAGCAGCAACGACAGCCCGGCCAGCAACGCGCCGGCGGCGGTATGGTGGAGCCTTTCGCCGCTTCGATCCGAGTGGCGCGCATTGAGGAACAGGCCGGCCACCAGCGCGGCCTGGGGCAGGGCACTGAGCAGGCCTATCAGCCATTCGCTGCGCGCCAGCGCCAGTTGCCGCACGATCTGCGGCAGCCAATAGACCAGTGCGTAGGATCCGGTCATCACCAACAGCCACGCCGCGGCGCAGAGCGCCACCAGACCCTGACGCCGCCCGGCAAGCGGCACCACACCCACGGCGTCGGGTGCCGCCGCTCCGCCGGACTCCAGCACCTGCGCCTCCCCGGCGGACAACCAGCGGGCCTGCGAGGGACGGTCGACGAACCAGGCGGCCGCAAGCACAGCAAACAGGAAGTTTGGAAGGGCGGACACCAGGAACATCCAGCGCCAAGGCTCGAGGCCGAGCGGATTGGCCATGCCCAGCAACGCACCGCACAGGGGACCACCCACCACCAGGGAGAAGGGCACGGCGGCCAGCGCCACGGCCATGGCACGAGCCCGCGTTTCCGCTGTCGTCCACCGGCTGATGTACCAGGTCATGCCTGGCGCGAACCCGGCCTCCGCCACGCCCAGCAGGAAACGGGCGGCAAGGAAATCGCCAAAATCCTCCACGCGCGACATGAGCAGGCCGGAGATGCCCCAGACGCACATCGACAGGAAGAGCCACAGGCGGATGCCCACGCGCCGCAACAACCAGGCGTGTGGATACTGGAACAGCAGGTAGGCCACGAAGAAGGCACTGACACCCAGACCGAAATCCGTTGGCGCAAGGCCCGCAGCCACGCTGAGCTGCTGGCCCGCGAAACTGACGTTCATCCGGTCCAGCGCATTGACGAAAGTGAGCGCGGCGATCGGCAGCAGCAGGCGCCAGAGCGTACGCCGGTAGAGCCGCTCCGCGCTTCCGGGAGGCAGGGGCTGGTCCATCAGAAAGTGGATCGCGTGACTGCGCCATCCACGACGATGCTCTGGCCGGTGATGTAGCCCGCGAACTCGCTGCACAGCCAGGCCACAAGTGAACCCACCTCACGCGGCTCGCCGAAACGGCGTGCGGGAATGCGGTAGGCCTCGATGAACTTCGACACCTCGTCGTCGTAGCTGGTGCCGTTGCGCCGTGCCGTCTCGGTGAACTGGTCGTGCACCGCTGCCGTGTGGAACATGCCCGGCAGCACGTTGTTGAGCGTCACGTTGTCGGCTGCCACGCGCTGTGCGACGGCCACGGTGTAGTTGATGAGCGCGGCCCGCGGCGCACCGCTCAGGACCCGCAACTCCAGCGGATACTTGGTGGCGATCGAGGCGATGTTGACGATGCGCCCCCAACGCCGTGACAGCATTCCGGGCAGCAGGGCCTCGATGAAATGCAGCGGGCTCATCAGGCCCATGTCGAGGGCCGCCTGCCACTGCGCGGCCGTGATCAGACGATGGTCGGGGGTGAATGGCGGCGGGGAGCAGGTCGCGACGAGGATGTCTGCATCCGGGCAGGCCGCCATGATGCGGGCCCGCCCCTCCTCGCTGCTGTGGTCTGCGGCGACCGCCACCACATTGACCTTGTGGCGGCTGCGCAGCTCGGCCGCCACCGCCTCAAGGCGCGCTGCACCGCGCGCCACCAGCACGAGGTCCACGCCCTCGATGGCGAGCATCTCGGCCGCTGCCCGGCCCATGCCTGCGCTGGCACCGTTGACGAGCGCACGACGCCCGCGGATACCCAGATCCATGTTTCCCCCTCCACCGGCTGCAACCGGCTTTTGGGGAAGCATAGCCCGGCCCCCGCACTGCGGGGGCGGGTATTACGCCTGGCTGGCCTGCGGCAGCCCGCTGCGCAAGGTCAGCGCCGGCAGCGGCGCATCAAGACCCTTGCTGGCGCGTCCCTCCGCGAGGATCTTGGCGGGCACCGGCTGGAGCTTCCACACGATCCCGCACCAGGACAGCAGCTTGAGGATGTAGTACGTCACGTCGTACTCATACCAGTAGAAGCCCTGGCGGGTCGAAACGCAGTAATGATGGTGGTTGTTGTGCCAGCCCTCACCCAGCGTGATGATCGCCAGCAGCCAGTTGTTGCGGCTGTTGTCCGTGGTCGCAAAGCGGCGCCGTCCGAAGACGTGCGACAGCGAGTTGATGGTGAAGGTGCCGTGCCACAACAGCACCGTGCTGAAGAAGAAGCCGAAGAACAGGCCTGACGCCCCCAGCGTGAAGAACACGACGGTGCCCATGAGGATGGGCGGGATCAGGTGGTACTTGTCGAGGAAGCGCAGCTCGGGGTAGCGGGCCAGTTCCGGGATGTACTTGTACTGCGTGGCCTGGTTGTCACGCTCGAAGATCCACAGCAGGTGCGAGTACCAGAAGCCGTCCTGGGCCACCGAGTGCGTGTCCTGCACCTGGTCGGAATGGCGATGGTGGTGCCGATGGTGGGCGGCCCACCACAGGGCGCCGCGCTGGGCGCTGCTCTGCGCCAGGAAGGCCAGCAGGAACTGGAACACGCGGCTGGTGCGGTAAGTACGGTGCGAGAAATAGCGGTGGTAGCCGCCCGTGACGCCGAACATGCGCACCACGTAGAGGACCACGCAGCAGATCGCGGCTTCCGGCGTGACACCGGTCCAGATCGAGCCCAGCGCCAGCAGGTGGATGAGGATGAAGGGCATGGCACCCAGCCAGCCGATCCGCCGCGGCGAGGCCACTGCCTGCGTGCTTGACATAACTTCCATCGTCGACATCGAACCTCTCCCCCACCATTCTGGTCCGGGGAGCATCGTCTCCGCAGAGGCGGGCGGGCTGGGTCAGGTTTTGGTCAGCGAGTGTAAAAGTTCGGTCACGGCACGAACCGGTAGCCGCTGCCGCGGTGCGACACGAAGTGGGCGGGTCGATCCGGCTCACGCTCGAAGTGCTTGCGCAGGCGCACGATGAAATTGTCGACGCTGCGCGTGTTCGGCGCATTGCGCAGTTTCCAGACCTGTTCCAGAAGTTCCTCGCGCGACAGCACCCGCCCGGGGTGCCGGGCAAAGTACTGGACAAGGTCGAGTTCCAGTTGCGTCAGCCGCACAGGCTTTCCGAACGCAGTGGCCTCGTGGGTCGCAAAATCGACGACCGCTTCCCCGAAGCGCAGCACGGTGCTGGAGTTCTCCGCCGGAGCATCGGCCTGCCTCCAGCCGCTGCGCCGCAAGGCTGAACGCACCCGCGCCAGCAGTTCCGAGAGTTCGAAGGGCTTGGGCATGTAGTCGTCCGCCCCCGAGTCCAGGCCGCGCACACGGTCCTCGGCGGCACTGCGCGCGGTGAGCATGATGACCGGCATGTAGTGGCCGGTATCGCGCAATTGCCGGCAGAAGCCGAATCCCTCGCCGTCGGGCAACATGACGTCGAGCAGGATCAGGTCGATGCCTCCCCCCTGGACCAGCTGGGCGCCGGCTTCGCGCAGCGTACGCGCCAGCAGGACGCGATAACCGTCCAGCTCCAGGTTCAGGCGCAGGCCCGCAGCAAGATGCGCCTCGTCCTCGACCACCAGCACCGTCGCACCCCGCATCGTCTCGTTCAACGCAGCGTCCCCTGTTCAGCGTCCGGATCTCCCATCGGCAACTGGATGCGCAGCGTCGTACCGCGGTCCCGTCCTGCCGACTCGGCGCGGATGCGTCCGCCGAGGTTGCGGACCAGCCGCTTCACCACGTACAGGCCCAGTCCGGAGCCGCTGCGCTCGTTCACGCGGGGATCCGGCGCACGGTGGAAGCGCTGGAAGATCCGCTTGAGCTGGCTGCGCTCGATGCCGATGCCCCGGTCGCGCACGGTGATTTCGAGCACGCCGGCACCCAAGGGCCTCGCCTCGACCTCCACATGCGGCGTTGCCCCTGAATATTTCACGGCGTTGTCGAGGATGTTCTTGAAGATGATCTCCAGCGCCATGGGATCGCTGACGGTCTCCAGGTGCCGGGGCATCCGCGCCACGAATGCTTCGGGTGGCAGGTCATGGCGACGTCTGATGTTGTCGATCGCGGCGTCCAGTTGTGCGCTGATGTCGACGCGCATCCAGGTCTGTGAACGGCGGCCGTGGGCGATGCGGCTGGCCTGCAGGATGTCGTCCACGAAAACGGTCAGGCGTTCGACATCGGTGAGCATCATGCGGCGCAGGTCCTGCTGTTGCCGCGATGACAGGCCCTCGCGACCCAGTGTCTCCAGGCAGAGCTTGATGGAGGCCAGCGGACTCTTGAGCTCGTGGCTCACCGAGTCGATGAACATCTGCTGTCGCCGGCCTTCGAGGATCTCGCGCACCAGCGACACGCTGAACAGGACCAGCACGGCGATGATGAGCGCCAGCGACACGGTGCCGGCGACGAGCAGCCAGGTGTTGCCCCAGAAGGCCCGCGTCAGGCTGAGGTTCTCGCGGATCACGAGGATCCAACCGACCAGCACTGCCACCGTCAGCAGGACGGCGACGACGCTGGCAATGATCGGCAGCGAGATGGAACGTGTCGGTGAGCCCGCCATGTGTTGCGCTAGTGCCGGCCTGCCATGACCGGATCGACGACCAGCACGGTCTTGCCGATCGACTGTCCGGTGCGCGCCAACTGCTGTGCCGTCGCCGCTTCTGCCAACGGCAGCAGGCGGGTGACGGTGACCGAATATCGGCCTTCGGTGGCAGCACGCGCCAGGCCACGCAGGCTGTCGCCGATGCTCACGCCCTGGTAGGTCGGTCCGGCAATCACCACGGCCTGCACGCCGGAGGCCGCCAGCACTGCTGCGTCTGGTGCACCGGCGATGGAACTGAAGCGGCCGCCGCGCTTCACGTAGCCCAGGGCGGCCGTGGCCTGGCCGTCGACCAGATTGATGGCCGCGTCGACTGAACCGACCTTGGCGGCGACATCGTCCTTGTCATAGGCCACAAAGGCCGCCACGCCCAAGGCCTCAAGGAAGGCCCGCTGCGAGGAATGGCCCACGGCGACCACCTGTGCGCCGCGCGCCTTGGCCAGTTGCACGGTCGCCTCGCCAGTACCGCCCGCAGCGCCAACCACCACGACGCGTTGGCCGCGCTGCAGCGCGACTTCACTCACCGCACGCCAGGCAGCCACGCCGGCGATCGGCACGCCGGCCGCCTGGGCGAAGGTGAAGCCGGCAGGCTTGGACACGACCTCGTCAGCCTTGGCGAGCGCGTATTCGGCATAGCCACCCGTGACCCAGGCGATGACCGCGTCCCCGGGCCTTGGTCCGGTCACCCCGGTGCCCACTGCCTCGACGACACCCGAGACATCGAAACCGGGAATGCGCGACTGGCGTTTCCAGTCCACAGGGTTGACGCCGGCAGCAACGACACGCACCCGCACCTCTCCGGGACCCGGGAGCGGCGTTGCCACGTCCTGCAAGACCAGCCCCGCATCCGTCTGGACGATGGCAAGCGAGCGGTCCGGTGCCGCGGCGGGGGTCGATGCCGACCACGCAGAAAGCAATGCGAAGGCTGCAGGCAGGATGATCTTGCGCATGGCAGTGACCTGGATACGTGACTGTGGCGAAGCATAGCGCGGGCTGGCGTACACTCGGGACCGATGCGCTCCGTCGGTCCACGACTGCTGCGACTGTGGCGAAGGCTTGCCCCGCTGCCGGGCGGCCGCTGGCTGTTCTCGCGCCTGTTCGGCTGGTGGGTACCCTATTCGGGCTCGGTGGGCCCGCAGGTCCGGGTGCTCGAGCCCGGCCATGCGGAGGTCGAGATCCCGGATCGGCGCGCCAACCGCCAACATCTGGGTTCGGTGCATGCCGTGGCACTCATCAATGCAGCTGAGATGGCCAGCGGCCTGGCACTGCTCACGGGACTGCCGGCGGGCATGCGCGGCATCGTCACGCATATCGGCATGGAATACCTGAAGAAGGCGCGGGGACGCATCCGTGCCGTCAGCCATGTGGCGGTGGCGTCCGCCTCCGGGGTGCAGGACCTGGACGTGACCGCAGACTGCCTCGACCCTGCAGGGCAGGTCGTGGCCCGTGCAACCGTGCGCTGGCGCATCGGACCGGAGCGCTGAGGTACTGCCCATGCTCACCACCGCGCTCACGCGCCATGCCGGCATCGAGACACCGCTCATCTGCGGCCCGATGTACCCCTGCTCCAACCCCGAGCTGGTTGCTGCGGTCAGCGCGGCCGGCGGGTTGGGCGTGGTCCAGCCGCTGGCCCTCACGTATGTCCATGGCCACGAACTGCGTGCAGGCCTGCGGCACATCCGGGGGCTGACGCAGCGGCCGATCGGCTTCAACGCACTCATCGAGGCCAGCAACCGCCGCTACCTCGCACGCATGCAGCAGTGGATCGACATCGCACTCGAGGAAGGGGTGCGGTTCTTCATCACCTCGCTGGGCGATCCGCGCTGGGTCTGCGAGCGCGTCCATGCGGCAGGGGGCGTCGTCTACCACGACGTCACTGAGGCACGGTGGGCGCGCAAGGGTGCGGACAGTGGCGTGGACGGGCTCATCGCCGTGAACGCGCGCGCCGGCGGCCATTCGGGCCGTCGCGAACCGGAGGCGCTGCTTGAGGAACTGGATTCCTTTGGCCTGCCCGTGGTCGCGGCGGGGGGCATCGCGACACCCTCCGATTTCGTGCGTCACCTGCGCATGGGTTACGCGGGCGCACAACTGGGCACGCGTTTCATCGCCACGCCCGAATGCCGCGCCAGCCAGGCCTACAAGCAGGCCATCCTGGCAGCTGACGCGGAAGACATCGTGCACACGCACCGGCTCACCGGCGTGCCGGTGGCGGTGATCCGCAACGCCCATGTGCAGCGGATGGGCACGGAGGCCGGCGCCTTCGCGCGCTGGATGTTGCGCGGCCGGCACCGCAAGCACTGGATGCGGACGCTCTACACCTTGGCCTCCGTGTGGCGACTGCGCCGGTCACTGTCTTCCGAGCAGGCCGATGGCGAGTACTGGCAGGCGGGAAAGTCGGTCCACGGCATCGAGGAGATCCTGCCCGCCGCTGAGATCGTGCGGCAGTTCGCGGCGGCGGCGATGGCGGCCGACGCGCCATGATGGACCGGCGACGGCTGCTGGCCTGTGGCACTGCGGCCCTGCTCACACGCACTTCGCAGGTCGATGCGGCGGGGGCTGCCGAGCCCATCGACATCGGCCTCGGCAGCGCAGGCCGCGTGATCGAGGCGCTGGCCGTGCCTGCCACGACCCGTAATGCCCGCCGCATCGTGCTGGTCGCGGGCCTCTCCGGCGAAGGCGCCGACAGTGCCGCCGCACGCGCGGCAACCGAGGCTTACGCGCGCCAGAGGCTTCGTGCCATCGAACTGCTCGCAGTCCCCGTTGCAAACCCGGACCGCTCCCCCCTGCAGTTCCCGCCGGCCGGCGTCGCCTACCGTGAGAACGCAGAGGCCCATGTGCTGTGGCGCTGGCTGCTGGCGCAGGCTCCTGCCGCGGTGCTCTGCGCTACGCCCGCGGCCGGCATGAGCCCGGTGCCCGTCACGTCCTGGGGCGGCAGCCTTGAGGCCGTGCTGGCTGCCGGACTCGCGCCACCCTCGGAGGCTTCGCTGGCGCTCTCACGGCGCGTGGCACGCAGCCCGCGCGGACTGGCTGAACATCTGGCCGGGCACTACGGCCAGGAGTTCGAGAACCCGTGGTACATCGGTGCCCTGGCGCTGGTGGCCCGTCTGCGACTGGGCGAAGTGGCGGCCGTGCGCACCCTGGCCGAGCCATGGGTGGACGGGCGCAGGGACAGCCTCGCCCGACCCAATGCGCTGGTGATGGCGGGGCATGTGGTCTTTTCGGAGCTCTACCGCCACACCGGCGACGCACGCTACCTGCGCGCCGTACGCCGCGTCGCGGACCTCGGCTTCGAGGCGGATGGCCGGCCCCGCGAAGCGATGCCCTACCACGACGGTTACAGCGACTCGGTGTTCATGGGCACGGCCATCGTGGCACAGGCTGGTGCGCTCACCGGCGAAGGCCGCTACTTCGACATGGCAGACCGGCACCTGCGCTTCATGCAACGCCTGGACCTGCGCCCGGACGGCTTGTACCGCCACCGGCCGGAAGCCGACGTCGCCTGGGGTCGCGGCAATGGATTTGCGGCTATCGGCCTTGCGCTGTCGCTCAGCGAGTGGCCTGCCACGCATCCCGGACACCGCCATGCGCTGGCCAGCTACCGCGGGCTCATGGACAGGCTGCTGCCCTGGCAGACACGCGACGGCTTGTGGCGCAACGTCATCAACCACCGCGGCGCCTTCGCAGAGTTTTCCTGCACGGCGATGATCGGCTTCGCGCTGGAACGCGGGCTGCGCCGCGGCTGGATCCGCGGCTCACGCTACCGCAAGGCCACCGATCTGGCCTGGCAGGCGGTGAACAGTCGCAGTGGCGAAGACGGCGGCTTCATCGACGTCTGCGATTCAACTGCCCGGTTCACCACGCTGCAAGACTATCTGCAGAGGCCGGCCTTGCTCGGCCCGGACGCCCGGGGCGGTGCGATGGCACTGCTGTTCGCCACGGAACGGATGTAGCCGGACTTCAAAATCAGAGGGAGTCACGATGGGACACAAGTTCACCACGCGAGCGCTTGCCGCTGCCCTGCTGGGCCTCGTCGCGGTTGGCGGCAGCGCCACCGCCTGCGATCGCCCGTGCCTGGCGGGGCACCTGGGCCGCTACCTGCAGGCCATGGTCGACCACCAGCCAGCCCGCGCAGATCTTTCGGAAGGCTTCCGCCAGACAGAAAACGCCATCGCCATACCCGACGGCGAGGGCCTGTGGAAAAGCGCCACCGGACTGGGTTCCGTGCAGCGGCGTTTCCTCGACCCGGTGTCAGGCCAGGCCGGCTACTACGGCACACTGATGCTGGGCAGCGAAGAGGCCGTGGTCGCGCTGCGTCTGCGGGTGCAGCACGGCGCAGCCACTGAAGCCGAGTGGTTCGTCGCGCGGCAGGGCGACCCGGGCATGACCGGCGAAGCGGGCAAGACGCCCTTCAACCTGCAGACCTTGCGCGACACGCTGCCTGCCCAACGCGTGGTGCCACCGGCGCAGCGCCGGCCGCGCGAAGTCCTGCAGGCCGTGGTGAACAGCTACTTCGATGGCATCACCAACCGGGACGGGCGCCTGGTGAAGGGCCATCCCGGCTGTACTCGCTACGAGAACGGTTTCCCCACCTTCAACACACCGATGAAGCCTGGCATGGACATCGGCAACGACGGCAAGACCGATTGCCGCACGCAGATGGACTTCGGTGTCGCGCTCGTTGGCA
>JBJOHO010000053.1:0-5343 GCA_046047615.1 Pseudomonadota bacterium
TGAACTTTGCCGCCGAAAGCCACGTGGACCGCTCCATCCACGGACCCGAAGACTTCATCCAGACCAACATCGTGGGGACGTTCCGTCTGCTCGAGGCCGTGCGTGCCTACTGGTCCGCACTTCCGGCACCCGACAAACAGGCCTTCCGCTTCCTGCATGTCAGCACGGACGAAGTCTACGGGTCACTCGGCCCCACCGACCCGCCCTTCGCTGAAAGCCACCGCGTGGAGCCCAACAGCCCCTACAGCGCGAGCAAGGCCGCCAGCGACCACCTGGTGCGTGCCTGGCACCACACCTATGGCCTGCCTGTGCTGACCACCAACTGCAGCAACAACTATGGCCCGCTGCATTTCCCGGAAAAGCTCATCCCGCTGATGATCGTGAACGCGCTGGCCGGCAAGCCGCTGCCCGTCTATGGCGACGGCATGCAGGTGCGCGACTGGCTGTACGTGAAGGACCACGGCAGTGCCATCCGCCGCGTGCTCGAGGCCGGCCGTCTGGGCGAGACTTACAACATCGGCGGCTGGAACGAGCAGCCCAACATCGCCATCGTGCGGCAGATCTGCGCCTTGCTTGATGAACTGCAGCCGCGGGCCGACGGCCAGAGCTATCTCACACAGGTCACTTACGTGACCGACCGGCCCGGCCATGACCGCCGCTATGCCATCGACGCCCGCAAGATCGAGCGTGAGCTCGGCTGGCGCCCCGCCGAGACCTTCGCCACCGGCCTGCGCAAGACGGTGGAGTGGTACCTGGCCAACCCCGGCTGGGTGCAGCGCGTGCAGAGCGGCGCCTACCGCGAGTGGATCGGCAGGCAGTACGGCGCGGACTGAGCACTCTGCGTTTTGTGTGATCTTGGTGCTACATTAATACGTATTAAAGTTTAATCACGCTCACATTAAATGCCCACGCCCCACTACCCAACGCACAACGTGACGCGCGTGCTTCGGAAGCTCGGCGCAGATCTGCGTGACGCCCGCAAGCGGCGGAAGCTGCCCATGGCCGTGGTCGCAGACCGCGCCTTCACCTCGCGCAGCAGCTTGCAGCGCGTCGAGGCGGGCGACCCGGCCGTCAGCATGGGCATTTATGCCGCCGTCATGCACGCGCTGGGATTGGTCGAGGGCCTGGGCGAAATCGCCGATGTCAAGCACGACGCAGTCGGCCAAGCACTCGCCAGTGCCGCCCTGCCACAGCGGGTCCGGCTGCCGCGCAAGCCACAGGGCGACGACCATGCCTGACATCGAGGTGCACCTCGACAGCGGCCCACAGACTCGCCTTGTTGGGCTCGCGCGCGCCCAACGGATCCGGGGCAAGGAAACCTTCGTTTTCGAATACTCAGCCAGCTGGCTGGATGCCCCCGACCGGTTCGCGTTGGAGCCGGCCCTACCCTTGGACCGCGGCCGCTTTGTCCCGCGCAGCGGCCTGCCCCTGTTCGGCGCCCTGGCAGATTCCGCACCGGACACCTGGGGCAGAAGGCTCATGCAGCGTCGCGAGCGCCGACAAGCAGAGCGCGAACGGCGGCCCGTGCGCACGCTGCTGGAAAGTGACTACCTGCTTGGCGTGTCGGATTTCACGCGCGCCGGAGCACTCCGCTTGCGGGTGCCGGGCGCACCGGATTTTTCAGCGCCACTGCGCAGCGGCATCCCGCCGTTGGTTGAACTGGGCCGTCTGCTGCAAGTCAGCGAACGGATCCTGCGGGACGAAGACACCGAGGAAGACCTGCAACTCATCTTCGCACCGGGGTCCTCCTTGGGCGGCGCACGGCCCAAAGCGTCGGTCACAGACAACCAAGGCAACCTGTGCATCGCCAAGTTCCCCAAGGAGACCGACGAATACAGCGTGGAAACCTGGGAGGCAGTGGCACTGGCACTGGCCCATCGTGCCGGCATCGAGGTGCCGGAGCATCGGCTGATCCGGGCCGCCGGCAAGCCGGTGCTGCTGTCGCGGCGCTTTGACCGGAACGGCCAAGGGCGTGTGCCCTATCTTTCGGCACTTGCCATGTCGGGCTTGGCCGACGGTGAACGGGGAAGCTACCCGGAGCTCGTGGACCTGCTGACACGCCATGGGGCAGCTGCGCGAGCCGACTCGATCCAACTGTACAAACGTGTGGCCTTCAACGTGCTCGTCTCCAACGTAGACGACCATCTGCGAAACCACGGATTCCTGCGCAAGTCCGGCGAAGGATGGACCCTGTCGCCGGCCTTCGACCTGAACCCCGTCCCGGTCGATGTCCGTCCGCGGGTGCTGACGACCCTGATCGACCTCGATGACGGCACCTGCTCGCGCGAACTTCTGGAGTCCACGGCGACGCACTTTGGGCTAGCGCCAAACCCGGCCCGCGCGCTGCTGAAACAAGTTGCAGAAGTCACCCGTACCTGGCGCGAGGTCGCACAGTCGCTTGGGGCGCGCCCTGCTGAAATCGCACGCATGGCGAGCGCCTTTGAGCATGAGGATCTGCAAAACATTTTGCGAGACAGCCGGCGGTAATTCGCCGCAACTGGTCCAGCGCGTGCAGCAGCGCTGCCTACCACCCTGACGTCGGAAACTGCAGCGATTGTCCATCCCGCCGCAGCGTGACCTCCTGCGGCGACACCGCCAGGAACCAGGTCTGCCGCTCGGCACGCGGCGCCGTACTCGCGAAAGTGGCGGCAATGTGCTGCGACTCGACCATCCGCCAGACCTGGCCGCGCCAGGCCCGGGCCTCAGACGAGACCGCGCGAGGCGTCCAGGTAGTGGACGACACGGACCAGTCCTTCGGTTTCACGGATCAGATCGAGCGGCCGGCCATTGAGGGCCCGGTTCTCACTGGCAAGCCATTGGCGAGCAGCCGGCCCGGTGCCCACGATGGAGTCGAGCGAGCGGAACAGCCGCACAAACAACAGGGCGAACTCCCACTCCTTGCGACGCTGGTCGAGCAGGTAATGGCCGCTGTAAAGCCGGGTCACGGTCGGTGGACTGACGCCGAGCACCTTGGCCAACATGACACGCGGGACATCCAGCATGTCTGCGGCACGCGCTACCGCTTTGGTCAAGACCAATGCTGGACTGGGGCCGTTGGCCAGATCGGATTGGGACACTTGAATGCTCACCCCTCCTTCCTCGAGAAAGTTTAGATCCATATACTTTTTGAAAGTCGCCTGCGGGTCCATCTGGATATCCTGCGCCGGGCTCATGCCGTAAGACAGCCCGGGATTTGAGCTTTCCGCACCGTTTATGTGTGATCCAGTCAGCGACCATCCCGGCCATTTGTTGTCTGCCGACCCCCAGCACACCAACAATCCACCATGACCTCACCTCGCATCCTGCTGCTGGGCAAGAACGGCCAGGTGGGCCGGGAGCTGCAGCGCAGCCTCGCACCGCTGGCCGAGCTGGTCGCGCTGGACCGGCATTCCACGCCCCACACCGGGAACCTATCGGACCTGGACGGTCTGCGCGCCACGCTGCGCGCCCTGCAACCCACGGTCATCATCAATGCCGCGGCCTACACCGCCGTCGACAAGGCCGAGAGCGAACCGGAGTTGGCCCGCCTCATCAACGCCATCGCGCCTGGCCTGCTGGCCGAAGAGGCAATGCGATTGGGCGCCCTGTTGGTGCACTACAGCACGGACTATGTGTTCGACGGCAGTGGCAACACACCCTGGAAAGAAACCGACCGAACCGGCCCCTTGGGCGCTTACGGCCAGACCAAGCTCGAGGGCGAACAGGCCATCCAGGCCAGCGGCGCAAGGCACCTCATCCTGCGCAGCGGCTGGATCCATTCGCGCCATGGGCACAACTTCGCCCGCACCATGCTGCGCCTGGCCCGCGAGCGCGAGACGCTGACGGTGGTGGATGACCAGTGCGGCGCCCCCACCGGTGCAGACCTCGTTGCAGACGTCACGACGAAGGCGCTGCGCCAACTGCTGGCCGGACACGCCGCCGGCGGCCTGTACCACCTGTCCGCGGCCGGCGAAACCACCTGGCACGACTACGCCAGCTACCTCATCAATGCAGCACGGCAACGGTACCCCGACCTGCCGTGGACGGTGAAGCGCATCGAAGCCGTGCCCAGCAGCGGCTATCCCACTGCCGCACGCCGGCCGCTGAACAGCCGTCTGGACTGCCGCGCCCTGCAGAGAACTTTTGACCTCATGCTGCCGCCGTGGCAACAAGGTGCCGAACAACTGCTGAACCAGGGACCGCCATGAGTGCGACAAAGGCCCGCAAGGGCATCATCCTGGCCGGCGGCGCCGGCACGCGGCTGCACCCGGCAACCCTGGCCGTCAGCAAGCAGCTGCTGCCTGTGTACGACAAGCCGATGATCTATTACCCGCTCACCACGCTCATGCTGGCGGGCATCCGCGACGTGCTGGTCATCAGCACCCCGCAAGACACCCCCCGCTTCGAGCAGCTGCTGGGCGACGGCAGCCAGTGGGGCATGCACATCGACTATGCCGTGCAGCCCAAACCGGAGGGCCTCGCCCAAGCCTTCCTGATCGGGGAGAAGTTCATCGACGGTGCACCCAGCGCCCTGGTGTTGGGCGACAACATTTTCTACGGCCATGACCTGCAGAAACTGCTGATCGAGAGCAATGCGCAAACACGGGGCGCCACTGTTTTCGGGTATCACGTGCAGGACCCGGAGCGCTACGGCGTAGTGGCCTTTGACGCCGCCGGCCGGGCCATCAGCATTGAAGAGAAGCCAAAGCTGCCACAGTCCAACTATGCAGTAACTGGCCTGTATTTCTTTGACGAAAGCGTGGTTGAGATTGCCAAGACGGTGAAACCCAGCGCCCTGGTGTTGGGCGACAACATTTTCTACGGCCATGACCTGCAGAAACTGCTGATCGAGAGCAATGCGCAAACACAGGGCGCCACTGTTTTCGCGTACCACGTGCAGGACCCGGAGCGGTACGGCGTAGTGGCCTTTGACGCCGCCGGCCGGGCCATCAGCATTGAAGAGAAGCCCACGCTGCCACAGTCCAACTATGCAGTAACTGGCCTGTATTTCTTTGACGAAAGCGTGGTTGAGATTGCCAAGACGGTGAAACCCAGCGCCCGTGGGGAACTGGAGATCACGGACGTGAACCGCGCGTACCTGGAGGCCGGAACACTCAGTGTGCAGACCCTGGGCCGCGGGTACGCATGGCTGGACACCGGCACCCATGACAGCCTGCTGGATGCCAGCCAATTCATTGCCACGCTGGAACGCAGGCAGGGGCTGAAAGTGGCCTGCCCCGAGGAGGTGGCGTGGCGGCGGGGGTGGATCAATGAGGCGCAATTGAGGCAACTGGCCACACCGATGCAGAACAACGGCTATGGACGGTATCTGAGGGGGCTGTTGCCCCCGGGCCCACCATAGAC
>JBJOHO010000054.1:0-13724 GCA_046047615.1 Pseudomonadota bacterium
TGCCCGCCGCAGTGCAGGCCGAACAATCGACCCGGCCGGGACCCACGTTGCGTGCGGGTGCCTCCCGCATCGATTACACGCCCACGGGCACGCTGCCGCAGAACTTCCAGGGCGTACTCGATCCCATCTATGTGCGCGCCGTTGTCCTGGACAACGGCAGCACCCGGGCGGCGCTGGTGTCGATCGATGCGGGCGCAGTGCCTGCGGATCTGTACCGCAAGGTCAGCGAACGGGCTGCCGCCGAGCTCGTGATACCGGCGTCGCAACTGCTGATATCCGCCAGCCACACGCACAGCGTGCCGTTCCGCCTCGATGCTGCGGTGGAGCAGGTCGTGCTGCGCAGTCTCCGCGATTCGATCAGCCGGCTGCAGCCGGCGCGCGTGGCCTGGGGCACCGGGGAGTCACACATCAACGTCAATCGGGACCGCATTGACCCGAAGACCCGGCGCTGGTGGGAGGGCCCGAACCGCGATGCCCCCTCCGACAAGACGGTTGCCGTGGTGCGGATCGAGAGCACGTCCGGCAAGCCCATCGCCGTCTACTACAACTACGCGGTGCATGGCGTCATCACCGGTACGCTCGACCTGATCAGCGGCGACATTCCTGGCGCAGCATCACGGTATGTGGAGCAGTCCCTGGAGGACGGCGCCGTCGCCTTGTGGACCAGTGGCGCGGCCGGGGACCAGAACCCCCTCTATTTCAACCAGACCTATGAGTTGCGTGACCTTCGCATCGCCGACTATGCGCGGCGTGGCGAGGACATCAGCAACGCGATGCCGCCCGGCGGGCAAGGTCTGGATCGCAGCAACCCCAGGGTGCGCCTGCTGATGGAGCAGCAGCAGCGGCTGAACGGGACGCTGGGCCAGATGCTCGGCGAGGAGGTGTTGCACGTGATGCGCGAGAAGCTGGAGCGCGCCAGCGACGACACCACGCTGCGGGGCAGCCAGATGAGCGTGTCCTGTCCCGCGCGCCGGCGCACGAACGAGGGCAGGGCGGGATACGAGGGCCAGTACGTCGATGCCGGAGAAGTCAGCATTGGCCTCGGCGTGCTGCGCATCGGTGACATCTACGTCGGGGCCGTGGATGCCGAGGTGTACAACGGCATCGCCCAGCGGCTCAAGCGCGAGTCACCCTTCAAGCACACGATGATGGCCACGTTGACCAATGGGATGGCCCCGACCGGCTACATCCCCAGCGATGACGCCTTCGGTCGAATGTGTTCACCGTGCTCAGTTCGCGACTGAAGCCAGGCTGTGCGGAGAGTGCCATCGTCGACGGGCTGCTTGGCTTGATGGGGCGCCTGTGATGTGCCGGGGCGGCATCGGCGCAGCGTGGCGTCACCTGGAATGGGACGCCTGGAAAGTTGGTGGGCGGTACAGGGCTTGAACCTGTGACCCCTGCCGTGTGAAAGCAGTGCTCTACCGCTGAGCTAACCGCCCATCAAGGGATCCGCATCCTAGCCGAACAACGCGCGACCTGCAAACCCCGCGGTGATCAGCGGCGCGAGGGCGTGGTGCGGCGGGACAGGGCGTTGCGCAGGGTCCTGGTTCCGAAAGTCAGGCCGGGGCGGCGATCGTCCGGGTCCCAGTGCGCCCACTGATCCACCTCACGACACTCCCGCAGCATGGCGCGCCAGGCCGGGCCTGCCTCATTGCGCGTAAGCCGCAGCACCGTGAGCAATTTGTGCTCCACGGCCCACACGCGTCCGGTCGCAGAAGCGCGACGTTCGGTCAGGGGCTGCCCGATCATGTCCAGATACCAGGCCCTTGCGGCGTCATTGCCGTCCACATCCACGAAGGCCGCAAAATTCGCGCCCAACCGGGGATTGAAGTCGACAAGGTGGTATCGGTCATCGCGCGGGTCATGCAACAGGTCAAGGCCCATGGCACCTCGGTAACCGCTGGCATTGGCGATGTGTTGTGCCAGGTCAACCAGGACCGGGTTTTCGTCGCAGACCGCCTTGGCCGTGATGCCACCTTCCAGCGGCAGTTGCCGCAGCTTCCGGCCGGTGGCCGCGAACTGGAGACGGCCATCGCGCCCGACATAGCCGGCCAAGGCCCAACTCTGTCCCACGATGAACTCCTGCAGCATGACGTTCGGCGGGCCGCCATCGTCCAGCTGTGTCCAGCAGTGTTCGAGTTCGTCCATCGACTCGATGCGTCGCAGGCGGAAACCACAGTGGATTTCCAGGCGGTCCGGGTCCACGCCCTTGAGCAACAGCGGAAACCGCATGTCCTTCGCCGCTGCGCGGGCTTCGGCAAGGGAGGCCGGCAGAGTGCACGCCGGCGTGGCGAGGCCGGCGTCGACGCACAGTGCCGCCAAACTGGTCTTGTCATAGACGCGCACCATCGCTCCTGGCGCCGGGGCAGGCAGGAGGTAAGCCTCGCGCAGCGCCGACCGTATCTGGTCGATCAGGAGATTGCGGCCGTCGTAGGTCGGGATGAGGACGGGCGCCTTGTCGAACCTCCGGGCGTAATCCAGCAACCAGTCCGTTGCTGTGTGTGCCGTGGCCGACTCCGAGGTCCAGCGGGTCACGCTTCGGCAATGGCGGGAATGCGCGCACAGGGGCACTGGATCATCGTCCACGCAATGCACGGCTACGCCCATCCGGCCCAAGGTGCGCACGATGTTGAGGGCACCATATTCGTCGGACCGGAACACGACGGCCGGTATGGTCATGCGGGACATCCGGGAGAGTGCAGCCGGGCTGGCCGCGACCGGGATCCTACGTCAACTGCTACACTTTCCACATGAGCATCGTCACACGATTTGCACCCAGTCCCACCGGCATGCTGCATATCGGCGGCGTGCGCACAGCCCTCTTTTCCTGGCTGCACGCCCGGCGACACGGCGGCAAGTTCATCCTGCGGGTTGAAGACACCGACCGCGAGCGTTCCACCGACGAGGCCGTGCGCGTCATCCTCGATGGCATGCGCTGGCTGGGGCTCGACGCCGACGAGGGCCCGTTCTTCCAGACGCACCGCTATCCGCGTTACCAGCAGGTCATCCAGCAGTTGCTCGACGAGGGCAAGGCCTACCGCTGCTACTGCTCCAAGGAGGAACTGGACGCCATGCGCGAAGCGCAGTTGGCACGCAAGGAAAAGCCCCGCTACGACGGGCGCTGGCGCGACAGCACGGCCGCGCCGCCGCCGGGCGTCACGCCGGTCATCCGTTTCCGCAACCCTGTGGACGGCGAGGTGGTCGTCGACGACCTCGTCCACGGTCCCACGGCGTTCCAGAACGCCGAACTGGATGACCTGATCATCCAGCGCTCCGATGGCAACCCGACCTACAACTTCTGTGTCGTCGTCGATGATTTCGACATGGGGGTCACGCATGTCATCCGCGGCGACGACCACCTGAACAACACGCCGCGGCAGATCAACATGCTCCGGGCCCTGGGCGCTACACCGCCGGTCTATGCGCACGTGCCGATGATCCTGGGTCCCGATGGCGCGAAATTGTCCAAGCGTCATGGTGCGGTCAGCGTGTTGCAGTACCAGGAGGAGGGCTACCTGCCGGATGCGCTTCTCAACTATCTGGTGCGTCTGGGCTGGTCGCACGGCGACCAGGAGTTTTTCACGCGCGCGGAAATGATCGCTGCGTTCGACATCGCTGATGTCAACAAGGCGGCGTCGGCCTTCAATCCGGAGAAACTGCTGTGGCTCAACCAGCAGCACATCATGAAGGCGCCGGTTGCCACGCTGGTGGCGGCGCTGCGCGACCAGTTGGCGCGCCTGGGCGTGCATACGGATGATGGGCTCAAGCTGGCGGGTGTCGCCGAGGCCTTGCGCGAGCGGGCCAGGACATTGCGCGAGATGGCGACCTCCGGCCTGTTCTTTTTCCAGGACCCTGTCCCGGACGAAAAGGCGGTCGCAAAGCACCTGACCGGGGACGCACGGGTCTTGCTCCCGGAACTGCGAACCGCACTGGCAGGGCAGCAGGAATGGACGGCAGCGGCCCTGCATGGGCTCCTGAACGGTTTTGCCGCAGGGCGGGGCCTGGGTCTTGGCAAGGTCGCGCAACCGCTGCGCGTGGCGCTGACGGGCGGTACCGTGTCTCCGCCTATCGACGTCACCGTGGCCTTGCTCGGTCGCGAGACGGTTCTGGCGAGGCTGGATGCCGTTTTGCAGGGTCACCGGGGTTGACATCCCGGGGCCACGCCGGTAACGTGCGCGGCCTTCCCACTGTGGGGCTATAGCTCAGCTGGGAGAGCGCTTGCATGGCATGCAAGAGGTCGACGGTTCGATCCCGTCTAGCTCCACCAAATCAAACGCCCGACCACTGCGTGGTTGGGCGTTCTGCTTTCCGGGTCTCGTTGCCTGCTGTTTCCGCAATGATTGCGGCCGATCACCACTTATCGGCAGTTCTGTGGTTCCCCTTCGTTGCAATGTCCGTATAATGCGGGCTCGCCTCGGCGTCCCCATCGTCTAGAGGCCCAGGACACTGCCCTTTCACGGCGGCGACAGGGGTTCGAATCCCCTTGGGGACGCCATCCGTTCCACCTGCAGGACGGTTGCATGCACGACCAGAGTGCGATCGAGCAGGTCATTGAAAAGCGCTTTTTCCAACAGGCGCCTTTGCTCGTCGCGCTGGCCAACGTCGAGGGCCGGTTCCTGAAACTCGGTGGCGAGTGGACCGCAACACTCGGCTGGTCCCAGGAAGAGTTGCTCTCCCGCCCGTTCCTCGAGTTCGTGCACCCCGATGATCTGCCTGCCACGCTCGGCGAGCTCGAGCGGCTGTCGCGTGGCGAGAAGACCGTCCGCTTCCAGAACCGGTACCGTACGCGCGATGGTCATTGGTGCCACTTGCAGTGGTATTCACACGTGCCCGGGGACGGCACCGTCTTCGCCATCGCCCAGGACGTCACAGAATCCACGCGACGCGACCTCGAGCTCGGACGCCGCACGGCGATCCTCGAAGCGGTCACGGCCCTCCAGTACGGCTACGTACGGGGTGGGGAGATCCGCAACGAGGCGCTCCTTGAGGCCTTGCAGCAGGTCATGTCACTCAGCGGCAGCCGCTTCGGCTTCTTTGCGGAGCTGCTCAAGGACGCTGGCAGCCAACCGCGCCTCATCAGCATCGCCGTCGCCAACGATGCCGAAGCCGTTTTCGCGCCCAGCCAGTTGGTGCTTGCCGATTTCGAGACACCTTGGGGCAGCGTCGTGCGCTTGCAGCGTCCGATCCGCCAGGATGCGGCGCAGCTCGCAGGCGCGAGCAACGATCTCAACGTACCCCTGGCTTCGTTCATCGGCGTGCCCTTGATCGGTGAGGCCGGGCCCGTGGGTCTTGTTGCCCTGTTCAACAGCCCCGAGGGGTATGACGACAGCTGGTTTGCGCTGCTGGCTCCGCTGGCGCGCTCGGTGGCCGCGGTGCTTGAGGTGCGCCGCTGGCGCGAGCGTGAAACGGCGCTGCAGAGCGAAGTGCGGCGCTGGAGCGACCTGTTCGCCTCGGTCATCCGTACGGCGGGCGTCAGCGTGGTCACCACGGATACGCGCGGCCTCATCACCTTTGCCAATCCCACTGCGTTGGCGCTGCTGGGGGCGGGGGCGCTCAAGGATCTGCAGTCCACCAACCTCGCCAGCTTCCACGATCCGGCGGAATTGCTGCATGCGGTGGGCGGGCGCAGCCTTGCGGCGGCTGCCCGGTTGGGAACGCCCTTCGACGTCGTGGTGTCTTCGGCGCTGGCTGCCGGTGGGGCGGAACGTCGCGAATGGACCTACGTCTCCTTGTCGGGTGAGCGTCATCCGATGATGGTCGCCTTGAGCGCCTTGCATGATGCGACCGGCGCCATCTCCGGCTGGGTCGCCGTCGGCACGCTCATGTCGGGGTTCCGCGAGATCGAAAGCGAGCGTGCGAGGACGCGCGACCTTGAGCAGCAGCTGGCCGTGCTCAAGCGGCGCGAGGCCGAGGTGGCGCGTCTTGGCGAGGCCTGCCAGTACGTCGAGGTCAGCAAGTCGCTGCGGGATGCCTTGAAGGTCATCGGCGCGCACCTGCCGCTGATCCATGCCGAAGCGGCGCCGCAATTGCTCGTGTTGCGTGCCGGGGACGCTGGCCCTTCCGGCGTGGGAACCGCGCACCGGACCGGTGGTCTGGCGGACACCACCGAGTTGCCGGCCTTCAAGCCCCTCGAGGCCGGCGCATGCTGGGCCTTCAAGACGGGGCAGCTGTTCATCAGCGAGCCCGGCCTGGTGCGTTGCCGCCACCTGGCGGGGACCGAACAGGCCTTCGCCTGTGTGCCCCTCTCCGACGGGTCGCGGACCGTTGCGGCGCTGTCGGCAGCGCTGTCCGGCAGCGTGGGCCAGGCCTCCTCCCGCGAGCCTGACGCCCTGCGCGAGCGCCAGTTGGCCGGCCTCCAGGACCAGGCGCGCCAGTTCTCCCGCGTGCTGTTCAACCAGCGCCTCAGACTGACGCTCGAACAGCAGGCCACCCAGGATCCGCTCACGGGCGCCGCAAACCGCCGCCAGCTGGAGGTCGACCTCCGTCTTGCCGTCCGGCACCTGGAACACGGCAACGGTGCCTTTGCCCTCCTCATGCTGGACGTGGACCACTTCAAATACATCAATGACGCCCTTGGGCATGAGCGCGGCGACCTGGTGCTCGCTGGCCTGGTGCGGCTGCTGAAGGAAAAGCTGCGCACGACCGATCTGGTCGCGCGACTCGGCGGTGAGGAGTTCGTCGTGTTGCTGCGCGACGTCGACGCCGGCAATGCCGTCAGGTTGGCCGAAAAGCTGAGGGCCGACATCCAGAATGCGCAATTGGCTGGCGATGGGGCCACCTGCACCTGCTCCATCGGTGTCTTGCACGTCTCACAGCCCGGCGTCGTGCCGGACCTGCTGCTGCGCGCCGCGGACGATGCGATGTATTCGGCCAAGGCTTCGGGGCGCAATACCGTTGTCGAAGGCCATCTTCCCCAAGGTGCCGGATGACCGAGGATGATGCGGGCAGGCTGCTGGCGGCTGCCGCGGATGTCGTGCTGCGGCAGCGCCGCCATGCGCTGCTCGTGCTCGACGATGCCGGGAACATCCTCGCCGCCAACGAGCCGGCGGAGCAGGTTTTCGCAGCGACGGCGGACGCTGGTTTGCCGGGGCGTCCGGTGACCGACCTGCTGCCTGCTGCGCAGGCGCCGCATTACGCCGCGCAGATCGCCACGTTCACCCAGTCTGGTGAATCCACGAGGATCGTCACCGGGCTGCACGGGCCGGTGGTGCTGCGGCGTCTGGATGGGACCGAATTCAGCGCGCTGGGCCGGCTGTCCCGGTTGGGACCCGCAGCCGGCGAATCGCATGTGGTGATCGGCCTGTTGGACATTTCCAGGGCCGACAGCCTGCGGCGCGAGTTCGGTCCTGATGTCTCTGCGGCCAGCGTGATCCTGCGTGCCATGCCGGTGGGCATCGTGCTGCAGACCGTGTCCGGCGAGATCATCGAAGCCAACGACGCGGCGCAACGCATCCTGGGTTTGACCCATGACCAGCTGGTCGGACGCACCTCGATTGATCCGCGCTGGCGCGCGGTCCGCAAGGACAGCTCCCCGTTCCCTGGCAGCGAGCATCCCTCGATGCGAGCGGTCCGTAGTGGTGGCGTCGAACGCGACATCATGGGCGTGCACAAGCCTGATGGCACCTTGACCTGGATCGATGTCGAGGCCCGGCCGATCGGTCTGTCGCGCGAGTCGGCCGTGTTCGTCACCTTTGTCGACATCACCCAGGCCACCGATGCCAGCGCGGTCATGGAGGCCCAGCTCAAGCGCAACGAAGCGCTGTCGTCACTGTCGGCCGAGGCCATGCTGGTGCTGGACGCAGCCCTGCGCATCACTGCTGCGTCCGGCAACACGCAGCGCCTGATCCACCGGAGCTCGGCCCAGCTGATCGGCCAGCCCATCACTTCCTTGGTGGAACCTGCCGAGCGGGTCGCACTGGAGCGCAGCCTGGGAACGCTGCTGACGCTCAACGGCGCCCGTGGCCAGCAGGACCTGCAACTGCGCACGGCCGAGGGACAGTTGCGCAGCTACGAGTGCCGCAGCATCAACCTGCTGGGAGACCCCAATGTGGCGGGCCTGGTGGTGAACCTGCGTGACATCCACGAACAACGGGTCGCGGAGGCACGTCTGCGCGACGCCAATCTGTTGCTCGAGCAGCGGCTGCAGCTGCTGGGGCAGGAGCGCGCCATCGACAGTGCCCTGTCCAAACTGGCAGAGCTGCTGCAGCACTGCGACACGATCGCCGAAGCCCGCGAAGTCCTGGCGGGCAGCATGCCGCGGCTGCTGCCTCATCACGCGGTCATCCTGTATTTCGCTGCCGCGCCGGGTCTGGCCTTCGAGCTGCACCAGTCGGAAGAGGCCGCCGATGCCGGCGCGCCAGTGGCGGCTCAGTTGCTGCCGATCGACAGCTGCTGGGCATTGCGGACCCATCGCACGCATCTGTCGACCGCCGCCACGCAGATCCGTTGCGAACACCTGCCGGAGGAGTGTCCGGCGGCGGCCTGCGTCCCCGTGGTTGTCGGCGGGAGCGTCGCGGGATTGCTGGTGGTCACCCCGAAGGGCGGCGGCCAGCCGCTGCCGGCGGCCGAGGATCTCGACCGCCTGGCCACACGGCTGGCCATTGCCTTGGGGAACGCCCGGCTCTCGAACTGACCTCTGGCCGTCAGACGAAAGTCAGGTCGGCGCGGCTGAAGGGCTGCGTGCGCAACACCGGACCACCCAGTGCGGCGATGGCATTGGCCACGGCTGCAGCGGCGGGTGGCAGGCCGGGCTCACCAATGCCGCTGGGCTTGTCCTCGGACGGCACGATGTGGACTTCGACCTTCGGCATCTGGTTGAGGCGCAGCACGGTATAGTCGTGGAAGTTCGACTGCTCCACCATGCCGTCCTTGAGCGTGATGGCGCCCGTGAACGCCGCCCCCAGTCCCAGGCCGATGCTTGACTCGATCTGCATGGCGACGATGTTCGGGTTGACTGCACGGCCCACATGGGCCGCAGCCACGATGCGCTCGACCTTGTACTGGCCCTCGGCCACCTTGCGCACCTCGGCCACCTCGGCCACGACGCTGCCGAAGCACTCATGGACGGCAATGCCGCGCGCCACGCCCTCGGGCAGGGCCGTGCCCCAGCCCGCCTTTTCGGCCGCCAGCTTGAGCACGGCCTGGTGGCGCGGATGCTTCGGCAGCAGCTTCTGGCGCAGCGCCAAGGGGTCCTGCCCCGTGGCCCGCGCGATCTCGTCAAGGAAGACCTCGGTGGAGTAGGCGGTGTGGGTCGAGCCCACCGAACGCCACCACTGCACGGTGACCGGCGACTGCGTGGTGTGCACGTCCACGGCGAAGTTCGGGATGTCGTAGGGCAGGTTGGCGGCGCCTTCCGTGGACAGCGGGTCGATCGGCAGGGGAGGCATCAGCGGCGTGCCGCCCAGGATCGACTGGCCCACCAGACGATGCTGCCAGCTGACGATATTGCCCTGTGCGTCGACTGCGGCCTTGAGCGTGTGGAAGAACGCCGGGCGGTAGAAGCCGCCCCGCATGTCGTCCTCGCGGCTCCAGACGAGCTTGACCGGTACGCCTTGGGCGGCCTTGGCGATCACCGCCGCTTCCATGGCGAAGTCGCCTTTGGGGTTGGAACGCCGCCCGAAGCTGCCGCCGGAGAACAGTGTGTTGATCCTGACCTGTTCGGCCTTGATGCCCAGCACCGCGGCGACCATGTTCTGGTCCATGGTGTGGAACTGCGCACCGCCCCACATCTCGCAGCCCTGGTCGGTGACCTGCGCGACGTAGTTCAGCGGTTCCATTGCCGCATGCGCCAGGTAGGGGAACTCGTAGGCGGCTTCCAGCGTGCGTGCACCGCGCGCCGCCGGAGTGCCCCGCCTGACGGCCTCGGTGCCGGGCTTGCGTGCCAGTTCGCGGTACTGCGCGAACATCTGCTCGGTGCTGCCCGTGTACGCGGCACTGTCGTCCCACTCCACCACGACCTTCTCGCGCGCCTGGCGGGCCGACCAGTAGTCGGTTGCCAGAACCGCAACGCCCTCGCGCACCAGCGTCTTGAAGGCCACCACGTCCTTGACGCCCGGCATCGCCTTCGCGGCTGCGGCATCGAAGGACTTCACCTTGCCGCCAAAGCGCGGCGCTGCGATCACCAGTGCGGTGAGCATGCCGGGCAGCTTGAAGTCCTGGGTGTAGACGGCGGTGCCGGTGGACTTGGCGCGCACGTCGACGCGCGGCAGGTCGGTGCCGATGAGCGAGTAGTCCTTGGGGTCCTTGAGCACGAGCGTGTCGGCCTTCGGGGCTTCCAGTGCGGCGGCCGCCTCAACGAAGTCTGCGAAGGGCGCGTCCTTGCCCGTGCCGGCGTGCTTGAGCACGCCCTTCTCGACGGTGATTTCGGCGGCAGGCACCTTCCAGGCGCTGGCGGCGGCCTGCACCAGCATGGCCCGTGCGGCAGCACCGGCGCGACGCATGTCATCCCACGCCGTGCTCAGGGAGTTGCTGCCACCCGTAGCCTGCGTGCCGGGCCCGAATGCCGGGTTGCCGTAGGTTGCGGCGTCGCCGGGTGCGCCTTCCACCTGGACCTGTGCCCAGTCGGCGTCGAGTTCCTCGGCCACCAGCGTGGCGATGCCGGTGAAGCTGCCCTGGCCCATTTCCGCGTAGCGGCAGATCACCGTGACCTTGCCGTCATTGCCGATGTTGAGGAAGGCGTTGGCCTTGAACGTGAACGGGTCCTTCTTGGCGCAGGCCGTGATGAGCGATCCGCCCATCAGCGCCAGGGTGAGGCCGGCGCCCGCCTTGAGGACGCTGCGGCGGGAGAGTGTGTTGGCTTGGGTCATGTCCGGGTTCCTCGCGTGGGTGCTGCGTTCAGGCCAGGGCCTTGGCAGCGCGGTGGATGGCGGCACGGATGCGCACATAGGTGGCGCAGCGGCACAGGTTGCCGCTCATGGCGGCGTCGATGTCGGCGTCCGTGGGGGCCTTGTTGGCTGACAGCAGGGCCGCAGCGCTCATGATCTGGCCCGACTGGCAGTAACCGCACTGCGCCACATTCTCCGCGATCCAGGCGTCCTGGACTGCCTTGCCGACGTCCACATCCGCCACGCCTTCGATGGTGGTGATCTTCTTGCCCTCGAGTCCGCCGACGGGCAGCACGCAGCTGCGCGTGGCCTGGCCGTCGACGTGGACGGTGCAGGCGCCGCACTGGGCCATGCCGCAGCCGAACTTGGTCCCGGTGAGGTTCAGGTGGTCGCGCAGCACCCACAGCAAGGGAGTGTCCGCGGCGGCATCGGTCTGCAGCGACTTGCCATTCACGTCGAGCGTTGTCATGGAGGCGTCCTCGGGGGAGTGGGGAGGGCGGCGATTATGCGGTGGGCCTGCAGCCGGCGGTAGACTCGCGGCATGACAGCTCAAGTGACTGGATCCTGCGAAGACCTGTTGCGGCAGGCATTGCACTGGGAAGCGTCTGGCGCCGGGGCGGCCGTGGCCACGGTGGTCGAGACCTGGGGTTCTGCGCCGCGGCCGGCCGGCAGCCGTCTGGTGTGCAACGCTGCCGGGGACTTCGCCGGGTCGGTGTCCGGCGGTTGCGTCGAGGTGGCGGTTCTTGAGGCCGCCCGCGACGTGATCGGCGGCGCACCGCCGCAGCTGTTGTCGTTCGGGGTCAGCGATGAGCAAGCCTGGTCCGTGGGTCTGGCCTGCGGCGGTCGCATCCGGGTGTTCGTTGAATCGCTGGCGGAGGTGGGTCGCCGCGAAGCCTATGCCGCCTTGCAGCGGCTGCAGGCCGCGGGCGGGCAGGGGGTGTTCGAGCTGCCACTCGATGGTCGACCACCGCAGGTGTTGCCCGGGCCCGCCGGCACCGACGACGCGGCAGTGGCGCTGGCGGAGGATCGCGCAGTCCTGCGGGCGGGCGATCTGCTCCTGTTGCCGCAGAACCCGCCCTTGCGCCTGCTGGTCGTCGGCGCAGTGCATATCGCCGAATTCCTCTCGCGCTTTGCCAGGGAGACGGGGTACGCGGTCACCATCCTCGACCCGCGCAGTGCTTTCCTCCGGCCGGCACTGTTCCCCGGCGCCACCCTGACCGACGAGTGGCCGCAGCAGGGCGTGCCCCGGTTCGCACCAGATGCCCGCACCGCAGTGGTGTTGCTCACCCACGATCCCAAGATCGACGATCCCGCCCTGCATGCCGTGCTGGCCACGCCCGCGTTCTATGTTGGCGCGCTGGGGTCGTCGCGTACCCACGCGCGCCGGCTGGAGCGTCTCGCAGGCGAGGGCCTGGACCCTGTGCAGTTGGCGCGCATCCATGGGCCGGCAGGCCTCGCCCTGCGGGCGCGCACACCCGCGGAAATCGCACTGTCCGTGCTCGCACAGATGACCGGCGTGCTGCGCGGGGCCTTCCGTTGAAGTTCGGTGCGGTGCCCACGCTCGAGGCGGACGGTGGTCTTCTGGCCCACAGCCTGAAGGCCGATGGGCGAACCTGGAGGAAGGCCCACCGGCTGACGCAGGCGGATGTGCTTGCGCTGGCGGCGGCAGGCGTTGCCGAGTTGGTGATTGCGCGGCTTGAAGACGGCGACGTCCACGAAGACGAGGCCGCAAGCCGGCTCGGCGCACGTCTGGCCGGCGCGGGTGTCGAAGCACGGCGGGCCGCCACCGGGCGCGTCAACCTGCATGCACGGGTCGCAGGGGTCCTGTGCGTCGCCGCCCCACAGGTTGATGCCGTGAATGCGGTCCACGAGTCGATCACCGTGGGAACCCTGCGGCCTTGGTCCGTGGTGGCTGCCGGTGACATGGTGGCAACCGTCAAGATCATCCCTTACGCCGTGCGCGAAGCAGCGCTGCTGGCTGCGGAATCGGCATCGCAGCGACCCAACGGTGCCGCGCTTCGCGTGGCCCCGTTCTGCGGCTTGCGCGTGGGTTTGCTGATGACCTCGCTGGCCGGGACCGGCTCTGCCGAATTGGCGAAGATGCGCCGCGGCGTCGTGGACCGCCTCGCGCCACTGGCCGCAAGCTTGCAGGCCGAGTCGACAGTGCCGCACGACGCAGCGTCGGTTGCCGCGACCCTGGTCGACTGGGCGGCGCGGGATGACCTGCAGGCGGTGCTCGTGGCCGGCGCTGCAGCCATCGTCGATCGGGCCGATGTGGTCCCCGCTGCCATCGAAGCGGCGCACGGCCACGTGATCCATGTCGGCATGCCCGTGGATCCCGGCAACCTGCTGGTGCTGGGACGGCTGTCCAGTGGCCGGCGTCAGACCTTGCCGGTGGTGGGCATCCCCACCTGCGCCCGCTCGCCCAAGGTCAATGGCTTTGACTGGGTGCTGCAGCGGCTGGCCGCGGGGCTTGAAGTCGGTTCACAGGATCTGGCGCGCATGGGCGTGGGCGGCCTGCTGCTGTGATGCGATACCTGACGTTACTTGACGACAGTTGACGCACACCTCAGGGGCGGTCAGTCTCCGTGTGCTGGCACGCCGCTCCCGGGCAAGACAACAACGACACCGTGAACTCCGCCACCACCCACGCTGAAGAACCGGCCGCATGCAGCCCTTTTGCGGCGGCATTGCGACTGGCCCGCGAAGCCAGGGGCTGGACCATCGACGATGTCGCGCGCCGTTGCCTGCTCTCCGACCTGCAGATCATCGGGCTGGAACGCGACGATTTCCGGGCGTTCTACGGCCACAGCTATGCCGTGCAGGCAGCCATCCGCTGCTCGGCACTGCTCGCCGTCGACCGCAACCTGCCGGGTTTCCCCGGGACCGCCGCCGACCTGC
>JBJOHO010000055.1:0-42140 GCA_046047615.1 Pseudomonadota bacterium
GCGCTGGTCGATGCCGCTGTACGCGCATCCGGTCAGCTACCAGGCGACGCCGGCGGGCATGGAGGTGGGTCTGCCTCCCCGCCAGGTCGGTACCTACGATGGCAGCCGCGAAGTGCGTTACCTGCATCGCGCGGCCCTGACGATTGCTCCGGAAGGCTTCCAGCCTGTCGATGCGCGGTTGTCCGGACGCGGTGACTGGCACGCCCGCATCCGCCTCGGGGATGGGGCCGGCCGGCACATGGACGCGACGCTGCTGCATGGGAGTCCCTTCAGCCATTACGAACTGAACGCCGGCAACGCCAGCGTGTCGACCACGGGTGCCGACGTCTTGCGTCTGCCCAGCGGGACCGACGATCGCCGGCTCCTGCTGCGCGTGGACGGCCAGCACTACGCCGCGTTCGCACCGAGCGGCGCCCGCTGGCGCGAGAGCGGCCCGGGTCGCTGGCTGCTGGATTTCGGCGTCGGACGCAGGACGCTCGCCGTGGCCGCGCTGCCTGATGGATCGGCGGCGACCCTGGAACGCTTCACGGCATCCGCCTACGTCATGCCTACGGACACGCGCGTGGCGTGGCAGTACGACGTCGCCAAGTCACAGGTGACGACCACCTTCAGCGTCGAGACGACCTCCCTGGAAGGGGAGGGCGGCAGCACCCTGCTGGGCCTGTACCCGCACCACTGGTCCGCGCCCTGTCCGGGGCTCGACACGCAAGGTCTGGCATACAAGACCGTGCGCGGCGAGATCCGCCTGTTGCAGGCCAACCAGTTCTGCGTGCAGCGCAGCTTCCACGGGCTGATGCCGCACTGGGGGGCTGTCGAGACGCCGGCCGAGCGCGCGCGTGTGGAGAGCCTGCTCGCGGGCGACCGCGTCAAGGCCGACGAACTCTTCAAGAAGCAGGGCCGTGGCACCTACTGGTTCGGCAAGGGCCTGGGCGCCACAGCGCAGCTCCTGTCTGTTGCCGAAGCCCAGGGTGTGCAGCCCGTCCGTGATGACCTGCTGGCACGATTGAAGCGCCGCTTTGCGTCCTGGTTCGACGGCAGCCGCAACACCTACTTCTTCCACGACAAGGCCACCGGCACGTTCTCGGGTCTGTCGCAGGAGTACGGCAGCGTCTCCGCGATGAACGACCACCATTTCCACTACGGCTACTGGATCATGGGTGCCGCCCACATCGCGCTGCGCGATCCGGACTGGGCCCGTGCCGACGCCTGGGGTCCCATCGTCCGGATGTTCGTAGACGAGATCGCCACGGCGGATCGCAGCGGCCGCGGCTTTCCGTTCCTGCGCAACTTCGATCCATACGAGAGCCATTCCTGGGCGTCGGGTGACGCGAACTTCGATGCCGGCAACAACCAGGAGTCTTCCTCGGAATCCATCAATGCCTGGGCGGCGCTCGTGTTCTGGGGCGAAGCGACCGGCGATACGGCGCTGCGCGATCTTGGCGTCTACCTCTACACGAGCGAAGTCGCGGCGATCCAGCACTACTGGTTCGACATGGAGGGTCGTGTGCTCGATCCCGAGTTCGGACAACCCTTTGCCAGCATGGTCTTCGGCGGCAAGTACAGCTACAACACGTGGTGGACACAGGAGCCGCGCCAGATCCTCGGCATCAACTTCCTGCCCATCACCACGGCATCGACCTACCTTGCCCGCAAGCCGGGCTACCTGAAGCCCCTGGTGGACCGCTTGCCCGACGAGGTGCGCCGCTACCAGCGGCGTGGTGGCTCCGACGGCACGCCCACCGACATCTGGCAGGATGTGATTGCCTCGGCGCTGGCGCTGGAGGATGCGCAGGCCGGAAAGTCCGCCTGGCGACGCAACGGCACGATCGAGATCGGCGCCACGCGTACCCAGACGCAGCACTGGCTTTCACGTCTCGAAGAACTGGGCACCCCGGACTTCCAGATCACCGCGGACACGACGCTGTATTCGGTGTTCCGCCACGCCTCGGGTGCCCGGACCTATCTGGCCTGGAACACAGCCGACTCCCCCCGTACCGTCACCTTCAGTGATGGCACGACACTCGAGGTTCCCGCACGGCGCTGGGCCAGCACCCGCGCGCCTTGACTTCCTCCGCGCCGCCATTGCACATGGCGGCATGACAACGTCGCAGCGCCGACCGATCGCACTTCTTGTCTCGGCGCTGCTGGCAGGAGCCGCGGACGCCGCGACAGACTGCGATCCGGCAGAAGGCCTGGCATACCTCTGCGGCCCCGTGGCTGCCGAGGACATGGTTGAGATCCCCGGCACGCACTGGGCCATCGCCAGCGCGCTGAACGTTGGTGCGCCAGCCCGGCTCCAGGTGCTGGACCTGCGGCATCGCCGCGCGCAACCCGTCGAGTGGCGGTCCGGGCCCACGAGCCCAGCGCGCCACGACCCTGCCTGCGCGACGCCACCCGACCCGCAACGCTGGTCGACCGACGGTCTCGCCTTGCGATCCGGAACAGACGGTCAGGTCATGCTCTACGTCGCCAACCATGGTGACCGTCAGGCCATCGAAGTCTTCGACGTGCTGGTGGACGGGCCGGGCAGCGAGCCACCCCCTCTGCGCTGGGCCGGCTGCCTGCCTTTGCCGGTTGGCCACATGGCCAACGCGGTCCATGCCTTGCCGGACGGCGGTCTGCTGGTGGCGAGCTTCCACGATCCGCGGGACCGCGAGGCCTGGGCACGCATGGCGCGCGGTGAGGACACAGGCGCGATCCTCGAATGGCAGCCGGCCCGCGGCTGGCGCACGCTGGCACGCATGCCCGGTGGCAACGGCATCACCGCCAGCGCGGACGGTGACACGGTCTATGCCAGCGCCTGGGCCGCCGCGAAGCTCGTGGTGCTGTCGCGCCGCAGCGGCGCACGCCGTGACATTGTCCTGGACTACTTGCCGGACAACCTGCACATGCTGCCGGATGGGCGCCTGCTGGTGGCGGGGCAACGCAGCCGCGTCGCGGACATCGCCGCCTGCACAGGGCCACAATGTCCACAGCTCTGGGTCGTGGAGCGCCTGGATCCGGCCACGGGCACGCGGCACCCGCTGCTGCAGGGCAGTGGCACGACCCTGATCAACTACGCCTGCGGTGCGCGACTCGTGGGCGACCAATTCTTCGTCACCTTCCGTGGCGCGCCGCGGATCGGAATCCTTGCCCCGCCATGAAATCAGTCTGCGTGTTCTGTGGATCGAGTGTCGGTACGCGGCCTGCCTATGCAGCCACGGCCCGCGCCCTGGGCGAACAGCTGGCGGCGCAAGGCCTGCGCCTTGTCTACGGTGGCTCCAGCATCGGCCTGATGCGCGTGGTCGCCGACGCGGCGCTGGCACACGGCGGTGATGTGGTCGGTGTCATCCCGCAGGCCCTGGTCGACTTCGAGCTGGCCTACACGGCCCTGCCGACGCTGCACGTCGTGGCCAACATGCACGAGCGCAAGGCGCTGATGGCCGAGCTCGCCGACGGCTTCATCGCCTTGCCGGGCGGGCTCGGCACGCTCGAGGAACTGTTCGAGGTCTGGACCTGGGGCCAGCTGGGCCTGCACGCGAAGCCCTACGGGCTGCTGGACGTCGACGGGTACTATTCGACCTTGGTGGGCTTCCTGGACCACGCACAACAGGAGGGTTTCATGCGCGCGCCGCATCGCGGCATGTTGCTGCATGAAACCGAGCCTGCCGCGCTGCTCGACGCCATGCGCCGCTACCAACCGCCGGTGGTCCGACCGAAGATCGAACGCCGGGACACCTGAAAACGCCTGGGGGAACCATGACACCAGTCCCACGCCGGAACGGCGCCGCCTTGACGGTCGCGGCGCTGCTGGCCGCCGCCGTGCAAGTACAGGCCGCCGCGCCTGACCAGCCGCACACACAGCTGCTGTGGGGTGACACCCACCTGCACACCTCGCACTCGGTGGATGCCTACTCCAACGGCAACGTCGCCACCGACCCGGACACGGCCTACCGCTTCGCCAAGGGCCAGCCGGTGCTGCATCCGACGGCGCGCACGCGCATCCGCATCGACCGCCCGCTGGATTTCCTGGTCGTGGCCGACCACGCCGAGATGATGGAACTGCAGCTGCACCTGAAGCGCGATGAGCCGGCCTGGACACGCACGCCATCCGGCGCCCGCCTCGCCGACATCCTGCGGACCAATCTCCGCGGCGTGTTCCAGGAGGTCATGCGGATTGGCGACGCCCCGGCGCAGGCGGCGCTGGTCAAGGACCTGGAGACACCGGAGAACCGCCGTGCCAGCTGGGCGGCCATCGCCGACACCGCTGACCGGCACGACCAGCCGGGCCGCTTCACCGCGCTGATCGGCTGGGAATGGTCGGCGGCGCCGGGCGGACTGAACCTGCACCGCGTGATCTTCACACCGGCCGACGCGGCCACCGCAAAGCGCTTCATCCCCTTCAGCTACTACGACAGCCAGCGGCCGGAAGACCTGTGGCGCTGGCTGGAGAAGACGCAGCGCGAGACGGGTGCGGAGTTCGTCTCCATCCCGCACAACTCGAACCTGTCGAACGGGCTGATGTTCGACGCCGTCGACAGCGACGGCCGGCCGCTGAGTGCGGACTACGCACGCACGCGGGCCCGTTGGGAGCCGGTGATCGAGGTCACGCAGGTCAAGGGCACGTCGGAGACCCACCCGGCGCTGTCCCGCAACGATGAACAGGCGGGCTTCGAGATCCGCGACAAGCTCCTGGCGGGTGCGCCGGCGACGCCGGCGGAAGGCTCGTATGCGCGCAGTGCCTTGCTGCGTGGCCTCGAGACCGAACAGCGCACGGGCGTGAACCCTTACAAGTTCGGCCTGATCGGCAGCACCGACTCCCATACGGGCCTGAGCTCCGCCGAGGAGTTCAACTTCCACGGCAAGCTTGCCAACGACATGCTGCCGGAGCAGCGCAATGCACCCGCCCCGGGTTTCCGCGCCTGGGAGATGTCGGCCTCGGGCATGGCGGCGGTCTGGGCCACGGCCAACACGCGCCAGGCCATCACCGAGGCCTTCCGCCGCAAGGAGGTCTATGCGACGAGCGGTCCGCGCATCGCCCTGCGCGTCTTCGCCGGCTATGGTTTCACGCCACGCGATGCCCGGGCCCGCGACATCGCCGCGACCGGCTACCGCGGCGGCGTGCCGATGGGCGGTGACCTCGCGCGTGCGCCGCACGGCCGTGCGCCGTCGCTGCTCATCCACGCGGTCCGCGACCCGCTGTCGGCCCCGCTGCAGCGCGTGCAGGTCGTGAAGGGCTGGCTCGACGCCCAGGGTCACCGCGAGGAACGCGTGTTCGACGCCACGCCCGCTGGTGGCCCGCAAGCCGGCGCCACCGAGATCGCCACCGTATGGCAGGACCCGGATTTCGACCCGGCGCGGCGCGCGTTCTACTACGTGCGCGTGCTGGAACAGCCCGTCGCCCGCCATCAGGTCCACGACGCCCGGGCACTCGGCATCGACCCGGCCAGCACCGGCTTTCCGCTGACGATCCAGGAGCGCGCCTGGTCATCGCCGGTCTGGTACACACCTTGAGCCTGCGATCGGCGCTGCGCGGCGCGTTGCGCGAGCCGCTGCTGCATTGCGTACTGGCTGCGGCAGCCCTGTACACGCTGGCAGCCTGGCGCGGCGCGGGCGACGACGATCCGGCATCGCGGCGCATCGTGGTGGACGATGCTGCCCTCGTCGATTTCATCCAGTACCGCGCCAAGGCCTTCGAGCCCGCACGGTTTGCCGCGCAGTTGCAGGCGCTGCCGGCTGCGGAGCGGGCGGCGCTCGAGCAGCAGTACGTCGAGCGCGAGGTGCTGTACCGCGAGGCACTGCGTCGCGGGCTCCAGGTCGGGGACGACGTGATCCGCCAGCGCCTCATCCAGCGGCTCGACTATGTGCTTGAGGCGGAAGTGGCGGCACAGCCCGACGCCGTCCCCGCGCCTGCTGACGCCAGCTTGCAGGCCTGGTACGCGCAACATGAGGCCGACTACCGCGAGCCGGCGACGCTCGGCTTCAGCCACGTGTACTTCGATGCCGCACACCGCGGCGATGCCGCCGCCCGCGCTGCCGCCCAGGCCCTGCTGCCACGCCTGCAGCGCCGCCAGGCCGGCCCCGACGCGGCCACTGGCGAAGGCGACCGCTTTCCCTATTTCACGCACTATGCGGAACGCACCGACGACTACGTCGGTTCACATTTCGATGCGGCGTTCGCCGCCGCCGTCGCGGCGCTGCCCGTCGGCCGCTGGTCTGGCCCGCTGCGGTCCCCGCAGGGTTGGCATCTGGTCTACCTGGACCGCCGCCGCGAGGCCCGCGTGCCGCCGCTGGCGGAGATCCGCGGCCGGGTGCTCGAGGACTTCCAGCGCGAACAGCGGGCCGCCGCGCGGGATGCGCTGGTGCGCCGCCTGGTGGCTGGATACACGGTGGTTCGCCCTTGAGGACGGCGCTCATGCGCGCAGTCTGCTTGGCCATGGCATGCCTGACGATGGCCGCGGCACGGGCGCACGATGCCCGCCCGGTCTACGTGGAGCTCGAGCAGCGCAGCGAGCACCTGTATCGCGCCAGCGTGCAGATGCCCCCGGTCGAGGCAGGCCTCGGTGCGCCCTCGCTGCGCTGGCCGGCAGACTGCGAGCCCGTCGCCGGCGGCAGTGGCCTGCACCAATGCCGCGAGCCCTTGCCCGGCCGTGCACTGCAGTTGCAGTGGCCGGGCATCAACCCGGCCCTGTCCACGGTGTTCCGGCTGCGCACGGCGGGCGGCGCTGACGACTGGGCGGTGCTGCCCCCTGGCGAGACGCGCCTGCCCGTGCCGGCGGTGCGCAGCCTGTGGCGGGTGCTGGGCGACTATTTCGTGCTGGGTGTGCAGCACATCGCCGGCGGGCCGGACCACCTGCTGTTCGTCGCTGCGCTGGTCCTCATCGCCGGCACGCCGCGCCGCATCGCGATCACCGTCACCGGTTTCACGCTGGCCCATTCGCTGACGCTGTCGCTGGCGGCGCTCGGCGTGATCGCGCCCTCCGTGCCGGCCACCGAGGCCGCCATCGCACTGACGATCCTGTTCCTGGCCTGGGAAGTGGGTCGCCTCGGCACCGGTACCTTGACCCAGCGCCGGCCGCTGCTGGTGGCGTCCCTGTTCGGTCTCCTGCATGGCCTCGGCTTCGCTGCGGTGCTCGCTGAACTGGGCCTGCCGCGCGGGCATGCGGTGCCGGCGCTGGCGGCGTTCAACGTCGGCGTCGAGGCGGGGCAGCTGCTGTTCGTCCTGCTGCTGCTGGGCCTGGGTCTGCTGCTGCGCCGCATGCTACCGGTGGACCCTGCGCGCCGCGCCGCCTGGATCCGTGTCGGTGCCACCTGGGCACTGGGCCTGCCCGCCTCCTGGTGGCTCCTCGAGCGCCTCGGCAGCCTCTGACCCATGGACCCCCTGCTGCTGTCCATCGCGGTGTTCGTCGCCACCAACATCGACGACCTGTTCGTGCTGGCCGCCTTCTTCGCCGACCGTCGCTTGCCGGTGCGCGTCGTGGTGGCGGGCCAGTTCCTGGGCATCTTCGCGCTGCTGGCCACCAGCGCGCTGGCGGCCAGCCTCGCCTGGCAGGTGACGCCCGGCCTGCTGGCCTGGCTGGGCGTGGTGCCGCTGGGGTTGGGGCTGTGGGAATTGGGGTCAGTCCTGCGCCGCCGCAACGGCGCCGGTGACGCGGAGGATGACGACGATCCCACGGCCCTGGCCCGTCGTGCCGAGCGTCACCTGCACTCGCGGCTGCTGGCGGTCGCCGCCGTGACGGTGGCCAACGGCGGCGACAACCTCGCGGCCTGGATTCCGCTGTTCACCCGCCAGCCCGCCCGCCTGCTGGTCGACGGCCTGCTGTTTGCCGCCCTCACGGCACTGTGGTGCTGGCTCGGCTGGCGTCTTGTGCAGTGGCCACGGCTTGGCGACGCGCTGCGGCGTCACGGCGACCTGCTGCTCGCCGTGGTATTGATCGTGCTGGGTCTGCTCCTGCTGGGAGGTGCGTTGTGAAAGTGGTCCTGATGTTCCTGCTCGTGGGCGTCGCCATCGGTGTGTTCCTGATGAGCCGCAGTGGCCGACCCGGCAGCAAGCCGGGCCGTGATGCCGGTGATGCGGGCTTGCCCGTCCTGCCCGGTGGCAGCAGTGGCAAGGGCAGCAAGGGTGACTCGAAAGACGCTGATGGCAACGATGGCGATGGTGGTGGCGATGGTGGTGGCAGCGACTGAGTCATGAGGACAAGGAGACTGGAGATGAGAACTTCCCTGCTGTTGCGCTGCGTCCTGCCGCTGTTGCTGCCCGCCGTGGCCTGCCCGGCGACGCCGGCCCCGGACCCGGTCGCGCTGTTCGTCAGCCAGCTCTCGCTCGAGCGCTACAAGGCGACGATCAAGGCCCTGACGCAGTTCGGTGACCGCCGTGAGGGCACGGCGCGCAACCGGGCCGCCAATGACTGGATCGAGCAGCAGCTGCGCGCCTACGGCTGCAGCGACGTGCAGCGCATGGTCTACGAGTACGCGCCGCCGCCGGCCCGTGCGCGCAGCGCCGCGCCGGCGCGCAATCCTGTGCTGGCCAGCGGCGAGGTCCGTCGCGGCCCGGGCGGCTCGCGCTACCGCGGCGTCGTGCAACCCACGGGCGTCAACGAAGACCCGCTCGCCCAGACCGACGAGCGTCTGCGCGAGCTCAACCGCGAGCCCTCGGTCCCCGGCCGCCGCGAGCAGCTCTACTGCACCAAGGTCGGCGCCACGCGGCCAGACGAAATGTACATCGTCGGTGGCCATATGGACGGCATCGGCTGGGGCGAAGCTGCGAACGACAACGCCTCCGGTGCCGCACTGGTGCTGGAAGTCGCGCGCCTGCTGAACCAGCCGGGCGTGGTCACCGACCGTTCCGTGCGCTTCATCCTGTGGAACAACGAGGAGACCGGCCTCGACGGCGCGCGCGCCTACGTCGAACAGCGCGCCGGCCTGCAGGGAAAGGAAATGCCGGCCGGCAGCGGCCGCTACCCGGAGCCGCGCTGGCTGGGGATGATCCAGCACGACATGATGCTCTACGACCACGGCATGCGCCTGCCGGATGGCGGCTCCCCGAACCGGCAGCGCGCCGAGGCCGACGTCAACATCGAGTACCAGTCCGATTCGCGCTTCGCCGAACAGTCGCGTGCGCTGGCCTTCGCTTTCCGCGACGCCAACGAGGCCTATGCCACGGACTATCCGGCAGCGGTCGGCCACCACATGACCAACACCGATTCCGTGCCCTTCATGCACCATGCGCCGGCCATCAGCCTGCGCGAGAACGAGCGCGGCATGCATATCGGCGCCGGTTGGAACCCGCACTGGCACCAGCCCAGCGACCGCTTCGACACTTTCAGCGACGAAGACTTCCGCCTCGGCCTCAACGCGCTGCAGACCACGCTCGGGGCGGTGGGCCGCCTCGCCGGTGCCCACCTCTGGAAGCCCGCGTCCCCCCCACGGACCAGCCCTTGATCACGGCGCCGCCACCCGGGGCCCACTGGCAGCGCTACCGGGAGCACGAGGCTGCAGGCGACGAGGACGCTGCGCTCACCGCGCTGGCGCGGGGCACGCAGGCGCGCGACCCGTACTGCGCACGGGAACTGGGCTACCGGCTGCTGGTGGGCGACCGCATGCCGCAGCGGCCGCAGGACGGGCTGCGCTTCCTCGGCGAGGCCTGTGACCTCGGCCTGCCTGAGTCCGCGGCCCGTGCCGCGGCGCAGCTGGCCCTCGGCCAAGGATTCGCGCCGGACTGGCGCCTCGCGCTGGCCTGGCTGGTCCGTGCCGCGCAGGGCGGCTGGCCCGCTGCCCGGGAGCAGCTGCGGGCCCTCGCCGACGGTGATGCCCGTGCCGAGGCCTTGCGTGATGGGCACGGTGATGACTGGGCGGCGCTGGCCGCGGCGCTGCCGCTGGCGAAATGGTGGCAACCCGCAGAGGTCACGCGCCTGCACGAAGACCCCACCCTGGTGCGTGTGGGCGGACTGCTGACGCCGCGACAGTGCCGGCTGTTCATCGACCTGAGCACGGGACTGCTCGAACCGGCCAAGGTCTACGACCCGGTGGCGCTGACCGACATCGTCGACGCCCACCGCAGCAACACACTGGCGAAGTTCGACCAACGGCGCGTGGAGTTCGTGCACCTGCTGCTGCAGCAACGCATCGCCGCCACCGTCGGTCTGCCGGAGCGGCACCTCGAGCCGGTGAACGTGCTGCACTACGCACCGGGCGAACAGATCCGCAACCATTACGACTTCGTGGACCCGAAGTCGACGCCGGACTATGCCGGCGAGATCGCCCGCAATGGCCAGCGCCTCGTGACCTTCCTCGCCTACTTGAATGAGGACTACAGCGGCGGCGAAACCGACTTCCCAACGCTCGGCATCACGCACAGGGGTGTGCGCGGCGACGGGCTGTTCTTCGTCAATGCGCTGCCCGACCTGCAGCCGGACCTGCGCACGCTGCACGCCGGTCGCCCGCCGGCCAGTGGCGAGAAGTGGATCGTCACGCAGTTCATCCGCAACCGCCCCACCCGCTGAGCCGCCACCGACCCGGAAAACAAAAAGGGCGGTGGATCCTGCGATCCACCGCCCCGGCGCACTCAGGCGCTACAGGCCGTCCGCCTTACAGCGAGGCCTTGATGCCGATGAAGAACCGGCGCCCCAGGATGTCGTAGAAGCTGGGGTTGGTCTGGTCGGTGTTGCTGTCGCCACCCGGGATGAAGTTCAGCGACGGCGGCGCCTTGTCGAGCAGGTTGTCGATACCCGCGCGGAAGGTGTACTTGCCGACGTTGTAGCTGCCGGTCAGGCCGAACACGTTGTACTGGCCCGTGCCCTGCTGCGTCGTGGTCGGCACGATGCCCTTGGCCGCCGAGTCGACGCTCGGCAGGTGGCGCCACTGCAGGCCCACGTTGAACGAATCCCACTTGTAGCTGAGGTTGGTCAGCAAGCGGTAGTCGTACTGGCCGCCCTGGTCCAGGGTGCCCGTCGCGTCGTTCGTGGCGGCGCCCGAGACCGGCTGGTAGCGGTAGTAGTCCAGCCAGCTGAGGGTGCTGTTCACGCCGAAGGTGCCCGCGCCGATCTCGGTGTTCCAGGCCACCGCCATGTCGACGCCCTGCGTCTGGATGGTGCCCAGGTTCGAGTACGCGGCCGTGGTCTCTTCGCGGTCACCCGTGATCGGGTTGCGGCGGATGAGCTGGCAGGCCTCGTTCGTCACCGAGTAGGTCGGGTTGAACGCCGGATTGAAGCAGCGGCTGTACACCGTGGTCGAGGAGATCGGCGCGATCGCGTCCGTCACCTTGATGCGGTAGGCATCCAGCGTGACCGTGAGGTTCTCTGCGCCGAAGGGCTCGGAGAACACCGCACCCAAGGTCCAGGTCTGGCCCGTTTCCGGACCGACGTTCGGGTTGCCCTTGGTGACTTCGATTTCCAGCGGGAAGAAGGCCGGGCCGCCCGGACGCGAGAAGGTGTTCGGATCGGCCGAGAACGGCGTCTGCACGCCGGCACCGATGATGGCCTGGCACAGCGCCTGGACCTTGGCGCGGTCCGGGTTGCTGGCCACGTTGCCGAACTTCGACTGCGTGGTCACCGAGCAGTAGTCACCCTCGGGGAAGGGCACGACCAGCAGCGTCGGGCCGGTGAACAGCTCGGCGGTGTTCGGCGCACGCGTGGCGAAGTTGTAGCCGCCGCGCACCGTCACGCTGTCCAGGGCCTTCCAGGTGAACAGGCCCTTGTAGGTGCTCTCGGTACCGGCGGTGTTGAAGTCCGACAGGCGGTAGCCCAGTTCGAGCTCGAGCTTGTCGACGACCGGCACCAGCATTTCGCCGTAGATTTCCTTGACGTTGGTGCTGCCCTGCGTGCTGTTCGATGCGAACAGGCCGATCGGGTTGTCGTTGATCTGCTCGACCGGGTAGCCCGGGTCGAAGCGGAAGTCGTTCTTGCGATACGACACACCCGCCGCGAAGCGCACTTCGCCAGCCGGCAGCTCGAAGGCGCCGCCCTGCATGTTGGCTTCGAAGATGTCCTGCGACAGCTCGGTGATCTGGCGCGTACGCGTCTGCACGCTGTTGATGCAGTCGGCCGACGGCGTGAACTCGTTGAACACGGGCAGGCCGCTGGTGCAACGCAGCTCATAGCCACGACCGGCAAGCACGCCGGCCGGCGGCGACTTGATGACCGCGTTCTTGCCGAAGTCCGGCGCATTGATCAGCGCCGCATAGCGCTGCAGCGACGGCGTGACCGTCTCGGCCAAGGTGCTGGTGTCGCCACGCGAGTAGTAGGCTTCCCAAGTCCAGTCCTTGATCGGCATCTTGCCCTGCAGGCCGGCCATGATCTGCCACACGTTGGACGTGTTGGTCGACTTCAGCGGTCCGAACCAGTCGAGCACCTGGAACAGCGCCCAGGGAGCGGCCGGGTTCGGACGCGAGTCCAGCAGCTGGTTCAACTCTGCCGGCAGCGTGCGGCCGTCACGCGGCACGGGCACGGACCACACGGTCACGGCCGGCGCCAGGTTGCCGCGGGTCAGCACTTCGTTGTTCGAATAGCTGGCCTGGATGAAGGCGGTGGTGTTGTCCGTCAGGTCGTAACGGCCCTTCATGAACAGCGAGTGGCGCTCCAGCGGCGTCGACGCGTACTGCGTGGTGTACTTCTGGTCGAAGTTGCCGTTCGCCATGCGGTTCACCATGGTGAACCGGCCGGCATCGAGCGCGCCCAGCGGGCCCGTGTAGCCGGCCAGGTTCAGGCCGGCGCCCGGCGCGAAGGCCGAGCCGTCGTTGTTGAAGCGCACGTCGGCGACCGAGCAGCCGCCCGTGGCGCTCAGGGCCACGCCGACGACGCCGCACAGCGCCGCCGCGCTGGGGTTGTTGGTCGGCAGGCCGGCGTTGCCGCCGGTGGCCAGGCCCGGGGCCTGCGGGAAGTCGCCGCCCGGGTTGCGGTTGTCGCGCCAGCCGTTCACGTAGAACTCGCGGTCGCGCTGGAACACGCCGTCGCGCTTGGTCCAGTCGACCGAGATCATGACATTGCCGCGGCCGTCGGCGGAGTTCATGCCCATCAGCGCGCTGATGCGCTTCTCGGTGCCGTCACCCTGCTCGGTCGTGCCGTAGTGGGTGTCGATGTCCAGGCCTTCGAAATCCTTCTTCAGGATGAAGTTGGTCACGCCCGCGATGGCGTCCGGACCGTACACGGCCGACGCACCACCGGTGATGACCTCGACGCCCTGGATGGCGCCCTGCGGGATCGTGTTGATGTCGACGACCAGCGTGGCGTTGGCCGGCTGCGGACGGCGGCCGTCCACCAGCACCAGATTGCGGTTCGGGCCGAGGCCGCGCAGGTTCAGGGTGGCGATGCCGGGCGTCTGGGCGGCGCCGGCCTGGGCGCCGGAGACGAACTGGTTGCCACCGGGCACGAACTGCGGCAGCTGCTGCAGCACGGACTCGACGGCGGTCGTGGAGGAGTTCTCCAGCGACTGCGTGCTGACGGTGACGATCGGGCTGGCGGCGGTCAGGTCACGGCGCTGGATGCGCGAACCGGTGACGGTGACCTCATCGAGTGCCTCGTCGGCCGGAGCGGCCTCCTGGGCAAACGCGGACGGGACGATGGCGGTGCTGGCCAGTGCGGCGGCAACCGCAGCGCTGACAAGCCAGCCGGACGCAGAACGGACAGCCGGCGAACCAGCCTGACGGATAGTCATGTGCAAAACCCCCTCGGGTGTTGGTTGATGCCAACACGGCCCACCCACAGGCCGCGCGGTTGCTAGCATTCATAGGCCATCGCAAAGCCGAAGGCAACTATTTCAAAATATCAAGTCGTAACGTTGCGTATATCCAACGGCGCAGCGCCGGCCCGCATGGAGGAGCCGCCATGACTGACACCGTCTTCACCGAGGCACGCTGGGTCCTTGCCGTCACCGATCTCGCGCGCTCGACCGCCTGGTACCAGCGCGCGCTGGGCTTCCAGCTGGAGTTCGCCGTGGAGGGTTGGTCCTTTCTCAGCCGCGGTGCCTGCCGCCTGCGACTGGGCCATTGCCCGGACCTCCCGCCCATGTCCGCCACCCCCGATCACAGCTGGATGCTCTACCTCGAGGTCAGTGGCATCGACGCGCTGCATGTTGCCTGCCGGCGCGAGGCTGTCACGTTCTGGCATGACATCGCCGATCGCCCCTGGGGACTGCGCGAGTTCGCCATCATCACCCCTGACGGGCACCGCATCATGTTCGGCGAAAGCCTGGCGACCGTCGGTGTGCCCCAGCGCCATTTCCTGCTGCTGTACCGCTACGGCGCCGATTACCTCGCACGGCGGGGGGCGTGGCGCAACGAACACCTGGCACTGGCCCGCCAATTCCTCGACCGGGGTGAGTTGCAGCTCGGCGGCGCGTACGCCAACCCCGGCGACGGGGCACAGTTGCTGTTCCGTTGCACGGACGAGCGCGTCCCGCGGGCCTTTGCCGCGGCCGACCCCTACGTGCGCGAAGGTCTGGTCAGCGACTGGCAGGTCCGCGAATGGACCACCGTGGTGGGCGACCAGGCCTTGCAGCCGCTGCCTGTGCCGGCCACATGAGCGAGCGTCCGGCAACGGTCGCGGCGGGGGCCTTCCTGTCCTGGCTGCACGCGATGCGTGCGGCGCTGCGCGGCACGGCCGGCACCGAGGTGCCCTGCGGCGACTGTGTGGGCTGCTGTGTCTCCGGCTATGCCGTGCGGCTGCGCCCCGAAGACGCCCGGGCCCGCGCGCTCATCGCCGCCGAGCACCAGCGGGTGCGGGACGATGATCCGCCAGGCCATGCCTGGATGCCGGCCCTGGCCAATGGTCTGTGTCCGATGCAGCAGGCGGGCGCCTGCAGCATCTATGACCAACGGCCGCAGACCTGCCGCGACTACGACTGCCGCATCTTCGCTGCCGCCGGCGTGCTTGCCGGCGGCGATGACCGCTCGGTGATCAACCGCCGCGTGACGGCCTGGCGTTTCGACCTGCCCACGCCGGAGGATGCAGCTGCCGCCACCGCTGTACGCGCCGCAGCGCGCTTCATCCGTGAACACGCCGACGCCTTTCCGGGCGGTCGGGCGCCGACGTCGCCCACCGGCGTCGCGGTCCTCGCAGTCAAGACCTGGTCGGTGTTCCGGGAGCCGATGCCGCACGGGACCGACCCCCGGACGGTTGCCCGTGCGATCATCGACACCAGCCGGCGCTTCGACGCTGGCCTCGATGACTGATCACGACCCCACCCCGGCCCTGCCGGAGAGGCCGCGCCATGCGCCTGCTCACCCTGCTGCTCTGGCTCGTGCTGTTCGTGCTCGCCTGGCAGTTGGCCCTGCTGGTCCTGCTGCTGCTGCCCGTGCTGTGGCTGCTGTCGCTGCCGCTACGCCTGCTGGGTCTCACGCTGGAGGCCGTGTTCGCCTTCCTGAAAGCGCTGCTGTTCCTGCCCGCCCGCCTGTTGGGGTGGCGTGCTGAAAGGCGCTAGGCTGACAGCCCCCCGATCCCCAGTCCCGGACCCAGCACGCATGTCCCATCCTGCCAGCGGCCTGACAGGCCCCGACGCCAGCCGGCGCCGGCGGCTCGCGGCGGCCGTCCTCGACTACCTGTTTGCCATGGCTGCCGGCGCGCCGGCCGGCCTGGTTGCTGGATTCCGCGGGGGGCCGCCCGCCGACAGCATGACCGGCCTTGCCCTGCCCGAGATCTACCTGCTGCTGGTGGGAGTTCTGGCCTTGTTCGTGGTGCAGGTCTGGCTGCTGGCGAGCCGCGGGCAGACGTTGGGCAAGCTGATCCTGAAGATCCGCATCGTGCGCAGCACCGACGGCGGCAATCCCGGCTTCGTCCATGCCGTGCTGGTGCGCTTCCTGGCCGTTGCGCTGCTGGGTGCCGTGCCCTTCGTCGGCTGGCTGTTCACGCTGGTCGACCTGCTGTTCATCTTCGGCCCGGACCGCCGCTGCCTGCACGACCGCATGGCGGGCACGCGCGTCCTGCGGCTGCACTGAGGCGCTGGCATGTTCTGTTCCCGCTGCGGCAATGCGCTGATCCCCGACGCCCGGTTCTGCGGCTGCTGTGGGCAGGCCTTGGCGGCCGACGGGGCTGCCGCGCCTGTCGACGAGGCCACCGCCTTGTACGCCGCCTGCCTCGGGCCTGCCAACACGGCCTGGTACCTGCAGCGCTTCCGCCGGTTCGAGGAGACCGGCAAGGCAGGCGTGGGCTGGCACTGGCCCGCTGCGCTGATCAACTTCTACTGGTTCCTGTACCGCAAGCTGTGGCTGGAGGCAGCGGTCTACTTCGCCGCGCCCTACGTCCTGCTGTTGGTGCTGGGCGTTCTGGTGCTGGCCACCGGCCAGGCGCCGGCCGCCGTCGCCGTGGCGGTCATCCTCTACCTCGTCTTCTCGGTCGCGGCCCTGGTGTTGCCCGGCCTCTTTGCCACGGCGCTGCTGTACCGGCGCTGCCGGCGCCGCATCGGCACGGCGCGGCAGTTGCACGCGACGCACGAGGCGCGCGTGGCCTTCCTCGCCGCCGAGGGCGGGACCAGCAACGCGGCCCTCGGGGTCGTGGTCGCGCTGCTCGCCGTCATGTGGCTGGGCATCATGGCGGCCATCGCGATCCCCGCCTGGCAGGACTACACGGTGCGTTCCCGCGTGGCCGCGGCCCATGCTGCAGGCCTGCGTGCCGCGGAGGCCGTCGGCCGCCACCACGCCGCGCAGGGCCGCTGGCCGCAGACGCTGGCCGACACCGGCTACGCCGCCCCCCTGCCGGAAGATCTCGCAGGCATCGAAATCGAGGGGGAACAGGGCGTGCTCGTGCTGACCTTCGACCGGCCGCCGCTGGTGGGCCTGTCCTTCATGCTGATCCCGACCCAGCAGGACGGCCGCCTGCACTGGGCCTGCGTGAACCGCGACCTGCCGGAACGACAGCTGCCCTCCGCCTGCCGCGAAGACGCGGGGGTGGTGGCGGACGAGGAGCAACCCATGGAGAGCGTGACCCTGTGAAGAAGCCGATCCTCAACGCGGGCAGGGCGCTGCTGCTGGCCGGTCTTGCCCTTGCCAGCGCCGCGCTGCGGGCGCAGCAGGCCGTGCTGCCGCCAGACCCCACCCTCAAGGCGATGAACGTGCAGCGGCTCGAGCCGCGGCTGGTGCTGGCCGGGCAGCCGGATGCGGCCAGCCTGGCCACCCTGCGCGAGCGGGACGGCATCGAGGCGGTCATCTACCTCGCGCCCTCGAGCTCGCGGGATGCCGTGGCCGAGGAGCCCGCGCTGCTGGCGCGGCAGGGCATCGAGTTCGTGCATATCCCCATTCCCTGGGAAAAGCCCGAGCCGCAGCACCTGCAGGCCTTCCGCGCGGCGATGAACCGCCTCAAGGACCGCAAGGTTCTGGTGCACTGCCAGGGCAACTACCGGGCCTCGGCCCTGACCTACGTCTGGCGCGTGCTTGATGCGGGCGTCGACCCGGCCGTGGCGAAGCGCGACCTGCAGGCGATGTGGACCCCGGCCGGACCATGGAAGACGCTGGTCGACGACGCGCTCGCCGGCCGCTGAGGCCGGCCCTGTGCGTCTTTGCGGCAGGCCTGGCGCTGCTGCTGGCGCTGGCAGGCTGCAGGCCCCGCCCCGCGACCACGCTGGCGGGCATGTGGCAGGCCGGCGCGGCGCTGTTTCCCCGCTGGTGCGACGAATGCCCCGCCGGGCGCCGTGCCCGGACCGCCGACGGCCGTCCCGCCCTGCTGGTGGTCGGCGTGCCGCTGGAGCGGTTTTCCCCGGCCTTGCAGCCGGGTTCACAGGCCAAGGATGCGCTGACGCTGCTTGGCCCGCCGCTGCAGCGGCTGCCGGACCGCTACGTCTTTGCCGGCCCTGCGGATGCGCCCGGGGCGCGGCTGGTGCTGACGCTCGATGGCGAGCGCATTGGCACCTTGGAGTGGCACTGGCACCATGGGCGCTGACTGAAGCCGCCACCTGCAACCCGGAGGCACACATGCGCAAGCCGCTGCTCACGGTCCTGTCCGCCGCCGCTGTGGCGACCCTGCTCGTCGCCTGCGCCACCACCACGCAGCCCGGCGCAATCGGCATCAAGCGCCAGCAGCTGATGCTGGTGTCTGCATCGCTGGTCGAGAAGATCGCCGTCGACCAGTACCTGCAGCAGAACGCGCAGGCGCGGCAGAAGGGCAAGCTCATCGAGTCCGGCCCGCAGCTCGAGCGGCTGCGGCGCATCAGCGCCCGCCTGATTGCCCACACCGGGGTGTTCCGCGACACCTCGCGCTGGAACTGGCAGGTCGTGCTCATCGACGATCCACAGATCAACGCCAGCTGCGCCCCCGGCGGCAAGATCACCTTCTACACCGGCATCCTCGAGACGCTGCAGCTCACCGACGCCGAGGTGGCCGCGATCATGGGTCACGAGATCGCGCATGCCCTCCGCGAGCATGGCCGCGAGTCCGTGTCGCAGGCCCTGCTGGCGCAGGGCGTGGTGCTGGGCGGTGCGTTGATGACGGACAAGCCGCAGGAAACAGCAGCCCTGGGCACGGCGGTGGCCACCTTGCTGTTCACGCTGCCGAACTCGCGCGAGCATGAGCGCGAGGCGGACCGCATGGGGCTGGAGCTGATGGCCCGCGCCGGCTATGACCCGGGCGCGGCCATCACGCTATGGCAGAAGATGAGCGCCCAGGACAAAGGCAAGCTGCCGCAGTTCCTGTCCACCCACCCGTCGGACGCGAACCGCATCCGCGACCTCACGGGCTTGCAGCCGCGCGTGGCGCCGCTCTACCAGGCGGCGCCGCGGCCCTGACTACTGGCGGACGGCCTTCACGGCCTCGGCCAGCCGGCGGATGCCCTCGTCGATCTGCGCCGCGTCGAGCGCGCAGAAGGGCAGGCGCAGGAAGCGCTCGCCGCCGCCCTGCGGGAAGAAGGCCAGGCCGTCGGCCAGGTTGAGGTTCAGCGCGGCTGCCGCCTTGCGCAGCGCCGTGGTCGACACGCCTTCCGGCAGCGTCAGCGACAGGAAGAAGCCGCCGTCCGGGCGCGTGGCCACGGCATCGGGGATGTACTTGTCGAGCGCGGCCAGGATGGCGTCGAGGCGCGGTGCGTACAGAGCCTTGATCTTCTCCAGCTGCGGACCCAGCTTGCCGGCCTGCAGCCACTCCAGCGTCACGCCATGGGCGAAATAGCCCGGCGAGATGTAGGTGTCCTCGGCGACCTTGCCGATCTTCGCCAGCTTTTCCGCATCGCCCTTCATGAAACCCAGGCGCACGCCGGGCGCGATCAGCTTGGTGAAGCTGCTCATGTGCAGCACCCGGTGCGGTGCCAGCTCGAACAGCGTGGGCTCGTCGCTGCCGCGATAGCGCAGCAGGCGGTACGGCGCATCTTCCAGCAGCTGCAGGTCGTGCTTCTCGGCCAGCTCGATGAGCCGGCGGCGCTTGGCGCCGGAGCAGGTTGCACCCGACGGGTTCTGGAAATCCGGGATGACGTAGAACAGCTTGGGCTTGTGCTGCGCCAGCAGCGCCTCGAGCGCGTCGAGGTCGGGCCCGTCGGCCTGCAGCGGCACGCCGATGACATTGGCGCCGTGGCGGCGGAACAGCGTGATGGCGCGGTCGTAGCTCGGCGACTCGGTGAACACCACGTCGCCAGGCTTGATGAAGGCCGTGCACAGGAACTCCACCAGCTCCAGCGAGCCGTTGCCGGTGAGGATCTGCTCGGGCTTCACGCCCTGCCAATCGGCCAGCCAGGCGCGCAGCGCGGCCAGGCCCGCGGCCGGCCCGTACTGCATGAGCGCATCGCCCTGCTTGGCAATGGCGGCGCTTGCAGCGGCGGAGAGTTCGGCCAGCGGAAAGGATTCGTTCGCGGGCACGCCGCGCGTGAAGTTGATGGTGGGCAGGGCGGACATGTCGATACCTGGAGGTTGAAGGACGGGAATTCAGTGGCCGTGGGTGCCGTTGAGGCTGCCCACCAGTTCGCTGACGGAGGCCATGCGCTGCCAGGCCAGGTAGTCGGCGATGCCTTGGTTGATCTTCGGGCACACCAGCGGGTCGTAGAACAGCGCCGTGCCCACGCCCACGGCGCTGGCGCCAGCGATCAGGAACTCAAGCGCATCGTTGGCGGTGCGGATGCCGCCCTGGCCGATGATGGGAATGCGGTGCGCACGGGCGACCTCATGCACCTGCGCCACCTTGAGCAGCGCGATGGGCTTGATGGCCGGGCCCGACAGGCCGCCCTGGCGGTTGCCGATGACGGCGGTGCGCGTGCGCACGTCGATGGCCATGCCCATCATCGTGTTGATGACCGCGAAGGCATCGGTGCCGGACTCGATGCAGCGGCGCGCGTTGTCCTGGATGCTGGTCTGGTTCGGCGACAGCTTGGTGATCAGCGGCTTCTTCGTGGCCTTGCGGCAGGCCGCGACCACGCGCGCGGACATGTCCGGGTCATTGCCGAAGGTGACGCCGCCTTCCTTCACGTTGGGGCAGGAGATGTTGATCTCCATCGCCACCACTGGCGAATCGTCGAACCGGGCCGTGACCTCGACGTATTCCTCGATGGTCGAGCCCGAGACGTTGGCGATGAAGTTCGTCTCGGTGAAGTCGAGCAGCGGCAGGATGCGCGCGCAGACGGCATCGACGCCCGGGTTCTGCAGGCCGATGGCGTTGAGCATGCCCATGGGCGTCTCGTAGACGCGGTGCGGCTTGTTGCCCAGCCGCGGCTTGCCCGTGGTGCCCTTGAGGCAGACCGCGCCGACGTCGCGGTTGGAAAAGCCCGCGACGCGCGTGTATTCCTCGCCGAAACCGACGCAGCCGGACAGCAGCACGATCGGCGAGGCGAACTTCAGCCCGCAGAAGTCCAGCTGCAGCGAGGCGGGCGGTGGCACCCAGGGCGGAATACCGGCATCGACGGCGACGTTCATGCTGGAATTATGGCCCGAAACGGAGATGCCCGTGTTCCATGTGCTGTTGTTCGAACCCGAGATTCCGCCCAACACGGGCAACGTGATCCGGCTCTGTGCCAACACCGGTTGCCGGCTGCACCTGATCGGCAAGCTGGGCTTCGAGGTCACCGAGCCGCGGTTGCGCCGCGCCGGCCTGGACTACCACGAGATGACCACGCTCACGACGCACGCGGACCTCGCCGCCTGCCTCGCGCACATCGGCCCGACGCGCCTGTGGGTGGTGGAGACGGGCGCTGCCCTGCGCCACGTGGAGGCCCGCTGCCAACCGGGCGACAGCTTCCTGTTCGGCCCGGAGTCCCGCGGCCTGCCGGCCGACCTGCTGGAGGGCGTGACGCTCCCCTGGCAGCAGTTCAGCCTGCCGATGCGTCCGGGCAACCGCAGCCTGAACCTGTCCAATGCCGTGGCCGTCACGGTGTTCGAGGCCTGGCGGCAGAACGGCTTCGGCGGTGCCGGCTGATCAGTCGAACTCGGCCTTGATCGGCCGGCCCATCAGGCCGCGCACCAGGTCCGCGGCATCGGCACCGGCGTAGAGGATGTCGTAGATGCCGCGGCAGATGGGCATGTCGACACCCAGACGTTGCGCGACGGTATGCACGGCGCGCGCGGCCTGGTAGCCCTCGACCACCTGGCCGATCTCGTGCATCGCCGCCTCGGGAGAACACCCACGGGCCAGCAGCAAGCCGAAACGGCGGTTGCGCGACTGGTCGTCGGTGCAGGTCAGGACCAGGTCGCCGAAGCCCGCCAGGCCCATGAACGTCTCGCGACGCGCGCCGAGCGCCTCGCCCAGCCGCACCAGTTCGTTGAGTCCGCGGGTGATCAGTGCCATGCGCGAATTGGCACCGAAGTGCAGTCCGTCAGACAGTCCGGCGCCGATGGCCAGCACGTTCTTGACGGCGCCGCCCACTTCGACGCCGATGTAGTCGCCGGAGATGTACGCCCGGAAATTGGGCGACGACAGATCCCGCGCAATCCGTCCTGCGAAGGCGGCATCCGGCGAAGCCACGGTGATGGCGGTGGGCAGGCCCTGCCCGACCTCGCGGGCGAAGGTGGGGCCGGAGAGCACGGCGATCCCCACGGACTCGCCCAGCACCTGCTGCGCGACCTGATGGGGCAGCAGGCCTGAATCGATCTCGAATCCCTTGGTGGCCCAGGCGATCCGCTGCCCGGGTTCGCACACCTGTGCCAGATGCTGGAGCGTCTCGCGGAAGGCGTGGCTGGGCACCGAGACGACCACGTAGGCGGCGCCCCCCACGGCCTCGGCCAGCGACAGGACCGGCTGCAGGGCCTCGGGAAAACCGGCCTCCGGAAGGTATCGGGCGTTGCGCCGCTCGCGGATCAGGGTGCCCTGCTGGGCTGCGTCACGCCCCCACAGGCGCACGGGCCTGCCGGCCCGCGCGAACTGGATGGCCAGCGCGGTGCCCCAGGACCCGCTGCCCAGCACGGCGACCGGCGCCTCGGGCAGGCCGGCGACCGCGGCGCCAGTGTCCATCCTGCGTCAGTTCGGCAGCGAGCTGCCGGGCATGTCGCCAGCGGCCTGGGCTGCAGCCTGTGCCGTGGCGTTCTCATACAGTGCGTCAAAATTGACCGGCGGCAGCAGCATCTGCGGAAAGCCGCCCTGGCTGACCAGCTGGGACACCACGGCACGCGCGTAGGGAAAGAGCACGCCCGGGCAGATGCTGGCCACGGCGCGCCGCAGTTCGGGCTCGCCCAGGTTCTGCATCAGGAAGGCGCCGGCCTGCTTGACCTCCACCAGGAACAGCGTCTTTTCGTTCTGGCTCGCCGACACAGTGACCGTCAGCACGACCTCGCGCAGGTCGCCTTCGAGCAGGGTGCTGGCGGTCTGCAGGTCAAGGCCGATCTGCGGGTTCCAGTCGGCGCCGACGCGAGGGCCCTGCGGCGCCTCGAACGAGCAGTCCTTCAGGTAAACGGCCTGCAGCGTCAGCACCGGGCCGGTGGCCGCGCCGTCGATCATCGGGGTCTGCTCGGTCATGGGTTCCTCTGGAGTATCGGGTCGAGTTCGCCCTTGGCATCAAGGGCGTGGGTGTCGTCGCAGCCGCCCAGGTGCCGTTCGCCGACGAAGACCTGGGGCACCGAAGTGCGTCCGCTGCGTTGTTGCATCTCCTCGCGGGCGCCAGGCACGGAATCGATGTCGACCAGCGTGTAGGCCACGCCCTTGCGGTCGAGCAGTGCGCGCACGCGGTGGCAATAGGGGCACCAGGAGGTCGCATAGACGACCACCGGCGCTGTGCTGTGCGGTTCAGGGGCCATGGCGGGCTGCACGCGCGCTCAGCCGCGCTCGACCGGTTGGCCGTCCGCGCGCCATGCGGCCAGGCCGCCCTTGAGGTTGAAGACCTGGGTGAAGCCCTGCTCGCGCAGCTTGCGGGCCGCCCGCTGCGAGCGGACGCCGCTGTCGCAGTAGACGACCACGTTCTTGGCCTTGTACTTCTTCAGGGTCTCGCCGGCGCCATCCAGGTCCGACGGCTCCAGCACCTTCGCATTGCGGATGTGGCCCTCGGCGAAGCTCGCCTTGCCCCGCACATCGAGGACCACGCCGCCGCGGTTCATCAACAGCACGGCCTGCTGCGTGCCAACCGAGGCGCTGCCCTCGCCACGCTGGCGCAGCTCGTAGACGGCCACCGCCACGGCCATCAGCACGGCCAGCCCCGACAGGTAGGGGTGGTTCTGCAGGTAGTCGAACAAGCGTTCCATGGCGGGTTGGCCCAGGCGGAGGGTGCGGTCGCGCATTATGCCGTTACACTGCCCCGCGATGCATCCTGCTCCCCGAAAACGCTGGCTGGGCCTGCTCGCGGTGCTGCTGCTGGGGCCGCTTCCGGCGGGCGAGGACCGCGGCCAGACCGAGGCCCAGCTGCGCTCGCTCACACAACAGATCGAGCGGGTGCAGCAGCAGGTCCAGCAGGATGCAGTGGAGCGCGACCGTCTCAGCCGCGCGCTGCGCGATGCCGAGCGTTCCGTTGCCAGCACCCGCGGCGAGCTCAGCCGCCTGCGTGGCGCGCGTGGCGACCGCGAGGTGGCCCGGGCACGGCTGGAGGCGGAGCGCGTCGAACGGCAGCGCGCACTCGACACGCAGCGGGCCAGCCTGGTCGCCCAGTTGCGCGCCGCCTACGTGCTGGGCCGCACGCCGGCCCTGCAGCAGATGCTGGGTGAGGCCGATCCGGCGGCGGCCGCCCGGCGCCTGACCTACCTCGGTTACCTGGGGCGCCTGTCTGCAGCCCGGATCGCCGAGTTCGAGGAACAGTTGAAGACGATCGGTGCGCTTGAGGCACAGATCGCAGAGGATGATGCCGAACTCGCGCGGCTGGAAGCTGCCCGGAGGGGCGAGCTGGAGAAGCTCGAGCGGGCGCGCAAGGCGCGCCGCGAAGTGCTGGCCGACCTCGAGCGCGACAGCCGCGACCGCAACCGTTCGCTGACGCGGCTGCGGCAGCAGCAGCAGGCGCTCTCCCGTGTGCTGCGTGACCTGGACAGGGCAGCCCGGGCCGCCAAGGCGTCTCCGGTCAACCCGAACGACCCCTTTGCGCGACTGCGCGGCAAGCTGGGCTGGCCGGTCGCCGGCACGCTGACGGCACGTTTCGGCCAGCCCAGGGCCGGTGGCGTCAAATGGACCGGCGTCATGATCGCGACGGAACAGGGTGCACCGGTGCGCGCCGTCCATGGCGGCCGGGTGGCGTACGCCGACTGGCTGCCTGGACTGGGTCTGCTGATGATCCTCGACCACGGCAATGGTTACCTGACGCTCTACGGCCACAACGGGCAGCTGTTCAAAGGCCCGGGCGTGCAGGTGTCGCCGGGCGAAACCATCGCCGCCGCCGGTGACACCGGCGGCCGCAGCCGCACCGAGCTGTACTTCGAGATCCGCCGCAACGGCCAGCCTCTGGACCCGCGGCCGTGGTTCCAGCGCCCCGCGCCCTGAGGTCCTGCCGGCCCGGCCTTGTCCCGCGGGCTATTGCAGAAATTGCCAACTGGGTACGGTAGCCGGTCACGTCGATGGATGAGACTGCCCGGGTCCCGGGCCAAGGCTGGTCCGGCTCCGCAGTCTCAAGCAGGGCTTTTCAGGACGTGGAAGTCGACAACGCACCCGGTGAAGCATGGTCCGGGCTTGATCCGTACGGACGCCTCGTCACCTCGCTGGTGCCGCGCGCCGCCTGCATTGCAGTCTTCGATGCCGACGGCGAACTGCGCTGGATCAGCGAGGGCGCGATCAACCCGGACCTCGTGCCGTTGGTGCGCCAGTCACTGGAGCGCGCCCGGCAGCGTTCCCTGGCGACGGGCGAACGGTTGATCACGCAGGGCAACGCCCCGGCCTACATGTTCTGGCTGCGGGATGACGACGGCGCGCTGTTCAGCGTGGTGGCCGTGGCATGGCGCGAACCCGAACCGGTGATGCGCGACTTCGCGATCGTGCAGTCGCTGCTGCGGCCGCTGCTGGAAGTGCTGCGCCGCGAACTGCTGGCGCGCGTGGACGCTTCCCGGCTGCGCGGCGCCCTGCTGGAGCGCAACCGCGACCTCGAGATGCTGTTGAGCGTCGCCCCGGACCGTCCGGCCGAAAGCGTCGACACGCAGGATGAACTGAAGTCCCTGCTGCAGACGGCGCTCGACCACCTCAAGTTCAGCTTCGCGGCGCTGATCGTGCCCGAGAAGAACCTCGTGGTGCTGCGTGCAGCCCAAGGCAGCAGCGCGGACAGCGTCGCGCTGGCCAATTCGCACCGCCAATTGATCGCCCTGTCGCGGCTGCGCACCGATCCGCTGCTGATCCAGGATTTCCCGGTCGAAAGCCACGGCCACATGAGCAGCTTCCGCGTCCTGTCCTGCCCGGTCCTCAAGCCCGGCAGCCGCGCGACGGGCGTGCTCGCACTCTACCGGTCGAGCCACGAGCCGGAGATCGGACCGCGTGAAGGCCGCCTGGCCGAGCAGTTGGCGCGCCGCGCCGCCCAGTTGATCGAATCCAGCTATGACCCGCTGACCGGCCTGCTGACCCGCTCGCTGTTCGAGCGCCGCGCCGCGGCGGTGCTGCTGGCTGCTGCTGCCGGCAAGGCGTGGACGGCGCTGCACATCGGCATCGACCGCCTGCACGCCATCAACGAAGCCCACGGCATGCATGTCGGCGACAGGCTGATATCGCGGCTGGGCGAACTGCTGCGCACGCGCCTGCCGCCGGGAGCCTTGGCGGCCCGGTCTGCCGGCGACCGTCTTGCCGTGCTGTTGCCCGGCGAAAGCCGTGATGCGCTGCGCTTTGCGGAAGCCTTGCGTGCGAGCGCCCGTGGCATCACGGCGTTCAGCCTCGGCACGGCCAGCGACGTGCCGCTGGATTGCACGGTAAGCATCGGCGTTGCGCCCGTCGCCGGTACGCGGCGCGACTACGCGCATGTCTTTGCGGCTGCGGAAAGCGCCTGCAAGACCGCCAAGGACCGCGGTCGCGACCGCGTCGAGCTGTATCGCAGCGAAGACGAGCGGCAGGCGGTGGTCGATGCCGACGCTGGCGTGCTCACACTGTTGCGCGAGGCGTTGCGGGGCAAGGGTCTGCACCTGGAGGCCCAGTTGATCGCGCCGCTCGGCCCCCTTCCCGGAGCGCGCGTCCATTTCGAATTGCTGTTGCGCCTTGCGGATCCCCGCGGCCAGATGATCGGTCCGTCGCGATTCCTCGAGGTCGCGGTCCGCCACGAGCTCATGCCCGCGGTCGACCGCTGGGTGGTGCAGCAGGTGGTGCAGCGGCTGCAGGTGCATGCCGGGCTGCTGGCCGCGGCGCCCGTGGTGTTCTCGATCAACTTCTCCGCGCAGTCGCTCGCCGACACTTCCTTTGCCGACTTCATCGAACAGCAGATCCGGGGCAGTGGCCTGCCTCCCGCGCTGTTCTGCTTCGAGCTCAACGAGAGCGCCATGGTCTCCAACCTCGCTGCGGCCGAAACCGTGCTGCGGCGCCTGCGCTCGCTGGGCTGTTCGGTGGCGCTGGATGACTTCGGCACCGGCCTGTCCTCGCTGGCCTGCCTGCGTCGCCTGCCGCTGGACATGCTGAAGATCGATGGCAGCTTCGTCCGCGACATCCTCGCCGACCCACGTGCCGAATCACTGGTGCGTGCCATCGCGCAGTTGGCGGAAGCGATGGGCCTGGCCACCGTTGCCGAGCAGGTCGAACAGGAAGCCACGCGGCTGCGGATCGCCGCGCTCGGCATCGACTATGCCCAAGGCTATGCCATCGCCAGGCCGGTGGTTTTCGAGCAGCTTCTGCAGACCTTGCAGGCCTACATCAGCGCTGTCCCGGACTCGACGCCGCCGTCGTGGACGGAACCACGGCGCGCCGAAAACGCCTGACGCATCATGGGACGCATGTCCCCGCGCGCTGCGTTCCTGTCGGGTCTGTGCCTCGGTCTCATGGCGGCCGCCGTGGTCCTGTTGCTCCTCGGCCTCGGCCTCGGCCCCGGCGCCAGGCCGCAGGCCATTGTCGCGGAGGCGGCACCGCGCACTGTGCCGCCCGCCTCGTCGCTCGATGAAGTGTTGGCCCGCCTGCACGCCGACTACGTTGATACTGTGGACGTGGATGCCCTGGCAGTGCGGGCTGCACAGGGTGTCGTGCAGGAGGTCGACCGCTTCTCGCGCTATCTCGATGCCGCGGCATATCGTCAGATGCAGGCGGAAGCACGTGGTGATTACGTTGGCATCGGCGTCGAACTGCGCAACAGCCGGCAAGGAATGATCGTCAGTCGCGTGATTCCGGGCTCGCCTGCGATGCGTGCCGGCGTCCGCGCGGGCGATCGGCTGCTGCAGATCGACGCGCTGCAGGCCGAGGGCGCCAGCCTCGAGACAGCCGCCCAGGCGCTGCAGGGTCCGGCAGGCAGCTCGCTCACCCTGCGTGTGGTCCGTGCCGGCGTGGCCGCGCCCCTGTCCCTCCGCCTGCAGCGTGCCGACATCCAGGTCAGGACGGTGTCTGCCACGCGACTGTCCCCCGCGGTCGCGCACGTGCACATCGCCCGATTCAATGCCCAGACCCCTGGCGAACTGGTCGCCGCCTTGCGCCGCCTGGCCAACGAGGACCCGACGCCCCTGCGCCGCATGGTGCTCGACCTGCGCGGCAACCCGGGCGGCCTGCTGGCGTCTGCGGTGGAGGTCGCCGATGACCTGTTGCCGGGCGGTCTGATCGTGACCGCCTCCGGACGGCGCAGCGATGCGGCCTATCGCGCCGAGGCCCGTCCCGGCGAACTCCTCGAGGGGACGCGTATCGCGGTGCTTGCCAATGGCGGCACGGCCTCGGCGGCAGAAATCCTCGCCGCCGCGCTGCGCGACAACGCGAGGGCGGCATTGCTGGGCCGCACCACCTATGGCAAAGGCTCCGTGCAGAGCCTGTTGCCGCTCAGCCGGGGCGACGCATTGCTGCTGACCACGGCGCGCTACTTCACGCCGCGCGGCGTCTCGCTGCATGGCCAAGGCTTGCAGCCGGATGGGGTGATCGAGGCGGCGGCGGCCGACCCGGATCCTGCGCTGCCGGCGGGCAAGGATGCCGCCGTGATCGCCGCGCTCGCCTGGCTGGACCGTACTTCTCCTACACCCCCTTGAGGAATCCCGGATGGAACTGCTGAGCCCACTGCTGGACTTCGTGCTGCATGTCGACCAGCACCTTGCGGAATTGCTGGCCGATTACGGGCTGTGGTTGTACGCGATCGTCTTCCTGGTGGTGTTTGCGGAAACCGGATTGGTGGTCACACCCTTCCTGCCAGGGGATTCGCTGCTGTTTGCCCTTGGGGCGCTGGCCGCGATCGACACCTCGGGCACCTTGACCGCGCCGCTGCTGACCGTGCTGCTCACCGTCGCCGCCATCCTCGGCAACACCACGAACTATGCCATCGGCCGGCGCCTGGGCCATATCGCCATGGCGGGCCGCCTGCCCTTGGTCAGCCGGGAGCATTTGCGGGACACCGAGGCCTATTACCAGCGGCACGGCGCGATGACCTTGGTGCTGTCGCGCTTCGCGCCGATCCTGCGCACTTTCGCGCCCTTCGTCGCCGGCATCGCCGGGATGCACTACGGGCGGTTCCAGGCCTACAGCATCTCGGGTGCCGTGCTGTGGGTGGCCAGCTTTGTCTGGGCCGGCTACCTCTTCGGCAACCTGCCGGGCGTTCGCGACCACTTCGGGCTGATCACGATCGGCATCATCGTGGTGACGCTGGCGCCAGCGGCCATCATGGCCTGGCGCGGCTGGCGCCGGCGACGCAGCGCCGGCCGTTGAGCGCCGGCGCTGCGGGAATTCAGCCTGACAGCCCGCCGAGGCCCGCCCACAGCGCGCCGAAGACCAGCGCCAGATTGGGCAGCAGCGTGAGTGCGAAGCCGACGCCGCGCGACTTCGGGTCACGCGTGTAGGCGATGAAGTACAGCGTCCGCCCCAGCAGCCAGACCGCGCCGAGACCGGCGGCCCAGAGTGCATGGACTGCGTAGCCGAAAATCAGCACCGCCGGTACGAACACCACCAGCTGCTCCAGGGTATTCATCTGCGCGCGCAGATAGCGCTCGAACATCTCGTTGCCCGTGGTCTGCGGTGCCGGACACTGGTACTTGTAGCGCGCACGGCCCACCAGCATCGTGAAGACGAGGAATTGCAGCAGGGCGAGGGCGACCACCGCCAGGACGGGTTTCATCAGGGAGCTCCCGGGTGAGAGGATCGAGGAGCGCAGACTACACGCCGGCAAGGAGAGGGGGAAATGGCCGCCCGGACCCGAGGTTTCGCCCACCGCGCGGATATCGACGCCGCTCCGGCCGCCGTCTGGCAGGCCCTGCTGGATCCGGCCGCCGTCGCCCAGTGGCTCGGTGGCCCTGCCGAGGTGCAGCCCCGGCCGGGGGGTATCCACGATGCCTGCCTGCCGGGTGCTCCGCCGCGGCGCACCAGCATCGATGTGCTTGAAGCTGGCCGCCGGCTGCGCCTCTTGCACCAGTTGACGCCCGGCCTGCCTTCCTTCCGCGGTGCCGTGGCCGAGGAGTTCCTGCTCGAACCGGCGGGAGCTGGCACTGTCATCCGCCTGCTGGCCTCCGGATATCCGGAGGATCCAGCCTGGGACGACGCCTACCGCAGCGCCAGCCAGGGCATGCGCCGTGCCCTCATGCGTCTGAAGGTGTGGGTCGAGCGCGCCCGGCAGCCGCCGGCAGGCTGACCAGCAGCACCGCCGCCAGGATCACGGCGGTACCCAGCCATTGAAGCGGTTGCAGGCGTTCGCCCAGCACCAGGAATCCCAGCAACGTGGCGATGGCTGGATTCACATAGCTGTAGGTGCTCACCAGGGCGGGCGAGGCATGGCGCGCCAGCCAGCCGTAGGCCGTGTAGGCCAGGCAGCCGCTGAACACGGTCAGCCAGGCCATGGCCAGCAGGCCTTCACGCGAGCTGTGCCAGGCATGGTGTTCTCCGGCGGCAAGACCGGCTGCCGTCATCATCAGTCCGCCGGCCAGCATCTGTCCGCCCGTGAGCGTGATGATGTCCAGGCGCGGCGGTGCATCACGCAGGTGCTGGGTGGCCACGGCCCAGAACAGGCAGGCCAGCAGGATGGCCAGCTGCGGCAGCAGCGGCACGCCGGCCCCGACGTCGCCCGCGCCCCCTTCCGGGAGCACCAGCAGCACCGTGCCGACGGCGCCGGCCACCAAGCCGCACCACACCCAGGGAGAGGGGCGTTCCGCACGTGCCCCGAACAGCCCGAAACCGACGATCCACAGCGCGCTGGAGGCGTTGAGCAGCGCACCGGTGCTGGAAGGCACCCACTGCAGGGCCCAGATCTGCAGCCCATTGACCAGCGCGCAGCCAATGAATCCCAGCCACAGCACCGAGCGCCAGTCCCGGCGCAGGTCGGCCAGCGGAAATCCGCGCCAGGCCGAGAAGGCCAGCAACAGCAGGCCGGCGGCGGCGAAACGCAGGCCACCGAAGAGCATCGGTGGCAGGTGGGTCACACCGATGCGCGTGGCAAGGTAGCTGGAGCCCCAGATCAGGTAGACCGCCGCCAGGCACGCGAGCAGCGTGCCGCGTGGGGCGGCGCTCATCCGCGGCGGTCGCCGCTCCAGCGCCGCAACAGCGGCAGCGCTGCGAGCAGGCAGGCCGCGGCGACGGCGGAAATCCAGAAGATGTGCATGAACTGGGACGGAAACAGGTCGAGACGGCTGGTGTCGAACTCACCCGCCAGCAGGCTGGCGACCAGGTTGCCCATCGACAGGCTGGCATACCACAGGCCCATGCCCTGGCCCGCGTGCTGTCCCGGCACCAGTTGCGTGGTCGCGCTCATGCCGACCGGGCTAAGCGCGAGCTCGCCCCAGGTGTGGAGCAGGTAGGCGGTGATCAGCCAGGTCGGGGCGGCCAGACCGCCCTCGGCGACAAGCCGGGCCGCTGCCGCCATGACCACGAACCCCAGGCCCATGCCCAGCAGGCCGATGACGAACTTGGCCGGCGCGGAGAGGTCTGCGCCGTGCCGCGCGAGCGCAAGCCACAGCCAGGAAAACAGCGGCGCGAACACGATGATGAACGCTGCGTTCAGCGACTGGAACCAGCCCGCCGGGATCTCGAAGCTGCCCAGCAGGCGATCCGTGTGGCGCTCCGCGAACAGGTTCATCGAGGAACCGGCCTGCTCGAAGCCCGACCAGAACACGCTGCTTGCCAGCAGCAGTGCCAGCAGCACCAGCATCCGCCGCCGCTGTTGCGGGTCGAGCCCGCCGAACAGCAGCAGGTTGCCGAAATAGAGCACCGCGGCGCCGAGGATCACGTAGATCGCGGCGCCACGCAGTGTCTGGGCGTCCGCGCCGCTGGCGATCGCGCCGACCACGAGCGCCGCGATGGCGAAGCCGCCGAGCCAGAGCACCCGCAGGTCGCGCTGGCGGCCCATGGCCGCCTCCACCGTGCGCGCCACCGGCGCCACGCCCGCTCCGCCCAGACGGGCCTGCGTCGCGAGGAACCAGAGGAGGCCGCAGCCCATGCCGACGGCAGCGGCCAGGAAACCGACGTGCCAGCCGTACTGCTGTGCCAGCCAGGCGGTGACGAGCGGCCCGAGCACGGCGCCGAGATTGATGCCCAGGTAGAAGACCGTGAAACCGGCATCACGCCGGGCCCCGCCTTCCGGATACAGCGCCGCGACCAGCGCCGCGATGTTGGGCTTGAGCAGCCCGGTGCCCAGCACGATGACCCCGAGGCCGGCACAGAAGGTCGCCAGGCTGGTGGACAGGGCCAGCACCACATGGCCGGCGGCGATCACCGCGCCACCCCAGAGCACGGCATGGCGCGCACCGATCAGGCGGTCGGCCACCCAGCCTCCCGGCAGGCTGAAGACGTAGACGCCGGCCGTATAGAGCCCGTAGATGGCGGCGGCGGTGGGGTCATCAAGGCCGAAGCCGCCGTCCTGCACTGCCCCGACCAGGAACAGCAGCAGCAGCGCACGCATCCCGTAGTAGCTGAAGCGCTCCCACAATTCGGCGAAGAACAGCGTCGACAGCCCCGCAGGCTGGCCGAAGAACCCCCGGGATGCGTCCATCACCCGCCTCCGGCCGACGCCGCTTCTGCGGCTTCCCTCTGCCTGCGGGCCTTGATCATTGCCCGCGCGAACAGCACGCCGACTTCGTACAGCAGCCACATCGGCACGGCCAGCATGGTCTGCGACAGCGCGTCCGGCGGCGTGAGGAACGCGGCCACCACGAAGATGCCGATGATCACGTAGCCGCGTGCCTCGGTGAGCTTCTCCACCTGCACGATACCCGTCATGACCAACAGCACGACCGCGATGGGCGTCTCGAAGGCGACGCCGAAGGCCAGGAACATCGTCAGCGCAAAGTCGAGGTACAGGTTGATGTCCGTCATCATCTGCACGCCCGCGGGCGAGGTGGCCGTGAAGAAGCCGGCCATCACCGGGAAGATGAGGAAGTAGGCGAACGCGGCACCGGCGTAGAACAGCAGGATGGAGGACACCAGCAGCGGCACGGCGAAACGCTTTTCGTGCTTGTAGAGGCCGGGTGCAACGAAGCCCCAGATCTGTGCCAGCACGTAGGGCATGGCGACGAACAGGCCCACGTAGAACGCCAGCTTGAAGGGCGTGGTGAAGGTCGTCATGACCCCGGTGGCGACCATCGAGCCGCCCTGCCGGGTGACCTCGAGGATCCACGGCTTTGCCAGCAGCTGGAACAGGTCGTTGGCAAAGTAGGCGCAGGGCAGGAAGGCCACGAAGATGGCGATGCTGGCGCGCATGAGCCGGTCACGCAGCTCCAGCAGGTGCGACATGAGCGAGCTTTCGGCCAGGCTCTCAGACGGCTCGGTCATGGGTCTCGGTGTAGTGGGGCGTGGTCGCGGGGGCATCCGCTGTTGCGGGTGCACTGGCCAGGCTGGAGGGTTGCGACCAGATGTCGGGCTCCTGCGACGGAGGCGGCGTGGTCTGCGAGGCGGTCTGCGGCGCCGCGGCTGGCGCTTCCGCTGCCGGCCCGGCTGCTGCGCTGCCCGTCATCGCCGCCAGCTCGGGCGGCGCGACCGGTGCCACGGGCGCGGCAGCAGCGGCAGGCTCTTTCGCGCGGGCCTTCGCGAGTTCTTCCAGGTGGATTTCGCTTTCCAGCTGGTCGTGGAACTGCCGGGCCATGTGCCGGGCTTTGCCCACCCAGCGCCCGACCTGCGAGACCAGCTTGGGGAGGCGCTGCGGACCCAGCACGATCAGGGCGACCAGGAAGATCAGCCCCAGCTCCTGCATGCCGACTTCGAACATGGCTGCCGTAGCCCTCTGCTGACGCCCGGGGGCGTCAGGCGTTGCGCGACTTGTCGGCCGCCTTGGCTTCCGGGAATTCGGCGTCCGGCTGCCCTGCCTGCTGCTTGAGCTGCTTGGGCTCGGCCTTGTCCTCGGCTTCCGCCTCGGCCTCGCCCTTGCTCATCGCATCCTTGAAGCCACGTACCGCGCCGCCCAGGTCCGAGCCGATGTTCTTCAGCTTCTTGGTGCCGAAGACCAGCAGCACGATGACCAGGATGATCAGGATTTCCTTCATTCCGATGCCGCCCATGACACGTGCTCCCGCAGGCCCGAAGTTGGGCTGTGAATGATAGGACATCCGGCCCGGTTGTGGCCGTCAAAGTTCCCGGGTGCCGCTTTGCAGCACGAATGTCACCGGGCCGTCGTTGACCAAGGACACCTGCATGTCGGCGCCGAATTGCCCGGTCTGGACCGTGACGTGCCGTGTCCGGGCGAGGTCGACGAGATGGTCGAACAGGTGGCGCGCCTCGGCGGGAGGCGCCGCCGTCTGGAATCCTGGCCGCAAGCCCTTGCGCGTATCGGCCGCCAAGGTGAACTGCGACACCAGCAGCAGCCCACCGCCAGTCTCCGCCAGGCTGAGGTTCATCCGGCCTGCCGCGTCCGGGAAGATGCGGTAGGCGAGCATCCGGGCCAGCAGGCGCCCGGCCTCGGCCTGCGTATCTCCCGCGGCGATACCGACCAGGGCCAGCAGCCCGGCGCCGATCTGGCCGACGGTCTCACCTGCCACCTCGACACGTGCCGAACGCACCCGTTGTATGACTGCGATCACAGGATCCTCACTCGTGCGGGTTGGCCCGTTTGCGCCCCGGACTGTGGCAATTCGCCGCCTGCAACCGTACCATCGCGGACTCATTGCGACTGTCCTGGGGATGCGGAATGTCCGTTCGCTCGTGGTCTTTCTCTGTCGTTCTCTCCGTGGCCGGCCTGTGCGCGACGCTGGCCCCGGCTTCCGTCGATGCCGCCGATGCCGCGCGCGGCAAGACGCTCGCCTACACCTGCCTGGGCTGCCATGGCGTCGAGGGCTACAAGAACGCCTTCCCCGTCTACCGGGTCCCCAAGCTGTCCGGCCAGCACCCCGAGTACATCGTGCAGGCCCTGAAGGCCTACCAGAGCGGCGAGCGGTCGCACGCCACCATGGCAGCGCACGCGGCCTCGCTGTCCGACCAGGACATGCAGGACATGGCCGCCTACCTCTCGGGAACGCCGGTGAAGTCGGCCGGCGCGGGTGCCGCCACGGTGGGTCAGCCGCCGGCCGCGGCCGCCACCTGCCAGGCCTGCCACGGCCGCGACGGCGTCGGCATCATGGGCACCTATCCGACGCTGACCGGCCAATACGCCGACTACATCGAGCAGGCGCTCGGCCAATACCGTTCGGGCGCACGCCGCAATGCGATCATGCAGCCCTTCGCCAGCCAGCTCAGCCCTGCCGACATCAAGGCCATCGCTGCCTATTTCTCGGCGCAGCGTCCCGGCCTTCAGTCGCTGGTGCGTGGTCCGGCGCGCTGATCGCCGGCAACCCGACGCAGGAACGCGGCAACCGCGCGCAGGTAGGCGTCGCGGTTGCCTTTCTTCCGGAATCCGTGGCCCTCGTCCCGGGCGGCCAGGTACCACACTTCGCCTCCCTGGCTGCGGATGCGGTCGCGCATCTGCTCTGATTCGGACGCAGGCACCCGCGGGTCGTTCATGCCCTGCACGATCAGCAGCGGCTTGCGGATCGCCTCCGCCCGCGTCAGTGGCGAGATCCGCTCCAGGAACGCCCGCATCCCCGGCTCCCGCTCATCACCGTATTCGCTGCGCCGCATGTCGCGCCGGTAGGCGGAGGTGCGCTCCAGGAAGGTGACGAAGTGGCTGATGCCCACCACGTCGATGCCCCCGGCCAGCCGGTCCCCGTAGTGCACCAACGACGCCAGCGTCATGTAGCCGCCGTAGGACCCGCCCATCACCACGACCCGCTCCGCGTCGAGCCCCGGCTGTGCGCCGATCCACACCAGCAGGGCGCCGATGTCGCGCACCGAATCCTCGCGCAGCCGGCCGTTGTCCAGGTCGAGGTATTGCCGGCCATAGCCGCTGCTGCCACGCACGTTCGGCACCACCACGGCAAACCCGAGCTCGTTGACCAGGAACTGGCGGAAGCTGTCCCAGACTGGTCGGGCCTGGGATTCGGGTCCGCCATGGATGTCGACCACGACCGGGTGCGGTCCGGCGCCGGCCGGCGCATACAGGAAGGCCGGGATACGCCGCGGCGCCCCCCCCACGCTGTCCCAGGTGGGATAGTCGAAGCGCTGCGCGGCGACGTGGCGCGCGGTGCCCGCGGGACCAGGCTCGCTCTGCGTCCAGGCCACCCAGCCGCCACCGGGCGCTGCATCCAGATCCAGCACGTGGATGTCACGTGGCCGCTGCGCGGATTCGACGGCGACGGCCAATCGCGCGCCGCCCGCATCGAAGCCCAGTTGGCTGACCACGCCACCGGCCGGCAAGGGCGGCAGCAGCAGGTCGGACTGGCGCTGCAGGTCATGGACGACCACGCGCGAGAAGCCGCCTTCGTTGCGGGTGTAGGCCAGGTGCCGACCGTCTGCGGCCACGGCCAGGTCCTCTATGTCGACCGCATCACCGGCCGACAGCCGGCGGCTCTGGCCCGTGTAGAGGTCGGTGAAAAACAGCTGGGTGAAGCCCTGCTCGCGGTCGGACAGGAAAAACACGCCGCGACCATCGCGCGAGAAGCGGGCGGCGCTGACGAGCGTGCGCGGCGCCGGTGCCGCGCCGGGCGAGGAGGGTGGCGGCTCGATCGGTCGCAGGCTGCCGTCCGCCAGCTCCAGCACCAGCAGCTGGCTCTGGGTGTTGGACAGGTAGCTGAGGATCAGCAGCTTGCTGTCGTCGTAGTTCCAGTCCTGGACGTAGTACGAATGCCGCCCGCCGCCGGCCACCATTCTCGGCGGTGTGCCGGCGTCCACGTCGAGGACGTGGATGTCGTAGTTCACCCCATCGCGGGCATTGCTGTACCAGGCCAGCCGGCGGCCATCGTTGGACCACACCGGCGTGCCGTGCAGGGCGCGGCCATCGGTCAACAGGCGGCGGCTGCCGTCACGCAGCGAGAGCAGCCAGAACTGCATGTTCTCGTCACCGCCGCGGTCCTGGACGACCAGCACCTCATCCGGACGGCCGGGGCGGGGCGCCGCGCCGCGCAGCGGCTCGCGGCCGAAGGTCAGTTGGCTGCGTGCGCCCAGCGGAGACACCACCCGGTGCAACTGCTCGGCCTCCCCGAAACGCGTCCCGACCAGCAGGCTGCCGTCGGCCAGCCAGCCCTGGAAGCTGGCCTGCCGCGACTCCAGCCAGGCTTCCAGCCTCCCGGCCTCAGCCGGATCGGGGGCCGGGATGCCGTCGAAAACCAAGGTGCCCTGCTCGATGACCTCGGCCTGCACCGCCAGCGGCACCAGGGCCAGGCCAGCCGCCATCAGTGCGGCGCGATACCATCCTCCACGCATCATCAGCCACTCCAGCTGCCGGGAATCCCGGTCCCCGACTTTAGAGCAGGATCGACGTCATGCCGACCTTCCGCGCGCTGCGCTTGCATGAGTTGCCAGGCAACCCCGCCCCGACGATGGACGCGCGGTTGTGCGACCTCGCGCTGGACGACCTCACTCCCGGCGGGGTCGTGGTCCGGGTGGCCTGGTCCGGCATCAACTACAAGGATGCCCTGGCCGTCACCGGCGCCGGGCGCATCCTGCGCCGCAGCCCGCTGGTTGGCGGCGTCGACCTTGCCGGCACCGTCCTCTCATCTGACGTCCCCACGGTGGCGCCCGGAGACCGTGTGCTGGTCACCGGCTGCGGATTGTCTGAGACCCGCGATGGTGGCTATGCCGCGGTGGCGCGCGTACCGGCGGATGCGGTCATCCCGCTGCCGCCAGGCTTCGACCTGCGCCAGGCCATGATCCTCGGAACGGCGGGCTTCACGGCCGGCCTTGCGCTCCACCGCATGGAACACAACGGCCAAAGTCCTGCCATGGGTCCGGTGGTCGTCAGCGGGGCCACCGGGGGTGTCGGCAGCATCGCCGTCGACCTGCTGGCCGGGCGTGGCTATGAGGTCTGGGCCCTCACCCGCAAGGCCGATGCGGCCAGCTACCTGACGGCGCTCGGGGCAACCCGCGTGCTGGCCCCTGCCGAACTCGGCGTCGGCGACAAACCGCTGGAAAGCGTGCGCTGGGGCGGCGCCATCGACAACGTCGGTGGCAGCCTGCTCTCCGGCCTGCTGCGCGGCTGCGCCCCCTGGGGCAACGTGGCCAGCATCGGCCTCGCTGCCGGGCCGGAACTCCACACCAGTGTCATGCCCTTCATCCTGCGTGGCGTGAACCTGCTGGGCATCAACTCGTCGGCCACCTTGCGCGGACCGCGCCTGGCCGTCTGGCAGCGGCTGGCGACCGACCTGCGTCCGCGACACCTCGACGCCATGGTGGCCGGCGAGGTCAGCCTGGACGACATCCCGTCGACCAGCCGCCGGGTGCTCGCCGGCACGCACCGCGGGCGCTTCCTGGTACGGATCGGCGGTGATACATGAGCCGCACCACACCCGCGCTTGATGCCGCGCTGCTGCGCGACGGCGCGACCGCCCTCGGCCTCTCGCTTGACGCGGGGCAGGAGGCGCAACTGCTGTCGCTGGCCAGCGAACTCATCCGCTGGAACCAGACCGTCAACCTCACCGCAGTCGACCAGCCGCGGGACGTGATCATCCAGCATCTGCTCGACAGCCTCAGCGTGCACGCGGACATCACGGGCACGAAGGTCGCGGATGTCGGTACCGGCGGCGGTTTCCCGGGCCTGCCGCTGGCCATCCTGCAACCCGGACGGCGCTTCCTGCTGATCGACTCCGTGGGGCGCAAGCTGCGCTTCGTCGCCCATGCCGCCCGGTTGCTGGGTCTGGCCAATGTCACGACCCTGCAGTCGCGCGTCGAGGATCTGCCGCCGACACCGCAGGACTGCGTCGTGTCGCGGGCGTTCGCCCCGCTGCCCCGGTTGCTGCACTGGGTGGGGCCCCTCTGCGACCCCGATACCCGGGTGCTGGCGATGAAGGGCGTATGGCCGCCGCCGCCTGGTTCGCCCGACGAAGGGCCTTGGCCCCCCCGCTGGCGGCTGGCCTCGGTGCGGCGCCTCGAGGTGCCCGGGTTGCCGTCGCAGCGGCACCTGCTGACGCTGTATCGCGACGCCGCCTGACCCGGGTTCAGTCGCGCGGCGGGGCGGAGACCGCGGGCTGCCGCGGCCCGCCGTAGCCGTCGCTGGAGCCGCCGAGCACCCGCGCCGGGATGTCGAAGGCACTGACCAGCGAGACCAGCAACGACGCCGCGTAGGGGATCGACTGGATCAGCAGCACCGCGACCCAGATGTTGAGGTCGGGGTTGCCGATCTCCTGCGGGATGCGCAACAGGCTCCAGGCCGCGAACCACAGCGTCAGCATCAGCAGCGTTTCTTCCCGGGCGCTGGCCAAGGCCTTGAACAGCGCATGCGGCTCGGCCCGCTTGGGCGTACGGAAGAAGGGCTCGTTGTTGGTGAACAGGCCCTTCATCACGGCCAGCCCGATGGTGTGCGACAGCGACAGGCCGGCCAGCGCGGCCGCCAGCGTCTGCCGCAGGTTGGCGCCGACCCGTGTCGTGTAGAGGTGCACGAGCTTGGCCAGCTTGAAGGTGAACAGTGCCAGGGGCAGCACGGAGAACAGCATCAGCGGCGGATCCACCTTGGCGGGTGCGTAGATCATGGCCGCGGACCAGCACAGCGCCGCCAGGTTGAAGGCGAGGTTGAAGCCGTCGGCGATCCACGGCAGCCAGCCCGCGGCGAAGTGGTAGCGCTGCCCCGCAGTGAGCGCGCTCTCGGACGGGCGCCAGATTGCCGACCAGTGCTTGCGCATGATCTGCATCGCGCCGTAGGCCCAACGGTAGCGCTGCTTCTTGAAGTCGATGAACGTGTCCGGCATCAGGCCCTTGCCGTAGCTGTCGGGGATGTAGGTGGCCTGGTAGCCGGCCTCGAACACCCGCAGGCCGAGCTCGGCGTCCTCGGTGATGCACCACTCCGACCAGCCGCCGAGGCGCTCCAGCAGGTCACGCCGCACCATCGTCATGGTGCCGTGCTGGATGATGGCGTTGCGCTCGTTGCGCGTGATCATGCCGATGTGGAAGAAGCCCCGGTACTCGGCGTAGCACATCGCCTTGAACGCGTTTTCGTCGCCATCACGGTAGTCCTGCGGTGCCTGGACGATGGCCATGTCGGGCTTGGCGAAGGGCTGCACGAGGTCGCGGAGCCACTGCGGCGCGACCTGGTAATCGGCGTCGATGCACGCCACCACCCGGGCATCGGCCGCCGTGTGCCGCAGGCCGAAGTTGAGCGCACCGGCCTTGAACCCCTCGAGCGGGGCCACGTGGAAGAAGCGGAACCGCGGGCCAAGTGTCGCGCAATGGGCCTCGACCGGACGCCACACCGCCTCGTCGCGCGTGTTGTTGTCGATCACCAGCACTTCGAAGTCCGGGTATTCAAGGCGCGCCAGCGCATCCAGCGTCTGCATCAGCATGTCCGGCGGTTCGTTGTAGGCCGGGACGTGGATCGAGACCTTCGGCAGGAAACCCTCGGCGCCGCTGGCCAGCAGCATGCGCTCGCGGCGGCTGACCCAGTGTGCTTCCGCCCATTCGTGGGCCTCGGCCAGCAGCACCGCGATCACGCCGAGCATCCCGAGGACCAGGAAGCTGCCCACCAGCACCGTGGTGGTCGTCGCGTACTGCAGGCTGTAGTCGTACACCACATAGACCGCGGTCGTTGCGATGGAATACACCACCAGCGCCAGGAACAGCCGGCCGCGGGTCTTCAGCGCACGGCTGTTGAGGTAGAGGACGCCCAGCAGCAGCGCGCCGATGGCCACAGAGATGCCCGCGAGCAACTGCCACTGGGGCACGCGCACGATCGGCTCGACGAACACGAACTTGGGCTGGCGCTGGACGTCGTAGACCCCCCAGTAGGCGCCGACGCCGCCTTCGTTGAGCGCCTTCCACGGCTGGTCGAAGGCTTCCATGACGTAGTAGACCCAGCCTTCCTGCTCCGCGCGGTGCAGGAAGCGCCGCAGGAACGTCGCCTCGTTGACCACGCTGGCAACGGCGCGGTCGCGCGTGCGTCCCTCCGACGGCCAGCCGACCTCGGCGATGATGATCTTCTTGCGTGGGAACGCCGCCTGCAGCCGCTGCATCTTGTCGACCACGTAGTCGACACCGTCCTCGACGGCGATGCCCTCCCAGAACGGCAGCATGTGCACGGCGATGTAGTCGACGTGATCCGCCAGCTCCGGATGGTCGAGCCAGACGTGCCAGGGCTCGGCGGTGCTGACCGGCCGCTGTGTGCGCGCCCGCACATGGTCGAGGTAGCGGCTCATGTCCTCGACGGACACATCGTTGCGCAGGATGGCCTCGTTGCCGACCACGACGCGCACGATGTTGCGGTGCCGGCGCAGCAGCTGCAGGCCCATGTTGATCTCGGTGACGTTGCGCTGGGCGTTGCGGTCGATCCAGATGCCCTGCGCCACGTTGAGGTCGAATTCCGCGGCGAGACGCGCCGTCTCCGCCAGCGTCCCTTCGGTGGAGTAGGTGCGCACGGCGTAGGTCTTGCCGGCGAGCAGCGCCAGGTCGGAGCGGATCTGCTCGACGCTGGGGAGCTGGCTGCGGATGGCGTCCTGGCCTTCCTGGTAAGGCGAGAAGGCGAAGCCCTGGATCGTCTTGGGCCACGGCACTTCGTCCTGCGGCTGGTTGAGCCAGGCCCAACCCGCGACGGTCAGTCCTGCCACCACCGCAAGCACGGCGACTGCGCCAAGGATCCGCAACAGCTTCTTCATTCGGGCAGGCATCTCCGGAGAGCGCGCACGTTACCACGCAGCACGGCATGCCGGCCGGGCTGCTAGACTGCCGCCGCATGAACCAGGTCATCGCCATAGCCAATCAGAAAGGCGGGGTGGGCAAGACCACCACCGCCGTGAACCTGGCCGCCTCGTTGGCCGCCACGCGGCGGCGCGTGCTGCTGGTCGACCTGGATCCCCAGGGCAATGCGACCACCGGCTGCGGCGTCGACAAGTCCGCCGTCGAGCACGGCAGCTGCGGGGTGCTGCTTGGCGAAGTGCCGGCGGCCGCGGCCATCGTTGCGCTGCCCGAGGCCGGCTTCGACCTGCTGCCCACGAACCAGGACCTGGTGGCTGCCGAGGTCCGGCTGGTGGGCGATGAGCCCGGGCGTGAGACGCGCCTGCGCGACGCATTGGCGCCGCTGCGCGAGCGCTACGACCTGGTCTTCATCGATTGCCCGCCTTCCCTGAACATGCTGACGGTCAATGCGCTCGTCGCAGCCAACAGCGTGCTGATCCCGATGCAGTGCGAGTACTACGCGCTCGAGGGCCTGTCGGGACTGCTGTCCACCGTCGAGCAGGTCCGCGACAGCGTGAACCCGCGGCTCGCCGTGGAAGGCATCCTGCGCACGATGTTCGACCCGCGGAACAACCTGACCAACGACGTCTCGGCGCAGCTGATCGAGCACTTCGGCGACAAGGTCTT
>JBJOHO010000056.1:0-12398 GCA_046047615.1 Pseudomonadota bacterium
CGCGACGTCTTGGCCGCACGCGGCTGCTGGCCCGCCAGGTCTCCGCGCGCGGCGGTTGGGTCCATGGTGAAGATTGCGGTGATCGCGTCCGGATCGGCGGCGATGCCGTCACGGTGATGCGCGGCAGTCTGTCTTTGCCCGACAGTTCCAGCTCTTGAAAAAGTAGCAAAAGGTTACCCTGGATAACCTTAGGGGTGCTTTATGTTACTCACCCTCACGCATCGCACGGCCTGCCTTTCCCGGACAGACCGATACACCGGCGCCGGAGACACACTGTTACGCCTGACCCCCGCCGCCCGCTGAATACTGCGGGCATGACAGCCCGAACCCTGATCTACGGCGCCACCGGCGGCATCGGCGCGGCACTCGCGCGGCGCCTCGCCGCCCGCGGCACGGCCCTGCACCTTGTGGCACGTGATGCCGCCCGCCTCGGAGCGCTGGCGGCCGAACTGGCTGCCTCCCACACCGTGGCCGACGTGGCCGACCCTCAGTCATTCGGGCGCGTGACCGCCGACGCTGGCGAGACGCTCGACGGGCTGGTCTATGCCGTCGGCACGCTGGCGCTCAAACCACTCGCGCGCCTGACCGAGGCCGACGCCCTGCACGACTACCGCATCAATGCCCTCGGTGCTGCCTTGGCCGTGCAGGCGGCCACCGCCGCCCTGAAGCGCAGCAACGGTACGCCCGGTGTGCTGCTGTTCTCCTCCATCGCCGCGCAGCAGGGCTTCGCGTCGCACGCGTCAATCGCCATGGCCAAGGGCGCGGTCGAGGCGCTCACGCACGCGCTCGCTGCCGAACTGGCGCCGAAAATCCGCGTCAACGCGATCGCCCCCTCGCTCACGCGCACCCCGCTCGCGCAGCCACTGACGGCCAACGAGACACTCGCCAGCGCCATCGCCGGCCTGCACGCGCTGCCACGCCTCGGCGAAGCCGAGGACATCGCCGGCGTCGCCGCCATGCTGATGTCCGCGGACGCGGCGTGGATGACCGGGCAGGTGATTGCTGTCGACGGCGGCCGCAGCACGGTACGCACCAAGGGGTAACGGATTGCGCCGTACAGGTGCAGGAGGCCAAGGCGCAGTTCTCCGAAGTCCTGCGTCAGGCGGACGAGGGTGCGCCCAAGCAGATCACCTCGCACGGCAGACCGGTGGCCTTCGTTCTCTCCCACGCCGAGTACCAGCGGCTGCCAGCCGGCCCCAAGCGGACACTTGGAAGATTGGCTGGAGATTGAACTGCCAGCCTGGTTTGTTGGCCGGCTCACACTAATTTCGCGCCAACCATTCCCCGCTGAAGTAGCGCCCGCTGCGGTGGACGCGGCAGCCCGGCGGATCCGGGAAGTGCGCCGGTAGCAGCACCGCGCCGTCGTCCGCCGCCTCGGCCAGCAGGCGCTCGCGCATGGCACAGGCCGCCGGGCCGTCTTCGTCCGCGAAAAAAGCCACGTCCGGCCGGTGGAGCTGCACCGGGTGGTGGATCACATCGCCCATGAAGGCGAGCCGTGCACCGCCACGCTGTGCGTTCACCACCACGCAGCCCGGCGAATGGCCCGCGGCGTCCTGCAGCCACAGCCCGTCACCGATCTCGCGGTGCACGAGGTGGTCGCTGTCGACGATGTCGGCCTGGCCCGTCGCCACCACGGGCAACACCGAATCTTCGTAAGCCTCGCGGTTGTGCGGCTCGTGGGTCTGCGTGGCAAAGAAGTCGAAATCGCGCCGGCTGAAAACGTAGCGTGCGTTGGGGAAGGTGGGCACCCAGCGCCCATTGTGCAGGCGCGTGTTCCAGCCCACATGGTCCGCATGCAGGTGCGTGCACAGCACCAGATGGATGTCCTCCGGCCTGAAGCCCTGCCGCTGCAGGTCGTCCAGCCAGCCGCTCTGCAGCTGGTGCGCCCAGGGCACGCTGCGCGTCTTGCCGTTGCCACAGCAGCTGTCGATGAGCACGTTGAGGCCGTCGACCTGCAGCACGTAGCTGCGCACCTCGAGGTGGAACACCGCCTCGGCCGGGTCCAACGACAGCTCCGGCGACCAGTGCCACCGCTGCAAGGCGGTGAGGTCTTCCCGGGTGACGCCGGGAAGGGCCACGGTCATGGGCATGCGACCCTCGCCCTCGCGGACGGTGTGGACAGCGAGCTTGCCGAGAAGGCGGTCCATCGAATACTCCAGAGAGTCATGTCCCACTGCAGGAGAGCGTCGCACAACACGCAAGGTTGTGCTTGCATAGCCGCATCCCGCGACTACCATGACGCATGGAAGCGCCCATGCTGGTCAGATACCTGCAAGCCGGACTGCCGTCTCTGCTGGCCGTATACGCCTTCGGCAGTCGCACCCAAGGAACCGCCGGCCCAGAAAGCGACCTCGACCTCGCGGTGCTGACTGACACGCCGGCCGATCCGGTCCAGCTATGGAAAATGGCGGCTGAGCTTGCCGAAACCGAAAACACGGATGTCGATCTCGTCGATCTCCGTTCGGCAACAACGGTGTTCCAACATCAGGTGCTCACCACCGGTCAGCGCTTGTGGTGCCGTACTGATCTTCCGGTGAACCTGTGGGAACTGTTTGTGCTGGGCGAGAAGATGCGTCTGGACGAGGCGCGGGGGCCGCTGCTCACAGACATCCGGAAGACTGGCGTTATCCATGCACGATGACCTGATCCTGAACAAGGCTGCGACCATCGAGCGCTGCGTGAAACGGGCGCGCGATGAATATGCGCTCGCGGGCGCAGGTTTCGCGGCGGACATCACGCGACAGGATGCCGCCATCCTGAACATCCAGCGGGCCTGCGAGGCAGCCATCGACCTGGGCCAGTATGTCGTCCGCCGGGATCGACTCGGTGTGCCGCAAAGCGCACGCGACGTCTTCGCGTTGTTGGCGACACACGGCGTGATCGGCGCAGACCTGTCGGTTGGGCTGCAACGGATGGTCGGCTTCCGGAACATTGCCGTACACCAATACCAACAACTCCAGTACCCCATCCTGGTGGAAGTCATCGAGCGCCACCTCGATGACTTCCTGAGACTCTCAAGCCTGATGTTGAAACAGGGCCAGGGGTAGCCGCCGACCGAGCCTCAGCCCTTCATCTTCCTCTCGAACTCGATGTACGCCTTGTCGCGCTCGATCCAGTCCTCGAACGTGAAGGGGTGGAAGATGTGCCCCATGCCCTGGAACTCGTCGTTCTCCGAGTACACCGTGTTCTTGTTCTCGAAGTTCTTCTTCATGTACTCCATCATCCCCTTGGTGGCGCCCTTCATCGCGGCATGGTTCGACACCAGGTGGAAGCCCCACTCCTGCAGCTGCTCCAGCGTGCAGTCGCTGACGCCGTCGGTGGCGTGCAGGTCCGGGTAGAAGCGGTAGCCCGGCACTTCGGCAACGATGCGGCGGCACTCGGGCTCGCAGCCGGCATGGCAGATGTTCTGGATCATGGTGATGGGCGCACCGGCGGCAACGCCCATCTTCGCCCGGCGGATGGCCTCGTCCAGACCCTGCGAGAACTCATTGCCGCCGACGGCGCCGGTCTGCGCCGCACCGCCGCCCTTGATGTCGGTGCGGGCGATGATCATGCAGTCCGTGCCCTGCACGGCATCCACCGCAGCCTTCACGTGGGTCGCCCAGCGCTCGGCTTCCATGTAGCCCATGTGGTGGCCGTAGTGGTAGCCCGCGTACATGGTGCCTTCACGCGTGTCTTCGATGGAGATGGCCATGGCACCGGCCTCGGCCAGCCGCTTGCAGTTGCGGTAGACCTCCAGCGGCGTGCGGCCACCGTTCTCGCCGTCGACGATCAGCGGCAGCGTGGTGGAGTTGATGATGCGCGAGGCGACCCAGATGTATTCCTCCCAGTTGTAGGCGCCGGAAGGAATACCCAGGTGCGCGTACTCCAACTCGACGCTGCTGAGCAGGATCGAGTTGTAGCCGCACAGCTCCGCCACGCGGGCGGACACGCAGTCGTAGATGCACGGGGACCACACCATCTCGCCCCGTTCCAGCAACTGCTTGATGGTGTGCTTGGCCGCCATGAGGTCAGACTCCCGCCAGGGCCTGGTCCAGGTCCGCCTTCAGGTCGTCGATGTGCTCAATGCCGACGCACAGGCGCACGGTGTCTTCCGACACGCCGGACTTCGCAAGCTCTTCGGGGGACAACTGGCGGTGGGTGGTGGAGGCTGGGTGGGTCGCCAGCGAGCGCACGTCGCCGATGTTCACCAACCGCGTGAACAGCTTGAGCGCGTCGAGGAAGCGCTCGCCGCCGGCGCGGCCGCCCTGCACACCGAAAGTCAGCAGGCCACTGGTGCGGCCGCCCATCAGGCGCTGCGCCAGGGCGTGGTCCTCGTGGTCCGGCAGGCCGGCATAGTTGACCCACTTCACCTTGGCATGGCCACGCAGGTACTGCGCGACGGCCAGCGCGTTGTCACAGATGCGGTCCATGCGCAGCGGCAGGGTCTCGATGCCCTGCAGGATGAGGAAGGCGTTGAACGGCGAGATGGCGGCACCCATGTTGCGCAACGGCACGACACGCGCGCGACCGATGTAGGCCGCCGGCCCCAGGGCCTCGGTGTAGACCACGCCGTGGTAGCTCACGTCGGGCTCGTTGAGCCGCGGGAAACGCGCCTTGTGCTCGGCCCACGGGAACTTGCCGGAATCGATGATGGCGCCGCCCAGGCTGCTGCCGTGGCCGCCCATGTACTTGGTGAGCGACTGCACGACGATGTCTGCACCGTGCTCGATGGGCCGGCACAGGTAGGGGCTGGGCACGGTGTTGTCGACAATCAACGGCACGCCGTGCTCATGCGCGATGCGCGCGATGGCGGCGATGTCGGTGATGTTGCCCTGCGGGTTGCCGAGCGACTCGACGAAGATGGCCTTCGTGCGCGAATCGATGAGCGGGGCGTAGCTGGCCGGATTGCGGTAATCCGCAAAGCGTGCCTGCACGCCGAACTGCGGCAGCGTGTGCGCGAACAGGTTGTAGGTGCCGCCATAAAGCGCGCTCGACGACACGATGTTGTCGCCCACCTCGGTGATCGTCTGGATCGCGTAGGTGATCGCCGCCTGCCCGGAGGCCAGCGCCAGCGCCGCGATGCCGCCCTCCAGCGCCGCCACACGCTCTTCGAGCGTGTTCTGCGTGGGGTTCATGATGCGCGTGTAGATGTTGCCTGGCACTTTCAGGTCGAACAGGTCCGCACCGTGCTGCGCGCTGTCGAAGGCATAGGCCACCGTCTGGTAGATCGGCGGCACCACGGCCTTCGTGGTGGGATCCGGCGAATAGCCGGCGTGGACGGCCTTGGTCTCGAACTTCATGGGCAACCCCCTGTGCTGCGTGATGTCAGATGCGAAGCCTAGCGCGAATACGCCTGGCTGGTGGTCGAGCCGCCATGGCCCGTCCAGTCCGTGTGGAAGAACTCGCCCCGCGGGCGGTCGGTGCGTTCGTACTGGTGCGCACCGAAGTAGTCACGCTGCGCCTGCAGCAGGTTGGCGGGCAGGCGGGCGCTGCGATAGCCGTCCCACCACGCGAGCGCCGACGACAGGCAGGGCACCGGGATGCCGGCCGCCACGGCGCCGGCCACGACGCGCCGCCACGCCGCCTGCCGCTGTGCCAGCGCTTCACCGAAGAACGGGTCCAGCAGCAGGTTGACCAGCTGCGGGTTGCGGTCGAAAGCCTGCTTGATGTCGCCCAGGAAGGCGGAACGGATGATGCAGCCACCCCGCCAGGTGAGCGCGATGCCGCCGAAGTTGAGGTTCCAGCCGTGGCTTTGCGCCGCGGCACGCATCAGCTGGTAGCCCTGTGCGTAGCTGACGATCTTGGCTGCGAAGAGTGCCTGCCGCAGGTCGGCGATCCAGGCGTCACGCCCGCCCGGCAGGGCGCGGGTGCTGCCGTCGAGCACCGTCGCGGCCTGCACACGCTCGTCCTTGGCGGCGGACAGGCACCGCGCGAAGACCGACTCGGCGATCAACGTCAGCGGCGTGCCCTCGTCCAGCGCGGCATTCACGGTCCACTTGCCGGTGCCCTTCTGGCCGGCCTTGTCGAGGATCACGTCCACCGTCGCGGTGCCATCCGCCTCGACGTGCCGCAGGATGTCGGCGGTGATCTGGATCAGGTAGCTGTCGAGCTCCGCGGCGTTCCAGTCGGCGAAGACGTCCGCCATCGCCGTGTTGTCCAGTCCCAGCCCCCGGCGCATCAGGTCGTAGGTCTCGCAGATGACCTGCATGTCCCCATACTCGATGCCGTTGTGGATCATCTTCACGAAATGTCCGGCGCCGTCTTCGCCCATCCAGTCGCAGCAAGGCTCGCCAGCGGGCGTGCGCGCGCAGATGGCCTGGAAGATCGGCTTGATCTGCGGCCAGGCGGCGGGGCTGCCGCCGGGCATCATCGAGGGGCCGCGCAAGGCGCCTTCCTCGCCGCCGGACACGCCGGAGCCCACGTAGAGCAGGCCCTTCGACTCCACGTGGCGCGTCCGCCGGATGCTGTCGGTGAACAGGCTGTTGCCCCCGTCGATGAGGATGTCGCCGGGCGACAGCAGCGGGATCAGCTGGTCGACAAGCTCATCGACCGCCTTGCCGGCTTTCACCAGCATGATGATCTTGCGCGGCAACGCCAGCGCGGCGACGAACTGCGCCAGTGTGTCGGCCCCAACGAAACGCTTGCCGGCCGCGCGACCCGCCATGAACTCGTGCACGCGCGAAACGGTGCGGTTGTGCACGGCCACGGTGTAGCCCCGGCTCTCGATGTTCAGGGCAAGGTTCTCGCCCATGACCGCAAGACCGACCAGGCCGATGTCGCAGGATGGAAGGGTCGGGCTGCTCATGCAGGAGCTCCAGGAGATTCAGTGGATGTGGGGAACAGCGCCTGCAGGACGCCCTCGACCTGCTGCGCCGTGGGCACGCCGCCATCGATGGTCAGGGCGCCTTCATCCGTGCCCGGCCATTCGAGCGTGGCCAGCTGGCTGTCGAGCAGCGACGCCGGCATGAAATGGCCGGGGCGCTGCTGCAGGCGCACGGCCAGCATCTCGCGCCCGAGCTTTGGCAGCACGAACAGCACCGGCCCCCCGGAGGCCTGCCGCAGCAGGTCACGGTAGCGGCGCTTCAGCGCCGAGCAGGAGGCGACCACGCCGGTCCTGCGGCCAGCCGCCAGTGCATCGGCCACCGCACGCAGGAAGGGTTCGCGGTCCGCATCATCGAGGGCCATGCCGGCCGCCATCTTGCGGACATTGCCCTCGGGGTGCAGTGCATCGCCCTCGACAAACTGCCAGCCCAGGCGCGCGGCCAAAGCCTGCGCCAAGGTCGATTTGCCGCAGCCGCTGACGCCCATGACGACAATGGCGCCACTCACGGTTGCCGCGTTCCCCCGAGATCGAAGAGCTTCATGTACTCGGCGCTGTCGGCCGGGCCCAGGCCGCCGGCGACCAGCAGTCGATGCAGCTCCGCGACCAGACCCGTCAGCGGCAGCGGGATGCGCTTGCCGAAGGCCGCCGCCTGCACGGTCTCGAGGTCCTTCAGCATGTTGTCGATGCGGCCCGTGGGGCTGTAGTCGCGCCGAGCCATCTTGCCCATGAACTCCTGCAGGATGCGCGAGTCCGCACGACCACCGGCCAGTGCCGCCGGCACGCGCGTGGCATCGACGCCGTGCTGCTCCGCGAAGCGCACCGCTTCGGCCACCAGCAGGAACTGCCCGGCGCAGAGGATCTGGTTCACCAGCTTCACCGTCTGCCCGCTGCCCGGCAGCCCGAAGTGCGTGAAGTTGGCCGAAAGCTCCGTGAGCAGCGGTGCGGCGCGCTGGAAGTCCGCCGGCTCGCCGCCACACATCAGCGTCATGCGGCCCTGCAGGGCTGCAGGTGCACCGCCCGACAAGGGCGCGTCCACCCAGCCCGCGCCGATCTCCTTGCGCAGGCGCGCGGCGAAGCCGGCCGTGCGCGCCGGGTCGATGCTGGAGAAGTCCACGAGCAGGGCTGCGGCACTCATGCCGCCGGCGGCGCCCGCGTCATCGAACACGGCGGCCTCGACGATGTCGGCGCTGTTGAGGCTGGTGAGCACGAAAGGGCTGCCCTCGGCCGCCTCGCGCGCGCTGCCGCAGGCCGTCGCGCCGCGCGCGACCAGCGGCGCCAGCCTGCCGGCGTCGCGGTCGAACAGCCGCAACTCCCAGCCCACGTCGAGCAGGCGCGTGGCGATGGCCGAGCCCATGACGCCGACGCCAACCAGGCCGGCTGTCTTCATGCCTTCTGCCTCACGGAAGCGCGCTCCACGACGTGGAGTCCGACATCGATGACCTGCGCCGCATCGCCGGCCTGCGCATCTTCCGCCAGCAGGCCACGCACCAGCTGGCCCGTGCGCCGGCCCAAGGCCGCAAAGTCGACGTGCACGGTGGTGAGCGGCGGGTTGATCACGCGTCCGATCTCGAAATCGCCGAAGCCGATCACCGACAACTGCTCCGGGACCTTCACCCCGCGCCGCTGGCACTCCATCACCACGCCGACGGCCGACAGGTCAGACACCGCGAACACCGCCTCGATGCGCGGCTCGCGCGCCAGCAGAAGGCCGATGCTGCCCGCCCCGTGGTCATAGCTGACAGGCGCCTGGCCGTGGCGCAGCACCAGATCGGTGGCCACTCCGGACAAGCGCAGCTCGTCCTCGAAGCCGCGCATGCGCTCCTCGCCGCGGTGGTCGATGGCGTCGCCCTCGTTGCTGCCCGCCACTGCGCCGATACGGCGAAAGCCGCGGTCCAGCAGGTGGCGCGCGGCGGTCCGGCCGGCCTGGTAGTTCGAGAAGCCCACGGCATGCTGCAGCGGCTGACGCGGCAGGTCGGCGATCTCGATGATGGGCACGTCCGCGGCCAGCAGCAGCCGTGAGGCGCTGCGCCGCTGCGGGACGCCGGTGATCACCAGGGCCTCGGGGCGGCGCGCAAGCAGGTTGCGCAGCTGCCGCTCTTCCTCGGCCTGCGAGTATTCGGTGTAGGCGATGAGCAGGTGATAGCCGGCCGGACGCAGCGCCTCGGTGAGACCTTGCGCGGCAGCGGCGAAATTGGCGTTGGTGAGCGTGGGCAGCAGCAGCGCGACGAACCCCGTGCGCCGGCTCGACAGGCTGCCGGCGGCAAGGTCGGGCACGTAACCCAGGTCGGCAATCGCCTTGGTGACACGCGCCCGTGTCTCAGGCGAGACCTGTTCCGGGTTGCGCACCACACGCGACACCGTCATGCGCGACACGCCCGCCAGCCGCGACACCTCGCGGATCGTCGGTCGTTGTGTGGCGGCGCCGCGCCGTGTGCCGCGCGCGGGCCGCTTGTGCTTGTTCATGGCCCACCCTAGCCGCCGGCGAGATTGCCCCCACTCACCACATGGTAAAGGCGGCCATCGAAGAACTGCATCAATTCGAGTGTCACGGCACGGGCGCGCTGGCGGGCCGGCGAGGCCAGCGCCTCCTCCAGGGCCGCGGCAGACGGGTAGTCGATCTGCTGTATCACGGCGATGGGCGGTGCGCCGTCGTCGGTCGAGGCGACGCGGTAGAGGCGGATGTTGCTGGCATGGGGGAACTCGTGCCACATCGGCACCAACTCCTGCTCGAAGCGGCGGAAGAACTCCTCTTCATGGCCGGCCTTGACGCGGCCCTCGAAGATCGCGGTGCGGGTGATCATGCGGCAGTCTCGTTGATGGCCAGGTGGAGCTTGACGACCTTGGCGCGGTTGCCGGCGTTCTCCAGCGCGGCGGCGGCATCCGCCAGCGCGTAGGTGCCGGAGAGGATCGCGCCGACGTCGATGCGGCCGCTGGTGATCAGTTCAACGGCGAGCCGGAACTCGTCATGGGCCCGGAAGGCGCCTGCCAACTCGATCTCCCGCGACTGCAGCACGTTGACGGGCAGCGGCGCGGTGCCCGGCGGCAACATGCCGACCTGCACGATGCGACCGCCGCGGCGGATGACCCTGAACAGCGACGCCAGCGCCGGCGCAGCCCCGGAGCACTCGAACGCGACGTCGAAGTGGCCGCCATCAGCCTCGTAGGCCCGCAGGCCGTCGGGATCCGCCGCAACGTTCACCGTGTGGTCCGCGCCCATGTGCGCACGGGCCACGGCCAAAGGCGCGTCCTCGACGTCCGTGGCGACCACTTCGCTGGCGCCGGCCCAGCGCGCTGCACGGGCCGTCAGCAGGCCGATCGGCCCGGAGCCGGTGACGATCACCCGCCTGCCCAGCAACGGTCCGGCCCGGTTCACCGCATGCAACCCGACCGACAGCGGTTCGGCCACCGACAGGTGCAGCAGGTCAACCTCATCCGCGACCGGGATCACCTGGTCCTGCCGCAGCACCAGGTGCTGCGAGAAGCCGCCCTGGGAATGCGGGAAACGGCCGGCGCTGCCCAGGAACCACATGTCGCTGCACAAGTTGCTGCGGCCGCTGCGGCACTGAGGGCAACGCAGGCAGGCGCGGCTCGGGTCCAGCGCGGCCTTCTGGCCGGCGCGCAGGCCGCGCACGGCCGCGCCCCATTCCACCACGCGCCCGGATATCTCATGACCGAGCACCAGCGGCTCGCGCACCGCGAAATCACCCACTGCGCCGCGGTGGTAGTAGTGCAGGTCCGAACCGCAGATGCCGCCATAGGCCACCGCGACGCGCACTTCGTCGTCCGCCAGCGGCCGTTCAGGCCGTACCTCGACGCGCAGATCCTTCTTCCCGTGACAAACCGCGGCCAACATGACGATACTCCCCGCCTTCGTATGTTCACGGTAACAAGTCCGGTGCGGTGGGGGAAGGCGTGAGCGTGAAACTGTTCGATCTGTCGGGCCGCAGGGCCCTGGTGACGGGAGCCGCGCGTGGCATCGGGCTGGCGCTGGCCGAGGCGCTTGCGCAGGCGGGTGCGGCAGTGGTGCTCAACGGCCGCAACACGACGGCGCTGGAGGCTGCGGCGGTCCGGCTGGCGGACGCCACCGGCGCCGCTGTCACCACCTTGGCGTTCGATGTCACCGATCCGGCGCAGGTGAATGCCGCCATCGACGGTTTCGAGGCCAGTCACGGCGCCATCGACATCCTCGTCAACAACGCGGGCATCCAGCGCCGCGCGCCGCTCGACCAGTTCAAGGACAGCGACTGGCGCGAACTGATGGCCACGAACCTCGACAGCGTCTACTACGTCGGCAAGGCGGTCGCGCGCCACATGATCCCCCGGGGCCGCGGCAAGGTGATCAATATCGGCAGCGTGCAGTGCGCGCTGGCGCGGCCGACGATCGCGCCCTACACCGCTTCCAAAGGCGCCGTGAAGAACCTCACCCAGGGCATGTGCGCCGACTGGGCCCGCCACGGCCTGCAGATCAACGCCATCGCCCCGGGCTATTTCGATACGCCGCTCAACAAGGCCTTGGTCGAGGACCCGGTGTTCGACGAGTGGCTGCGCAAGCGCACGCCGGCGGGCCGCTGGGGCCGCCTCGAAGACCTGCATGGCGTCGTCGTGTTCCTTGCCTCGTCCGCCGCCGACTTCATCAACGGCCAGACGCTGTACGTGGACGGCGGCATCGTGTCGGTGATCTGATGGCCACCATGCCACGCGACCTGCCGGTCATCCTGCAGCTTTGCCCGTTTTCCGACTTCCTCCAGGACGGCCTCGCCGCGCGTGGCGAGGTGATCCGCTGGTGGACACTGGATGCCGCGGCCCAGCAGGCCTTCCTCGCCGCGAGGGCCGGGGCGGTCCACGCCGTCGCCACCGGCGGGCACATCGGTTGTCCGCCGGCGCTGCTGCAGGCGCTGCCCCGGCTGGCCGTCATCGCCATCAACGGTGTCGGTGTCGACAAGGTCGATCTCGCACTGGCCCGGCAACGCGGCGTGGGTGTCGGCGTCACGACCGGTGCGCTGACCGAGGACGTCGCCGACCTCGCCGTGGGCCTGGTCATCGGCCTGCTGCGCGACCTGCCTGCCGCCGACGCCTGGGTGCGCAGCGGCCGCTGGCTCGAGGGCGACAAGCCCCTCGCCCGCAAGGTCAGCGGGCGCCGCTTCGGCATCGTCGGCCTCGGCCAGATCGGCGCGGCCACGGCCTGCCGGCTGGCGCCTTTCGGCAGCGTGGCCTGGACCGGGCCACGGGCCAAGGACAGCCCGTGGCGCTACCAGCCGGACCTGCTGCAGCTGGCGCGCGAGGTCGACGTGCTGGTGCTGACCTGTCCCGCCACGGCCGCCACGCGACACCTGGTCGGGACCACCGTGCTCCAGGCACTCGGACCGCAGGGCTATCTCGTGAACGTGGCGCGCGGCGCGGTGGTGGACGAGGCGGCCCTGGTCGCCGCGCTGGAGGCCGGCGCCATCGCCGGCGCGGCCCTGGACGTGTACGAGGACGAGCCGCGCGTGCCGGAGGCGCTGCGGTCCTCGGCGCGCGTGGTGCTGACGCCGCACATGGCCAGCGCCACGGTCGAGACCCGCCGCCGCATGGCCGAAATGGTGCTCGCGAACAT